>NZ_CP132230.1:690000-1290000 GCF_030732225.1 Streptococcus iniae | reverse complement strand
TAGTCGTACTGGTATAAAAACTTCTGATTTGCTTCTTAAAATTAATGAAGGAGATGTCATTAATTTAACTGCTATCCACTCTATATTTAAGACGAAATTCCAACTTAAACCTTTTAATCTTGATCAGTTTGAGGTTGTTAAAAAAGCTATTCGAAAAGAAGAGGCAAGCCCAGAACCTCTTTCTCAACTGTTGAAAATTGGTCAGATTCAAGGAACGAGTCATCAATCTCCATATGATAAAAAGAATGTGACCGTTGAGCAGGTTGTGGTAACTTACATTGATGATTCAACTCATTTTTACGTTCAAGATATTCAAGGGGATGCTAATATTGCGACATCTGATGGTATTCGTATTTTTACACAAAACTTAAAACCACAAGTTAAAGTGGGGGATGTGTTAACCATTTCAGGATTAGTCGAAGAATATTTCGGTCGTGGCTACCAAGACCTCAAAAAAACAGATTTAACAATGACTCAAATTAAAGCAAAATCAATTCTTAAAACAGGGGAAACAAGTGTTCCTGCTCCACTTGTTTTAGGGAAAGATCGTAAAGCTCCAGTTGATATTATTGATAATGATGGCTTGAAACAATTTGATCCACAAGAAGATGCTATTGATTATTGGGAATCAATGGAAGGGATGCTAGTTGCAGTTGATAATGCTAAAATTGTTGGACCAAGTAAAAACTCAGAAATTTATGTTTTACCAGGTGATACAACTAGAACACTTAATAATTCAGGTGGTGTGTCACTGAGACCAACGGCATATAATACTGATTTAATTCCAATTCTCTTTAAAAAAGGCAAACAAATCATTAAAGCAGGTGATTTCTACACAGGTCGTCTTACCGGTCCGGTATCTTATAGTTATGGGAACTATAAAGTTGTCGTGGACGGCATTAAAGGCATGCCTACATTAAATGATGGCCAATTAAAACCTGAAAAAACACATTTACCAAAAGATCCAAGTAAGTTAAGTATCGCTTCTTACAATATTGAGAACTTTTCAGCTAATCCAAAATCAACCAAAAATGAAAAAGTTAACCGCATTGCAGAGTCATTTATTAATGACCTTAACTCGCCTGATATTATTGGTTTAATTGAAGTCCAAGATAATAATGGTCCGACAAATGATGGGACTACTGATGCAAGTCAAAGTGCTCAACGCCTTATTGATGCTATTAAAGCACTAGGAGGACCGATTTACCGTTATGTTGATATTGCGCCTGAAAATAATGCTGATGGTGGGGAGCCTGGAGGGAATATTCGTACAGGATTTCTTTATCAACCAGATCGCGTTAGCCTTTCTGAAAAAGCAAAAGGTGGTGCTAATGATGCAGTTTCTTGGGAAAATGGGGGATTGAATTTTAGTGTTGGACGTATTGATCCAACAAATGCCATTTGGAAAGATGTTCGCAAATCTCTGGCAGCTGAATTTATATTCCAAGGAAATAAAGTTGTTGTTGTTGCTAATCACTTGAACTCAAAACGTGGTGATAATGCCCTGTATGGTCGAATTCAACCAGTTACCTTCAAATCTGAAGAAAGACGTCATGAATTAGCTAAAGTGCTTGCTCAGTTTGCCAAGGAAGGTTCTCGTCAACAAGCCAATATTGTCATGTTAGGTGATTATAATGATTTTGAATTTACAAAAACCATTCAATTGATTGAAGAAGGTGAGATGGCCAACTTGGTAAGTCGTCATGATTGGTCAGACCGTTACTCTTATTTCTATCAAGGCAATAATCAATCACTTGATAACATGCTTGTTTCAACTAATTTATTGGGACGTTATGCTTTTGATATGGTGCATGTGAATTCGCCATTTATGGAAGCACATGGTCGTGCTTCAGACCATGACCCATTGTTGCTACAATTGGCATTTCCAAAAAGGGATGAATTACCATCACCAAACAAGGTAGTTCCGGGAAATAAAAATTCTGAAAACCAAGTGATTAAACCAAAAGCAGCTCTGGCAACTGCAGTCAAAAAAAAAGGAAAAGTATTACCTCACGCCGGAGAAACTTCTGGATTGATGCTATCATTCCTTGGTATGACAAGTTTATTTGGCTTTATCTCATTAAAACGTAAAGGTCAAAAAAACTAATGATATGCCTTAATTCTTAAGATAAAGAGGCTGGGCAAAAAGTAGCTTCAAATAAAACCACACAGTGATTTCAGTCTTGAAAACAATCAAGATGAAAAAATCACTGTGTGGTTTTTGAGTATTTGAAGTTTTAGAGTCGAGATTCTTAGCTAATTTCGTGAGATTCATACTCATGAAGAGGAATCCAACCTCCGTTTGGACGGCTTGATTGCCTCTGACATGGACTCTACGCACGCCAAAAACACTCTTCAATCGGCCAAAAACGGGTTCGACATCGATTTTCCGTTTGGCATAGATTCGAGAGCCATCTTCGCTATGTAATTCTTCCTTTATGAGTTCTTTAAAGTAATTCCAAGTTGGATTGTAATGGATCTGTTTCTGGCGACCACTTTCTGTTTTGGAAAGTTTTTCCAACTCTTCCGTGCTTTGTATTTTTTCTGCCTCATAAATCTTGAAATCCCGTTCAAAGCCATACTTATCTTTTCTACGAGAGTAATATTTAAAGGAATAAACAACACCATCTGGTTTAATGAATTGGTCTGTTTCTTCAAGGTAGTCCCAATTATTTGGATTAGTAGGACTGTTTTTATATTTCTTAGTCAATTCCTTCTGGTACATACCATAGGGAATAAGAGGAGATTTCTCCAACTCATCAATGATAAAACTATAATTCTCCTCACTGCCATAACCGGCATCGGCGACAATATTTTGGAAGAGGTCCAGAGTTTGAATGGATTGGAGAAATGGTTTCAGAGTTCGGGTGTCCGTTGGATTTGGAAATATATCGTAGGCAAGAACATATTGGCCATTGGTGGCAGCTTGGATATTGTAGCCTGGCTTAAGCTGGCCATTCATCATACTCGCTCTTTTATTTTAAAGCTCGTGAAGAAATAGTCTCTCCCCAGACTATTTCTTTCCTCTTTCATTCGCATAAAAGTGGCATCGTGGTCCGTTTTGGAGAAAGAGTTACGCTCTTCTAGAATCTCTCTAGCCTCCTCATAGCGTTGCTTACGAGGGAGATAATCCTTTCTCAACTGGTTGCGCAGTTTCTTAATACGACGTCGCTTCTGCTTATTGGCAGAACCTCCCTTGATAACCTTTGGTTCTTCAGAAATTGCTTTCTCAACTTCAGCCAAGGCCTGTTCAGTGTCTTCTAAAAGGCGCACTAACCCCTCGCTGGTTTCGCATTCTTCTTTAGACAGAGCTAGGTTTACCCCCTCTTGAACCAGCTGGTCATAGAGTTCTGAGATTTTCCCATTTAAGGCATATTCGTATTTATCAACAGCTCTTTTCCAAGTGAAAGAGTAGAGATTGGCATCAGCTTCTAGCTTGGTGCCATCAATGAAGAGTGCCTCATCTTCAATCATGCCATTCTCACGCATAAGGAGGGTGAAGTAAATAAAGGCAGTCTTAATCAGGTTGTTGGCATGCTTGCTTGAGCGAAAATTATTGATGGTCTTATAACTGACATAAGTATCCTGACTCAACCATTTCATGGGAATCACTTCCTCATTCATCTGCACCATTTTGCGACCAGAAAAGACTTGACGGGCATAGGCGAAGAGCGTCATCTTCAAAAGCATAGCAGGATGAAAGGCAGGACGACCAGTGTGTGACTTATCTTCTAATAAAACTTGGCTAGGAATACTATCCACAAAAAGACTGATCAATCTAACTTCATGATTCATAGGAATATCGTAGGCAAGGTTTAGTTCCAAACTCAATTGATTTGTGTTATACTCTTTATACATAGTCATGGCTTTCTAGTTGTTTTGTGGTTATTATAATTATAAACCATGACATAGGAAAACGAGCATCTCCAACTGCGGAAATGCTCGTTTTTTCTATTCTGAAGCTACTTTTTGCCCAGCCACTTTGACTATTTTTTAAGGGTTTAATTTTCCTTTTTTTCTAGCTAGGATTATGCTACAATAAGACTGTTGCTCAGCAACCCTTGGTGCTTAGTTCCCTTTCACCAAGCATATTAGACACGTCGTTTTGAGTTAAAAACAGACGTCAAAGGAGAAAAATGAAAACATACACTGTCCGTGACTACGTTCACATTGCACTGGTTGCTGCCCTTTATGTGGTTTTAACCATTACCCCACCTTTAAATGCTATTTCTTATGGCATGTATCAGTTGCGCGTTTCTGAAATGTTAAACTTTCTTGCCTTTTATAACAAGAAGTATATCCTAGCGGTGACTATTGGCTGTATGATTGCTAACTTTTACAGTTTTGGCTTAATAGATGTTTTGGTAGGCGGTGCGTCAACTTTAGTTTTTGTCACATTAGGTGTTAGACTCTTTGGACAATTTAAGAAGGACTTTCTTTTTAATGGTTTTATCAATAAAGCATTCTTTTACTTTAGCATTTTCTTTTCCATTTCAATGATTACAGTTGCTATTGAACTCAGCTTTTTTGGTTCGCCGTTTTTAGTGACTTGGTTTACCACAGCAACAGGAGAATTCATTTCGTTACTGATTGGCTCACTTGTTATTGAACGTTTAGCACGACAACTGGATTTGAAGCAGTAGCCATTTCACAATTGCATATCAATAAGAGATTGGTTTAAAACCAGTCTCTTTTTCTGGCTTTACCGATAGCCTAATAGCCCAATTTAAAGGAAATATGATAAAATAGAAATATGAAAAATCGTATTAAAGACTTAAGCCATTTATTAAACCAATACCGTAAAGATTACTACACTAACGATAAGCCCCAAGTGTCTGACAGCGACTATGATAAGCTATATCGTGAGCTTGTAGAGTTAGAAAAAAAATACCCAGAATACCGTCAAGAAGATAGCCCAACTCAGGCCGTTGGTGGTCTTATTTTAGAGGGGTTTGAAAAGTACCAACACCCCTATCCGCTTTACAGTTTGCAAGATGCCTTTTCACTAGAGGAATTGTATGCCTTTGATCGTAGGGTCAAAGCAGAGTTTCCTCAGGCGGATTATATGGCAGAGCTGAAAATTGATGGTTTATCCATTTCACTAAGTTATCAGGCAGGAAAACTTGTGACAGGTGCTACCCGTGGAGATGGAAGCATCGGTGAGAACATCACAGAGAACCTCAAGAAATTAAAAGATATCCCCCAGCAACTAAATGAAGCCATTGATATTACTGTTCGTGGAGAGGCCTATATGTCACGAGCATCATTTCAAAAAATCAATCAAGAGCGGCAAGAAAATGGTGAAGCAGAGTTTGCTAATCCTAGGAATGCTGCAGCAGGAACCTTACGTCAGTTGGACACATCAATTGTAGCCAAGCGTAATTTGGGAAGTTTCTTGTATCAAGAAGCTAGCCCAAGCCAATCCATCAGCCAAAAAGAGGTTTTGGATAGATTGGATACTTTAGGGTTTACTGTTAATCAAAACTATCTTGTTAGTTCCTCTATGGATGTGATTTGGGATTTCATCCAAGAGATTGAAGGTCATAGAGATAAGTTACCTTATGACATTGATGGTATTGTGATTAAAGTAAATAGCCTTGCTATGCAAGAAGAGCTTGGCTTCACTGTAAAAGCTCCGCGTTGGGCTGTTGCTTATAAGTTTCCAGCTGAGGAAAAAGAAGCAGAAATTCTCTCTGTTGATTGGACAATTGGTCGTACGGGAGTTGTGACACCAACAGCTAATTTGACACCGGTTCAACTTGCTGGGACTACTGTCAGTCGTGCCACTTTGCATAATGTGGATTATATTGCAGAAAAAGATATCAGAATTGGAGATACTGTTATTGTCTACAAGGCTGGTGATATTATTCCAGCAGTTCTTCGAGTTGTGGAGAGTAAAAGAAGTCATCAAGAAAAAATGCCGATTCCAAGCGCTTGCCCATCATGTGCCAGTGAACTCAGTCATTTAGAAGGGGAAGTGGCTCTTCGCTGTATTAATCCCTTGTGTCCAAGTTTAATGCAACGCAGTTTGGAACATTTTGCCAGTCGAAATGCTATGAATATCTCTGGTTTAGGTTCTGCTATTGTTCTTAAATTGTTTGAAGCAGGCTTGATTCATGATGTGGCAGATATCTACAAACTGACCTTAGAGCAATTGTTAGCTTTAGATGGGATTAAGGAAAAATCAGCTGAAAAATTATTAGCAGCTATTGAAGCTTCCAAGGCTAATTCAGCAGACAAACTCTTATTTGGTTTAGGGATCAGACATGTTGGTGCTAAGGCAAGTAAATTATTGCTTGAGACCTTTGGTGATATGCATCATTTGATGCAGGCAGAAAAAGAGGCTATTGCTGCAATTGATGGATTAGGCAGTGTGATTGCTGATTCAATTCATGCTTATTTTGATAAAGAAGAAGCTAAACTTTTGATTTCAGAGTTAAAAGCAGCGGGTCTCAATCTAGACTATTTAGGTCAAAAAATTGATCAGACAGCGCAGCTATTTGGCATGACGGTTGTTTTAACAGGTAAGTTGGAACAAATGAATCGTAATGATGCTAAGGCTAAATTAGAGCAGTTAGGGGCTAAAGTTACTTCTAGTGTTTCTAAAAAAACAGATTTAGTGATTGCAGGAAGTGATGCTGGATCAAAACTTGAAAAAGCCAGACAGTTAGGTATTGAAGTGCAAAGTGAAAACTGGCTACTTGATTTGTAAGTATGAGGTAAGAAATGAAGAAACAAAAGAGAGCAAGGCTGATTTATAATCCAACATCTGGGCAAGAAATCATGAAAAAAAATGTAGCAGATGTTTTAAATGTGATTGAAGGCTTTGGTTATGAGACGTCAGCTTTTCAAACAACAGCAGAACCCAATTCTGCTCTGAATGAGGCAAGACGTGTTGCAGAAGCAGGGTTTGATCTTGTGATTGCTGCAGGTGGTGATGGGACAATTAATGAAGTGGTTAGTGGTATTGCTCCATTAAAAAAACGTCCCAAAATGGCAATCATTCCAACTGGAACAACCAATGATTTTGCAAGAGCCTTAAAAATTCCTCGCGGAAATCCTGTGGAAGCTGCTAAGGTTATTGGAAAGAATCAGCGGATTAAGATGGATATTGGTCAAGCAAGAGAAGACGCTTACTTCATTAATATTGCTGCTGCTGGAAGTTTGACGGAGCTAACCTATAGTGTGCCCAGTCAGTTGAAAACCATGTTTGGTTATTTAGCATATCTTGCTAAAGGAGTTGAATTACTGCCTCGTGTCCGAAATGTGCCTGTCAAAATTAGTCATGATGAAGGTGTTTTTGAAGGTCAAGTCTCAATTATTTTTGCGGCCATTACTAACTCTGTTGGAGGTTTTGAGCTGATTGCACCTGATGCTAAACTAGATGATGGTATGTTTACATTGATTTTAGTTAAAACAGCTAACTTATTTGAAATAGTCCACCTCTTAAGACTTGTTATTGATGGTGGAAAACATATCACAGATAAACGGATTGAATACATCAAAACTAGCAAAATCAGTATTGAACCAATGTCTGGCCAACGCATGATGATTAATCTGGATGGTGAATATGGCGGAGATGCACCAATTACTTTGCTTAATTTGAAAAATCATATTAGCTTTTTTGCCGATACTGACCTGATTTCAAATGATGCTTATGGTGTTAATGACGAAGAACCTGAGATTGAAGAAATTGCACAAAAATTTGCTCATGAAGTCGAAGACTTGGAAGAAAAGAACGGTGGCTTTGAAGATTAATGAAAAATGCAATTATTGTGCACTATCATACCTCGCATGGCAATTATTCACATAAAAGCCTGTGGAGTTGGAGAGAAGGCCAGTTAGGTCGGGATACATTTTTTACACGATATGATAGTTTTGGAGCAGTTGCTTCATTGGAATTTTCGTCAGAAGAAGCCATTTTTCAAGTGTCTATGATTATTAAAGAACCACAGTGGAAAAATAAATCACATGAGTATTCATGTCATCGTGATTATGGTTTTGGTAAAACAGAAATTTGGCTAGTTGATGGGGATGAGACCGTTTACTATTCAAGACAAGCTGCTGTTTCAAGTTCATCATATTTTGTTCGAAGAAATCATGCCTTTGATATGGCAATCAACAGCTCTGCTTTCGATAAAAAGTGGGGCTTTTCTGGATGGCTTGGCTTTCAATACGACAAGGAAAAAACATGTTTTCGTCTATGGGCTCCAACAGCTGAAGCTGTTAGTCTGATTTTATTTGATTCAACAGATAATAAAGCAAGTGTTGCTCATGTTATTGCCATGGAAAAAGGTCGAGTGGCTTCACCAGAAGATCATACCCTAAATACCATTGGTGTTTGGGAAGTAACTGTTCATCGGGACTTGAATTTTCAGTCCTATCACTACCGTGTTAATTACCGAAAAAGAACCTACAGTGACACTCGTGATCCTTATGCCATTGCAACAACAGCAGATGGAAAACGCTCAATTGTTGTTGACCCTAATGACTTAAAACCAAAGCACTTTAAGGTCAAACACAAAGAAGAAGCTAACTGGCGCCTTGATAACCCTAATCAAGCAGTCATTTATGAAATGCATGTTCGTGACTTTTCAAAATCAGAAACATCTGGTGTCGATTTAGCCCATCGCGGAAAATTTATGGGCTTAATTCAAGAAGGAACTCAAAACAAATATGGCGATGCGACCTGTTTTGATTATGTCAAATCACTTGGCATTACTCATATTCAATTGCAACCAATTTTTGACCACCATCAAACTATTGATGAGACAGGAGACTTTGCTTATAATTGGGGGTATGACCCTGAAAATTATAATGTTCCATCGGCCATTTTCACAAGTAATCCTCACGAACCGACAAGAAGGATTTTAGAATTAAAAGAAGTGATTCAAGCCTATCATGACGCTGGCATAAACGTCATTATGGATGTTGTCTATAATCATACCTATTCCAATATGGATTCTGCTTTTCAACTTGCAGTTCCAGACTATTACTATCGCATGAATCCAGATGGGTCTTTTCAAAATGGTTCCGGATGTGGCAATGAGACTGCCAGTGAAAAGGAAATGTTTAGAAAATACATGCTTGACTCCATTCTTTATTGGATACAAGAATACAATATTGATGGCTTTCGCTTTGATTTGATGGGCTTGCATGATGTGGAAACAATGTCTATTATTCGTCAAGAAGTTGATAAAATTGACTCACGGATTTTATTATATGGTGAAGGTTGGGATATGGGCATTGGATTACAGCCTGAGAAAAAGGCTAAAAAAGACAATGCACATTTGCTGCCAGGAATTGGATTTTTTAATGATGATCAGCGTAATGCTGTTAAAGGTTCAGAAGTTTATGGCAATTTAAAAGCTGGTTTTATCTCAGATGAGCCCACAGAAGCTACTTTAGCTAAAGCTATTTTGGGTAGTGATGAATTGGGAACTTACCTAAGTCCAAGTCAAGTTGTTAACTATGTTGAAGCTCATGACAATTATAATTTAAATGATCTATTTTGGGCCTTGCATCCTCAAGATAGCTTAGCAACCCATACGAAACGAATCCAGCTATCAACTGCTATGAACCTTTTAATGCAAGGAATTGCCTTTATGCAGATTGGTCAAGAATTTTTAAGAACCAAATGTCTTGCGACTGGTGAAAATGGTATCTTCACCAGTGAGGATAAACAACGAGCAATGAATTCTTACAATGCGCCTGATGCTGTGAACCAAATTGATTGGAATCAAGTTACTTTTGAAAAGAGAACAATTCGATTTATTCAAAAAATCATTGCCTTAAAAACCAGCACACCTTATTTTTCTTACTCGAGTTTTGAAGAAATCAGAAAGCACCTTTATATTGAAAATGCCCATCCTCATTCGGGTTTTATCACTTATTTTGTTGATGATGGAAAGAAAATTCAGATTATTTTCACAATTCACAGAAAAAAAATGAAGTTAGCCAGTGAAAATGCTATAATTGAATCAAATGATGAGAGTTTCTATAGGGATGAAGAGCACATCAATAATTTGACGGCAATCATTCTTGATGTGACGAAATAACCTGATTTTTTGGGTTATTTTTTTATACCAAAACGAAATTTCTGATGATTAAAAGATAAGAGAGGGTGATGTCATGTTAAAAGACGAAGAGTTAAAAGCTTTTGAAAATGGTGATAATGCTTATATTCAAGATTATTTTGGTGTTCATCGCATTAATAAGAACAATAGTTTTTGCTATGTCTTTAGGGTTTGGGCTCCAAATGCTGAGTCGGTTTCACTGATTGGTGATTTTACAGACTGGTTTCAAATGCCTTTGGAAATGACAAAAATTGCTGGTGGTGTTTGGGAAATAGAGACAGATTTGGCAAGGGAAGGTCATATCTACAAGTACCTTGTTACAAGGCAGGGTGGGCAGGTGGTTGAGAAAATTGATCCCGTTGCACATGTTTTTGAAAAGCGACCAGCAACTGGCGCAGTTATCAAAACTGATTTGGACAAAAAATGGCATGATGCTCTTTGGATGGGGCGTCGAAAACGACTAGGTTTTAAAAATCGTCCTGTAAACATTTATGAAGTCCATGCCAATTCCTGGAAAAAAGATAGCAATGGCCGCCCTTTCCAATTTAAAGAACTAAAAGAAACTTTGATTCCTTATTTGATTAAAATGAACTACACGCATGTTGAGTTTATGCCCTTGATGGCTCATCCTTTGGATATGAGCTGGGGCTACCAAGTCATGGGATACTTTGCCTTTGAAGCAACATTTGGTAGTCAAGAAGATTTTCAGGAGTTTGTTGATGCTTGTCATTTACATAATATTGGTGTTATTGTTGACTGGGTACCAGGACATTTTATTCAAAATGATGATGCCCTTGCCTATTTTGACGGGACTCCAACTTATGAGTACGAAGACTATCATAGGGCTCATAATTACGGATGGGGAGCGATGAACTTTGATTTAGGAAAAGGTCAAGTTCAATCTTTTCTTATTTCAAGTTCACTTTATTGGATTGAAACCTTTCATATTGATGGCATTAGAGTAGATGCTGTTAGTAACATGCTCTATTTAGACTATGATCAAGGGCCGTGGACGCCTAATCAAAAGGGTGGTAATCATAATTTGGAAGGCATAGCCTTTCTTCAAAAACTAACCAAAAGCCTCAAAGAAAAGAAACCCGATGTGATGCTCATTGCCGAAGAGGCGACTTCAGATATTGCAATTACAAAAAGCATTAGTGAGGGTGGGCTTGGATTTGATTACAAGTGGAACATGGGCTGGATGAATGATGTGCTTAGATTCTATGAAGAAGACCCTTATTATCGTAAATACCATTATGATCTGATCACCTTTAGTTTTATCTACTGTTTTAATGAAAATTACCTCTTACCATTTTCGCATGATGAAGTTGTCCATGGTAAAAAAAGCTTGATGCATAAAATGTGGGGAGACCGTTACAATCAGTTTGCTGGTCTAAGAAATTTGTATACCTATCAAATGTGTCATCCAGGAAAAAAACTGATTTTTATGGGGTCAGAATTTGGTCAATTTTTGGAATGGAAATACAATGACCAATTGGTTTGGGATAATTTGAACGACAGCATGAATGCTAAAATGCATGCGTTCACATCACACTTAAATCAATTTTACAAAAACTTTAATATGCTTTGGCAAAATGATTATAGTTATGATGGCCTTGAAATTATAGATGCTGATAATAAGGATGAAACAGTGTTATCATTTTGCCGCAAAAATGATAAAGGAGATTTGCTCCTTTGCGTTTTCAATATGACGCCTGTCGAACGAAAAAACTTTACTATTGGTGTTCCAGTAGCAGGATTATATGAAGAGGTTTTAAATACTGAAATGGAAGCGTTTGGAGGGGTATGGAAAGACCATAACCCAAACACACAAACACAGCATCAAGAATGGAGGAATTATAAGAATACCTTAGCTTTCACTCTGCCTGCTTTAGGAGCAAGTGTTTGGAGAATGAAACGCCGCAAAAAATAAACTGTGATAGAGTGTTTTTAAAGAAAAAAGTCACTTTTCAAGGAACCATGGAGGGGAAAAATGAATACTAAAATGTTAGCCTTAATATTGGCCGGTGGCCAAGGAACCCGATTAGGAAAACTCACACAAAGCATTGCAAAACCAGCAGTTCAATTTGGAGGGCGTTACAGAATTATTGATTTTGCTTTATCAAATTGTGCCAATTCTGGAATTGACCATGTTGGTGTTATCACGCAATACCAACCTCTTGCCTTAAACAACCATATTGGGAATGGTTCTGCTTGGGGCTTAGAAGGAATTGATGCTGGAGCTACAATTTTACAGCCCTATTCTGCAAGTGAAGGTAACAAGTGGTTTCAAGGAACAAGTCATGCCATTTTTCAAAATATTGATTATATTGAAAGTGTCAATCCCGAGTATGTTCTCATTTTATCAGGAGATCATATCTACAAGATGGATTACGATGAGATGTTGCAAACCCATAAAAAACATGATGCTAGTTTAACAGTTGCTGTCTTGGATGTTCCTCTAAAAGATGCTAGTCGTTTTGGTATTATGAACACCGATTCTGATGATCGTATCATTGAGTTTGAAGAAAAGCCAGAACAGCCTAAATCAACCAAGGCATCGATGGGGATTTATATCTTTACCTGGCAACGGTTAAAGGAAATGTTAGTGGATGCTGAAAAAAATGGCCACAATATTGAAGATTTCGGTCAACATGTTATTCCATCCTATCTTGATTCGGGTGAAAGGGTCTACACCCATCAATTTAGCGGTTACTGGAAAGATGTAGGAACCATTGAATCACTGTGGGAAGCCAATATGGAATACATAGCTGAAAATAATCCATTGGATAGCCGTGACCGATCTTGGAAGATTTATTCAAAAAATCATATTGCCCCACCAAATTATATTGCACAAGGAGCAGAAGTCTCTGATAGTTTAGTTGTTGATGGTTGCTATGTATCTGGTCAAGTGGAGCATTCAATTTTATCAACTAATGTTCAAGTACAAAAAGGGGCGGTAGTTAAAGAGTCATTTATCATGAGTGGTGCAATTATTGGTGAAGGGGCACATATTACCAAAGCTATTATTGGAGAAAATGCTGTTATTGGAAGTCACACCATTATTGATGGAAGAGACAGTATCCAAGTTGTGGGACATGGTGAGGTTTTAGGAGGTTCAAATGAAAAGTGAAAAATATTCAGCTATTTTAGGCAGTGCCGTAGGATTCAAAGAGATGGAACATTTGACCACTCACCGCCCTCTTGCAAATTTACCATTTGATGGGAAGTATCGTCTCATTGACTTCCCGCTTTCAACACTAGCTAATGCAGGAATAAAAAGTATTTACGGTATTTTTAGAAGTGACAATATCCGCTCAGTTCTAGATCATGTGAGAAGTGGTCGTGAATGGGGGCTAAATAGTCTTCTAAGTCAATATTTTTTAGGTTTCTATAACACTAAAGATGATCAAAAAGAAGCTGACAAGGACTATTACGATCAAGTTTTAACCTATTTAAAAAGATCAGGTTCCAATCAAACTGTTTATATGAGTTGTGATATCTTATGTAACATTGATCTAAACGAAGTGATAGATGCTCACCAACAAAGTCAAGCAATGCTAACTGTTGTTTATAAAAACATGCCAACAAAACAAGTTTCAGACGATAATGCTATTCTTAGTTTTGATGAATCAGGCTTAGTGACAGCCAGTAAACCCGTTGCTCATGAAATGAAAGAATCTTTTTCAGCAGGTTTGTATATCATCAATACCAATTGGTTAATTCAAAAAATGGAAAAAGAAGCTGAGAAAGCTGAGCCACAAAAACTGCGCTACTTACTAAGAGAATTGGCGGTAACAGAAGCAGCTAATAGCTTTGAATATAATGGTTACCTAGCTAATATATACTCTGTCAAATCCTACTATGATGCCAATATGGATATGTTAGAAGCAGATAAATTCCATTCCCTTCTTTATTCCAATCAAAAAATTTACACCCGTGTTAAAAATGAGGAAGCAACCTATTTCTCTAAAGAATCACATGTTGAAAGCTCACAAATTGCTTCAGGTTGTGTCGTTAAAGGACAGGTTCAACATTCTATTATTTCAAGAAATTGTTATTTAGAGACTGAAACCATCATTAAAGACAGTATTCTTTCTCCAAAAGCAGTTATTGGAGAAAAAGCACGAATTGAGTATGCGATTATTGATAAATCAGTTACTGTTTCAGCAGGAATTACGATAAGGGGAACAAAAGATCAGCCAATTGTTATCCCTAAAGGAACAAAAGTAGTAGAGGATGTTGTGCGATGAAACTTTTATTTGTAGCAGCAGAAGGAGCTCCTTTTGCAAAAACAGGAGGTTTAGGTGATGTTATCGGAGCTTTACCTAAATCTCTTGCAACTGCTGGTGAAGAAGTTGCTGTCATGCTTCCTTATTATGACCTTATCGATCAGAAGTTTGGTTCTCAAGTTGAAGATCTCTGTTCTTTTTATATTGATATGAGCTGGAGGCATCAATATGTTGGCGTTAAAAAACTTATTAAGGATCAGGTCACATATTATTTTATCGACAACCGTTATTACTTTTTTAGAGGACATGTTTATGGTGATTGGGATGATGGTGAGCGATTTGCTTTTTTCCAACTAGCAGCCATTGAAGCAATGGAGAAAATAAACCTAATCCCAGATGTTTTGCATAGTCATGATTATCATACTGCAATGATTCCTTTCTTATTAAAGGAGAAATACCATTGGATTCAATCTTATCAGTCGATTAAAACTGTCTTTACGATTCATAATATTGAATTTCAAGGACAATTCGGACCTGACATGTTGGGTGATTTATTTAGTGTTGGCTCACAAAGATATGAAGATGGAACATTAAGATGGAATAATTGCCTCAATTGGATGAAGGCGGCTGTTTTATATGCTGATAGCGTAACAACCGTTTCGCCAAGTTATGCCTTGGAAATTCAAGGTCCTGAGTTTGGGAAAGGATTAGATCAGGTCATGCGAATGGAAAGTAGCAAATTGATTGGGTGTATTAACGGTATTGACACAGAACTCTACAACCCAGAAACAGATCCTTTTTTAAAACATTCCTTTTCTTTAAATGATATGACAGGAAAAGCACTTAATAAAATAGACCTGCAAAAAAAATTAGGCTTAACTTGTGACGCTACTATTCCAATGATTGGAATAGTATCACGTTTAACGGATCAAAAAGGGTTTGATTTAATTATTCAGGAACTTGAGCATATGATGGCTTTGGATGTTCAACTTGTAGTTCTTGGAACTGGTTATCAGCATTACGAAGAAACTTTTAAAAAGTTTTCACATAAGTATCCAGAAAAATTATCTGCTCAAATAACATTTGACCTAGCATTAGCTCAAGAAATTTATGCCTCAAGTGATCTCTTTTTGATGCCAAGTGCCTTTGAGCCTTGTGGTTTATCCCAGTTGATGGCAATGAGATATGGCAGTCTACCCTTGGTTCATGAAGTGGGTGGCTTAAAAGATACTGTCCTTCCTTTTAATCCTTATGATAAAAGTGGTAGAGGTTTTAGTTTTAATCATTTTTCAGGTTATTGGATGATGCAAACCTTAGCGTTTGCTCTTGATGTTTACAAAAATCATCAAGAAGATTGGAAAATACTTCAAAAGAATGCCATGTCGTGTGACTTTTCTTGGGATACGGCAAGTCAGGCTTATCTAAAACTATATCAGGATTTATGAAAGCCATAAGTTAAAGCAAGAAGTGTTTTGAATCTTGGTAGATAATGAACGTTAAAAGCGGCTTAGACCGCTTTTTTAATATTCCCTTTATTGTTGGAATAATGAGTTAATTATTGCTATAATGAATGTGTTAGTCTATTTCAAATAAGCAAATAGATTTTTAATGGTTTAATGAAATTTTGGGAATAATCCGATAAAGTATCAGTAGACTTTAATTTTCTGTTGACATTCTTTATTTTAAGGAATAGAATAGCTTAGTAAAAAAAATTTTTGAAGGAGAATTCTATTATGAATCCAATTTTTGCATTAGCACTTGCCTGCTTTGGTGTATCACTTTCAGAGGGATACTTGATGGCAAATCTATTTAAATCAGCTGCTCGTCAACCTGAAATTATTAAAGAACTTCGTTCATTGCTTATCTTAGGTATTGCCTTTATCGAGGGAACATTCTTCGTTACACTTGCGATGGCATTTGTTTTAAAATAAAGTTAAACCTTATTTTAAAATTAATGGAGCATTCAATAGAAATCTGATAATACCTCTAAAAGGGATTATGGATTTTTGAGTATTGAAACAAAGGAGGGAAAGAGTTGGAAGAAATTACTCCAACACTGACATTAGGTCCAGTAACCTTTAATTTGACCCTGCTTGCCATGTGTGTGATTGTCATTGTACTTGTTTTTGCATTTGTTTATTCTGCTAGTCGGAATATGTCGGTAAGACCTAAAGGGAAACAAACTGTTTTGGAAATGCTCTTGGATTTTATTTCAAGTGTCACAGATGAGCATGTTGAAAAGCCTTTTAGAAAACAATATTCCCTTTTCTTTTTCTGTATCTTTTTATTTGTAATGGTTGCTAATAATATTGGCCTTATGACAAAACTTGAAACATTAGATAAGATGAATTTATGGACATCGCCAACTGCTAATATTGGTTTTGACCTTTCATTATCATTTATGATTTCAATCATTTGTCAATTTGAGGGAATTCGTCAACGAGGTTTTAAAGCTTATGTTAAACGCCTCGTTACACCTGGTATTATGGCACCAATGAACTTACTTGAAGAAGTTACAAACGTGTTATCTTTAGCTTTACGTCTTTACGGTAATATTTTTGCTGGTGAAGTGGTCATGGGATTGATTCTTAAAATTTTACAAGCTAATGTAGCTTTGTTCCCAGTGAGCTTAGTATTGAATCTGGTATGGACCGTGTTTTCTATTTTCATATCATGTATTCAAGCTTACGTATTTACTAAACTAACATCAATGTATCTTGGTAAGAAAGTTAATGAAGAAGAGGAATAAGAAAGGAGAACCAAATGGAATTAACAATGGGTGAACTTATTGGGAATTTTATATTAGTAACAGGTTCAATTCTTGTTTTGTATCTTTTACTGAGAAAATTTGCATGGGGTTCCATTACAGCAATTTTAGAAGAACGTTCAACTAAAATAGCAAATGATATTGATAGTGCTGAAACAGCTAAAATTACTGCTGAGAAGCTTGCAGAACAACGCGAGACAGAGTTGGCAGGAGCAAAGCAAGAAGCAAGTCAAATTATCACAGCCGCTAAGGATCTTGGTCAAACAAAAGGTGATCAATTAATCGCAGAAGCTAATAGTGAAGCAAAACGCTTGAAAGAAAAAGCGCATGCTGATATTGAACAAAGTAAATCTGAAGCTTTTGAAAATGTGAAGGCAGAAATGTCTCAACTAAGCATTCAATTAGCTGAGAAAATTATGGGAGCAAATCTTGATAAAGATGCTCAAAGTAAACTGATTGATGCTTACCTTGATGATTTAGGAGAAGCCTAATGACAAAAAAAGAGCAGGCTCTTGTTGAGCAATATGCAAAAAGCCTTGTTGAGGTTGCAAATGAACATGGTCAAATTAATCAGTTAAAGTCAGATATTTTGGCCTTGTTAGAAACATTTGAAGCAACAAATCTTGATTACATCTTGTCAAGTTATGCTCTACAACAAAAAGATAAGGCTAATCTTGTAAGGTTACTTAAGGATACTAATTCAGTATATATGAACAATTTTCTTGAGCTTATTATCTATAATGAACGTGAGAATTACTTAAAAGCAATTCTGACACTGGTTTTAGATGACATAACTCAAGTTACTAATGAATATGATGTTTATGTAACATCCGCAGTTCCTTTAACAGAGGAGCAAAAAAGTCGTGTGCAATCTGTCGTTGCTAAAAAAATTGGTTGTAAAACAGATCGTCTTATTGAAGAGATTGATCCCTCAATACTTGGTGGTTTTATTATTAAGGTTAATAATAAAGTCCTAGACACAAGTATAAAAGGGCAATTACACGAATTAAAATCTAAATTAATATAGAAAGTGGTGTGACTTTTGGCAATTAATGCACAAGAAATTAGCGCTTTAATTAAAAAGCAAATTGAGAACTTCCAGCCAAATTTCGATGTCACAGAAACTGGTGTCGTTACCTATATTGGTGACGGTATTGCTCGCGCTCGTGGCTTAGATACTGTCATGAGTGGAGAACTTCTTGAATTTTCAAATGGTGCTTATGGGATGGCTCAAAACTTGGAGTCTACAGACGTAGGTATCATTATCTTAGGTGATTTTTCAACAATCCGTGAAGGAGATGTTGTTAAACGTACTGGTAAAATCATGGAAGTACCAGTTGGTGAAGCTCTTATTGGTCGAGTGGTTAATCCTCTTGGACAACCTGTTGATGGTTTGGGCGACATTAAAACAAGTGGATTTAGACCTGTTGAAGCACCTGCTCCAGGTGTTATGCAACGTAAATCAGTTTTTGAGCCACTTCAAACAGGCTTGAAGGCAATTGATGCACTTGTACCAATTGGACGTGGGCAACGTGAATTAATCATCGGAGACCGACAAACAGGTAAAACATCTGTAGCAATTGATGCAATTTTGAACCAAAAAGGGCAAGATATGATTTGTATCTATGTTGCTATTGGACAAAAAGAATCAACAGTACGTACACAAGTTGAAACATTGCGAAAATATGGTGCTCTTGATTACACAATTGTTGTAACTGCCTCTGCATCACAACCATCACCATTACTCTTTATTGCACCTTATGCTGGTGTGGCTATGGCTGAAGAGTTTATGTACAATGGTAAGCATGTTTTGATTGTTTATGATGATTTATCAAAACAAGCAGTAGCATATCGTGAATTATCACTTTTACTTCGTCGTCCTCCAGGGCGTGAAGCTTATCCAGGGGATGTTTTCTACTTACATAGCCGTTTGTTAGAACGTTCTGCAAAAGTTTCTGATGAACTAGGTGGTGGTTCTATTACAGCCTTACCATTTATTGAAACGCAAGCAGGTGATATTTCTGCCTATATTGCAACAAATGTTATTTCAATTACGGATGGGCAAATTTTCTTACAAGAAAATCTTTTCAATGCAGGTATTAAACCAGCTATTGACGCAGGATCATCGGTATCACGTGTTGGTGGTTCAGCACAAATTAAAGCAATGAAAAAAGTTGCTGGTACCTTGCGTCTTGACTTAGCTTCATATCGTGAGCTTGAAGCCTTTACGCAATTTGGTTCTGATTTAGATGCTGCAACTCAAGCCAAATTAAACCGTGGCCGTCGTACAGTTGAAATCTTGAAGCAACCATTGCATAAGCCATTAGCTGTTGAAAAACAAGTGCTTATTCTTTATGCATTAACACGTGGCTTCTTAGATGATGTGCCAGTAAACAGTTTATTACAATTTGAAGAATCCTTGTATGATTATTTTGACATGCACTATGCTCATTTATTTGAGACAATTCGCACGACAAAAGATCTTCCAGATGAATCAGAATTGAACGCTGCTATTTCAGCCTTTAAAAATCAAATCAGTTTTGAATAGTAAAAGGAGGACTATAATATGGTAGGTTCTCTAAGTGAAATAAAAGCAAAAATTGTTTCAACTGAAAAAACAAGCAAGATTACTAGTGCTATGCGCATGGTATCATCTGCAAAACTTGTCAAATCAGAACAAGCAGCGCGTGATTTTCAAATCTATGCTTCAAAAATCAGAAAAATCACAACAGATTTTGTCAAAAACAATAATGGTTCAGAGTCAAGACACCCTATGTTGGCTAATAGAGAAGTTAAAAAAACAGGTTACATTGTGATGACTTCTGATAAAGGCCTTGTTGGGGCTTATAATTCTAAGATTCTGAAATCTGTCATGGAAATGATTGAGGAATACCATGCTGATGGGAGTTACTCTATTATTTCCATTGGAAGTGTGGGCTCTGATTTCTTCAAAAGTCGTGGCATGAATGTGTCCTTTGAATTGAGAGGACTTTCAGACCAACCATCTTTTGAGGATGTTGGAAAAATCATTTCACAGTCTGTTGAATTATATCAAAATGAGATTTTCGATGAATTGTATGTTTGTTATAACCATCATGTTAACAGTTTGACAAGCCAAGTCCGTGTTCAACAAATGCTTCCTATTTCAGATTTAGTTGATGAAGAAGCAAATGAAGAAGCACTTGTTGGCTTTGAAATTGAACCTAATTATGATGTTATTTTAAATCAATTATTGCCTCAGTTTACAGAAAGTCTTATTTATGCGGCGATAATTGATGCAAAAACTGCTGAACATGCAGCAGGGATGACGGCAATGCAAACTGCAACTGACAATGCTGAAAACGTTATTGATGAATTAACGATTCAATATAACAGGGCACGTCAGGCCGCAATTACTCAGGAAATTACTGAGATTGTGGCAGGTGCCAATGCACTGGAGTAATGGGATTAGCATTGATAGTATTCATCGGTATTATCATAACTATTAAAACATTTATATAGAATAGATTTTCATCAGTTAAAATCTTATTCTATCTTGACTAAATAAGGAGAAATTAATGAGCTCAGGCAAAATTGCTCAGGTTATTGGTCCTGTTGTAGACGTAATTTTTGCAACTGGTGACAAACTTCCTGAGATTAATAATGCATTGGTAGTTTATAAAGATAGCGAACAAAAACAAAAAGTCGTTCTTGAAGTTGCTCTTGAATTGGGTAATGGCATGGTTCGTACAATCGCTATGGAATCAACTGATGGGCTTACTCGTGGATTAGAGGTTCTTGATACTGGACGTGCAATTAGTGTCCCAGTTGGTAAAGAAACTCTTGGACGTGTCTTCAATGTTCTTGGTGAAACCATTGATTTGGAAGAGCCATTTGCAGAAGATGCAGAGCGTCAACCAATCCATAAAAAAGCGCCTGCTTTTGATGAACTATCAACATCATCAGAAATTCTTGAAACAGGTATCAAAGTTATTGACTTACTTGCACCTTATCTTAAAGGTGGTAAAGTTGGACTTTTCGGTGGTGCCGGAGTTGGTAAAACCGTTCTTATTCAAGAATTGATCCACAACATTGCTCAAGAACATGGTGGTATTTCAGTTTTTGCCGGTGTAGGTGAACGTACTCGTGAAGGGAACGACCTCTACTGGGAAATGAAGGAATCAGGTGTTATTGAAAAAACAGCAATGGTTTTTGGTCAGATGAATGAACCTCCTGGAGCACGTATGCGTGTTGCCTTAACAGGGTTAACAATTGCGGAATACTTCCGTGATGTGGAAGGACAAGACGTTCTTTTATTCATCGACAACATTTTCCGTTTCACTCAAGCAGGTTCTGAGGTGTCAGCCCTTTTGGGACGCATGCCTTCAGCCGTTGGTTACCAACCAACCCTTGCAACTGAAATGGGACAATTACAAGAACGTATTACATCGACTAAAAAAGGTTCGGTTACCTCTATTCAAGCAATCTATGTACCAGCTGATGACTATACTGACCCAGCGCCAGCAACAGCATTTGCTCACTTAGATTCAACAACAAACTTGGAACGTAAATTGACACAAATGGGGATTTATCCTGCGGTTGATCCACTGGCATCAAGTTCACGTGCCTTGACACCTGAGATTGTAGGTAAAAACCATTATGAAGTAGCAACTGAGGTGCAACGTATTTTGCAACGTTACCGTGAATTGCAAGACATTATTGCTATTTTAGGGATGGATGAATTGTCAGATGACGAAAAAGTGCTTGTTGGACGTGCTCGTCGTATTCAATTCTTCCTATCTCAAAACTTCAATGTTGCTGAACAATTTACTGGTCAACCAGGTTCATATGTTCCTGTTGCAGATACTGTTCGTAGCTTCAAAGAAATTCTTGACGGGAAATATGACCATATTCCTGAAGATGCTTTCCGTTCAGTTGGACCAATTGAAGAGGTTCTTGAAAAAGCAAAATCAATGGGTTATTAGTGAGGTATAAGAATGGCTCAAATGACTGTTCAAGTTGTGACACCAGATGGCTTAAAATATGACCATCATGCCAAATTTATTTCAGTAAAAACACCAGATGGTGAGATGGGAATTCTTCCTAAACACATTAATATGATTGCACCACTTGTTATTCATGAAATGAAAATTCGTCGAACAGACAACGATACCCATGTTGACTGGATTGCCATCAATGGTGGTATTATTGAAGTAAAAGATAACCTTGTTACAATTGTAGCGGACTCAGCAGAACGTTCAAGTGATATTGATATTAGTCGTGCAGAGCGTGCTAAACAAAGAGCAGAGCGTGAAATTGAAGAAGCAAAATCTAAAAAAGATATCAATGAAGCAAGACGGGCAGAAATTGCATTGCAACGTGCATTAAACCGTATCAGTGTTGGTACAAAATAAAAATGGGACTCTTTTTAAGAGCCTATTTTTTTTGAAATGTTTTTCCATTTGTCAGACTTTTGATATAATAGGGGTATGGACTATATTAATCAATTATTAAAACTTACAAGTCACCTCCTATTTATAGGTATTAGCTATCAACTTCTGATTAGTCTCTTTGACTGGACTAAAATAATCAGAAATAGCAGAGACAACTTTGGCAGAGTCAGACTCTTTGTTTTTTTCCTTGCTATTATTATGGGCTTTATGGTAAGCCATTTTATGTTAGAATTGATTCAAATGAGTCAATCCCTCTTTTTAGTGCTCAAATGAAGCTCGAAAGTTAGAATTATGATATAATTTTACTATTATATTGCCAATCAGAAATGGAGAAAATTGTGGATAAAATTATTATTGAGGGTGGACATACAAGATTAGCAGGAGAAGTCGTTATTGAAGGGGCTAAAAATGCCGTATTACCACTTTTAGCTGCAACAATTCTTCCATCTGAAGGGAAAACTGTTTTAAATAATGTTCCTATTTTATCGGATGTTTACACAATGAATAACGTTGTTCGAGGCTTAGATATTAAAGTAGATTTTAAAGAAGCATCTAATCAAGTTATCGTTGATGCATCAGGTGATATCTTGGATGAGGCACCCTATGAGTATGTTAGCCAAATGCGTGCTTCTATTGTCGTTTTAGGTCCTATTCTTGCCAGAAACGGTCATGCAAAAGTATCTATGCCAGGGGGCTGTACCATTGGAAGTCGTCCCATTGACTTGCATTTAAAAGGGTTAGAAGCAATGGGTGCTAAGATCACTCAATCTGCAGGGGATATCACTGCAACAGCATCACGCTTAAAAGGGGCTAATATCTATATGGATTTCCCATCAGTTGGTGCAACTCAAAACCTGATGATGGCAGCAACACTTGCTGACGGTACAACTGTTATTGAAAATGCAGCTCGTGAACCAGAAATCGTTGATTTAGCACAGCTACTTAATAAAATGGGAGCAGTTGTGAAAGGTGCAGGTACTGAAACGTTAACCATTAAAGGTGTTGACAAACTAAAAGGTGTTGAACATGACGTTGTTCAAGATAGAATTGAAGCAGGTACCTTTATGGTAGCAGCAGCTATGACATCAGGAAACGTTCTCATCAAAGATGCTGTTTGGGAACATAACCGTCCATTAATTTCAAAATTAATGGAAATGGGTGTCTCAGTCACTGAAGAAGAAAATGGTATTCGTGTGCAATCCCAAACTAAAAATCTAAAACCAGTTTCAGTTAAAACCTTACCACATCCAGGTTTCCCAACAGATATGCAAGCCCAATTTACGGCACTTATGGCAGTTGTTAAGGGGGAGTCAACAATGGTTGAGACCGTCTTTGAAAATCGATTCCAACATCTGGAAGAGATGCGTCGTATGGGATTACAAACAGAAATCCTTCGCGATACAGCAATGATTCATGGCGGTGCTGAATTACAAGGTGCTCCTGTCATGTCAACAGATTTACGGGCTAGTGCAGCATTGATTCTAACAGGGATGGTTGCTCAAGGGAAAACCACTGTTACAAAACTAACTCACCTAGATAGAGGCTATTACCAATTCCATGAAAAACTTGCAAAATTAGGTGCAAGCATTACACGTATGAGTGAGGACTAAGAAATGGCTGTGGGTTGGAAATATGTGCTTAGGCAAATGGGTCTCATTTTACTGGTAGCCGTCTTAGCTTGCCTATTCTTAGCTATAGGTTTAATGATTGGCTATAGTTTCATGGGAGATGGTCGTGATCCTTTATCTATTTTATCAATAGATAAGTGGACGGAATTATTACATAAATTTACTGGAAAGTAGGCTTTGCCTACTTTTTCTATAAGGAGAAGAATGTCACCAAAGACAAAACAAAGTCAAAAAATCAATCTATTATTGTTTCTGCTTGTGCTCGTTGGCTTATTCTATTTGATTGATAGTAAAGAAGGGGAAGAGAATAATCCTATTCGAGCCTTTTATCAATCAGTGATGGGAGCTTCCAATCAAACTAGCCAAAAAGAATCAAGCAATCCTGATACACCAAGTTATGCCTTGGCATCTTCGGTTTTAACAGAAAAAGTAAAAAGACAACTTGGTTCGAAAGTTGAGTGGAATGGTAATGGTGCATTTGTCATCAATGATAACAGTACCAATTTGGATGCAAAAGTATACAGTGCTCCCTATGCTCACAATCAAACCAGACTCTTATCAGGGAAAAAGCTTCCAACAGTCGCCAATGCTTTACTTGCCAAATCAACAAGGCAATACCGAGACCGAAACGAGACCGGAAATGGCTACTCTTATTGGAAACCTGCTGGTTGGCACCAGATTCATGGTTTATCAGGAAAATATGATCACGCTGTGGACCGTGGGCATTTATTAGGCTATGCTTTAGTGGGAGGTCTTAAAGGATTTGATGCCTCTACAAGCAATAGCGATAACATAGCAACGCAATTATCCTGGGCTAACCAAGCGATGGATAGTGATTCCACTGGCCAAAATTATTATGAAACAAAAATCAGACGTGCATTGGACAAGAATAAGCGTGTCCGTTACCGTGTTACCCTCATTTACGAGGCTGATAATATATTAGCAAGTGGAAGCCATTTAGAAGCAAAATCAGATGACGGCAGTTTAGAATTTAACGTTTTTGTGCCAAATGTTCAAAAAGGTCTAGAAGTTGACTATCAAACAGGACAAATAACAGTCAGTCACTAATTCAAGTTAGGATTTCACCTAAGATAATGATTGTCAAGAAGACTAATTTTTGATAAAATAATACTAATTGAATAATAGTCAGTGAGACTAGTACTAATTGGGAAATTAGCAGGGAGTGAGGGCCGTAGACTGTAAGCCTTCTTGATGAAACAGTTAGGAATTCACTCACACATGACGTGTAATTAAGGTCTGATTAATCAGATGAAAACGGATGGTACCGCGTGTCAACGCTCCGCATAGATGGAGTTTTGACACGCTTTTTTTTGTGGTTTAGATAAGAAAGGGAATTAAATGGATTTACAAGCACAATTAGATGCACTGAAAACAAAAACCTTAGCAGCATTACAGGAATTTAATGGTAATCATGGTAAAGAATTACAAGACTTGAAAGTTGCTGTTTTAGGAAAAAAAGGTTCTTTGACAGAACTCTTAAAAGGACTAAAAGAGTTGAGCCCAGAAGATAGACCTCTTGTTGGTAAGCTTGTTAATGAAGTGCGTGACGTTTTAACAACTGCTTTTGATGACCAAGCAAAAATTGTTGAAGCAGCAAAAATTCAAGCACAGTTAGATGCAGAAAGTGTTGATGTTAGCTTACCTGGTCGTAAAATGACATTAGGAAATAGACATATCCTCACACAAACTAGCCAAGAGATTGAAGATATTTTCTTGGGGATGGGTTTTCAGATTGTTGATGGTTTTGAAGTTGAAAAAGATTATTACAACTTTGAACGCATGAATTTGCCAAAAGACCACCCGGCACGTGACATGCAAGACACATTCTACATTACCGAAGAGATTTTACTTAGAACACATACAAGTCCAGTTCAAGCAAGAACACTTGATCAGCATGATTTTAGCAAAGGGCCTCTAAAAATGATCTCACCAGGCCGTGTCTTTCGTCGTGATACTGATGATGCCACTCACTCACATCAATTCCACCAAATTGAAGGTTTAGTTGTAGGCAAAAACATTTCAATGGGAGATTTAAAAGGTACTCTTGAGATGATTATTAAAAAGATGTTTGGTGAAGACAGAAAGATTCGTTTGAGACCTTCATACTTCCCATTCACAGAACCATCAGTTGAAGTTGATGTGTCATGTTTCAAGTGTGGTGGGGCCGGTTGTAATGTCTGTAAAAAGACTGGTTGGATTGAGATTTTGGGTGCTGGTATGGTGCATCCAAGCGTCCTTGAAATGTCAGGTGTTGATGCAGAAGTTTATTCTGGTTTTGCATTTGGACTGGGGCAAGAACGTATAGCTATGCTACGCTATGGAATCAATGATATTCGTGGTTTTTACCAAGGAGATGCTCGATTCTCTGAGCAGTTTAAATAAGAGGAGTACTAAATGGCCTATACAATTGGAATTAAAGAAGTTTCCCATGCAGAGTTGCCACTATTACAAGAGTTAGCAATAAAAACATTTGGTGAAACTTTTGGACACGATAACAGCCTAGAGCAGTTAAATGATTTTTATCAAAAGGCCTATAATTTAGCAACTTTAGAGGCGGAGTTAAATGATCCTGAAACTGAGGTCGATTTCTTAATGTTAGATGGTCGTCCAGTAGGCTATTTAAAAATAAATTGGGGTTCTGCACAGACTGAGCAGGAACTTGATGGTGCAATTGAAATTCAACGCATTTATATTTTAAAAGAATTTCAAGGACAAGGATTAGGCAAATACCTTTTTGAATATGCATTACAAATGACGCAAGCAACTGAGTTCAATTGGGTTTGGTTAGGCGTTTGGGAGCATAATGTAAAGGCTCAATCCTTATACCAAAAATATGGTTTTGAGAAATTTGCAGAACACAGCTTCACTGTTGGCGATAAGACTGACACTGATTGGCTAATGAAAAAATCCCTAAAATAGAAAGAAAGAGAAGAAATGTTAGTATCTTACAAATGGTTAAAAGAGTTAGTAGATCTTGATGTGACAAGTGCTGAATTGGCTGAAAAAATGTCAACAACTGGTATTGAAGTTGAAGGGGTAGAAGTCCCTTCAGAAGGGTTATCAAAACTTGTTGTTGGTCATGTTATTTCTTGTGAGGATGTTCCAGAGACACACTTGCATTTGTGTCAGGTGGACACTGGTGATGACCAACCACGTCAAATTGTTTGTGGTGCTCCAAATGTGACAGCAGGCATTAATGTCATTGTTGCAATTCCTGGCGCTCGTATTGCAGATAATTATAAAATTAAAAAAGGGAAAATTCGTGGAATGGAATCCCTAGGCATGATTTGTTCTTTACAAGAACTTGGCTTGTCTGAATCTATTATTCCAAAGGAATTTTCAGAAGGTATTCAAATCCTTCCTGCTGAGGCTAAAGCAGGTGATAGTATTTTCCCATATCTTGGTTTAGATGATGAAATGATTGAGTTATCCATTACACCTAATAGAGCGGATGCCTTATCAATGCGTGGTGTTGCCCATGAGGTGGCTGCTATTTATGGTAAATCAGTACATTTTCCTGAAAAATCATTAGTAGAAGTAGAAGAAAAGACAGAGCAAGAAGTTGAAGTTGCTATTGAATCAGACAAGGTTTTAACATATGCTAGCCGTTTGGTAAAAAATGTGACTGTAGCACCAAGTCCACAATGGTTACAAAATCTTTTGATGAATGCTGGTATTCGTCCTATCAATAATGTTGTTGACGTCACTAATTATGTATTACTTTACTTTGGTCAACCAATGCATGCTTTTGATTTTGATAAATTCCAGGCTCAGAAAGTTGTTGCTCGTCATGCCCGTCAAGGCGAAAAACTTGTGACACTTGATGGTGTTGAGCGTGATTTAATTACTGAGGATCTTGTTATTTCAGTCAATGATAAAGCTGTTGCTCTTGCTGGTGTCATGGGTGGTAAAGAGACTGAGATTGATAATCAGTCTCAAACTGTCCTCTTGGAAGCTGCCGTTTTTGATGGCAAATCAATTCGTAAAACTTCTGGACGTTTGAATTTGCGGTCTGAAAGTTCATCTCGTTTTGAAAAAGGTGTCAACCATGACACTGTCCTAGATGCTTTAGATTTTGCAGCAGCAATGCTTCAAGAATTAACGAATGCACAAGTGCTTTCAGGTAAGGTTCAAGCAGGTCACTTACCAAGCAATCCGGTTACAGTTTCAACAAGTTTAGACTACGTTAATGTTCGTTTAGGAACAGCTTTAAGCTATTCTGATATTGAGGCTATTTTCGCAAAACTTGGTTTTAGTATTTCTGGATCAGCCTCTTCCTTTACAGTTGAAATTCCAAGACGCCGTTGGGATATTAGCATTCAAGCAGATTTAGTTGAAGAAATTGCTCGTATATACGGTTATGATCAGTTGCCAACAACCCTAGCAGAAGCTGGTGGTACTGCAGCAGAATTAACCCTCAGTCAAAGTTTGCGTCGTAAGATTCGTAGCATTGCAGAAGGTGCTGGTTTAACAGAAATCATTTCTTATGCCCTAACAACCCCTGAAAAGGCATTAGCATTTGCGATTAAACCATCGCATTTAACGGAACTGATGTGGCCAATGACTAATGAGAGGTCTGCCTTACGTCAAAATATGATTTCTGGTATGCTTGATACCCTAGCTTACAATGTTGCTCGCAAGCAAAAAAATCTTGCTATTTATGAAATTGGAAAAGTTTTTGCCCAAACTAATAATCCGAAAGAAGATTTGCCACAAGAATTAGACACATTTTCATTTGCTATCACGGGCTTGGTGACGCAGAAAGATTTCCAAACACAAGCGCAAGCTGTAGATTTCTTTTATGCTAAGGGAATTCTTGAAGCTATCTTTGAAAAGCTTGATTTAGAGGTCACTTATGAAGCTGATAAAACTCTTTCAAGTATGCATCCAGGCCGTACGGCTAGAATCCTTCTAGAAGGCAATAGCATTGGTTTTCTTGGTCAAATTCATCCTCAAATTGCTAATGACTATGATGTTCCTGAAACTTATGTTGCAGAGCTAGATTTGACAGCTATTGAAGAAGCCCTAAAAGACTCTAATGTCTTTGTAGAGATTCCAAAAATTCCAGCTGTTTCTCGTGATATTGCTCTTTTATTGGATGAGAAAACAAGCCATCAGGATATTTTAGATAGTATTAACTCACTTTCAATTAAGCACTTGATTGCTATTAAACTTTTCGATGTTTATGCTGGTGATAAGATTGAAGAGGGGAAAAAATCAATGGCCTATAATTTAACCTTCCAAAATCCAAATGACAGTTTAAGAGATGAAGAAGTGGCTAAGTACATGGAAAAAATCACCAAAGTTCTTGAAGAAAAGCTTGGTGCACAAATTCGATAAAAATAAGAAGTGTTCTTTTGTAAAAAGGGCACTTTTTGTTATAATTAAGAAAAATTCGAAGAGGTTAATCTTATGTACCATCATCACATATATGGAGATCGCTTGTTCCATACAAGGTCAAATGGCTATGGAACAAGTGTTGAATTGTTTGGGTCAACTGAAAATGGAGAGACACCAATGTCTCTGATGAACATAGCTCTCGCCTCCTGTGTCACTATGTGTGTGCAATCATTTTGGAAACACACTTTTGGTGATAATCAAGCAAGAATTGAGACTAGTATTGATTATGAAGAAGGTGGTTTTTATTTGAATGTCACTCTTCCGGCACTTTTGACTCAACATCTTGAAAATGCATTAAGAGACTTTGTAGCACAAAAATGCCGCGTCAAACAACTGCTTGCAAAGGATGTGACAGTAGTCATTGATTTTCATTATCACTCCAAAGGAGCTTAACGATGTTTTTAGCACTTAATGAAATGAAAGAAGCTAAATTAAAATATAGCTTAATAACAGGTTTACTTTTGCTAATAGCTTATCTCATGTTTTTCCTATCTGGATTAGCTAATGGACTTGTACAAGAAAACAAGTCAGCTATTGATTATTGGAAAGCTGACCTGGTTTTTTTAGCAAAAGATGCCAATGCCACACTTAATTTATCACAAATACCAAAAGACAAGAAAAAACAGATTGATGCAGCAAAAATAACATCATTGCAGCAGTTTAATACAGTTGCATGGACAAAAGTGAAACCTAACGAAGAAGATAAACAAAAAGTGAGCCTTTTTGGCATTGAAGCTAATAGTTTTCTTTTGCCACCACTTCTTAAAGGACGAACTTTAAAAGGCCAAAATGAGGCTCTTATTGATAAAAGCTTGGCTGATAAGTCTGGTTTTGAACTTGGTGATCATATTCAATTTTTAAATCAAGATAAGACAGTTAAAATAGTCGGTATTACAAATAAGGCTACTTTTAACGTCAGTCCAGTTATTTATATGTCTCAAGAGACTTTTAAGCCTTTTATGAGACCCTCTAAAACTGGAGATATGCTTGTTAATGCCTTTATTGTTCAAGGAAAGGTCGACAATTACCCCAAAAGTGATTTTCAAAAATTAAGTCTTGAAAGCTTTATCACTAAACTTCCGGGCTATAATGCTCAAGTTTTAACCTTTGCTTTTATGATTGGTTTTTTAATTCTGATTTCAGCAATCATTATTAGCATTTTCATGTATGTGTTAACCATTCAAAAAGCACCAATATTTGGCATAATGAAAGCACAAGGGATTTCAAATAAAGTTATTGCTAATGCTTTGCTGACTCAGACTTTTCTTCTCAGTATTATTGGCAGTAGTGCTGGTTGGCTTTTAACAGGCTTAACAGCTCTGCTATTGCCAAAGGCAGTCCCTTTTCAAGGAAATCTTGGTTTAGATAGTCTTATTTTTACGAGTTTGATATTATGTGCTCTTTTAGGGACTCTATTTTCAGTTCTTGCAACAGTTAGAATTGATCCTCTAAAAGCGATAGGATAGGAGTTGGCATGGAACGAATCTTACAATTTATAGGTGTGAGCAAGACTTTTCAAGATGGCAATCAAAAAATCCAAGCCTTAAAGGCAACAGATTTCACTATTGAAGCAGGTCAGTTTGTTGCGGTTATTGGACCTTCTGGGTCTGGGAAATCAACATTTTTGACGCTTGCTGGTGGCTTGCAGACACCAACAAAAGGCCAAATCATTATCAATGGGAGTGACTACACTCAGTTACCTGAAAAAGAACGTGCTAAACGGCGTTTTGAAGATATTGGTTTTATTTTGCAGACTTCTAATCTCATCCCGTTTTTAACAGCTGAGCAGCAACTTGAATTGGTTGATCGGCTGTCACAAAAAAGAAATCACGACCAAAAGCAGACCCTTTTTAAAGAGTTAGAGATTAGTCACCTTGCTAAAAAATTTCCAAAGGACATTTCAGGTGGTGAGCGGCAAAGACTAGCTATTGCGCGGGCTCTTTATAATAATCCAGCCCTTATTTTGGCAGACGAGCCAACGGCAAGTTTGGATACAAAACGGGCTCATGAAGTCGTATCCCTTTTATTGAAAGAATGCCGAGAGAAAAATAAAGCTATCATAATGGTAACACATGATCAAAGGATGATTGAAGAGTGTGATTACGTCTATTATATGGAAGATGGTGTGCTTAGAAAACATCATTAAAAGGAGTCGCAAATGCTACTCCTTTTTGAATTACAGATCACTATATGGAATGCTAAAGGTATTGCCATGGTCAAAATCACCATACTCAAATCCTTTGTTAAACCATCGTTGTCTTTGTTCAGAACTACCATGGGTAAAACTGTCAGGAACAACTCTACCGTAAGCTTCTTTTTGCAGTTTATCATCACCAACCGCATGAGCGGCTGTCATAGCTTCGTCGATATCGCCTTTTTCTAATAAATTCTGACCTTGAACATATTTAGCCCATGCTCCCGCGTAGTAGTCAGCTTGAAGCTCCAGTTGCACGTTAAGTTGGTTGGCTTGTGTTTGACTTTTTCCTTGACGCGCCTGTGCGTACTTAGACATGGTGCCGATTTCATTTTGAATATGATGGCCAACTTCGTGAGCAATAACATAAGCCATGGCAAAATCACCAGATGCTCCATATTTATGAGTTAGTTCGTCATAAAAAGAAATATCTAAGTAAACCTTTTTATCAGCAGAACAATAAAATGGTCCAGCTGCAGCTTGTCCTTGACCACAAGCTGTTTGTGTTGTTCCTGTGTAGAGAACAAGTGTTGGTTTTTTATAGGTTAAACCTTGTTCTTGGAAAGTTTTGGTCCAATAGTCTTCAGTTGATGCGAACACCTTACTAACAAATGTCACTTGCTCTTGACTAGCTTTATCCCCCTTGGTACGATTTATTTTTGTTGATTGATAGCTATTATTACTTGGACTTGATTGCTCTCCGGTCAACACTCCAGAAAGTCCTCCGCCTCCCATGACAAGCATGATTATTACAATAATAAGTTTTGTTTTCCAACCACCTCTTGAAAAAAGTAGTTGCAGTAGCATACCTCCACCAGAACTACCAGAGCTTCCATTGTATGAGCTAGATGCTTGTCCTCGTCTGTCTTCGACATTTTGACTTTCCCTTAAATCGTCTGTTTTCATAATGCTCTCCTAAAACATTTATTTGGTCTATTATAAGCTTTTTTTGTAGGAATTGCATAAATTTAGAACGTAAAGAGCTCTTTTTCTTGAAAAGAGGGATTGAAATATCTAAAACACCTTACATTTGATATAATATGAGAAAGAAGATGATAGGAAATGGATTATGAGATTATTATACACAGACATTAGTCAATCTTTAACGGAAATATTAGTCAATCAAGCAGCTAGTTTTGCTAAATCTGGCTATCGGGTTTTTTATATTGCTCCTAATTCTCTCTCCTTTGAAAAAGAAAGAGCTGTTTTAGAACATCTTGAAGAAGAAGCTTCATTTGCTATTACAGTTACACGTTTCACACAGATGGCAAGGTATTTCACCATTAATTCAAAGAGATCTGGAAAGACCTTAACTGATAATGCCCTAACCATGTTTTTTTACCGTGCACTCTTGCTGATTGCGCCAAAAGATTTATCTATTTATGGTCCTCTAAAAAGGGATTTGACTTTCATCAAACAACTGGTTGATCTATATAAGGAGTTGAAAACATCCAATATCAGTATTTTAGACTTACATTTGGACAATGAGGAGCGTAAAAATGACCTTATCGCCATTTTCGCTATGGTTTCAGATCTGATTAGGCAAGATCAATTTGAAGACCAGACCCCATTAGCTTATTTTGCGCAAGCTATTTGTTCAAGAGAGCTTGAAAAAGAATTGTCAAAGACAGTTGTTGTCATTGATGGTTTTACCCGTTTCACAGCAGAAGAGGATTATTTGGTTTCTCTACTTAATGACAAGTGCCATCAGGTTGTTATTGGAACTTATATTAGTCAAAAAGCCTTTCAAAAATCGTTTGTTAAAGGCAATGTTTATCAGGCGAGTATTGAGTTTATGGGACAATTGTCTAAAGACTATCACTGTAAAGCTGAATTTATGAGCAGTTCGATGGTTTATCCAGAGACATTTAGTAAATTAAGTAGGCTCTTTGAGGCAAAAAATGATTTTTCAGAACTAGATATCGTTTTAGAAGAAGATGATAAATCAGCCATTGCTATTTGGCAAAATCCAAATCAAAAAGAAGAAATAGAGCATGTTGCAAAAGCAATTCGTCAGAAATTGTATGAGGGTTACCGCTATAAAGATATCTTAGTTTTACTTGGAGATGTAGAGGCTTATCAACTGCAAATTGGCCCTATTTTCGACAAGTATGACATTCCTTATTACTTTGGGAAGTCAGAATCCATGAGTCATCACCCTCTGGTTCACTTTATGGAGTCTTTGGAGAGAAGTAAACGCTATAATTGGCGTCGTGAAGATATTATTAATCTTTTAAAATCAGGTCTGTTTGGTCATTTTGAAAACACTAGTATTGATCAGTTTGAGTATTATTTAGATTATGCAGATATCAATGGTTTTACGAAATTTTCTCGCCCCTTTAGCATAAATCCTAAAGGAAAACAGGACTTGCCAATTTTTCACCTTGAATCTTTAAACCATCTTCGCAAACAGTTATTTGATCCCTTGGCTACTCTTTTTAAGAGTCAGCAACAATTAGGGAAATCCTTGATGAAAAAATTAGTGTTCTTCTTTGAAACAATAGACTTAACAGGAAATTTCCAGCAGCTTTCTGAAGAAGAAAGTGAAAATGATAGGGAGAAAAATGATGAGGTATGGAAGGTATTTATTAGCATTCTTGAAGAGTTCCAGCTTATTTTTGCGGAGGAAAAACTCAGTTTAGATGATGCCTTATCCCTGTTAAAAGTCGCCATGCAAGCCGCAGAGTATCGTGCAGTTCCGGCAACCCTTGATGTTGTAACGGTGACATCTTATGATCTTGTTCAAGCACATAGTAATGCTTTTGTTTACGCACTTGGATTAACCCAGACTCATTTCCCAAAGCACAGTAAGAATAGCTCTTTAATTAGTGATGACGAACGGTTAATGACCAATGATAGGCAAGACCAGTTCCACCGTTTGGAAATAGCTAGTTATGAAAATGGTAAAAAAAATCACTATACAGCCTTATCACTTTTTAATGCTGCTACTAAAGAATTGGTTTTGAGCCAGCCAAGTCTTATTAATGAGATGTCTGATCACTCGTCACCTTATTTGTTGGATCTCATTCATTTTGGCGTTCCTTTGATTGAGAAAGGTAAAAATCAATTTTCCAATAGAGAAACAGATATTGGTCACTACAAGTCTTTGTTGAGCCAACTTATTGACATTAACAGACAAGCATTAGATCAAGAGTTTAGTCCAGAAGACAATAATTTTTGGACGGTCATGTTGCGTTATTTAAAAAAGAGACTTAAAGAGAATAAGATTTCTTTTCAGGAACAGAAAAATCATCTGCAAACCAAAAAATTGGCACCAGAGGTTTTGGCAAGGCGTTTCCCAGAAGATAAGCCATTGTCGCTATCAAGTTCGGCACTATCAGTTTTTTACAACAATCAGTATAAGTATTATTTACAGTATGTTTTGGGATTAGAAGAGAAGGGCTCAATTCATCCTGATGCAAGGCAACACGGCACTTATCTCCATAAAGTGTTTGAAGTAATCATGTCGGATCATTCAGCTGCCTCTTTTGATGCTAAAGTGCAAAAGGCAATTGAAGAGGTAAACCAAGAAACTTCCTTCAAAACCTTTTATCAGCAGGATGCTCAGGGAGAATTTAGTCTAAGACAATTAGAAGCCATCGTTAAATCAACTGCTAGGATTCTAGATTTGTCTCAGTCTATTAAAGTTTTAAAACAAGAAGACCATTTTAAAATTGCCTTGGGTAAGGAGTTATTGATTAATGGAACAATTGATAGAATAGACCAGTTGCCTGACGCTAGTGTTGGGATTGTTGACTACAAATCAAGTGCACAAGCTTTTGAGATTGATCAGTTTTATAATGGTTTAAGCCCACAATTAGTGACTTACTTGACAGCATTAAAAGACAATAATCCTGATGGGAAACTTTTTGGAGCCATGTATTTGCATATGCAAGATCCAAAGTTTGATTTGAAAAAATATAAACAATTAGATGAGAAAGTTTTAACAGATTTTTATAGTGAAATGACTTATAAAGGGATTTTTCTTGAGACAGAAAAAGAATACCTGTCTAATGGTCTTTACAAAACAAGTAAGAACCTTTATAGTGAGCAAGAAATCGATTTATTAATTCAATTTAATAAACACCTTTATTATAAAGCTTTAGAGCAAATTAAATCTGGGCATTTTCTTATCAATCCTTATAGTAAGGATGGTAGGTCTGTACAAGGTGACCAATTAAAGGCTATTACAGGTTTTGAATCCGACCTTGATTTAGGTCAAGCTAGACTTTTGGTTAAAGGCTCAAGTAACGAAAAACGTCAAGAATTTTTAAGTTTAATGGAAAAAGAGGTTAGGTCAAAATGAACTTTGAACCATTTTTAGATGCAAAGGCTATTATTGCTCTGCAAGAAGCTGAAATGGCGTCAGACAAAGTGCAAAAAAGGACAGCTGAACAAATTGAAGCGATTTATAGTCATGGTCAAAATATTTTAGTTTCAGCCTCTGCAGGTTCAGGAAAAACCTTTGTTATGGTTGAACGTATTATTGACAAAATCATGCGTGGTGTTGCTATTGACCGAATGTTCATTTCTACCTTCACTGTTAAGGCGGCAACTGAATTAAAAGAGCGTTTGGAAAAAAAGCTTATTGAAGCCATTAAAAGTCAGCATAATCCAGACGTCAAACATTACCTGAGTGAACAATTGCATCACTTAGATCAAGCAGATATCGGGACAATGGATGCTTTTACCCAAAAATTAGTTTCTCAGTATGGTTATTCATTAGGGATTTCACCTAAATATCGGATAATGCAGGAGAAATCTGAGCAAGATATTTTAAAAACAGAGGTTTTTGATAAGCTGTTTGAAAGCTATATGCAAAAACACCAAGGCATCTTCATCGCTTTGGTGCAAAATTTTTCAGGAAAAGCAAAGACTGCTAATAGTTTTAAACAATTGGTCTATCAGATTCACCAATTCTGCCAGTCAACTGACAACCCTAAAAAATGGTTAGCTCAAAACTTTCTTAAGGGTGTTCATCATTATCAAGGCTTTGCCGATTATCCTAAAGAGGAGTTGGAACTTTTCTTAGAGTGCATGCAAAAAACAGCTGCCGCACTGCAAGACATTACGGACTTGGAAGATTATAAGCAAGTTACCGCTAAAGGAAGTGAGACAAAGGCTTATCAGAAACATAAGCAGATGATTGCGAGTTTATATGAGTTTTCGACTCACTTTGAAACCATGTATGGCTTTGCTAAGATATCACAACTAGCCCAAGACTTAACAGCTCTCTTGCCATCTGGGCAATCTGTGACTGTTGCTGGACAGAAATATCCTGTTTTCAAAGATTTACAGAATCATCTTGAAGGGCTAAGGCATTTAGATATTATCTTCCAGTATCAGGGAGAAAGTTTGCCACTCTTAGAACTTTTACAAGCTTTTATTGCCGATTTTTCTGAAGCTTATTTGCAGGCTAAAATGGCTGAGAATGCTTTTGAGTTTTCGGATATTGCACACTTTGCAATTTCTATTCTTGAGGGCAATGAGGCTGTTCGTTTAGCTTATCAAGAACATTATCATGAAGTTATGGTAGATGAGTATCAAGATAATAATCATATGCAAGAACGCCTCTTAGAATTATTATCAACTGGTCAAAACCGTTTTATGGTAGGTGATATTAAACAATCTATTTACCGATTCAGGCAGGCAGATCCACAGATTTTCAATGCTAAATTTAAGGATTATCAGGAAAATCCTCAGCATGGTCAATTGATTATTCTAAAAGAGAATTTTAGAAGTCAGTCAGAAGTTTTAGATGTGACCAATGCTATTTTTACTCATCTTATGGATGAGGCTGTTGGGGATATTCTATATGATGGTAACCATCAACTCCTTGCAGGAAGTGACCGTCAAAAAGAAGAACATCCAGAAAACAAGTGTCAATTTTTGATATACAATACAGACCTTGCTGATGATTCAGATGAGTCGACTACCCTTGAAGAAAGTGAAAGTGATGGTATTTCCCCTTGGCAGGTTAAACTTCTTGTTAAAGAAATTATCAAACTTCATACCGAAGAAGGTGTCCCATTTTCAGACATAACACTTTTAGTATCTTCAAGAACACGCAATGATACCATATTTCAGGCATTTAATCACTATGGCATTCCTTTGGTCGCTGATGGTGGACAGACGAATTATCTTAAATCAGTTGAAGTAATGCTTATGCTTGATACCCTAAGGACGATTAATAATCCTTTGAATGATTATGCTTTAGTTGCATTGATGCGTTCTCTTATGTTTGGATTTGATGAGGATCAATTGGCTAGAATAGCTTTACAGGGGAGTAATTCTGGAAAAATTGATTCTTTTTATGAAAAGCTCTGCAATTGTCTCAAAGGTGAAGGGGAGCATCCGGAACTTATTTCTTCTGATTTTAAAATGGAATTAGAACAGTTTCATAACACACTTGACTCTTGGCGTCACTTTGCAAAGAGTCACTCCTTATATGACTTGATTTGGAAAATTTTTAATGATCGTTTTTACTATGACTTAGTGGCAACAAGTCCAAAAGCTGAGCAAGCTCAGGCCAATCTCTATGCCCTAGCCCTTCGTTCTAGTCAGTTTGAAAAAACGGGCTTTAAAGGTCTGTCTCGTTTTATCAGAATGATTGATAAGATTCTTGAGACTCAAAATGACCTGGTGGATGTGGAAATAGACCAACCTAAAAATGCTGTCAATCTAATGACAATCCATAAATCTAAGGGTTTGGAATTTAAATATGTTTTCATTCTCAATTGTGATAAACGCTTTAGCATGACAGATCTTCATTCACCGCTTATTTTAGACCGTGAGATGGGGATTGGCATAAAATATATTGCAGATGTCAAAGAGCAGGTTGAAGCACAACACTTGAATAGTTTAAAAGTTTCGCTTGAAACCTTACCTTATCAGTTGAATAAAAACCGTTTAAAAAGAGCAACCTTATCAGAGCAGATGCGCTTGCTTTATGTTGCAATGACAAGGGCAAAAAAGAAGTTATACTTGATTGGTAAAGGGAGCCAACAAAAGGCACAAGATGCTTTTTCTGGACAAAGAACTGGTAATCATTTATCGCAAGAACTAAGAGAGTCACTAACTACATTTCAGGACTGGATTTTAGCCATTTCTGAAAATTTCAAAGAGGATTTACATTTTGATTTAGTATATGTGTCAGATAAGGATCTAACAGCAAATCAGATTGGGAGATTATCAAAGGAAAGTTTTTTAAATCAAAAAGACAATCAAAAAGATAACCGTCAAACGCTCGAGATAGCGCGTGCTATTGACATGTTGGATAAGGTGTCAGAACTCAATCAACTCTATGATGCGGCAATCCATTTACCAACTGTCAGAACGCCTAGTCAGTTGAAAAAATATTATGAACCTTTAATGGATAATGATGGTGTTGATGTTATTGATAAACAAACCTACAGTCAAAAGACTTACAAACTTCCTAACTTTTCAAAAAGTAAGGTCGTTGAATCAAGTCAAATTGGTTCAGCATTGCATGAATTGATGCAACGCATTACAGTTTCAGATAAGGTTTCAATGAGGGAGATTAAGGATGCATTAGCATTGGTCAGTGCTGATGATAGTGTTAAAGAAAAGATTGATTTGAAGAAAATATTAGCCTTTTTTCAAGAAACTGACCTTGGGCAAAAAATTCAAGCAAAGAGAGCATTCTTACATCGTGAAGCACCTTTTGCTATGTTGAAAAAAGACCCTAAAAGTCAGGAGAAATTTGTTGTCCGTGGGATAATTGATGGTTACTTGTTATTTGATGACAGAATCGTATTATTTGACTATAAGACAGATCGATATTCAACAAGTTTAGATATGGTAAATAGGTATAGCATGCAAATGGAACTTTATGCGCAAGCTTTAAAACAGGCCTATAGGATTAACAAAATTGAAAAATACCTGGTTTTAATGGGTGGTCAAACAATTGAAGTAGTAGCTGTTGATTAAGTCTTTACCATTTTTAAGAGGCTTTTAAGGAGAAATTTGATTTTTTCAGGGAATTTGATTGACATTTTTTATTAAGTTAGGTAATATGTATAAGAACGTGTAAATGTTACATTATCTTGAGGAGGTGAAATCCATGTCAAAAACAGTAGTACGTAAAAACGAATCACTTGACGACGCACTTCGTCGCTTCAAACGTTCTGTGACTAAAGCTGGTACTCTTCAAGAATCACGTAAACGTGAATTCTATGAAAAACCTTCTGTAAAACGTAAACGTAAATCAGAAGCAGCTCGCAAACGTAAAAAATTCTAATTTTTAGATATTTAAAAGCAGTCTCTTAATATAAGAGGTTGCTTTTTTTCAATGTTTTGTTGGCGTAAGAAGATAAACGTCAGACTGACTTTAGTGTGTCTCAATATTAAAAACTGGTAAAAATAATGGCTGGGAAGCCTTTTTATTTTGCCAAAATCTGCCAATTTCCACTATATTTCGTCAACATAGAAAAAAAAGACAACCCTCAAAAATGAGGCTTGTCTTCAATCGGAAAGAAGTGCATTAAGCACTTCTTGATGTCTTGTTTTAAGCTTCTTTTTTTGCAAGTAAGTCGCGGATTTGAACAAGAAGTTCTTCTTGAGTTGGACCTGCAATGACTTCTTCTTCAATTTCTTCTTTTTTGTTGAAGCTCATTGCTTTATTAGCAGCTTTAACAACGAAGAAGAGAACAGTACCAACGATTAGGAAATTAACCACAGCATTGATAAAGTTACCAATTAGGATAGCGTTAAATAGTTTGATGCTTGAAAAATCTGGCGCACCAAATAATAAACCAATAAGTGGTGTAATAACGTCTGCAACTAAAGAGTCAATAATAGTCTTGAATGCAGCACCAATAACAACGGCAACAGCTAAATCTAAAACATTCCCTTTAAATAAAAATTCTTTCAATTCTTTAATCATTGAAATCTCCCCCTTTTTTAATCTTTACTAATCATACCACAAATATAATGATACTTCCAAAGATTTGGGCTTAATTTTAAAAATTTACAAAAGTTTACTCAAGTGGTATAATAAATGGTAAAATTACAATGGGATTATTGTGGGGAGGTGATGATTTGGCTATAGACAAAGAAATGATTTCCCAAATTAAAAATAGTGTCAATATCGTTGATCTTATTGGAGAAGTGGTTGGTCTTTCAAGGACAGGAAGACACTATCTTGGTCTTTGTCCATTTCATAAAGAAAAGACACCATCTTTTAATGTTATTGAAGACAGACAATTTTTTCATTGCTTTGGATGTGGTAAATCCGGCGATGTCTTTAAATTTATTGAAGAATATCGTCAAGTGCCATTTTTAGAAAGTGTTCAAATTGTTGCTGAAAAATCTGGTATTGCAATTGATCTTGCACCACAAAGACAATATGAAAATCCAAGGGCGTCAGCTCACCAAGAGTTAATTAGGATTCATGAAGATGCTCAAAAATTCTATCATGCCGTTTTAATGACAACAACTCAAGGACAGTTAGCAAGAGAATATCTATACCAAAGGGGCTTAGATGATTCTTTAATTGACCATTTTAGAATTGGTCTTGCACCTGATGAATCAGATTATCTTTATCAGACACTATCTAAAAAATACAGTGAAGAAAGCTTGTTGACTTCTGGGCTTTTTAATCTTTCAGAGAGAAACAATCTGGTCTATGATGCCTTTAGGCAACGCATTATGTTTCCTTTGACAAATGAACGAGGAGACACTATTGCTTTTTCGGGTCGTATTTGGACTGAAAATGATACAGAACAAAAATTAGCCAAGTATAAAAATTCTCGAGCAACAGTTTTATTTAACAAGTCCTATGAATTTTACCACCTAGATAAAGCAAAGCCTATCATTACCAAAAAACATGAAGTTTACCTGATGGAAGGTTTTATGGATGTCATCGCTGCTTATAGAGCTGGGGCAGAAAATGCCATTGCATCAATGGGAACGGCTTTGACACCTGAACATGTGAAGCATCTTAAAAAGCTAACAAAAAAGGTTATCTTGACTTATGATGGTGATAATGCTGGTCAAAACGCTATCGCAAAATCTTTAGATTTACTGACAGATTTACAAGTAGAAATTGTTAGAATTCCTAATCAGATGGATCCTGATGAATTCATTCAACAGAATTCTGCAGAAGCTCTATCTGATTTGCTTAGCCATTCTCGTATTAGCAGCACTGAGTTTTTAATTGAGTATTTAAAGCCGGGAAACATGGATAATTTGCAATCGCAAATTGCCTATGTGGAAAAAATAGCTAAGATTATTGCAGCTTCCCCATCGATAACAGCTCAAAACTCTTATATCAATCGAGTAGCTGATCTACTACCGGATTTTGATTACTTGCAGGTGGAACAAACCGTTAATTCCTATCGCATTCAAGATAGGCAAAACAGACAGGGGCAAATTCCGCAAGTTCAAACTGCTCTTGTTGGTTTACCTGTTAACAAAAGTGTAACAGCCTTGATCAAAGCGGAAAATCATTTGTTACATCGACTTATTCACCATGATTACCTTTTGAATGAGTTTCGAAATAAAGAGGATTTTTATTTTGATACACAGGAATTACAATCGCTCTATAACCTTCTAAAAGAAAGTGGCGAAATAAGTCCCTATGACTTATCTCAGATGAATCCACAAGTTAGTCAAGCCTATTATAGAGTGTTGGAAGAGAATTTACCCGATGAGGTAGCAGATAGTGAAATCAATGATATCTTAGTAAAAAGAAATCGACTGATTAGTGAACGAGACATTTTAAAGCAAGGGAAGCAGGTTAGAGAATCAAGTAATAAAGGTGACCACCAGTTGGCTTTAGAAGTTTTGGAAAATTTAATTGCACAAAAAAGAAATATGGAATAGAGGAAAATATGGCTAAAGAAAACGAAATAACAACTTTTAATGTTCAAGTTGCGGATTTTATTCGTAATCATAAAAAAGAAGGATCTGCAGTTGATGATGAAATTACTGAAAAACTTGTTATTCCTTTTGTCTTAGATGCTGATCAAATTGATGATTTGCTAGAACGTCTAACAGATGGTGGGATTTCAATTACCGATAAAGAAGGAAATCCATCTGCCAAATACATTGTGGAAGAGCCAAAACCAGAAGAGTTGACTGATGAACAATTGATTGGAAGTAATTCAGCAAAAGTTAATGATCCTGTTCGCATGTATCTCAAAGAAATTGGGGTTGTCCCACTTTTGTCATCAGATGAAGAAAAAGAATTAGCGGTTGCAGTTGCAGAGGGGGATTTAGAAGCTAAACAACGTTTGGCTGAAGCTAACCTGCGTTTAGTTGTTTCAATTGCCAAGCGTTATGTTGGACGTGGCATGCAATTTCTTGACTTGATTCAGGAAGGAAATATGGGGTTAATGAAAGCTGTTGATAAATTTGATTACTCAAAAGGCTTCAAATTTTCAACCTATGCTACATGGTGGATTCGTCAAGCGATTACCCGTGCTATTGCAGACCAGGCTAGAACAATCCGTATTCCTGTTCATATGGTTGAAACCATCAATAAGCTTGTTCGTGAACAACGTAACCTTCTGCAAGAGTTAGGTCAAGATCCAACTCCAGAGCAAATTGCAGAACGTATGGAAATGACTCCGGATAAGGTGAGAGAAATTCTTAAGATTGCTCAAGAGCCTGTTTCATTAGAAACTCCTATTGGAGAGGAAGACGATAGCCATTTAGGTGATTTTATTGAGGATGAAGTCATTGAAAATCCTGTTGATTACACAACACGAGTGGTACTTCGTGAACAATTAGACGAAGTTTTGGATACCTTAACTGATCGTGAAGAAAATGTTTTGAGATTACGTTTTGGCCTTGATGATGGTAAAATGCGCACACTAGAAGATGTTGGTAAAGTCTTTAATGTTACCCGTGAACGTATTCGCCAAATTGAAGCAAAAGCCCTCCGTAAACTACGCCACCCAAGTAGAAGTAAACAATTAAGAGACTTTATAGAGGATTAAAAATGCCCAGTGGGCATTTTTAAGGGCGAGCTTAAAACTGTGAACGCGCCTAAGAATAAAGGCTTCTTATAGTTTTATAGCTAAAACAATAAGAGTTAACTTTGCCCAGTGGGCATTTTTAAGGGCGAGCTTAAAACTGTAAACGCGCCTAAGAATAAAGGTTTCTTATAGTTTTATTGCTAAAACAATAAGAGTTAACTTTGCCAGTGGGCATTTTTAAGGGCGAGCCGGAGACTGAAAACGGGCCATAACTATAACAAAGAGTTTGAAAATTGTAGATTTGCTATCATAATGTATTTTTAACGTAATGCACTTAAGAATAAAAAATAATATGATAAGGGATATTAAAAGTATAGATTTCAGTTTGGAGAAAATATGACAGAACAAAAAAAATATTCTGATCAAGAAGTATCTAAAATTAAAGACAGAATTTTAGAAGCTTTAGAAATGGTTATTGATCCAGAATTAGGAATTGATATTGTTAATTTGGGATTAATCTATGAAATTAGATTTGAAGCTACTGGTCATACGGAAATTGACATGACTTTAACAACAATGGGCTGCCCGTTAGCGGATTTATTAACAGACCAAATATATGATGTACTAAAAGAAATCCCAGAAGTGACAAGTTCTGAAGTGAAGCTTGTTTGGTATCCTGCATGGACAGTTGAAAAAATGAGTCGCTATGCTAGAATTGCACTTGGCATTCGTTAATCAAAAATGGCAAACTTTAATTTTAGCATTAGGAATAAAGGATAAATCAATGAGTCATTGGCAATGGCTAATGAGAATGATTAAGGAGATAACATGATTTTAATTACAGGAAGTAATGGTCAACTTGGAACAGAACTGCGTTACCTACTAGATGAAAGAAATGAAGACTATGTTGCTGTAGATGTTGCAGAGATGGATATTACCAATTCTGAAAAAGTAGATGATGTATTTGCTCAAGTCAAACCAACCTTGGTTTATCACTGTGCAGCATATACTGCCGTTGATGCTGCTGAAGATGAAGGTAAAGCTTTGAATCAAGCAATTAATGTTGACGGAACTGAAAATATTGCCAAGGCTTGCCAAAAACACCAAGCGACACTGGTCTATATTTCAACAGATTATGTTTTTGATGGTAAGAAACCTCTTGGTCAAGAATGGTTGGAAACTGATATTCCCAATCCTCAAACTGAATATGGCCGTACCAAGCGATTAGGTGAAGAAGCAGTTGAAAAATATACAGACAAATTCTACATTATTCGTACAGCCTGGGTTTTCGGGAATTACGGTAAAAACTTTGTCTTTACCATGCAAAATCTTGCTAAAAGCCATGATATTTTAACAGTAGTAAATGATCAACATGGTCGTCCTACTTGGACAAGGACTTTGGCAGAATTTATGTGTCACTTAGCAGAAAATAAGAAAGAATTTGGTTACTACCACTTATCAAATGATGCTAAGGAAGATACAACTTGGTATGATTTTGCCAAAGAAATCTTAAAAGATACTACAGTTGATGTGAAACCAGTCGATTCATCGGCTTTTGCTGCAAAAGCAAAACGTCCTCTTAATTCAACAATGAATTTAGATAAAGCAAAGGCAACTGGCTTTGTTATTCCAACTTGGCAAGATGCCCTAGGTGAGTTCTACAAGCAAGAAGTGAAAAAATAATACATTAAAGAGTTACGAGCTATTATTGTAACTCTTTTTATGATGGTAAAAGTCGCCAAAATACCTCTATTATGCTATAATATTCTATGATTATCATTTAGAATGGGGCATTATTGAATGCGTGACGTTTTTATTATTGGAAGTAGAGGATTACCTGCTCAATATGGTGGATTTGAAACCTTTGTTGAGGAGCTTATTAATCATCAAGTGAGTCACGATATTACTTATCATGTGGCTTGCTTATCTGATGAAAAAGGAAAAAAGGACTCCAATTATAAGGGGGCCCGCTGTTTTTATATTGCTCCACCAAAATTAGGACCAGCTCGTGTTATAGCATATGATATGTTAGCTATCAAAAAAGCCTTAACGTATATTGTCCAACATGACATAAAAAATCCTATTTTTTACATCTTAGGCAATACCATAGGTGCCTTTATGTCTCCATTTGTTAAAGCCATAAAAAAACGCAACGGTTTATTCTTTATTAATCCGGATGGTTTAGAATGGAAACGCTCAAAATGGTCAAAACCTGTTCAAACTTATTTGAAATTTTCAGAAAAGAAAATGTGTCAATTGGCTGACTTGGTGATTTCAGATAACATTGGTATTGAGGCATACCTCAACCAAAACTATAAAAGTGCTAAAACAACTTTTATTGCCTATGGAACTGAAACAGGTAAGTCACAATTAGCTTTCGAAGATGAGTCTGTTAGAAATTATTTTTACCAAAATAAACTTAGCGAAAAAGATTATTATTTGGTTTTGGGTCGGTTTGTTCCGGAAAATAATTATGAAACCATCATTCGTGAATTCATGTTATCTAAGACAAGTCGTGATCTGGTCATTATTACGAATCACCAAGGCAATCCTTATTTTGAAAAATTAAGAACCATAACGTTATGTGATAAAGATCCTAGAATTAAGTTTGTAGGAACTGTTTATGACAAAGAATTACTGATATATATTCGCGAGAATGCCTTTGCCTATATTCACGGTCACGAAGTTGGAGGGACTAATCCTGGTTTGCTTGAGGCTCTTGCACATACGAACCTTAATTTAGTTTTTGGGGTTGATTTTAACAAATCAGTTGCCCAAACGGCAGCCCTTTACTGGACAAAAACCGCTAATGATTTAGCTCAATTGATTGAGAGTGTTGATCAAAGAAGTCATTACGAAGATTTGGGTAAAGAAGCTAAGCGGATTATTGAAGAAGAATACACTTGGAAAAAAATTGTAGGAGAATATGAGGCTTTATTTTTAAATGAAAATTAATATTTTAATGTCCACATATAATGGCGAAAAATTTCTGGCTCAACAAATTGAAAGTATCCAAAAACAAACGGTAAAGGATTGGAATTTGTTAATTAGAGATGATGGATCCACAGACCGGACACCTCAAATTATTCAGGAATTTGCTAAAACCGATTCTCGTATTCGTTTTATTAACCCAAATAATCGTCAGAACTTTGGAGTTGTTAAAAACTTTCATACTTTAGTGAAGTTTGAAGAGGCAGACTTTTATTTCTTTAGTGATCAAGATGATGTTTGGCTGGAAGATAAGTTAGCTCTAACATTAGCAGAAAGTGATCGTTATGAGTTAAAGAAACCATTATTGATTTATACTGATTTAAAAATTGTCAATCAAAAACTTGAAGTGACTAATGACAGCATGATTAAAACACAATCACATCATGCTAATACCAGTTTAGTGGAAGAACTAACGGAAAACACTGTTACAGGCGGCACTATGATGATTAACCATGCTTTAGCTAAAGAGTGGACAGTAACTGAAAACCTCTTAATGCATGACTGGTACCTGGCCTTACTCGCTTCTGGTTTAGGGAATCTCGTCTATTTAGATCATCCAACAGAACTATATCGTCAACACGATAGTAATGTTTTAGGGGCTAGAACTTGGTCTAAACGTATGAAAAATTGGATTAGACCTCATAAATTAATTGATAAGTATTGGTGGCTGATTACTTCAAGCCAAAAACAAGCAAAATTGTTACTTGATCATGACTTATCAACAAAAGATTACGATATGGTTCAAGACTATGTGACACTTTTAGATAAAAACTTGAAACAACGAATAATAACTTTGAAAAAATATGGTTTCAAGAAAAACAGAGCTTTTCACACCCTTGTTTTTAGCTCACTAATTATTACCAAATTTGGATACAGGAGACAATAGAAATGAATTTTCTAACCGTTAAAAATCGCATTTTATTAAGAGAAATGGTAAGAACGGACTTTAAATTACGTTATCAAGGAAGCTTTATCGGGCATCTGTGGTCAATTTTGAAACCCATGCTTTTATTTACAATTATGTATTTAGTATTTGTTCGCTTTTTGAAATTTGATGATGGAACCCCTCACTATGCTGTAAGTTTACTTTTAGGGATGGTCACTTGGAATTTTTTCACTGAAGCAACAAACATGGGAATGTTATCCATTGTTTCAAGGGGAGATTTGTTACGAAAAATCAATTTCCCTAAAGAGATTATTGTTATTTCCTCAGTAGTAGGAGCTTCAATTAATTATTTTATTAATATTATTGTGGTTTTTGCGTTTGCATTAATTAATGGTGTTAAGCCAAGCTTTGGTATTTTGATTTTATTGCCATTGTTTATTGAGTTGTTTTTATTTGCAGCAGGAGTTGCCTTTATTTTAGCAACCTTATTTGTCAAGTATAGAGATATGGGGCCGATTTGGGAAGTTATGTTGCAAGCTGGAATGTATTCTACACCAATCATTTATTCCATCACCTATATTATTCAAAGAGGGCATTTATCAATTGCTAAAGTGATGATGATGAATCCATTAGCACAAATTATTCAAGAATTACGTCACTTTATTGTCTATTCAGGAGCAACCATTAACTGGGATATCTTTGATAACAAATTGTTTACACTAATTCCGATTATCATCTCAGTTGGCTCATTTATAGTAGGTTACACTGTTTTTAAAAGAAATGCTAAGAAATTTGCGGAGATTCTTTAATGTCAGAAAAAAAAGTTGTTTTATCAGTTGATTCAGTAAGCAAATCCTTTAAACTGCCAACAGAGGCTAGTCATAGTCTGAGAACTAGTCTGGTTAATTATTTCAAAGGGATAAAAGGATATACTGAACAACACGTATTAGATAATGTTTCCTTTGAGGTGGAAGAGGGTGACTTTTTCGGGATTGTTGGTCGTAACGGCTCTGGGAAATCAACCTTACTAAAAATCATTTCAAAAATTTACGATCCAGAAAAAGGAAAAGTCACTGTTGACGGGAAGTTGGTTCCATTTATCGAGTTGGGAGTTGGTTTTAACCCAGAGTTAACAGGTCGTGAAAACGTTTATATGAATGGCGCATTGTTGGGCTTTTCTCGAGAGGAAGTTGAAGCCATGTACAATGATATTGTAGCTTTTGCAGAGCTTCATGAGTTCATGGATCAAAAATTGAAAAATTATTCTTCGGGAATGCAAGTTCGTCTGGCGTTTTCAATTGCTATTAAGGCCAAAGGTGATATCTTAATTTTGGATGAAGTTTTAGCCGTAGGAGATGAGGCTTTTCAACGTAAATGTTTTGATTATTTTGCGCAACTTAAACGCGACAATAAAACAGTTATTTTGGTAACACATTCTATGGAACAAGTTCAACGCTTTTGTAATAAAGCAATGTTGATAGATAAGGGGCATCAAGTGGAAGTTGGAACACCACTTGAAATCTCACAGATTTACAAGCAATTGAATGGTTTAGATGTTGCTAAAGAATCAAATAAGAAGACTGAAAATAATGGCATTTCATTGTCTTCTCAGTTTTTCAATAGAGATAATAAAACACTAGATTTTAATTTTGAAGTTCATTTTGAAGATATTATTGAAGATCCTGTCTTAACCTTTACAATTCACAAGGATACAGGCGAACTCTTATACCGTTGGGTTTCTGATGAAGAAATTGATGGGCAACTAGAGGTCTCAAATGCAAAAATCTCTATTGATTTTGCCATTCAAAACATTTATCCTAACGGGAAATTTACAACAGAATTTGGGGTAAAATCACGAGACCGCTCAAAAGAGTATGCTATGTTTAGCGGCATTTGTGATTTTGAATTAATCAATAGAGGTAAATCAGGTAATAATATTTATTGGAAACCTGAAACAAAAGTTAACTTACATTAGAATAAACGGGGATATGGGGATGTACAAAGGGAAACGATTTCTATTAACTCATATTTGGCTTAGAGGCTTTAGTGGTGCAGAAATCAATATTCTAGAACTTGCTACCTATTTAAAAAAAGAGGGGGCCAAGGTCGAGGTATTTACGTTTTTAGCAAGTTCTCCGATGATTGAAGAATTTCAAAAACGTGATATTTCTGTTATTGATGATATAAACTATCCATTTGATATTAATTGCTATGATGTGATTTTTTCAGCGCAAAATATCATTCCTTCGGCCATTGTTAATGCTTTAGGAAAAAAACAAGAAAAGTGCCCTAAATTTATTTTCATACACATGGCGGCTTTAAAAGAGCATGTTTTGGAACAACCTTATATTTATGGCTTAGAAGAAAAATTGTCATCAGCGACTTTAGCAATTTCTGAGGAAATTGTTCAGAAAAATTTAAAACGATTTTTTAAGGGAATTCCTAATTTACAGTACTATCCCAATCCGGTTCCTGAAGAATACGCGCTTCAAGTGCATGAGCAGAAAACAGCTCCAGAATCGATACTGGTCATATCAAATCATCCACCTAAAGAAGTTATGGGCATAAAAACTCTCTTAAATGCCAAAGGGATAAAAGTTGATTTTTTTGGTGTTTGGTCTGATCATTATCAATTAGTCAGTCCAGATTTGATTGCGGGTTATGATTGTGTTATTGGTATTGGAAAAAACGTTCAATATTGTTTAGCTATGGGAAAACCAATCTATGTTTATGATCATTTTAAAGGACCGGGCTATTTGACGGCTGAAAATATTGAGCAAGCAGCTTTTAATAATTTTTCAGGCAGAGGTTTTGAAAAATGTCGTAAAACGTCTCAAGAAATCGTATCTGACCTACTAGCTGGCTACCAAAGTGCTCAATCCTTTCAAAAAAAACATATTGAAGAATATCGAAACCGATATACTATTTCAAACAATATGAGTCGTATTTTTTCAAGCCTTGAATCAAGTGATCACCCCATTGATTTATTAGAAAAACAAGATATTGAATACATCAATGCTATTAATTTGTTAATTCAGTCTAAGATTGTTGGTTTGGAAAATGATGTCGCTAACTTATGGGAAGGTATTCACCGTCTCGAAAGCATAGAAAAACAAATGAAAAGTGAAAGAGAAGACTTGTTGCAACAGTTAGAGGCGAAAAATCAAGAGCTTGCTTCTATTAATGCTTCTCGCATGTTTAAATTCTGTCAAGTCCTATGGAAAGTAAAAGCTTTTATTTTCCCAAATAAAACCCATTAAATAAGTTCATTAACTTAGGAGAAAAAATGATTACAAAAATTATCAGAAGTTATAAAGATGAAGGTGGTCGTGCTACCTTGAGAAAAATTCGTCATCGTTTACAAGGTGGTTCTCATCAACAAGAAGCTGGCAAAATCGATTTAAATCGAATCCCAATTATGCCACAATTAGAAGATATTGCTAAAGCTGATTACATCAATAATCCTTATCAAAAACCTTCTAAAATTTCAAAAGAGAAGCTGAATATAGCTTGGGTTTCCCCACCTGTTGGAAAAGGTGGTGGTGGGCATACCACTATTTCACGATTTGTAAAGTATTTACAATCTAAAGGGCATCATATCACTTTTTACATCTATCATAACAATACTATTGACCAGTCTCCAAAAGAAGCTCAAGAAATTTTCTCAAAGGCATACGGTATTGATGTCAAGGTTGATCGATTAGAAGAGTTTAAAAATCAAGATTTGGTCTTTGCCACCAGTTGGGAAACGGCCTATGCCGTCTTTAATTTACAAGGTGAGAACCTTCATAAATTTTATTTCGTTCAAGATTTCGAGCCGATTTTCTATGGAGTAGGATCACGCTATAAATTAGCAGAAGCTACTTATAAATTTGGATTTTACGGTGTGACAGCTGGGAAGTGGTTAACCCATAAATTAAAAGATTACCAAATGGATGCCGATTTCTTTGATTTTGGGGCAGATACTGATATTTATAAACCTAAACAAGTACTTAAAAAGAAAAAGAAAATTGCTTTTTATGCCCGTGCTCATACAGAACGCCGAGGTTTTGAACTTGGGGTGATGGCCCTTAAGATTTTTAAAGACAAACATCCAGAGTATGATATTGAATTTTTTGGTCAAGATATGTCTAACTACGATATCCCTTTTGACTTTATTGATAGAGGAATATTAAATAAAGAAGAACTAGCAGATATTTATCATGAAAGTGTTGCCTGCTTAGTACTATCTTTAACAAATGTTTCTTTATTACCACTAGAATTATTGGTAGCGGGTTGTATTCCAGTGATGAATTCAGGAGACAATAATACAATGGTCTTAGGTGACAATGATGACATCGCCTATGCAGAAGCTTATCCTGTAGCTTTAGCAGAAGAACTTTGTAAAGCTGTTGAGCGCGCTAATATTGATGACTATGCTAATGAAATTAGTCAAAAATACGATACGATTTCTTGGGAAGCAAGTTATCAAAAAGTTGAAGAAATCATTCGACGTGAGGTAATCAATGACTGATAAGCTAAAGGCAACTGTTTTTATTCCAGTTTATAATGGTGAAAATGATCATTTAGAAGAAACGCTAACAGCTTTGTATGCCCAAAAAACCGATTTTTTATGGGATCTTATCATTACAAATTCGGAATCAAAAGACAATTCAGTTGCGATTATTGAGAAATTTGCTGAGAAATATGGTAACTTAAAACTGATTCAATTAAAAAAATCAGACTATTCTCACGGTGCGACACGTCAAATGGCTGCGCAAGAATCAAGTGCAGAATATATGGTTTATCTGAGTCAGGATGCAGTTCCTGCCAATGATAATTGGTTGAGTGAAATGGTAAAACCTTTTGAATTTAATGATAAGATAGTTGCCGTACTTGGGAAACAAAAACCAAGACTTAGCTGTTTTCCTGCAATGAAATATGATATTAACGCTGTTTTTAATGAGCAAGGTGTTGCAGATGCACTGACAATCTGGACACGTGATGATGAAAATTTGAAAGGCAAATATACAAAAGAGTCCTTTTATAGTGATGTCTGCTCGGCAGCACCAAGAGACTTTTTGGTTAATCAAATTGGCTACCGTCATGTTGCATATTCAGAAGATTATGAGTATGGTAAGGACATTCTTGATGCAGGTTTTATGAAAGCTTATAACAGCCAAGCAGTTGTTGAACACTCTAACGATATTTTACTCTCAGAGTATAAGAGTCGTATATTTGATGAAACTTATAATGTTCGATTAAATAGTGGTGTAACCACCAAGATTTCAATGGTAACAGTATTGAGACAAGCTGCAAAAGCATCCGTAAAAGATGCCATGAACATTATTTCTGATAAGGATTATTCATGGAAACGCAAATTGTATTGGTTGGCCATCAATCCTCTCTTCCATCTTGAGAAATGGCGAGGAATGAGGCTGGCTAATCAGGTTGATTTAACAAGTGAACAGTCAAAATACTCATTGGAAAAAAGAAAAGAGATTTAGGCTATTAATAGAATTTTTGGGAGTTTAAAACAGTAATGAAGGTTGAAAAAATGTATTTATTACTGGCGTCACTATTGATTAGTTTATCAATTTTGATTATGCCAGTAACACAAGTTCCTGATGAGCGGGTTCATGCCCATTTTGCTTGGGATATTGTCTATCAAGAAAAACCTCAAAAACATACCTGGCTTCAAGGGACTGGTATTGAAAATAAGCAGCCAGCTGATAAAGCCATCAATTTTAAAGGTTATCAGAAATTCTTTACACAAAAAATTGATTTTTCGAAAGAAAAAACGCGATTAAAATTTAGTATTGTAAATATTAGGCATATCCCTCAGCTGATTGGTATGGTAATCGGAAAAATGATTTACCCTTCAGCCGGAGTTATTATTACAGCCGGTAGGATTACAAATGCTTTTATCTATATATTGGCAATTTATTATCTGATTAAGTATATTAAAGTTGGAAAGTATACCTTGATGTTTATTTCATTACTTCCAATGATGATACATCAGGCGGGATCACTTTCTTATGACGTTCTCAATTTTGTTGCAATTGCCAGTTTTTTTGTTTGCTATATTAACTTAATGATTGACAAAAAAGTTACTTGGAAAAAACTTTTCGGTTATCTCTTATTAATTATTTTATTGTATGCAGTGAAACCGAATAACTTGCTGCTTTTCCCCTTGATTGGATTTATTAATTTTAGATTTGAAGGGCCATACATTAATAAATTAAACCCGATATTAGAATTTTGGCAACGAAATCGTTTGAAAATAGTAGTGCTCTTAACGCTATTATGTTTAATTGTATTGACTTTTGTTCTTTCTAAAAGAACAAGTGTGCTTCATTTTATTCATATGATTTTCAATACCCTTTTTGTTAATAATTTGAATCCTGATTTAAATAATGTTCTAACCACAGGTGTCTTTGGCTTTTTTGGTATGTTGGTTATTCAAATGCCAGCATGGGTAATTTGGCTTAATATTTTTGTTCTTACCATAGTTTTCTTACAGGAAGCTCAAAGTCATTTAAATGATGTGACAACTAAAGAAGTTGGTATCTCATCTTTTATAATGGTTCTTCTTCAAGTAGTGGTTATTATTATTACAATGTACTTTGCTTGGACTCCCAAAATGTTAGGTGAAAATGCCAATATATCTGTTGGTGCACAAGGAAGATATTTTACACCATTCCTTTTATATTTATTTCCTTTATTTATGAGTTTGAAAAACTATTTTAACTTTTATTTAAATAAAAAACTATTTGTACCCTTAGTTCTTGGAACTATTGTTTTTAACTATGTGATATACAATATCTTGATAATGTTATATTATTGGGTTTAATTAATGGAAATTTTGAGATAAATGACGATTTTCTATAGAAAGAATACAATGAATCATAAACGTGTTTTAATTATTATACCGGCCTATAATGAAGAGGCAAGTATATTACAAACAGTAACCAACATTAATAATTATAAAGAGCAAGTCGATTTTGACTTGGATTACATTGTGATTAACGATGGTTCAACAGATAAAACCAAGCAAATTATAGAAGAAAATGGTTTGAATGCTGTCCATCTTGTTATGAACTTAGGTATTGGAGGGGCTGTTCAAACTGGTTATAAATATGCTTTGCAGCATGATTATGATATTGCTGTACAATTTGATGGGGATGGGCAACATGATATTCATTCTTTAAATCATTTGGTGCAGCCTATTATTAAGGATAGGGCAGATATGGTTATTGGTTCACGATTTGTTGGTGAGGATAAATCAGAGTTTCAGACAAGTTTTATGAGACGATTCGGGATTACAATTATTTCAATGATGATAAAGTTAACAACACGAAAACGTGTATTTGATACAACATCTGGCTACCGTTTGGCTAATAGACCTGTTATCAAAGAGTTTGCCAAACGCTACCCACGAAAGTATCCTGAACCTGAGTCTACAGTTCATCTTTTGAAACGAAAGTATCGTGTGGTAGAAGCCCCTGCCAACATGTTTGAACGACAAGGTGGAGAATCATCAATTACTGCCATTAAATCCATTCGTTATATGGTGGAAGTGTGTTCATCTATCTTAATTGCAGCATTTATGAAGGAGACGGAATAATGTCCATTTTATCACTTGTTATGTTGGTGACATCAATTCTATTCTTGTATTTTATTTTTAGAAATATTAATAAAAATAATATTTTGTTTGATCAAGCATTTATGTGGATTGTTATTGCAATCATAATGATTATTATCTCGATATTTGACGTGATTCCTGCATTTTTAACTAAGATGTTCGGTTTTGCCCTCATTTCAAATTTTTTGCTAACGTTAGCAGTTTTATTTTTACTGGTTATTACGTTTTTACAAACGGTTCAACTTTCAAAACAAAGAGAACAATTGACTGCTTTAACACAAGAGTTATCACTATCAAACCGTAGAATTGCTAAACTTGAAAGTGAGAACAAGCGTGATTGATAATATTAAAAAAAATGCTTTTTGGAACACTTTAGGGATAACTTTCAATTCCTTTAATTCCTTATTTTTTCTTATCATTGTAAGCAGAATAAATGGAATTAATGATGCGGGTGTATTTGGTTTTTCTTTTGCTTTAGCATCACTGTGGTTCATTATTGGACTTTATGCTGGAAGAACTTTTCAAGTTTCTGATATTTATAATGAAACAAGTGATTCAGAATACTTGGTGCATAAAGTTTGGACAGCCTCACTGATGGTACTTGTTGCAATTGTCTATGTGTATGCCAAAGGTTATCATCTGGAAAAATCGATTGTGATTTTAGCTTTGACGATCTATAAGGCATTAGAAGCATTTAGCGACACTTTGTATGGGTATTTGCAAAAAAAACAGTTACTCTACATTGCAGGGATTTCCTTATTTTGGAAGTCGTTTGTGGCTGTATTTCTATTCTTGCTAGTTGATTTATTAACAAAAAATCTAGTACTTGCTTGTCTATCAATTATTTTTGTTAACCTTATTTTTATTTTTAGCTATGACTTTCCAAATGTCAACAAAATAATGACCTTTGAAAAAATAGAGGTAAAGAATACCTTAGCGTTGTTTAAAAAAGGATTTTCCATCTTTATTTTTTCATTCCTATCAATCTATATTGTTAATGTTTCAAAATATGTTATTGATGAGCAATTGGCCAATCAATTTCAGGCCGTCTTTAATATCATTGTTATGCCTGCAACCATCATTAGCTTATGCGGTCAATACATTGTTCAACCTTTGTTAAATCAGTTAATTGAATATTTTTACAATCACAAATACAAAGAGTTGAAAAAAACAACTACAAAGATTAGTCTGGCTTTACTTATGATTGATATCATTGCTCTTTTAGGGGCCTTTCTTTTAGGAATACCTGTTTTGAATCTTCTTTATGGTGTCGACGTTTCAGCTTATCGCTTTGACTTATTAATTGTGATTGCGGGTGCTCTCTTTTATTCCTGTGCATCTGTTTACTCAACAGTTCTAATAACCATGAGAAAAACTACCCCTCAAATATTCCTATTTGCAACGAGTTCCCTAGTCGGGTTATTTTTAGCAAAACACTTAGTCACAGCTTATCATATTCATGGTGCAATTTATGCATACTTTATGATTATGTTGCTTCATTTCTCACTGATCTATGGGTATTTTTACTATGAATATAGACAACTTATCAAAGATGAACATGCTAAATCAAATGGATTATTGTCACTAAAATGAAAGAGGAAATTATGATAAACCCCAAAATATCCGTTATTGTTCCTGTTTATAATGCAGAGAAAACCATTTCTAAATGTATTCAATCTTTATTGGAGCAGACTTTTCAAGAGTTTGAATTAATTTTAGTCAATGATGGTTCTAAAGATAATTCCTTACAGTTATTAAAAGAATTTGAAGAACATCATTCTAATTTTAAAGTTATCGATCAAGTAAATGGTGGGGCATCAATAGCCAGAAATACTGGTTTAGATGCTGCAAGTGGTGACTATATCGTCTTTGTTGACATTGATGATTATCTTGATTCTGACTATCTTGACGTTTTATATCAAGAAATTGTAAAAACAGGAAATGATATTGTTATTAGTAGCTTAAGAATGGTTGATAATCAAGGGAAAGTGGTTAGCCAAATTGTATTGGATGATACTTCAGGGGACAATTGGTCTCAATATATCATTACCACACCATACACGCGAATTTTTAAAAAGGCTTTCTTAGATAGCCACTCTTTAAAATTCATTGATTATACAATGGAAGACATTCATTTTAATGCAGTTGCATTTTCTAAGACTAAAAATGTGAGTACAATGTCCTATATAGGTTATAATAATTATGTGAATCCTGCTAGTACAACTCGAACAGATCATCAAGGGATTAGAAAAGATATTGATTTTCTCTATTTACTATCTTGTATTCATCGAGACGTCAAGCCAAATGATCTAGTGACATTTTTATATAAAAAGTCATACATGTATTATTTACTGTTTTCAGGGAAAGCTTCTTCAAGTAAAGTCTTTTTAGAAGAGCATACACGTATTTTGTCCTGGCTAAAAGAAAATCATTTGGAATCACATATGAGCCCATTTAATTCAAAAGTAAAAGCTGAACGTTTCAATGTTAAGGTGATTATGTTTATCTTTTCATGTTTAGAAAAAAGTCATTTACTTCCCTTATTTGCTAAAATCTATTGTAAGAAATAGTAGTTTCTTAATTTGAAAGAAAATTGGAAAGTTAAAGAAAGTTGGTTAAAGTTTAATGTTTAGTGCTAAAGAGCATTGTTTTGTTATTTGTGCCTATAAAGAGAATAAGCACTTAGAAGATACAGTAGTATCTTTGCTGAATCAGACTGTAAAAAGTGATGTCTATATTTCAACATCAACACCAAATGCGTTTATTGAAGGAATTTGCCAAAAATACCAACTAGAAATGTTTGTAAATCCAACTCCTAAAAATGCAGGAGCGGATTGGAATTGGGCTTACGATATGGCACCTACACCACTTGTGACGATAGCTCACCAAGATGATATTTATGAAGCTGAGTTTTTAGAAGAAACCTTGAAAGAACTTAATCAGAATCCAAACGCGATTATGAGTTATACAAACTATTATGAAATAAAATTAGGCAAAAAAGAGAGCAAAAACTTACTGTTAATGATTAAGCATTTGTTGAACAGTCCGATGCTTGTTAAATCTTTTAGAAATACTAAATTTTTTAAATCAGCCATTCTTTCTTTGGGCTGTCCCATTTGTTGTCCAGCAGTAACTTTCAATAAGCCATTGGCAGGTCAAAGTATTTTTGATACTACCTTTATTAACAGTTGTGATTACAAAACTTGGGTTGATTTGTCTAAAAAGAATGGTAGTTTTGTATATATTAATAAAGCATTATTAGGGCATCGCATCTATGCAGAGTCTGCAACTTCAAAAAACCTCGGGGATAACATCAGACAAAAAGAAGATTTGGAAATTTTATCACTTTTTTGGCCAAGGCCGATTGCTAACCTTATTAATAAGGTTTATGCACAAAGTGAAAAGAGCAATAAAATATAAGGACATAGGTAAACTAAAATGAAAATTGCAGTAACAGGAGCAAATGGTTATATTGGAAGGCATGTAGTTTCTCGGTTGATTGACTTAGGTCATGATGTTGTTGCAACAGACCTTGTAACAGATAAAATTGATAGTAGAGCTATTGTCAAAACAGTTGATATTTTTAAAGATGATAATATTTTTGAACTGCTAGATAGTCCTGAAGTTTGTATTCATCTTGCATGGAAAGATGGTTTTATTCATAATTCTGATAGTCATTTGAAAATGCTTTATGATCATTATGCCTTTATCAAAAAAATGGTTGACTCAGGAATTAAACACCTTTCTGTAATGGGAACAATGCATGAAGTCGGGTATTTTGAAGGAGCAATTGATGAAAATACACCAACAAACCCGATGTCATTATATGGTATTGCAAAAGATACCTTAAGACATGCTGTTTTTCTCTTATTGAGAGATACCAATGTGACGCTAACATGGTTACGAGCATTCTATATTTTTGGAGATGACTTAAATAATAATTCTATTTTTTCAAAGATTATTGCAATGGATAAAGAAGGGAAAACCTCGTTTCCATTTGTATCTGGAAAAAACAAATATGATTTCTTAGAAGTTGATGCATTAGCAAATCAAATTGCTCTAGCCTCAGTTCAAGATGATATTCAAGGTATTATTAACTGTTGCTCAGGGCAACCTGTTTCTATTGGCGATAAGGTTAGTCAGTTTATTGAAACGCATCACTTATCAATCAAACCAGAATTTGGTGTTTTTCCAGAACGAGAGTATGATTCACCTGCAATCTGGGGCGATAATACAAAAATAAAGGCTATTTTAAGGAATTATGAAAATCAAAAATAATTTAGCAGAGCAAGTCTCTAAAAAAAGTCAGAATTTAAATCTTATTCGGTTTATTTGTGCCCTTTTTGTTATTATTTGCCATGCCTATCCTTTATCTTTAGGCCGCAAGCATCTGGATCCACTTGCTAGTCTATCGGGGAACACATTGACGTTTGGTAATTTAGCGGTGGCAGTCTTTTTCATCGCCAGTGGTTTTCTTATTTACAGGAGTATTGAAAGAAGACCAAATTTTAACAATTATCTTAAAGCAAGGCTTATCAGAATATTTCCACCCCTATTTTTTGTGGTATTAATAACAGTGTTTATTTTAGGCCCTTTCCTGACAACTCTAACCATTGGAAACTATTTTATGTCTAAAGATACTTGGCTTTATTTTATGAATGCCGTATTGCTTCCTAAGCATAGTTTACCAGGCCTTTTTTCTAGTAATACTTATGGCAATGTCGTAAATGGTGCCTTATGGACACTTCCAGTTGAATTTGCATGTTATTTGGCAATTTATGCTGCTTTTAAACTGAAGCTAACACAAGAAAAAGTTTTATATTACACCATTCTTCCTGTATTCGTGTTATTTACCTTTATCAACCTATCACAATTGCCGTTTCTTATTTTGGTTAGAAATTTTTCACAGCCTGTTTTTATGTTCTATGTTGGTGTCTGCTATTACGTCTATAAAAACAATATACCAATCACCAAGTTATTTTTTCTGATTTCTTTGATTGGATTTACAACTACAGTTGTCATACATATGGCATGGCTCGGTTTATTTGTTTTTTTTCCATATCTTATTATTTACTTATCATTTGGAATGAAACAAATCAGTCAAAAAATGGGACAGTTAGGAAATCTTTCCTATGGGATTTACCTGTGTGCTTTCCCAATACAACAAACGATTGTCTATTTCTTTGGCGGTAAGATGTTGCCACTTTTAAATATTGGCTTAGCTAGTGTTTGCTCAATTGTAGTAGGATATGTTATCTACTATTGGGCTGAAAAAAGAATGCTTGAAAGGTTGCACTAAAATACGCTCTTATAGAGATAGTTTGTTAACCCATTTACCCCTCAATTCTACAGCCTATCAAGAAAAATTGGCGCAAGGGGTTGCTTCTGGAATCTTATCTTACTACAAAGCTATTATAGTTTAAAATAAGGACTTGAAAAGCAGAAGAATTTAGCTATTTCAAGTCTTTTTATGCTATAATAATACTGATAATATGTTGAGGTGAGAAATGATTTATGAAACACTTTTAGACAGATTTTTAAAATATGTCAAAATTAATACGCGTAGTAATCCCGATAGTCAAACAGTTCCTAGTACACAAAGCCAAGTTGACTTTGCTTTGACGGTTTTAAAACCAGAGATGGAATCCATTGGACTTCAAGACGTGCATTACAATCCAACCAACGGATATTTGATTGGGTCACTACCTGCCAATGCCAGTCACTTACAGCGAAAAATTGGTTTTATTTCACATATAGATACGGCTGATTTCAATGCTGAACAGATTAATCCGCAAGTCATTGCTAATTATCAGGGGCAAGCTATTAAACTAGGTCAGTCAGGTTATTCGTTAAGGCCAGAAGACTTTCCAAACCTTAATCATTACCATGGTCAAACCTTAATAACAACTGATGGCACAACACTGCTTGGAGCCGATGATAAATCCGGAATTGCTGAAATCATGACTGCAATTGAATATTTAGTGGCTAACCCTCAAATTGAACATTGTCATATTATGGTAGCTTTTGGTCCAGATGAAGAAATTGGTGTTGGTGCTGATAAGTTTGATGTTACTGATTTTGATGTTGATTTTGCTTATACAGTTGACGGTGGTCCCCTTGGTGAGTTACAATTTGAAACATTTAGCGCTGCTGGTTTAGACCTAAAGTTTCTAGGTCGTAATGTTCATCCAGGAACTGCAAAAGGACAAATGATTAATGCCCTTCAGCTGGCTATGGATTTCCATAGTCAACTGCCTGAGACAGATAGACCTGAAAAAACAGATGGATATCAGGGGTTTTATCATTTACATGGCATGTCAGGAACAGTCGAAGAAGCTCACGCATCCTATATTATTCGTGACTTCGAAGATGAAGCTTTTGAAAATCGTAAAAATCTTGTTGTGGCTATTGCTAATCAAATGAACCAAGAATTGGGATCACAACGTGTTATTGTATCTATGAATGATCAGTATTATAACATGAAAAAAGTTATTGAAAAGGATATGACACCAATTAACCTTGCCAAAGAGGTTATGGAAGATTTAGGTATTAAGCCTTTGATAGAACCAATCCGCGGTGGTACAGACGGCTCTAAAATTTCATTTATGGGAATTCCGACACCGAACTTGTTTGCAGGTGGTGAAAACATGCATGGTCGTTTTGAGTTTGTTAGTTTAGAAACGATGCAAGAAGCTGTCAATGTCATTTTGGGCATTGTTCAAAAAAGCTAATACTAAAATTGGGGAGTGATATCGAATGATAAAAATTTTTGGTAAAATAAGATACCACTGGCAACCGGAACTATCATGGTCGATTATTTATTGGTCAATTGCTATTGCTCCTATTTTTATAGGTTTATCAATGCTTTATGAGAGAACAGAAATCCCTAGTCGTGTCTTTATTTTATTTGCTTTATTTGCCTTTTTAGTAGGTGTTGGTTTTCATCGCTATTTCGTTATTGAAAATAATGGAATTCTAAGAGTTGTTTCTTTAAAACTATTTGGACCACGTAAAATTGAGATTTCAAAAGTAACAAAAGTAGAAGTCACTAAATCAACAATTTGTTTTTTTGTTGAAGATAAACACTATATTTTTTACATGAGAAAATGGCCCAAAAAATATTTTTTAGATGCCTTGGTTTTAAACCCGTATTTTCAAGGTGAAGTAGAACTTGTTGATAATCTTATTAATCTTGATTATTTTGAAGTTTACAAGGATGAAAAAAAGACACTTACTGGATTGTAAGGGCCTTGGTAGGACAAGATTTAACTGCTAAAAGTGAATCGTAATCATCAGCTGATACGATTTGTGTGGTATCAGTTGAATCTGTAAATTTGACGATGCCATCATCTTGGTAGTCAAACAGACTAGAGTAGGTCTGGCATAGACCACAAGCAATGCATTTTTCTGGGATAATAGTTACTTTCATACTATTATTTTAATATGATTTTGTTAATTTAACAAGGGGGAGAATCATGGCCAATGAACCATGGGAAGAAAAAATCGTTAATGATTCAAAGAAAACAAGGGTTAATAGAAGTAGGGTTGCATTTTTAAGCACACCTTGGTTAACAGCTTTACTCAGTGTATTCTTTGTTATCATTGTTGGTATACTATTTATCTTCTTTTACACATCAAATAGTGGTGGTGATAAACAAACAGATACAAGCGGTTTTTATGGGGTATCATCATCAAAAACTGAAAAGAAATCTACACCGAAAACAAGTAAATCAAGTGAAGAAACAGCAGCAACAACAGAGACAACACCTTCTAGTTCAGAAGTGAAAAAAGGTGAGACAATCACTGTTTTAGCTGGAGAAGGAGCAGCCTCCATTGCAGGACGAGCAGGTATTACTGTAGAACAACTTCAAGCATTGAATCCAGACCATATGACACAAGGGTATTGGTATGCTAATCCAGGGGATGCTGTTTATATTAATTAATTGAAGAGGAATTTATGAAAGCCATTAGAATTGCTATCGATGGTCCAGCTTCAAGTGGAAAAAGTACTGTAGCCAAGATTGTTGCAAAGAATCTTGGCTACACCTATTTAGACACTGGAGCCATGTACCGTTCAGCTACTTACATTGCACTAAAAAATCATTATAGCGCATCAGATGTGACTGCTATTTTAAATCAGTTGTCAGAGCATCCGATCTCTTTTAAAAAAGGAAGTGACGGTAGCCAACTTGTTTTCCTTGGAAACCAAGATGTTACTTTAGCTATTCGTCAAAATGACGTAACAAATAATGTGTCTTGGGTGTCTGCTTTAGCAGAAATTAGAGAAGAATTGGTTAAGCAACAACAACGTATTGCTAAAGATGGGGCTATTATTATGGATGGGCGTGATATTGGCACTGTTGTTTTACCAGATGCAGAACTTAAGATATTTTTAATTGCTTCTGTTGATGAAAGAGCACAAAGACGTTATAAAGAGAACCTTGAAAAGGGGATTGAAACGGATTTAGAGCTTCTTAAGAAAGAAATTGAAGCAAGAGACTACAAAGATAGCCACAGAGCAGTGTCTCCCTTAAAAGCAGCAGAAGATGCTATTGTTTTTGATACAACAGGTATCGGTATTGAGGGCGTTGTTAATTTTATTCAAGAAAAAGCAGAAAAATTGATTGACATGGCCTAAGGCTTATGGTAAACTAGTAACAATGAGAAAAGCAGAAGTGAGAACTTCTCGCCTTGCGACTACGGTTGTCTGGCCCACATGTTAAAATCCTTTCTAGGAAATTATGTGTACGGGCTTGAGAAATCAAGTTCGTTTTGTTTTTCTCTAAAAAAATAAAGAGGTGAAGATCATAGCTAAAAAGGATCTATTCATTAATGATGAAATTCGCGTACGTGAAGTTCGTCTAGTCGGTCTAGAAGGTGAACAATTAGGAATTAAACCACTTCTTGAAGCGCAGGCACTTGCAGATGCTTCAAATGTTGATTTGGTTTTGATCCAGCCACAAGCTGTCCCTCCTGTTGCCAAAATTATGGACTATGGAAAGTTCAAATTTGAGTACCAAAAGAAACAAAAGGAACAACGCAAAAAACAAAGTGTTGTAACTGTAAAAGAAGTGCGTCTTAGTCCTGTTATTGATAAGGGTGACTTTGAAACAAAACTTCGTAATGGCCGTAAATTCCTTGAAAAAGGAAATAAGGTTAAAGTTTCTATCCGCTTTAAAGGGCGTATGATTACTCATAAGGAAATTGGAGCAAAGGTTCTAGCTGAATTTGCTGAAGCAACTCAAGATATTGCTATCATTGAGCAAAGAGCAAAAATGGATGGTCGCCAAATGTTTATGCAACTTGCACCGATGACTGACAAGAAGTAATTGTCACTGTTAGATATTATGTTAAGAGGAGAATACTAAAATGCCAAAACAAAAAACACACCGCGCATCAGCTAAACGTTTTAAACGTACAGGTTCAGGTGGTTTGAAACGCTTCCGCGCTTTTACATCACACCGTTTCCACGGAAAAACTAAAAAACAACGTCGTCATCTACGTAAAGCTACAATGGTTAGCTCAGGAGATTTCAAACGTATTAAAGCAATGCTTACTGGTCTTAAATAAAAAGCCTATTGTAAACATTTACTAGAATTATTAGAATTATTTGGAGGAAATATAAATGGCTCGTGTTAAAGGTGGAGTTGTTGCACGTAAACGTCGTAAACGTGTTTTAAAATTAGCTAAAGGTTACTATGGATCAAAACATATCTTGTTCCGTACTGCAAAAGAACAAGTAATGAATTCTTATTACTATGCATACCGTGACCGTCGTCAAAAGAAACGTGACTTCCGTAAATTGTGGATTACACGTATCAACGCAGCTGCTCGTATGAATGGTTTATCATATTCACAATTGATGCATGGTTTGAAACTTGCTGAAATTGAAGTAAACCGTAAAATGCTTGCTGATTTAGCTGTTACAGATGCTGCTGGCTTTACAGCACTTGCAGATGCAGCGAAAGCTAAACTTGCTAAATAAGCTTAACAATAACTGGTGACTTGTCACCGGTTTTTTAAATTCTAAGATAGCTTATCAGTTTTTGATAATAGCATATAAAAATAGCAGCCTGTTAAAGGTTGCTATTTTTATTCTTAACTTATTTCTCTTTTTCTTGGCTTGAACTTGAAGAAGAACTTGTTGAGCTCTCTGTTTCAGTAACTGGGTTTAGTTCCAAATAAGAAGGGGCTTTGAAGTGTTTTTGTGTAGATTTATGGCCATTTTTACTATATAGGCTAGTTGATTTACTTCCGAGTTCTTTTTCGATCTCTTTCATCTGTTTTAGTTGTTTAGTATAGATGAATGTTGTTGCATCAACAGGTTTTAAGCCGTTTTCTGAATCAAAACGAAGTAAGTCACCGGTTTGAACAGCATCACTAACAGAAAGTTGGCGTGAGGTTTGCTCTCGAATGGCATGAGTTTTTTCAAGTGTTTTTTCATCGGGATTTGTGATTTCAGCACCAGTTGCAGTTGCATAGAGGCGACCACTATAATTGGTGTACTCAGGAGTCATATATGTTCCTGAAGTCCTTTGAGCAACGATTTGTTTGTTTTGTGGTGATAATAAATCTTGTCCTAATTGAACATAGTTTTTTGTATCAATTCCTAAGACGTGTAAGAGTGTTGGTAAGGCGTCAATTTCACCCCCGAAGGTTTGGTGGATACCCCCTCCTGAATAACCAGGAATATGTATCATATAAGGGACACGTTGAAGCATGGCATTGTCATATTCAGACCAAAGTTGAGGATCTTTTCCAAGAAGTCCAGCAAGTGAGGAGTTTCTTGAATTAGAGATTCCATAATGATCACCATACATTACAATGATCGAGTTGTCATATAGACCAGTAGCTTTTAAGTAGTCAAAAAATGATTTGATTGAAGTGTCTAGATAGTTTGCGGTGGCAAAGTATCCATTGATTGTTTCATCATCGGTTTCTGCCAGAGGAAAACCTTCCTCATCTTTTTCACCTTTAAGACTTGTATAGGGGTAATGGTTACTTACAGTAATGAATTTAGTGTAAAATGGTTGTTGCATTCTTTCCAAATACTTAATAGAATCTTTAAACATGTATTTATCATTTAAGCCATATTGGAAGGAATTATTTTTATCTTGCTTTGAGAAGTAACTTGAATCGAAAAAGTAATTATAACCCCATTGTTTATAGGCGTTGTTACGATTCCAAAAAGTACCTACATTACCATGGAAGACTGCACTGGTATAGTGTCCATTTTGAGCTAAGATGGTGGGAGCAGAGTATTGTGTGTTTTCTCCACCATAGTTAACCATAAAGGAACCACTATTTAAACCAAATAAAGAATTTTCCATCATTGTCTCAGCGTCAGATGTTTTTCCAGCTTTAACTTGATGGAAAAAATTAGAGAATGCCAAGGTCGAATTAGAATGATAGAGTGAGTTTAAAAATGGGGTAACTTCATATTCTTTATCATGGGCTTTTAATTTGTAGTCAATAATAAATTGTTGAAAACTCTCTAAGTGAAGGACAATGACATTTTTACCTTTAGCAATTCCAAAGTATTTTGGATCAGGTGCAGCATAATGTTCTTTGACATAATTTTTAACATCAACCAATTCATCTGCTGTAGCATCGTTACGCTCTTTTTGTGCTTGATAGGTCTGATTACCACTGTATAGTGTAAAAGCAGGCAAACCAAGGGCGCGAACAATATAAGTATTTGAAAAACCACGGGTTAATAGTTCAGGTCTATCAATTTCTGCTAGAAAGAGGTTGATGGACATTAAAAGACAAGACAAGGCTGTTATGGCAAAAGCGGCACGTTTATTAAAGGCACGTTTATCTTTCTTAATGAATTTTCGTCTAAATAAATAAACTAAAATAATGAAGTCAATAATATAAATCAAATCCCAAATGCGTAAGAGGTTTAATGCAGAATCACCCAAACCTGCTGATACCTTACTTGAAGCTAACATGGCGCTGACTGTAATAAAATCAGAAAATTCACGGTAATAAATAGCGTTTGAAATTAATAAGAGATTAACAAGGACATAGCAAACCCAAGCAGTAATGTAAAAGGTCTTGGTGTTTTTTATGTATAGGGCTAGGCCAAGTAATAGAAGTGCAAGTGGAACAGGGTTAATAATGGTTAAAAAGACTTGATAAGGGTTTCCTAAATCAAGTGAGAAATCCATGTTATAAGCCCAAAGTGTTTTCAGCCAGTAGGCGAAGAGTAATGTAAATACAAATCCTAACCTTGTATTTACAAAAGTAGTTAAAAGTGTTTTTAATTTATTCACAGTAGGAACATCCTCATCATATTTTTCCTAAAGATAAAATCTCAAAGTAAATTATATCAAAAATTAGCGCCTTTTGCTTGCTATTAGTTTAAATTTAGTAGGAATATTTTAGAGAATTTGCTATAATAATTGTTATGAATAAACTCTATATTAATTCTTTTGTCCAAAAAAGAATTGCATCTGGTATTCAATTACTAGATGAAAAAGATTTCAAGGACTTAGAAACAATAGACCAACTGGTCCAACTCTATTCAAAAAGCAATCAGCATATAGGAACTGCTTATTTATCTCAACAAAACAAGGGGCTAGGTTGGGTTCTTCCTAAGAAGCTTGAAAACTTAAGCGTATCTTTTTTTGTGGATTTATTTCAAAAAGCAAGGCTGAAACGAAAAAGCTTTGAAGATTCTGATACTGATACAGCATATCGTCTTTTTAATCAAGATGGAGACTTTTTTGGAGGTTTCACTGTAGATCGTTACAATGATTTTGCCTTATTTTCTTGGTATAACACCTTTGTTTATCAAGAAAAAGCAATTATCATTCAGGCTTTCAAAGAGGTTTATCCTGACCTAAAAGGTGCATATGAAAAAATTCGCTTTAAAGGAGAGGACTATGAATCAGCCCACCTTTATGGAGAAGAAGTCAAAGAACCATTTCTTATTTTAGAAAACGGCATTGCTTACCAGGTCTTTTTAAACGATGGTTTAATGACAGGCATTTTTCTTGATCAACATGATGTTCGTAAGGGATTGACTGATGGAATGGCTGCTGGAAAAAGCCTTTTAAATCTTTTTTCTTACACAGCTGCATTCTCTGTAGCTGCTGCTATGGGAGGAGCCAGTCAAACCGTTTCAGTTGATTTAGCTAAAAGATCAAGAGAATTGTCCCAAGCTCATTTTCAAGCAAACCATTTAGAAATGACAAATCACCAGCTTGTGGTTATGGAAGTTTTTGACTATTTTAAATATGCTAAGCGTAAAGCATTAAAATTTGATATAATAGTAATTGATCCACCAAGTTTTGCACGCAATAAAAAGAAAACTTTTTCAGTCATGAAAGATTACCATAAGTTGATTGCTGAGGCTTTAGAGATTTTAAAGCCTAATGGACAAATTATCGCATCAACAAATGCTTCTAATATGACAAAAGAACAGTTTAAGAAACAGATTCTCAAGGCTTTTGATAAAGACATTTCTGAAATGACTTTGCAACAGTTGCCGACTGATTTTTCAGTCAATAAAGCGGATGAAAGAAGTAATTATTTAAAGGTATTTACAATAAAGGTAGAAAAATGAAAATAGTAGCTCCAATAATGCCAACAAGTTTAGAAGAAGCTCAATCTATCGATGTCTCAAAATATGAAGGTGTTGACTTAATTGAATGGAGAGCTGATTACCTTCCAATGGAAGAAATTGTAACTGTTGCGCCAGCCATTTTTGAAAAATTTTCAGGAAGGGAAATTATCTTTACCCTTAGAACCACTCAAGAAGGTGGGCATATTGCATTAAGTGATCAGGAGTATATCTCAATCATTAAAGACATTAATGCTATTTACAACCCTGACTATATTGATTTCGAATACTTTACCCATAAGGCTGTCTTCAATGAAATGTTGGATTTTCCTAATTTAATCTTGTCTTATCATAACTTTGAAGAGACACCTGAGAACCTAATGGAATCTTTCTCTGAAATGACCAAGTTAGCTCCACGTGTGGTTAAAATTGCGGTGATGCCTAAAAGCCAACAGGATGTTTTGGACTTGATGAATTATACCAGAGGATTTAAGGCATTGAATCCTGAACAAACCTATGCAACCATGTCGATGGGCAAGCTTGGACGCATTTCCCGCTTATCTGGAGATGTTGTTGGGTCATCATGGACCTTTGTATCAATGGATGCCCCTCTTGCACCGGGTCAAGTATCTTTAAATGATATGAAAAAAGTTATTCAAATTTTGGATGCAGATTAAAAATATATAGAAATGGAGGCATTATTCTAAGGTTTTTAGAATGGTGCTTTTATTGTCATTTGAATACGTTGTGAAAGGATTAAAGGAGAATAAATGAGGTATTTAACTGCAGGTGAGTCTCATGGACCATCGTTAACCGGAATAATTGAGGGGATTCCAGCTGGTCTTGACCTTTCAGAAGAAGATATTAATAAGGAACTTAAAAGAAGACAAGGTGGCTATGGTCGTGGGGCTAGAATGTCAATTGAAAACGATAAAGTCATTTTGTCATCGGGTGTCAGACATGGAAAAACGACGGGTACTCCAATTACATTAACCATTATCAATAAAGACCATCAGAAATGGTTGGATATTATGGCTGTCGGGACGGTTACTGATAAGGTTAAGAGCAAGAGAAGGGTTACTCAACCTAGGCCAGGTCATGCTGACTTAGTGGGAGGAATGAAATACCGATATGATGATTTACGCAATTCTTTGGAGCGTTCATCTGCAAGAGAGACAGCAATGCGTGTTGCTATTGGAGCTCTTGCTAAAAAGGTATTGGCTGATTTGGATATTTATTTTCTGAACCATGTCCTTGTCTTTGGAGGCATTAGGATTGAGATTTGTGAGCAAGCAAGTTTAGCTGACGTTCAAAAGACGGCATTTAAGTCGGACTTGTCAATTGCTAATCCCAAACAAGAGGCACAAATCAAAGCTTATATTGATAGCATCAAAAAAGAAGGTGATACTATTGGTGGCAAACTTGAAACCATTGTATCAGGTCTGCCAGCAGGGTTAGGGTCCTTTGTTCATTGGGATAAAAAATTGGATGGTAAAATTGCCCAAGCAGTTGTGTCTATTAATGCCTTTAAGGGTGTTGAATTTGGGATGGGATTTGATATGGCTAGTAAGAAAGGATCTGAAGTCATGGATGACATTATTTGGGATCAAGTGTCTGGCTATAGTAGAGCTTCAAATAATCTTGGTGGTTTTGAGGGAGGAGTGACAAATGGTCAACCTTTGGTAATTAGAGCTGTTATGAAACCAATTCCAACTTTATATAAACCATTGATGTCTGTTGATATCGAAACACACCAAGCTAAAAGAGCGACCGTTGAACGGTCTGATCCTACGGCATTGCCAGCTGCAGGAGTAGTGATGGAAAATGTCATTGCTACTGTCATTTTAAGTGAAATATTAGACAAGTTTCCATCTGATAATATGGTTGACTTGCGAACATCACTTGAAAGTTACCGTGACTATATTCGTAGTTATTAAAAGACAGATAGCATTTTTTTTGATAAGATAAAGGCACAAACTTAAAGGAGAACCATATGTCACAAGAAATTTATGATTATGCTAACAAATTAGAAAGAGCCATTCGTGCGCTACCAGAATATAAAACAGTTCAAGATGCTAAAATGGCAATCAATGAGGACTCAGAAGCAAAAATGCTTTTTGATGAATTTGTAGCCATGCAAGAAAAACTTCAAACGCTGATGCAAACCGGCCAAATGCCATCACAAGAAGAGCAAACTGCTATTCAAGAATTAGGTCAAAAAATTGAAGGAAACCTTGTTATTAAGGCTTATTTTGATGCGCAACAAAAACTGTCTGTTTATGTTTCAGACATTGAACGTATTGTTTTTGGTCCCTTAAATGATTTAGTTAAATAACTTCTTTAGAATTAGCAAGGGGAGAGAGATGAGTCGAAAAATTGGAATTATAGGTATGGGAAATGTAGGGGCTGCTATTGCCCATGGTCTCATTGCTCAAGGTGCTTTTGATGATTATGTCTTTATAGATAAAAAATCAGTAAAAGTTGAGGCAGATGCCCTTGATTTTCAGGATGCATTAGCTAATTTAAATCATCATGCCAACATTGTTGTTAATGATTATCGTGCTTTAGCAGATGCTGAAATTGTTATTTCAGCCTTAGGTGATATTAAACTTCAAGATAATCCGGATGCTGATCGTTTTGCAGAGTTATTGGGGAATGCAATTGAGGTCAAAGATGTTTCTGAACAGCTAAATGCTGTTGGCTTTTCTGGGGTAATTATTGTCATATCAAATCCAGTTGATGTGATTACAAGCCTTTTTCAATCCTATACAGGCTTACCTAAGCAAAAAGTTATTGGAACAGGTACTTTATTAGATACTGCAAGAATGAAACGGGCAGTAGGTCGACAGTTTTCAGTTGATCCAAGAAGTGTTTTTGGCTACAATCTAGGTGAGCATGGAAATTCTCAATTTACTGCATGGAGTCAAGTAAGGGTTAAAGGGAATAGGATAAGTGAAATAGCATCAGCCGATGATTTGGCTCAACTTGGTCAGGAGGCTATTATTGGTGGACACCGTGTTTTCTTTGGCAAAAAATATACCAATTATGGGATTGCAAGTGCAGCTATTCGCTTAGCTCTAGCGGTGATTTCGGATAGCCATGAAGAATTACCTGTGTCTAATTACTACGAGCCACTCGATACTTATTTATCTTACCCAGCAGTTGTTGGAAGAGTCGGTATTATAGAGCAAGTACAATTACAGTTGACGGATGATGAGGAAAAACAATTGCAAGCTTCTGCTGACTTTATTAAAGCAAAGGTTGCAAGCAGTTTACAATAAGTCACAAAACTTGAAAGTTCACTTTCAAGTTTTTCTAGTGAAAGTTGATTAAGGGCGACAGAAAGGTGGACAGTTTTGACTGTAAAAAATTATGATTATATTGTTATTGGAGCAGGTAGTGCTGGGATCGCATCAGCTAATCGTGCTGCAATTCATGGCGCAAAAGTATTATTAATTGAAGCTAAGTCTATTGGAGGAACATGCGTCAATTTAGGTTGTGTGCCTAAAAAGGTTATGTGGTATGGTGCGCAGGTTGCAGATAGCCTAACCAAATATGCTGCTGATTATGGATTTACAAGTGACCAGCTTACATTTGATTTTTCTAGACTAAAAGCAAATAGAGAAGCTTATATCGATCGTATTCATCAGTCCTATAGAAATGGTTTTGTAAAAAATGGGGTAGAACTTCTTGTTGGTTATGCTCGTTTTGAGGATAAAAACACGGTAGAAGTTTCAGGTAATCTTTATAGGGCACCTCATATTTTAATAGCAACAGGCGGTAGACCAATTATTCCAGATATTCCTGGTGCTGAGTTAGGAATCACTTCAGATGGCTTCTTTGCATTAGATCAACTTCCTAAAAGAACAGCAGTTGTTGGTGCTGGCTACATTGCAGTTGAAATAGCTGGTGTTCTTCATTCACTTGGTTCACAAACGCATTTACTAGTCAGACATGACCGTCCGTTGAGAACTTTTGACAAGGATATTATTGCTAGTCTACTATCTGAAATGTCAACATCTGGTCCAATGCTTCATACCTACAGTCAAGTATCAAAGGTGGAAGAGGCTGCTGATAAATCACTTCTTGTGACCTTAGCAAATGGGGAAATCCTAGAAGTCGATCAATTGATTTGGGCAATTGGACGGAAAGCCAATACAGAAAATTTCGGCTTAGAAAAACTAGGTATCACACTAACAAAAAATGGTTACATTGAGACAGATAGTTATGAAAACACCTCAATCCCTGGAATATATGCTGTTGGTGATATTAATGGTAAACTTGCTTTGACGCCTGTTGCTGTTGCTGCAGGGCGTAAATTATCAGAACGACTTTTCAATGGGAAGACATATGACGCCTTAGATTATCAAAATGTAGCAACAGTCATTTTTAGTCATCCAGCTATTGGATCGGTTGGTTTGAGTGAAGAAGCGGCTATTGCTGAATTTGGTCAGGAAAATATCAAGGTATATCGCTCAAGTTTCACTTCTATGTATACGGCTGTTACTAAGCATCGACAGGCATGTCAGATGAAGTTAATTACAAAAGGAGCAGATGAAAGAGTTATTGGTCTCCATGGTATTGGTTATGGCGTCGATGAAATGATTCAAGGCTTCGCAGTAGCTATCAAAATGGGAGCAACAAAGGCTGATTTTGACCAAACCGTTGCTATCCATCCAACTGGTGCTGAAGAATTTGTCACCATGCGTTAAAAAAATCTACATGCATGACTAACTGCATGTAGATTTTTAATGTGATTGATTTGATGAGCTTGAAGTACCTGCCTCCTCAGGATTAAGTGGAACTTCTGGTGTTGAAGAAGTTGTAGGGCTTGATTGCGTAGCAGGCGTTTCAGATGGTAAAGAAGATGACGATTGACCTGTGTTACTTGGAAGTTCTGTTTGACTGTCATTTTTTTGTTGACTAGAACTTTCTTTTTCAATAATTTTTACAATGGTTGAGGTTGGCTGACCGGTATTTGATTCCTTTTTATCCTCTCTTTCAGGATGTAAGGCGCGTGTAATTGTTATTGTTGCTACAATGATACTTAAAATACTACCAACCAATGCGATGGTTTTTTGAAGTGTTGTAAGACCTGCCTTGATGTGTTTAGTAGGAATTTCAGATTTTGATGGTCTTTTATTTTTTCGTGAATAGTGACTTGTCATCTCAGTCCTCTTTCTGTCTTTGTTTCATTCTATTATAGCTATTTAACCTTTAAAAAACTTTAAAAGTTTACTTAAATAGTATAAGCTTGATGGAAATCTAAGTCAATTATTTACTTCAAAGTGACGGAGTAACTGAAAAGTCACAGCTATTTTTTCTTTTGACAATTTTATGTTAAAATAGAATGATTGAAAAAAGATAAGGTGACACATGATTTATTTTGATAATTCAGCAACAACACTTCCCTATCCAGAAGCTCTAAGAACTTTTCAAGAGGTTTCTCAAAAAATTTTTGGGAACCCCTCTAGTTTACATGAGTTGGGAAGTAATGCGACAAGAATTTTACAAGCTTCCCGTAAGCAAATAGCGGATCTTCTAGGGTGTTTACCGCAAGAAGTTTTATTTACATCTGGCGGAACAGAAAGTGATAATTGGGCATTAAAAGGTATTGCTTTTGAAAAAGCCTCTTTTGGAAAGCATATTATTGTTTCTGATATTGAACATCCGGCAATAAAAGAAAGTGCCAAATGGCTAGAAACAATGGGATTTGAAGTATTCTTTGCACCTGTAACCAAAGCTGGTTTTGTTGATTTGAAGCAACTTGAAAATTTGATTCGTCAGGATACAATTTTGGTGTCTGTTATGGCAGTGAATAATGAAATTGGATCAATTCAAGATATTCAAGGGATTTCAAATTTACTAATGGATAAACCTACAATTTCTTTCCATGTTGATGCTGTTCAAGCTATTGGGAAGATACCCCTTAATAGCTATTTAACTGAGCGGGTGGATTTTGCCTCTTTTTCAGGGCATAAGTTTCACGCTGTAAGAGGTGTTGGCTTCCTTTATAAGAAAAAAGGAAAACGCTTGACGCCATTATTGCATGGAGGTGGTCAAGAAGATGATCTTAGGTCAACAACAGAAAATGTTGCTGCAATTGCTAGTATGGCTAAAGCATTAAGAATTAGCCTTGAAAAAGAAGAACAATCATTAAAAAAATTAAAAGCGATGAAAGAAGTTCTTTATAAAGCTCTTAGTGATTATGCTGATGTTACTTTATTTTCAGAAATGGATAATTTTGTTCCCAATATATTAACTTTTGGAATAAAAGGCGTTCGTGGTGAAGTTATCGTTCATGCATTTGAGAATCATTCGGTCTATATCTCAACAACCAGTGCTTGTTCTTCTAAAGCAGGAAAACCTGCAGGAACTTTGATTTCAATGGGAATACCTACACAACAAGCTGAAACAGCAGTTCGAATTAGTATGGATGATGATAATGACATGAGTCAAGTTGAACAGTTCCTAACCTTATTTAAACAGATTTATCAAAAAACACAGAAAGTCAGATAACATGAATTATTCAGAAATTATGGTTCGTCACGGCGAACTTTCAACCAAAGGCAAAAATCGCATGCGTTTTATTAATAAATTAAAAGGCAATATTCAAGATATTCTTTCCGTTTACCCAAATATCACGGTTCACTCAGATAGAGATAGAACACATGTCTTTTTAAACGGTACAGATCCACAAGCTGTTATTGCTTCACTTAAATTAGTTTTTGGGATTCAGGCTTTAGCTCCAGTGTATAAGGTTGAGAAAAATATGCCAACTCTTATTTCTGCTGTTCAAGAGATTATGACAAGCCTTTATCATGACGGAATGACTTTTAAGATTTCAAGTAAACGCAGTGACCATCACTTTGAGTTAGATAGTCGTGAACTTAATCAGACTTTAGGTGGTGCTGTTTTTACAGTTTTACCAGAGATAAAAGCTCAAATGAAAAATCCTGATGTTAATCTAAAAGTTGAAATTCGAGACGAAGCAGCTTATATTTCGCATGAAGAGATTAAAGGAGCTGGTGGATTACCAGTTGGGACTTCTGGGAAGGGAATGCTCATGTTATCTGGTGGCATTGATTCTCCAGTAGCAGGTTATTTAGCCCTTAAGCGTGGTGTTGATATAGAGGCTGTTCATTTTGCAAGCCCACCGTATACAAGTCCAGGTGCCTTAAAAAAAGCGCAAGATTTAACACGTCGCTTAACAAGATTTGGTGGCAATATCCAATTTATTGAAGTTCCATTTACTGAAATTCAAGAAGAAATCAAGAATAAAGCGCCTGAAGCTTACCTTATGACATTAACACGTCGTTTTATGATGCGTATTACGGATTCTCTTCGCGAAAAACGTAATGCCTTAGTTATTATTAATGGAGAAAGTTTAGGTCAGGTTGCTAGTCAAACCCTTGAAAGCATGCAAGCTATAAATGCTGTAACTGCAACACCCATCATAAGACCGGTAGTTACAATGGACAAATTAGAAATCATTGAAATAGCTCAAGCGATTGATACCTTTGACATTTCCATACAACCTTTTGAAGATTGTTGTACTATTTTTGCACCAGATCGTCCTAAAACCAATCCTAAATTATCAAATGTTGAAAAATATGAAGAACGTTTTGATATTGAAGGCTTAGTAGAAAGAGTAGTAGCTGGTATTATGGTAACAGAAATCACTCCTGAAGTTGCGAATGATGCTGTTTCTGATTTAATTGATGATTTATTATAAAAGAATTTCTCCCAAGGAATTCTTTTTTCTTAAGGAAAAGGCTTTCTAAAAATGCTATAATGGAGAAAAGGAGGCTTTCAATTGGAAAAAACACAAAGAATTAAAAAAGTAATTTATTATATAATAAGCATCATTGCAGCAATTTTACTTTTTTCTCTTGTCTATGATGTCTTGGGTTTTCAAAGCCGTGAAAGTAAAAACAATCAGACCAAGAAGCTAGAAGTCAGTAAAACTGCTCGTGTAGTAGCAAATGGTGACATCTTAATACACGATGTGCTTTATGAAAGTGCTCAGATATCACCAGGAAAATATGATTTTACTCCCTATTTTGAATATGTTAAAGAGCATATCAGTAAAGCAGATTTAGCAATTGGAGATTATGAAGGGACAATTAGTTCAGAATACCCATTGGCAGGTTATCCCCTCTTTAATGCACCAATTGATATTGCTGACGCTATTAAGGAAACGGGCTATGACGTAGTTGATTTGGCCCATAATCATATCTTAGATTCTGGTTTAGCCGGTGCTTTAAATACGAAAGAAGTCTTCAAAAAAAGAGGTATTGACAGTATTGGTGTCTATAAAAAAAATAGAAACGATGAAGAGTTTTTAATTAAAAAGGTTAATGGCATTAAAATTGCTATCTTAGGCTATTCTTATGGTTATAATGGTATGGAAGGCAATTTGTCTCAAACAGAATATGACAGTCATATGTCTGATTTAGACCCTGAAAAAATAAAAAAAGAAATCAAAAAAGCAGAAAAACTAGCCGATGTCACTATTGTCATGCCCCAAATGGGAACTGAGTACGCCTTGGAACCAACAGAAGACCAAAAGCTTCTTTACCGCAAAATGGTTGATTGGGGAGCGGATTTAATTCTTGGTGGCCATCCTCACGTGGTAGAACCATCCGAAACCATTACAAAAAATGGTCAAAAAAAATTGATCATTTATTCTATGGGAAATTTCATTTCCAATCAACGCCTTGAGACTGTTGACGATATTTGGACTGAGAGAGGGCTTTTGATGGATGTTACCTTCGAGAAAAAAGGTAAGCATACTAGAATTAAAACAGCAAAAGCACACCCAACCATGGTATTAGCAAAATCAAAAGGGATTTACAATGATAAAGGGTATGAACTTTTCAATTATAGAACATTGGTTTTAGAAGATTTTATTAAAGGTGGTAAATACCGTAAAAAGATTGATGCTAAGACACAAGAAAAAGCCGATATTGCTTATAAAGAAATGACAGATCATGTCAATTTAAACTGGTAAACACAACTTGAATACTCTAAAAGGCATAGAATCAGCGTTTTGCTAAGCTAATTCTATGCCTTTACTGTATTATTACATTTTATCTAACTTCTTGATTATTGCCAAAAGTAAAAAATGACTGATAAGCCAATCATATCAGCAATAGCATGGGCTAAGAAGAAAGGTAATAGGTTTTCGGGTTTTAGTTTTCGGTACAAGACATAAAAAAGTGTTCCCAAAATTAAACCGATACTAAATGCTGCCGTAAGACCTTGATAAGTGTGAAAAGAAGTCCTGATAAGCAAACTATAAAGAAAAGCCCATTTGATATAGTCTGGCTTAACACTTAAACAAATTCCTAAGAAAAAAATCTCTTCATAAAAACCATTAAGAAATGAATAAAGGACAAGTGAAAAATCAAGATTTGAAAACATATGGTATAGACTTGGTCTAATAGCATTTTCCAATTGATAGGAAATAAGATAAGACAAATCCATTAAGAAAGAAGCCACGATAAATATTAGGATAGCTTGTAGAATCACTATGGGCTTAACATTTATTTTAGTTGTTAAAACAGAAAAATCAAAACGTCTAAAGTAAAGATAAGCAGCTGCCATTAAAAGTAGCAAACTTTGAAGTAAGAAGGCTTGATAGTTTTGCCCACTTGAAAAAGTAAGATTATCTGTTAAGTTACTTGTTTGATTGAGAAGGGCCAAATATTGTTTAGTTGAATTAATAATACCATCTGTGAAAAGAATGATAGTCACAACTAATATATCAAACCACCTTAGTGTTGTTAGTTTATCTCTCATAAATCCTCCTTGTGTGATATGACAATAATACAATAAAAGAGAAAAAAATGAAAGCTAAATGCCATCATTTTTTAAGGTAATTATCATTTTATAAATTGCGAAAGAATCCAATCTTCAAATTTTTTATGATCTACAGCCATACAGACTGTTACATTTTCCAATTCTTTGGGAACTGGTTCGTAGTGAGAATTTGTAATAATAGCTCCAGCAGCTAATCCTTCAGTCACAACGCGCAAATAACGTTTTTCAGTTGTAAATAAATCTGGTTGTGATAGGTAAGCTATCGTACTGGCATCATGAATAGTCATGCCCATATCTAAACTTGGTCCACCATAATGCTCAAATAACTGATAGAGCATTTGGCCAGTTGGACCACTTTCTTTCATTTTGATGGCAGCATCTCTGTAAAATAAGGCTTTTTCAGTTACATCTAATCCAATCATGGTTAAAGGAATTCCAGAACTAAAAACAATAGCTGCAGCATGAGGATCACTTGCAACATTAAATTCAGCAAGTGATGATGTATTGCCACCATGGATAGCGCCACCCATCATGACAATTTCAGTGATATTTTTTTTGATGTCAGGATACATTGAGATTAAGAGAGCAAGATTAGTCATAGCTCCAATTGAAACAATAGTAATATCATTTGGATAGGCTAAAATCGTTTGCCTCATTGCCTCAACAGCGTGAATCTCTAATGCTTTTTGTTTAGGTTCAGGAAAATGGTAACCATCCATACCTGAAACACCATGAATTCCAGGAACTGTTTGCAATTCCTTTAACAATGGTTTTTCTGAACCTCTCGCAACAGGAACATCCTTCTCTAAAAATGCTACTAATTTTAGAGCATTTGTTGTTGCCTGATCAACCGTAACATTTGCACCGATAGTACTTATTAAGCGTACTTGAAATTTTGGACTCATTAAAGCTAGTGTAATAGCAGTTGCGTCATCAATTCCAGGATCAGTGTCAATTATAAGATTTCTTACCACAAGTTAACTCCTTTTCTTTTTGAAAAACATAACCTGAGTGTACTATAATTGGAGTCCTATTTCAATAAGAAAGAGTAGAGGAAGTCCTTTAAAATAATTAGAAAGAAAACAAGCTAAATTTCAAGTCCAAGTTAGCCAACGGTTAAAAACTCTTTAGGAGATTTGTAGTCTAATATTTTCTTAGGATAGTTGTTTATCCAATTTTCAATGAATGCGACCTCTCTTTGGGTCGTTTTCTTTGTTCCTTTAGGTAACCATCTTCTGATCAGTCTGTTGTGGTTCTCATTCGTTCCCCTTTCCCAGGAAGCGTAGGGATGTGCGTAGTAGATATCTTCTTTTGGAAAGACAAGAGAAAGTCTGTTGAATTCAGTTCCGTTATCAGCTGTAATAGAGTGAATAGAGTGAGTCTTTACTATACTTTCTAAGGCATGATTGACCGACTGAGCAGACTTATCCGGAATGAGTCTGATAATCTGGTGACGACTACGGCGGTCTGTTAGAGTTAGTAGACATTCATTCTTAGCCCTTGTTAGAATGACCGTATCAATTTCATAATGCCCATTTTCAAGTCTACGATTAATCGCATCAGGTCTTTTCTCAATGGATTGACCAGCAGGTTTGAAACGAGGGCTAGCCTTCTTTGATTTTCCCTTTCTTTTCCTTGGATACAAGATGTGATCAGAATGGATGCCAAGGTGTCCGTTATGAATCCAATAATAGATGGTTGAAACAGGAACAGCTATACCTTTCGACTTCACCATCATTTCAGGTGAAAAGTTCTGCCTCATATAGTGCAGAATCCTCTCTTTCGTATCTTTATCCAAGCCAATAGAACGAATAGAATTTCGTCGTTTATTCTCATAGCTAGCTTGAGCGTAGTCAGCTTGATAAATCATTTCAAATTTACCTTTACGAATTTGTTGTCTAACAAGTCCTCGTTTAACCTCATTATGAATGGTTTGAGGCGCTTTACCTAGCAAGTTAGCGATGGCTCTATTGGACTTTCCTTCTGACTTCCATTTCTCGATGAAGTAACGCTCAGCTATTGTCAAATGTTTTCCTTTTGGTGTATAATGTTCATGCATCTCAAAGTGTCCTATCTTGTGTTTGTGGTGAACTACAAGTATATCTCTTTGAGATGTTTTTTCATACCCTCAGATGGCTAACTTCATTTTAGAACTTTCTTAGGAAGAAAACAAGGCTTCTCTTTGACAAAAATTGATCTATTTCACTTAAATCTCTTGCAAAATAGATCAGATAGTGGTAGACTTGTAATGTTGACTAAATGCACATCCTGTGCAACCGCGCGAAAATCGTTTTAAGTAGAGTAATCTCACGATTCCCAGGCGAGTCTTCACAGAGGGAAACCTCAGAAAAAAATAATAGGAGGTGCATCATGAGCACATACGCAATCATCAAAACTGGTGGAAAACAAGTTAAAGTTGAAGTAGGTCAAGCAATCTACGTTGAAAAAATCGACGTTGAAGCTGGAGCAGAAGTAACATTTAACGAAGTTGTTCTTGTAGGTGGTGACAAAACTGTAGTTGGTACTCCAGTTGTTGAAGGAGCTACTGTAGTTGGAACTGTTGAAAAACAAGGAAAACAAAAGAAAGTTGTTACTTTCAAATACAAACCTAAAAAAGGTAGCCACCGTAAACAAGGTCATCGTCAACCTTACACTAAAGTTGTCATCAACGCAATCAACGCTTAATTTCTAGATGATTAAAGCAATTTTTACACGACACAAGGATGGGGCTTTGCTCAGTGCAGAACTGACAGGTCATGCTGGTAGTGGTGAATATGGCTTTGATATTGTTTGTGCAGCTGTTAGTACTCTTGCTATTAATTTTATTAATTCACTAGAGCTATTAACAAAGACACAGGCTTCTATAAAGGTAGATCAAGTTGAAGGTGGGTACATGAAAGTGTCTATCCCACATGACAATAAGGAGAATGTTCAACTGTTGTTTGAATCATTTCTTCTAGGAATGACTAAATTGTCTGAAGATTCTTCGGAATTTGTTAGTACAAAAGTCATCTAAAATTATTTTAAGAGAGGAAACAACATTATGTTAAAAATGAATCTTGCTAACTTGCAACTTTTCGCCCACAAAAAAGGTGGAGGTTCAACATCAAACGGACGTGACTCACAAGCTAAACGTTTAGGCGCTAAAGCTGCTGATGGTCAAACTGTATCAGGTGGATCAATTCTTTACCGTCAACGTGGAACTCATATCCATGCTGGTGAAAATGTAGGACGTGGTGGAGATGATACATTGTTTGCTAAAGTTGAAGGCGTTGTACGCTTTGAACGTAAAGGTCGCGACAAAAAACAAGTTTCTGTTTACCCAGTTGCTAAATAAGGCTTATCTAACAATTTAGAAAGAGTTATCTGTTAGTCAGATAGCTCTTTTATTTGTTTTTTTAGCTATCTTAATCAAGAACAATAATTTTTTATCACTGGACTTTGTGGTATAATAGTGCTTATTAATATAAGGGAAATTAGGATGAATATTCAACAATTACGTTATGTTGTTGCTATTGCAAATAATGGAACGTTCCGTGAAGCTGCCAATAAATTATATGTAAGTCAGCCGAGTTTATCAGTGTCCATAAAAGATTTGGAAAATGAATTAGGCTTTCAAATTTTTAACCGTACAACAACTGGAACGGTTTTAACCAATCAAGGCCTTCTTTTTTATGAAAAGGCATTAGAAGTAGTTAAGTGTTTTGACTCATTTGAAAAGCATTTTTCGCAATCTGATTTTGATCAAAATGAATTTTCAATTGCTAGTCAGCATTATGATTTTTTGCCACCTATTATGGCCAGATTCTCTGAGATTAATAAAAATTATCAGTCACTTCGCGTCTTTGAAACAACAACTATTCAAATTTTAGATGAAGTTGCTCAAGGTAATAGTGAAATTGGAATTATTTATCTCAATTCTCAGAACCGAAAGGGGCTTTTTCAAAGGATGGACAAATTGAATTTAGAATTTTTTGACTTAGTTGCCTTTCAAACACATATTTATTTAGGGCAAAATCACCCTCTTGCAGATAGAAAATCTCTGTCCATTGAAGATATAGATGGATACCCAGTTGTTAAATTTACCCAAGAAAAAGATGAATACCTGTATTATTCTGAAAATTTTGTTAATACAAACGAAACAGGCTTGGTTTATAATGTGACAGATAGAGCGACCCTCAATGGTTTATTGGAGAGAACAGAAGCCTTTGCAACTGGATCTGGTTTACTGGATCAAGGTAGTGTTAATGGGATAAAGGTCATTCCTTTAGAAAAGCATCTTGAAAATAAGATGGTTTATGTTAAACGAAAAGACAAAGAGTTAAGTACTGCAGCGGTGACTTTTATTCAGTTATTGAAAGAATACTTTGAAAGGTTTAAGAGAACAGACATATGAAATGGATAAAACTACTACTTTGGAGTGTTGTACTAGTAGCACTGGATCAACTGAGCAAATGGTGGACAGTCTCAACTATTTCTTTAGGTGAGATAAAACCGTTTATTCCAGGTTTTGTTAGTCTTACTTATTTGCAAAATAAAGGTGCAGCTTTTTCGATTCTACAAGATCAACAATGGTTTTTCACAGTGATCACAATAGCGGTACTTAGCTTTGCTGTCTACTATTATATCACCAATAAACAGATGCATTTTTGGAAAGAATTAGCCCTATTTCTGATTATTTCAGGAGCTATTGGTAATTTTAGTGACCGACTCACTTTGGGATATGTGGTTGATATGGTTCATTTAGATGTTATCGATTTTGCTATTTTTAACGTTGCAGATTCCTATTTATGTGTAGGTGTTTTTCTCTTAATGGTAATTCTATGGAAGGAAGATTAAATGAAATTAGTTATAAAAGAGTCTGGTAGTCGCCTAGACAAAGCACTGGCAGACTTGACAGAACTGTCTAGAAGTCAGGCTAATGATGAAATAAAAAAGGGCCTTGTCTTAGTCAATGGTCTACCAAGTAAAGCAAAATATCAAGTCAAAACAGGTGATGAAATTGATTATCAACTTCCCGAAGAAGAAGTATTAGATTATCAAGCAGAAAATCTTCCGATTGATATTATTTACCAAGATGATGCCATTGTTATTGTTAATAAGGCTCAAGGAATGGTAGTTCATCCTTCAGCTGGCCATACTCAAGGAACTTTAGTTAATGCATTGATGTATCACATTAAAGACCTCTCAACCATTAATGGAGTTGTTAGACCAGGTATCGTTCATCGTATTGATAAAGACACCTCGGGCTTATTAATGGTTGCTAAAAATGATGAGGCGCATCGTGTTTTAGCTGATGAATTAAAAGCTAAGAAATCCTTGCGCAAATACCTTGCCATTGTTCATGGAAATCTTCCAAATGATCGTGGTATGATCGAAGCACCGATTGGTCGTAGTGACAAAGACGGTAAAAAACAAGCGGTTATCGCTAATGGCAAAGAAGCCATTACTCGCTTTAATGTCTTAGAACGTTTTGGAGATTATACACTTGTAGAATTAACTTTGGAAACAGGTCGTACGCATCAAATCCGTGTTCATATGGCTTATATTGGCCATCCTGTTGCAGGAGATTTGACCTACGGTCCACGTAAAACATTAGCTGGAAATGGTCAGTTTTTACATGCGCAAACCTTAGGATTGACCCATCCAAGAACCGGAGAAACAATGACTTTTCAAGCAGAACCGCCTCAAATTTTTCAAGAAACGCTTGAAAAATTAAGAAAAAGCAATTGCCAGTAATTGATTATAAAAAAAGTTTTGAAAAAGTCTTGTGTTCATCTTGATTTTTTGTTATACTATTTTAAATTTGATATTCCTTTAAAACAGTCCCGTGAGGCTGTCAAGGAGAAGAACCTGATAAGAGTGGGCATTTTGTGTGCGCAATCATTTTCTGTAATCTCCTTGTTAACAAGGGGATTTTTTTTGTAGAAATGGAGACTGTAGTGAAAAGCAAAGAGATAGTAGATGATGTTACAATGAAACGTGCCATAACACGTATCACATACGAAATTATTGAGCGCAATAAAAGTTTAGATAATTTAGTTTTGGCTGGTATTAAAACACGAGGTGTTTATCTAGCAAGACGTATTCAAAAAAGATTACAAGAATTGGAAGGTATTTCCGTTCCGATAGGTGAATTGGATATTAAACCCTTTCGAGATGATTTTAAGGTTGAAGAAGACTCAACAGTTATGCCGGTTGATATCTCAGGTAAAGATATTATTTTAGTGGATGATGTTCTTTATACAGGAAGAACTATTCGAGCGGCTATTGACAATTTAGTTAGTTTAGGTAGACCAGCTCGTGTTGGTCTTGCAGTTCTTGTTGATAGAGGACATAGAGAATTGCCAATTCGACCTGATTATGTGGGTAAAAATATTCCAACAAGCAGTATTGAGGAAATCGTTGTTGAAGTTATTGAAGTTGATGGGCAAGATCGTGTCAGCATTGTAGATCCAAGCTAAGAAAGAGGTTAGTTATGAAAGATGTTATTTACGACGTAGAAGATATTCCTAAAGCTGGTCTGCTATTTGGCTTATCCTTTCAACACTTATTTGCAATGTTTGGAGCAACAGTACTCGTTCCGATTCTTGTTGGAATTGATCCAGCTGTAGCACTGCTCTCGAGTGGTTTAGGAACGCTTGCTCACCTATCAGTAACAAAATTCAAAATCCCAGCTTATATGGGCTCAAGTTTTGCTTACATTGCAGCCATGCAAATGCTTATGAAAACGGATGGTATTGGCGCTGTTGCACAAGGTGCCATTACGGGAGGCTTTGTATACTTGATAGTTGCTTTAGTTGTCAAAATGATTGGAAATGACTGGATTGATAAAATATTACCCCCAGTGGTAGTAGGTCCGATTGTTATGGTTATTGGATTGAGTTTAGCTTCAACAGCAGTTGGCGATGTGATGCTTAAAGATGGCAATTACAATTTAACTTATCTACTTATTGGAATGGTAACCCTACTAGCTGTTATTTTCTTTAATATCTATGGTAAAGGTATCATTGTAATCATTCCAATATTATTAGGACTTTTAATAGGTTATGGATTTACTTTAATAGTAGGTCTTGTAACGGGACAAGAAATTATTAATTTTGCTCCGGTTGCACAAGCTAAATGGTTTAGCATACCATCTGTTGAAATCCCATTCTTAACTTATGCTTTTAAATTTTACCCAAGTGCTATTTTGACAATGGCTCCAATTGCATTTGTTACAATGACAGAACATTTTGGGCATGTTATGGTGTTAAACAGCTTAACACAAAGAGATTATTTCAAGGATCCAGGACTTGAGAGAACCTTGACAGGTGATGGTCTTGCACAAGTCATTGCCGGCTTCTTAGGTGCACCTCCAGTAACATCATACGGTGAAAATATTGGAGTAATGGCACTTAATAAAATTTTCTCGGTTTATGTTATTGCTGGAGCCGCAGTTATTGCTTCCTTCTTGAGCTTTGTAGGAAAAATCTCAGCCATCATTCAATCAATTCCGTCACCAGTTATTGGAGGTATCTCGATTGCACTCTTTGGTGTCATTGCTTCAAGTGGCCTCAAAATTCTTATTGAATCTAAAGTTGACATGGATCGTAAAAAGAATCTTCTGATTGCCAGTGTGATTATGGTATCTGGTATTGGAGGGTTAATGCTTCAAATTAAAGGCTTGCAAATTTCAGGAGTAGCATTCTCCACACTCTTAGGAATTATTTTATATCAAATTTTACCTGAAGATTAATTACTAAACCAGCTTTAAAAAAATCATAGGTAATTGGTAAAAGTCAGTTGGGCTGATTAAAAAAGACGAAAAATCATTCTTAGGAATGATTTTTTCAATTATTACAAAAGTGTAAGATGTGACTTATGAAATCTTGCTATAATAATGACTACATAAGCAAGAAATATATCTGAAATATTAAAAAAGACTCATTAAATTCTTGACATTTTTTTCAAAAGGTCATATACTTGTCTTATGGAAATAATACAAAAAATAGGAGAACTATAATGTCTAGAGTGAAGAAAATAAAAAGTGGGAAAATGACTAAAAAAACAAAAAATATTATTGCAGGACTTGCTGTTGGTAGCGTTGTGCTTATTGGTGGTGTCCTTTGGTATCAAGAAAAACAAAGCATGAAAGAAATGAGTGCCAAAGAACCTTACGCTGCAGTAAATGTTACAGAAGGAACGATTTCATCTTCAACCTTATTATCTGGAACAGTCAAGGCTTTGTCAGAAGAATATGTATACTTTGATCAAAGCAAAGGAACGAATGCTTCAGTAACGGTTAAAGTTGGTGATAAAGTTACAAAAGGTCAGCAACTTGTTCAATACAATACGACAGCACCACAAGCAGCTTATGATACAGCTGTGAGAAATTTGAATAAAGTTGGACGTCAAATTAATTATCTTAAGACTTACGGTGTGCCGATGGCAACAACTGAGACAAGTACGGATGAAGAAACTGGCAAAACGACATCAACCACTGTACACCCAACACAACAACAAAATGCTGGCTACAAACAACAATTGCAAGATTTGAATGATGCTTATGCTGATGCGCAATCAGAAGTGAATAAAGCGCAGCAAACATTGAATGAAACAGTTATTGTTAGCAGTGTTGATGGGACAGTTGTAGAGGTTAATAATGATATTGATCCATCATCAAAAACCAGTCAAACTTTAGTACATGTGACATCAGAAGGTCAGCTACAAGTTAAAGGTTCATTAACTGAATTTGATTTAGCGACGGTAAAAGCAGAGCAACCAATTAAAATTAAATCAAAAGTACATCCAGACAAAGAGTGGGCTGGTAAAATTTCATACATTTCTAACTATCCCAAAGAAGGATCAGCGCCTGCAGGTGATCAAAGCCAAGCATCTTCTGGTGGATCAAGCTCAGCTTCCTATGATTATAAAGCTGATATCACAAGCCCATTGGATGATTTAAAACAAGGGTTTAGTGTTTCTGTTGAAGTCATTAATGAAGGCAAACATCTTCTAATCCCTGTAACGTCAGTTGTTAAAGAGGGGAAAAAGAATTATGTGTGGACTTATAACGACTCAACTGCCAAAGTATCAAAAACTGAAGTTACTGTTGGAAGTGCAGATGCTAAAAACCAAGAGGTTATTAGTGGGCTTAAGGTCGGTCAAATAGTTATTTCTAACCCAGATAAATCATTTACAGATGGCAAAAAACTAGAAGGTGTAACTTCTGCAGATACAAAAGCAAAGAAAGATGCTAAAAGATAAAACAGAGGTGAGGCAATAGTGTCAAATACAGATAAAGAAATCATCAATTTAAGAAACATTGTTAAGTCGTATAAGAATGGAGAACAAGAACTTCAAGTACTTAAAGGCATTGACTTGACAGTTTATGAAGGAGAATTTCTTGCTATTATGGGCCCTTCTGGTTCGGGGAAATCTACTCTAATGAATATCATCGGTTTACTCGATAGACCAAGTAGTGGTGACTATTCTCTTAGTGGTACCGAAGTTGAGCAATTAAATGACAAGAAATTAGCACAAGTAAGAAATGAAGAAATTGGCTTTGTTTTCCAACAGTTCTTCTTATTATCAAAATTAAATGCGTTACAAAATGTTGAGTTGCCTTTGATTTATGCTGGAATTGGAGTTTCTAAACGAAAAGAATTAGCAAAACAGTTTCTCCAAAAAGTGGAATTGGAAACTCGCATGAAGCATTTGCCATCAGAGTTATCAGGTGGCCAAAAACAAAGGGTGGCCATTGCTAGAGCTTTGGTCAATAATCCATCAATTATTTTGGCTGATGAACCAACAGGAGCATTAGATACCCATACTGGTGAGCAAATTATGCAACTTTTATCTAACCTTAATAAAGAAGGTAAAACAATAATTATGGTTACCCATGAACCAGAAATCGCTGATTATGCAACGCGTAAGATTGTTATCCGTGACGGAGAAATAACAATGGATACGACAGATAGTGTTCGAATAGTTGACTAAGGAGGAAACAAATGGAAAATTGGAAATTTGCCCTTAGTTCAATCTGGGGACATAAGATGAGGTCGATTTTGACCATGCTAGGAATTATTATTGGGGTTGCAGCAGTTGTTATCATTATGGGATTGGGAAATGCAATGAAGACAAGTGTTACCAACTCATTTTCAACAAAAAATAAAGAAGTACAGATTTATTTTAAGGCTAAAAAAGATGAGAATGATCCCTATGCAAGTTTAGATATTAAAAGTAATACTAAAGATATTAAAAGTAATACTAAAGATATTAAACGTGAGTGGTTTGAAGAGATTGTCAAAGAAATTAAAGGAATTGATTCATACTATTTCACTAACTCAGCATCGGCAGATATTTCTTTTGAGAAGAAAAAAGTTAAAAGTTCTTCTATAACAGGTGTCAGCAAAAATTATTTCAAAGTAAAAAAATATGACATTGTTGCAGGACGTACACTTAATGACAATGACTATGAAAATTTTTCTCGTATTATCTTACTAGATACAGACCTTTCGAATGAACTATTTGGCAAAGGGAATTATCAAGATGCTCTTAATAAAGTGGTCAGTCTTGCAGGGAAAGATTATTTAGTTGTTGGTGTTTATAAAACAGATGCCCCAAGCTTCACAATGATGGGACCATCATCAGGTGGCTCAGTTATGGCTAATACCCAAGTCGCTTCAGAATTCCATGTCAACGATGTTGGCTCAATGTTCATCCATGTCAATGATATAAAAGAAAGTATTAAACTTGGCGAACAAGCAGCTGAAATGTTAACGAACCAAACAAACGTAAAAGGTGGCAAGTATGCTATTCCAGACAACAGTGCTGTTATCAAAGAAGTAGAACAGCAATTCGGTATTATGACAGGTGTTATTGGTTCAATTGCTGGAATTTCGCTTTTAGTTGGTGGGATTGGTGTTATGAATATTATGCTTGTATCTGTTACAGAAAGAACTCGGGAGATTGGGTTACGAAAAGCTCTTGGAGCAACTCGTTTGAAAATATTAACACAATTCTTAATTGAATCTATTGTTTTAACTATCTTAGGTGGCTTAGCAGGTTTGGGAATTGCTTACAGTTCAGTTGGTGTACTGGGTGAGGCTATGAAGCTGAAGAATGCTACTGTTTCAATGGATGTTGCAGCAATTGCTATTATTTTCTCAGCATCAATTGGTATTATTTTTGGGATGTTGCCTGCTAACAAAGCAAGCAAACTTGATCCGATTGAGGCTTTGCGCTATGAATAAACTGAGATTAAGCCATGCTCAATTGAAAAAAATTGTTCGATTAATTGGGGTATTGTCTATTCTTTTCTCGCTAACGTTTATCTGTTATTTGGTTGGAAAGTTAGACATTTTCAATAATCCGCAGGCTTTATCTCAATTAATTAAAGACCATCTTTTAATTGGATCAATTGTTTTTTTCCTTGTTCAAATTATTCAGGTTGTTATCCCAATAATTCCTGGGGGAATTACAACTGTTGTTGGTTTCCTAACTTTTGGCCCTATATTGGGATTATTTCTTAATGTTGTTGGGATAATTTTAGGGTCGTCTTTACTATTTATTTTAGTTAGGAAATTCGGAAAACCATTTGTTCTTCTCTTTATTGATGATGAAAAAATGGTGGTATATGAAGAAAAATTAGCTTCGAAGATATATGAGCGTATTTTTATCTTAAATATGATTTCACCGGTAGCGCCTGCAGATGTGATGATAATGATAACAGGACTCAGTAAAATATCATTTAAAAAATTTTTACTAATTATTATTCTCTGTCGCCCAATATCAATGGTAGTATATAGCTACTTTTGGATTCATGGTGGTCAGTTACTCAGTAAATTAATTTAGGGATTCCTATTATTCGTATTTTAATATGAATAAGGAAAATCTTGAATAGCAATTCTTCTTAACATCACTTTAAAAAGGCGTAGAATAAGCGTTTTCGATGACGGAATTCTACGCCTTTTATGTTACTTGGATGTGTTTTGGGTTGTCAAATAAAAAAAGAGAAGTGTCAAGAAAAAAACTTGACAGAAATCATGAAATACCTTATACTAGATAAAGTAAGAAATGTGTAGCGTTTCTGATAAAACATTAAAGAAAAGAGATATTACAAAAATGGCAGTAAAAATCCGTTTAACTCGTATGGGTTCTAAGAAAAAACCTTTCTACCGTATCAACATTGCAGATTCACTTGCACCACGTGATGGTCGTTTCATCGAAACTGTTGGAACATACAACCCACTTGTAACTGAAAACCAAGTAACTCTAAAAGAAGATCGTATTCTTGACTGGTTATCAAAAGGAGCTCAACCTTCAGATACAGTACGTAACATTCTTTCAAAAGCTGGAGTTATGACGAAATTCCACAATCAAAAATTCTCAAAATAATATATGCCTATGGATACCATTGAAAATCTTATTATCGCCATTGTGAAACCATTGATTTCACAACCTGACAATCTTACCATTAAAATTGAAGATACTCCTGATTTTCTTGAGTATCATCTTGACTTGGATGCTCAAGACATCGGTCGTGTTATCGGAAAAAAAGGTCGTACCATTACGGCGATAAGATCGATAGTCTATTCGGTACCAACACAAGGAAAAAAAGTTAGACTCGTTATTGATGAAAAATAAGAGATAGAACTTTGTGTGTAATTATTTTAACCTTTAAGGCTAATTTATTTAGTTTTAAAGGTTTTTTTACATAAAATACTTGACTGGTTAAGTATTTTATAGTAGTATTTTAATGACCCTTGAGGTTATTATTTTAGAATATGTACTTAACTGGTTAAGTAAAGGAGACACATGAAAAAATATTTTTGCTTTTCTAAAAGCCTTTTAACGGTTGCTACTTTGTCAAGTTTAGTCTTGGTAAATGGGAATTTAGCAAGTGTCGTTATTGCAGATTCAACAAGTGCACCATCAAGTGCTACTGTTTCAACTGGAAGCTTTAATTTTGTTGCAAGTGTTGTAGATAGTAAAGGAGCAACACTATCTGGAAAAACGGTTCTTTTAACTGATATTACAGATGGCATTTCAAAACCGATTCAATCTCAGGTTTCAAATAGTCAAGGGCAAGCCATTTTTTCTAGTTTACCTCTGAACCGAAACATTAGTGTTTCGGTTGATGGAAAAACCAAAGGTTATACCTTGAGAACTGATCAAGCAGGAACTACATTGGCTTCTAGTTTTACAGCAGACGGACTTGGAAAAGGAGCGCCGAGCTATACAAATAAGCCATTAGTTGTTTTAGTTTCAAATCAAGATGCTGAACCTATTCCAAACAAAGAAGTCATTTTAAAAGACAGACAAGGGAATCTAGTTGATCGTGTCCTTACGGATAACTCAGGTTTAGCACGTTTTACAAAGAATCTTCTTGATGGTACTCACTATCCATTTTATATTGATGGGAAAAAAATGGGTGAAACGATTCCTGGGATTTCAGTTAATACAGCTCTTGATACAACGAGTAATAGTGAGAAAGTTGAATCTCCTGTAGTAAATGCATCTCAAGCTGCAGGTTCATTCTCTTTTAAAGTAACTGTTTTAGGTGATAATGGTAAAGTACTAGAAGGTAAAAAAGTCTCATTGTTTGATATTACTGATGGTAAAGAAACAGCTTTGCAGTCAGCTGACAGTAATGCTAGTGGTCAAGTCGATTTTGATAAACTGCCATTATCAAGGAACATCAGTGTTTCCATTGATGGAAAAGCCCAAGGTTATACTATTAGGACTGATAAAGATGGTCAAGAAAAGGCAGCAGCATTCTATGTTTCTGGAAAAGGAAATACACTTCCTACTTACACTAAGACGCCAGCTACCATTCGTGTAGTAAATGAGGATGCTGAACCTTTGAGTGGACAAACAGTGACTTTGTTCAATAAACTTGGTCAGAAAGTTGCTGAATTAATGACAAACCAGGATGGTAAAGCGATTTTCGAAGATCAGCTAATGGATGGAACCTTTTATCAATTCTCAGTTAACGGCATCAAAATGAATACAATTACGCCTGGAAATAGCATTAATGCCGCATTATCATCTGATCAGATTAAGAAAGTAGCAGAAGTACCTCAAGTAGCCCCTTCAAACCATAAAAAGGACAAACAGGATACAACTGCAGAACCTAAAGAAGTAGCTCAGAAAAAAGCTGGGAATGCATTGGCTGATCAAAAGCAAACAAGCAAAGCAAAAGAAATGAATCCCAAAAACAAAGCCTCTCTTCCGCAAACAGGAGATAGTGCTGTGTCAATTTTGAGTCTCGTTGGTTTTGTTATGTTAGGTGTTTCAACCTTGTTATTACTAGCTAAAAAAACATTAAAAAACACTAGACAATAAAAATTATGTTATCATTCCTCTCGATTTTAGAAGTTGAGAGGTTTTTTTGCATACAACTGAGATTCGAAAAGGTATCAACTGAAATTGTTGGACATTTTAGAGAAGCTGTTTGACTTGTGATGATTAAGATAGTGAGTGCAATTTTATTTGGAAAATGATAAAATAAGAGATGATTGATTTTCTGAAAAATTGATTGTTTTTAATGGTGTCAAAGAAATCGAAGTGACAGTAAGTAAGATGAAATAGGAGTAGTAATGAAATTTTATAATGTTGGTAAAATCGTCAACACCCAAGGACTTCAAGGAGAAATGCGTGTTTTATCAGTTAGTGATTTTGCAGATGAACGGTTTAAAAAAGGGAATATTTTAGCTTTATTTGATGATAAGGATCAATTTGTTCAAGAGATTGAAATTGCAAGTCACCGAAAACAGAAAAATTTTGATATTATCAAATTTAAAAATCACTACCATATTAATGACATTGAAAAGTATAAGGGTTTTACCATAAAGGTTTCAGAAGACAAGCTTTCAGAATTGAATGATGATGAGTATTATTACCATGAGATTATTGGATTAGACGTTTATGAACATGATGTTTTAGTAGGAACTATCACAGAAATTTTACAGCCTGGTGCAAATGATGTTTGGGTTGTTAGCCGAAAAGGGAAACGTGATTTATTGTTGCCATTTATTCCACCAGTTGTTTTAAATGTTGATATTGCTAACAAGCGTGTTGACGTTGACATTATGGAAGGCTTAGATGATGAAAATTGATATTTTAACCCTTTTTCCAGAGATGTTTACACCTTTAGAAGCTTCCATTGTAGGTAAAGCTGTTGAAAAAGGACTGCTAAATATTCATTATCATAATTTTAGAGACAATGCAGAGAAAGCTCGCCATGTTGATGATGAGCCATATGGTGGCGGGCAAGGGATGCTTTTAAGAGCGCAGCCTATCTATGATACAATTGAAAAAATTAAGGCTAAAAATCCCAGAGTCATACTCCTAGATCCGGCAGGAAAAAGATTTACTCAAAGCGATGCTGACATGTTAGCAAAAGAAGAGGAATTAATTTTTATTTGTGGACATTATGAAGGCTATGATGAACGCATTAAAGAGCTTGTAACAGATGAACTCTCATTGGGAGATTTTGTCTTAACTGGTGGAGAATTAGCAGCAATGACCATTGTTGATGCTACGGTAAGATTGATTCCAAATGTTATTGGTAAAGAAGCTAGTCACCAGGATGATTCTTTTTCTTCAGGTCTTTTAGAATACCCACAATACACGAGACCTTATGATTTTAGAGGAATGAAGGTTCCAGATGTCTTGATGAGTGGGCATCATGAAAATATTAGGAAATGGCGACTAGAGCAAAGTTTGAAAAAAACCTTAGATCGTCGCCCTGACTTATTAGACAAGTATACATTTACTGATGAAGAAAAAGAAATGCTAGAAAAGATAACTGGTCAAATAAAGGAGCGTAATCAACTAAATGAGTGACACTATATATGATATTACAATTATTGGAGGGGGCCCTGTAGGGCTCTTTGCAGCTTATTATGCTGGTCTAAGAGGTATGAGGGTCAATATTATTGAAAGCCTTTCTGAGTTGGGAGGACAACCGGCTATTTTATATCCTGAAAAAGTTATTTATGATATTCCTGCTTATCCTGCAATTAGTGGCGCTGACTTGACGACAAATATGCTCAAGCAACTTGGTCGCTTTAAAGACCGGATAAGTACTTGTCTCAAAGAAGAAGTTCTTGCGTTTGAGCAAAAAGAGGCTGTTTTTCATATTCAAACAAACAAAACAGTTCGTTATAGTAAAGCGATTATTATCGCTTGTGGAAATGGTGCTTTCGCTCCAAGAAGATTAGGATTGGAAGGTGAAGAGGACTTTGCAGACAAGACACTTTTTTACAATGTCCATAAATTAGAACAGTTTACAGGGCGTAGAGTTGGCATCTGTGGGGGAGGAGATTCTGCTCTCGACTGGGCTTTAGCATTAGAAGATATTGCTGAGAGTGTGACTCTAGTGCATAGACGAGAAGCGTTTAGAGCACATGAACATAGTGTCGAATTACTTAAAGCGTCAAAAATTCAGGTTTTAACGCCCTATATTCCGCTTGCTTTGGAAGGAAAAGATGGGCATCTTTCAAAAGTGATTGTTCAAAAAGTTAAAGATGAAGAAATTTTAGATTTAGACTTAGATGCCTTGATTGTAAGCTTTGGCTTTTCAACTTCAAATAAAAATCTTAAAAGCTGGAATTTAGATTATAAAAAGTCAAGCATTAAGGTTTCTAATCTCTTCCAAACTAGCCAAGAGGGAATCTTTGCAATTGGCGATGCGGCTGATTATGACGGCAAAGTTGACCTCATTGCAACTGGTTTTGGTGAAGCTCCAATTGCTGTTAACCAAGCTATTAATTATATTTATCCTGAGCGTGATAATCGGCTTGTTCATTCGACTTCATTGATTGAAAAACTATAAGAAAAGTTTATGAAACTATAAAAATTAACCATACTTATTACTGAAAATCACTATGACAAGGAATTTTCTTTGTGATATAATTAACGTTATAAATGTGATTGATTTCACACTATAAAAATTAAGCGAGGTCATGTCATGACAGATACAAACAAAGAGACGTTTAGCTCTTTTATCAATAAAGTTCTAGCGGGAACAGCAATTGCAATTGTAGTTGCCCTCATTCCAAACGCTATCTTGGCAACATTTTTAAAACCATTTGTATCAAATGTTTTTGCTGCAGAGTTTTTACATATTGTTCAAGTTTTCCAATTTTTCACACCTATTATGGCAGGATTTTTAATTGGTCAACAATTTAAATTTACACCTATGCAACAATTAGCAGTTGGTGGTGCGGCCTATATTGGTTCAGGAGCGTGGATGTACACTGAAGTTATTCAAAAAGGTGTAGCGACAGGTTCTTTCCAATTACGAGGTATTGGCGACCTTATCAATATGATGATTACTGCAAGTTTAGCTGTTTTAGCTGTTAAATGGTTTGTCAATAAACTTGGTTCATTGACAATCATCCTTCTTCCAATTTTGATTGGTACTGGTGTTGGTTATATTGGTTGGAAATTGCTTCCATATGTATCTTATGTAACCACTTTAATTGGGCAAGGAATCAACTCATTTACAACCTTACAACCAATCCTAATGTCAATTTTAATTGCCATGGCCTTTGCTATTTTAATTGTTAGTCCAATTTCAACTGTTGCAATCGGTTTAGCTATTGGCTTAAATGGTATGGCTGCTGGGGCAGCATCAATGGGTATAGCTTCAACTGCAGCAGTATTAGTATGGGCAACACTAAAAGTTAACAAATCAGGTGTCCCAATTGCTATTGCCTTGGGTGCTATGAAAATGATGATGCCAAACTTTTTGAAACATCCAGTGATGGCAATTCCAATGCTTGTTACAGCAGCAATGAGTTCATTAATGGTTCCTATGTTTAATCTTGTTGGTACACCAGCTTCATCTGGTTTTGGTCTTGTTGGTGCTGTAGGTCCGATAGCTTCACTTGCAGGAGGAAGCAATATCATGATTATTATTCTTGCATGGCTTGTGATTCCATTTAGTGTTGCTTTTGCTGCACATAAAATTAGTAAAGATGTATTAAAACTTTACAAAGAAGATATCTTTGTATTTGAAGGCTAAAAGAAAAAGGAGAAAAACATGTTAGTTTATATTGCTGGTTCTGGTGCAATGGGGTGTCGTTTTGGTTACCAAATTTCAAAAACAAATAACGATGTTATCCTCTTAGACAACTGGGAAGATCATATTAATGCCATTAAAGAAAATGGCTTAAAAATCACTGGTGATGTTGAAGAAACTGTAAACCTTCCAATTATGAAGCCAACTGAAGCTACTAAAGAAGCTGATTTAATCATCTTGTTTACAAAAGCTATGCAGTTACCACAAATGTTACAAGACGTTAAAGCTATTATTGGTAAAGAAACAAAAGTACTTTGTCTTCTCAATGGTCTTGGTCATGAAGAAGTTATCCGCCAATACATTCCAGTACATAACATTTTAATGGGTGTTACTGTTTGGACTGCTGGTCTTAAAGGTCCAGGACATGCCCATTTACAAGGTGTTGGAGCTCTCAACCTTCAAAGCATGGATCCAGAAAATCAAGAAGCAGGTCATCAAGTTGCTGAAATGCTTACAGAAGCAAAATTATTTGCAACCTATGATGAGAATGTTTTGCCAAATATTTGGAGAAAAGCTTGTGTTAATGGCACAATGAACTCAACATGTGCTTTGCTTGATTGTACAATTGGTGAACTTTTTGCTAGTCAAGATGGTCTTAAAATGGTTGAAGAAATTATTCATGAATTTGTCATTGTAGGGCAAGCAGAAGGGGTTACTTTGGATGAAGCTGAAATTACAAAATATGTTATGGATACTTCTGTCAAAGCAGCTCATCATTACCCATCAATGCACCAAGATTTAGTTCAAAATCACCGTAAAACAGAGATTGACTTCTTGAATGGTGCTGTTAGTGCTAAAGGTCAAAAACTTGGCATTGATACACCGTATTGTCGTTTAATCACACAAATGGTTCATACCAAAGAAGACGTTCTAAACATTAAATAAGTTGATTAACTAGGAATATATTTCCTAGTTTTTTTCTGTGGTGATTTGACAGAAAATGACAGAAAATGCTTGACTTTGAAGTCAAAAAGAGTATAATGGACTTGTAAACGATTTCAGAAAGGGGTGTTATTATCCTAAAATCAAGACGTAAACAGTTGATTATGGAGAAAATAATAAGTGATAGTTTTGTTGCTTTAGAGGATTTAATTGACTTACTTAATTCATCTGAGTCTACTGTACGTAGAGATTTGGATGAATTAGAGAGCGAAGGAAAGCTTCACCGAGTTCATGGTGGTGCGGAGTCAATTCATTCCATGCAAGAAGAATTGTCCAATCAAGAGAAATCTGTCAAAAACAGTCAAGAAAAAATGAAAATTGCTGAAAAAGCTTCAGAATTTATTTTTGATAAGGATGTTATTTTTATTGATGCAGGTACAACAACAGAATTTATGATTGACAAACTGGAGTATCGAAATGTCACAGTTGTGACTAATTCTATTCACCACGCTGCTAGACTTGTTGATATGAATATAAAAACAATTATTATTGGTGGTGTTGTAAAAGTGACGACTGATGCAAGCGTTGGTAGTGTTGCATTATCTCAAATACAAAATATGAATTTTGACAAAGCTTTTATTGGCATGAATGGGATTGATGATCAGTTTTTGACAACCCCTGATATGGAAGAGGCAGTTATCAAAAAAGCCATAGTCAGCAACGCTAAATCAAGTTATATCCTTGCTGATGCGTCGAAGATTGGTCAAGTATCATTTATTAACGTTGCCCCTATTGATAATCTTACAATTATTACGGGTTCTTCAACGAATCCATTATTAAAGAAGGTAAAGGAGAAAGCAAAGGTGATTGAAGTATGATTTATACAGTAACGCTGAATCCATCTATTGATTATATTGTTAGGATAGACCATTTGGAAAATGGAGCAGTGAACCGAATGGATAGCGATGATAAATTTGCCGGTGGTAAAGGTATCAATGTTAGCCGGATTTTAAAACGTTTAGCTATTGATAATGTTGCAACTGGATTTCTTGGTGGTTTTACAGGTAACTTTATTGAACAGTCTTTACTCAATGAGGGCGTTCAGACACAATTTGTTACTGTGAAAGACGATACTCGGATTAATGTAAAAATTAAGTCTGAGCAAGAAACTGAAATCAATGGACAAGGTCCCGAAATTTTATCAGAAGATTTAGCTTCTTTAAAAACAGTTTTTTCGACATTATCAGCCAATGATACGGTAGTTTTTGCAGGTTCTGCACCATCAAATATTGGTAATGGTGTCTACCGAGATTTAATTCCTTACGTTAGGAACTTGGGTGCTCAGGTGGTCTGTGATTTTGAGGGACAAACTTTACTGGATTCCTTGGCTTATCAGCCTTTATTAGTCAAACCGAATAATCATGAACTTGAAGCTATTTTTAATGTTACATTGAATGGTTTAGATGATGTTGAAACATATGCATCAAAATTATTGGATATGGGCGCTCAAAATGTCATTATCTCAATGGCTGGCGATGGAGCTTTATTAGTAACGCCAGAGGGAAATTATTTTGCAAAACCTATTAAAGGACAGGTGAAAAATTCTGTTGGAGCTGGTGACTCAATGGTTGCAGGTTTCACTGGGAAATATGTAGCGACACTTGATCCGATTGAATCTCTGAAGTGGGGAGTTGCTTGTGGGACATCAACGGCCTTCTCAGATGATTTAGCTACTATGACATTTATTAAAGACATTTATCAACAAGTTGAGGTAGAAAAAAGATGAAATTACAGGATTTACTAAACAAAGATCTGATGATCTTAGACTTACAAGCAACAAGCAAAGAAGCTGCAATTGATGAAATGATTTCAAATTTAGTTGACAATAAGGTTGTTACTGATTTTGAAACATTTAAAGCTGGAATTATGGCGCGTGAAGCACAGACATCAACAGGATTAGGTGATGGAATTGCAATGCCGCATAGTAAAAATTCTGCTGTCAGCCAAGCAAGTGTTCTCTTTGCTAAATCAAATAAAGGTGTTGACTATGCTTCATTAGATGGACAAGCAACAGATTTATTCTTTATGATTGCTGCACCAGATGGCGCTAACGATACACATTTAGCTGCTCTTGCGCAGTTATCACAATACTTGTTAAAAGACGGTTTTGCTGACCAACTGAGAAAAACTAGGTCTGCTGATGATGTCATTGCTTTATTTGATGCTTCAGAAAAAGAAGAGAAAGCAAAAGAACAAGTTCAACCAGTGATGGCAAGTGATTTTATTGTTGCAGTTACAGCATGTACAACTGGAATTGCACACACTTATATGGCAGAAGAAGCTTTGAAAAAACAAGCTAAAGAGATGGGAATTGCTATAAAAGTTGAAACTAATGGAGCATCTGGTGTTGGAAATCGTCTAACCGCTGATGACATTAAAAAAGCTAAAGGGGTTATTGTTGCTGCAGATAAAGCTGTTGAGATGGATCGTTTCGATGGAAAACCACTGGTTTCAAGACCTGTAGCTGATGGTATTAAGAAAAGTGAAGAATTGATTACCATGCTTATGACTGGTGAAGCAAGACCATATCAAGCTAAAAATGCAGTGTCTGAAAAGGCCTCAAGTTCAGAAAAAATGAGTCTTGGAGGAGCTTTCTATAAACACTTAATGGGTGGTGTCTCTCAAATGTTGCCATTTGTTATTGGTGGCGGTATTATGATTGCTATTGCATTCTTACTTGATAACATGCTTGGTGTGCCTAAGGATCAATTAGGAAATCTTGGGTCATATCACGAAATAGCTGCAATCTTTATGAAGATTGGTGGCGCAGCATTCTCATTCATGCTACCTGTTCTAGCAGGCTATATTGCTTATTCTATTGCTGAAAAACCGGGTCTTGTAGCAGGTTTTGTAGCAGGAGCAATTGCCTCAAGCGGTCTTGCTTTTGGGAAGGTGCCATTTGCTCAAGGCGGTGAAGCTTCATTAGCTCTTGCAGGTGTTCCTTCTGGCTTCTTGGGAGCTTTAGTTGGTGGTTTTCTTGCTGGAGGAGTTATCTTAGCTCTTCGCAAACTCTTGTCAGGACTTCCAAGGTCATTAGAAGGTGTTAAATCTATTCTTCTTTACCCATTGCTTGGTGTTCTTATTACTGGATTTTTAATGCTATTTGTTAATATTCCAATGGCAGCAATCAATACCGCTCTTAATAGCTTTTTAGAAGGCTTGTCAGGTAGCTCTGCAATTCTTATGGGACTACTTGTTGGGGGGATGATGGCTGTTGATATGGGTGGTCCAGTTAATAAAGCAGCTTATGTCTTTGGTACAGGAACTCTTGCAGCAACTGTTTCTGATGGAGGCTCTGTTGTTATGGCTGCTGTCATGGCAGGTGGTATGGTTCCGCCATTAGCTGTATTTGTTGCAACATTACTTTTTAAAGATAAATTTACAAAAGAAGAACGTGAATCTGGTTTAACAAATATTGTAATGGGGCTTTCATTCATTACTGAAGGTGCTATTCCATTTGGTGCAGCTGATCCAGCTCGAGCTATTCCAAGTTTTATTGCAGGTTCTGCATTAGCAGGAGCACTTGTTGGTTTAGCAGGTATTAAACTTATGGCTCCACATGGTGGGATTTTCGTTATTGCTTTAACAAGTAATCCATTACTCTATCTTGTCTTCATTGCAATAGGAGCAGTTGTTTCTGGAATCTTGTTTGGTGCTTTACGCAAAAAAGCATAAAAGTTTAAAAAAAGGAAACTAGAGTCTGTTAGGATTCTAGTTTTTTGATATACTAATAAAAAAAGCAATAGGAAGAATTGTTATTAGGATGGGCAGAAAAAAAAGAAAAAGAAGTTATCAGCTAAAAAAAACAAGTTCAAAAGGGTTTAAGTTAACTGTTTTAAGTTTTGTTCTTTTGACATTACTAGTTTCAGTATGGTCTTTAAAAAAAGCTAGGCAAGATTTGAAACCTTTAGCTGAAACAGCCTCTTTATCATTTATAAGAAAAAGTGCACATTCAGCGGCAGATATAGCAAGAAAAAATGATCTATATACGTCAGTGATGCTTGCGCAAGCAACTCTAGAGTCGCAAAATGGCCAATCCCAATTGAGTCAAAAACCTTATTATAATTTCTTTGGGGTGAAAGGAGATTACAAAGGAAAATCTGCTGTTTTACCCACTCTAGAAGATGATGGTCAAGGGAATCTTTATACAGTTGATGCAAAGTTTAGATCTTACGGAAAAATGATTAATTCTTTTAAAGACTATGCAACTGTATTATCAGACCCTTTGTATGAAAATACTCATAAAGCTAAAACAAAACACTATCAAGAAGCAACAGCAACTTTAACGGGTCGTTATGCAACAGACACGTCTTATCATGTCAAATTAAATAATCTTATTGAGACTTATAGGCTTTATTATTTTGACTACCCATTCTAAAAAGAAATGTTTCAATTTGACTACAAATTTATCAAGAAAATTAAATTGCTAAGGTTTGTAGTCTAATACTAAAAAACTGTGTTATAATATTATTCCAAACAAAGAAATGAAAAGGAATAGGATTATGACAATCACTAAAGTTAAAAAAGTAGGAGTTGCTCTGTTGATGATGCTTGTTACTGTAGCTGGAGCATACTTTTTAACAACTAATACACAGAAAGAATCTCGTGTTTCTGCTGAGACATTTACAAGTGGTCCAACACAAGAGTTTATTAGTCAAATTGCTGCGGAGAGAGATTTATACGCTTCAGTCATGATTGCTCAGGCGATTTTGGAATCAAGTAACGGACAGTCTGGTTTAAGCCAAGCTCCCTATTATAATTTTTTTGGTATCAAAGGAAGTTATAATGGTGCATCAGTGAACATGACAACTTGGGAAGATGATGGTCAGGGAAATCCATATGAAATTGATCAACATTTTCGTGCTTATCCAAGTGTTGCAGACTCATTATATGATTATGCTGCATTATTAAATGCACCAATTTATGCAGGTGCAAGACGTTCGAATACCTTATCTTATCAAGATGCCACAGCTGCTCTAACAGGTCTTTATGCTACGGATACAGCATACAATGCCAAATTAAATAATATTATTCAGACCTATGGTTTAACAGCTTATGATGTTGTAGCGCCAGTTGCTCCAACAGCAGTAAGCCAAGAACAAATGGCCGCAGTTGATCAAGCAAGTCAAGCTGGTGTTGTTAATACAAGTGGTCAGCTGGTTTGGAACAAGTATAGAAGTCGTCACACAGATGCAGCAACCTTATCACAAGATGACGCTTGGGCAATTTTAACAAGAGGCTATTAAGTCAAAACCACCCGTGTAAACGGGTGGCTTGTACACCGGCTATAAGCCGTTAAACTCCAGCGGCGTCTAAAGACGCTCGCTGAACATACGTTCAGGTTATGCTTTGATTACTTGACTAATGCCCGTAACAACGGGCTTTTATCGTGTTCTAAAGCCTCCATCCGAGAATGGATCTTCGTATTCTTTTACACTTAACTTATCGAGTGCGATGTCGTCTTTCTCTTGCTCACGTATGTATTTCGCAACAGTTTTCTCGTTTAAGCCAACCGTACTGACGTAGTACCCTCGTGCCCAAAACTTGCGATTTCCATATTTATATTTTAAATTGGCATGCTTATCAAAGATCATTAAAGCACTCTTACTTTTCAGGTAACCCATGAAATCTGAAATCGCAAGTTTTGGTGGAATCAGAACAAGCATGTGAACATGGTCCGCCATCATATGCCCCTCTATAATTTCAACACCCTTATATTGGCATAGATAACGGAAAATTTCGATTAAGTCCTGTCTAATTTTATAGTAAATGGACTTGCGCCGATACTTTGGTGTGAACACAATGTGATATTTGCACATCCATTTGGTGTGTGATAAACTATAACTGGTTTTAGCCATTTATTTTTCCTCCTTTATCTAACCTGAACAATTAGATTATACATGGAAAAATAAATGGAAGCTAGAAGCCTTGTTAGCCACCAGCATAGCTGGTGGTTTTTTCATTTTTCTCTGCGAGAAAAACTGGCTTGAAGCCATAATAGAACTAACAAATCAAATCATCTCTATGAGGTGATTTTTTTGTTATAATATTCCTATGAAAACAATTGATACCATTTATAATCAACACGCTGAAATGCCACATATTGAAGCAAAATATGAACGTGATTTACTGCAAAAACCAATTCCAAAACGTAACATGATTAGGACAAAAGAAGGTTTATTGCCAGGTCATATTGTGATGTTATGGCGCATTCAGTTTGGAACATATACTACCGAACACCCTCACCATAAATATTTTTATACGACTTACGGGATTGATGCGCAAAAGGAATTGGAATTTTTAATTGCGCAAGCTTATGTAACTATTGATTCTGCTTTTGATTCTTTAAAGCATTTATCTTCTCTTTTTTTGAAAGAATTTTTAAAATCTAAAGAGTTTAAGGGCTTGTCTAAAATGAAATGTCAGGATTTGGAAGAAGCAATCGCCCTGGTATTTGACGAGCAAGAATTAGGAAAATTATTTACTATTAGAGGGTACTCTTTGCTTGAAAAGGGACGTAAGGCCTTAGAAGCTCATCCTGAAATCATTGAAAAGCACCCTCAGAAAAAATACTAGCCCTGCTCGACCTTTTATAATCATGAAAACTATGCTATAATGGGTCATATCGCGCTCAAGGAGAATATATAGATGCAAGTAATTCGTGAAAAAGAATTTGTTAATCAGTACCATTATGATGCTAGAAATCTTGAATGGGAAAAAGAAAACGGTGCCCCGGAAACAAATTTTGAGGTAACTTTCCAATTGATTAATCGTGATGAAGAAAAAAATGAAACAGTTATTGTTTCAGTACTTCAATTTATGATTGTAAAAGAAGAATTTGTCATTGGTGGCGTTATTTCTCAAATGGTAACCATTGTTGACCGTTTGATTGATAAACCGAGTGAGTTCACTCAGCCAGAAGTAGAATCTTTAGCGGCACCCTTACTTGATATGGTGCAACGTCTCACTTATGAAGTTACAGAAATTGCCTTGGACAGACCAGGCATAAACTTGGAGTTTAAAAATTAATGAAATTAGCAGTAATAACAGATAATACAGCCTTTTTGTCTGATCAACTTTTTAATAATCCTGATCTTTATATGATGAACATTCCAATAATGATTAATGATGAAACTTATTATGAAGGCATTAACATTGACTTGGACGAGTTTTATGACAAGATGGCAGCATCTGAGGAGTTACCTAAAACAAGCCAACCTTCTTTAGCTGAGTTAGATCAATTGTTAACGCAATTGCAAAAGGATGGCTACACACATGTTGTAGGATTGTTCTTATCGGGTGGTATTTCTGGCTTTTGGCAAAATATTCAATTTTTGATTGAGGAACATTCTGCTTTAACTATTGCTTTTCCAAACACCAAGATTGCGTCAGCTCCGGTGGGAATGATGGTAGGTAATGTTTTTCAATGGCATCAAGCAGGTTTAACTTTTGATCAATTAACTGCTAAATTGCAACAGCAAATTGACGGGACGTCTGCATATATTTTAGTGGATGATCTTAACCATTTGGTCAAGGGTGGTCGTTTGTCAAACGGTTCAGCTTTGTTAGGGAATTTACTAAGCATTAAACCTGTTTTGACTTTTGATTCTGACGGGGTTATTGTCGTTCATGAAAAAGTTCGAACTGAAAAAAAAGCTTTGAAAAGGTTAGTTGAATTGCTTCATCAACAAAATGAAAGAGGAGACTATGAATTTGCTATCATACATGCCAATGGTAGTGAAAAAGCAGCAACATTAAAAAAAATGTTGCTTGAGAGTGGCTTACCAGATCAATTTGTAGATGCTACATTTAGCGCTGTTGTTGGAACACATCTTGGTTCGAATGCTGTAGCTATCGGATTTACGCCACGATTGGACTAGAATAAAGGAGAGACTTATGGGAATAAGAGTCATTATTGCTGGTTTTAAGGGGAAAATGGGTTCAACAGCCCTTGCAATGGTTGAAAATGATCCAGAATTGCAATTGGTAGCCTTAGTCGACCCTTTTACCAATGACAAAGATTATAAAGGTGTTCCCATTGTCAACACTAAAGAAGACTTGGTAGGCCTTGAAGCTGACGTTTGGGTTGATTTTACAAGTCCAAGGGTTGCTTTTTCAAATACGCATTTTGCTCTTTCGCAGGGATTTGCTCCTGTTATTGGCACAACCGGATTGTCACAAAAAGAAATTGATGATTTAGAAGCCTTAGCAAAAACTAAGAAATTGGGTGGTTTAATTGCGCCTAACTTTGCCATAGGAGCCATTCTCCTAATGGAATTTGCGGCTAAAGCAGCCAAATATTTTCCAGATTTAGAAATTATTGAACTGCACCATGACCAGAAAAAAGATGCTCCTAGTGGGACAGCCCTTAAAACTGCTGCATTAATTGCTGAAAATAGAGCCTCAAAAGATTCAGCTGTGCTTGATGAGGAAGAATTGATTGCAGGAGCAAGAGGTGCTAACTATGATGGGATTAGAATTCATAGTGTACGTTTGCCAGGACTAGTTGCTCACCAAGAGGTTATTTTTGGAGGTCCAGGTGAAGGTTTGACCTTGAGGCATGATTCCTTTGACCGTCAGTCCTTTATGAGTGGTGTTAACTTAGGAATTAAAAAAGTCGTTACAATGCAAGAACTTGTTTATGGATTAGAGAAGTTATTATGAGATTAAAAGAACTGCCTTCTGAATTTCAGAAGGCTTTACCAATAATAAAAAAAATTAAAGATGCTGGCTATGAGGCATATTTTGTGGGAGGTAGTGTCAGGGATGTTCTCTTAAGTCGTCCCATACACGATGTTGATATTGCAACAAGTTCCTATCCACAAGAAACGAAAGCCATTTTTCCAAGAACAGTAGATGTTGGTATTGAACATGGCACAGTACTTGTTTTAGAGGAAGATTCTGAATATGAAATCACCACCTTTAGGACTGAGGATGTCTATGTAGATTACCGCCGTCCTAGTCAGGTTTCTTTTGTGCGCTCTTTGGAAGAAGATTTAAAAAGACGGGATTTTACGGTCAACGCTTTAGCTCTTGATGATCAAGGGGAAATCATTGATAAATTTAGTGGTTTAGAAGATATTGATGCTAAGCTTTTAAGGGCAGTTGGAAAAGCTGAGGAGCGTTTTGAGGAAGATGCCTTACGTATCATGCGTGGCTTTCGTTTTGCTGCCACTTTAAATTTTTCAATTGAAGAAAAGACTTTTGAAGCAATGTGTACTCATGCTCCGCTTTTAGAGAAAATTTCTGTTGAGAGGTCATTTATTGAATTTGATCAATTAATGATGGCTCCTTTTTGGAAAAACGGCTTGCAAAAGTTTATGGAAGCTTCAGCTTTTGATTATTTGCCAGGATTACATCACAAGGGCTTTAAGTTAGGCCATTTAATGCAAGTACTGCCACAATGGTTTAGGTTTGAAACCAGTGCACAGGCTTGGGCCAATCTTATTCTAGAATTAGAAATCCCAAATCCCAAGGCATTTTTGAAAGTTTGGAAAACTTCCAATGAATTTCAAAAAGAAGTACAAGCTATTTTAAGTGTTTATCAGTTACGGCAAGAAAATGCATTAGATAAACGAACTCTTTACCAATATGGTAAAGGTATTGCTTACCTCAGTGAAAAACTTATTGAGGCTAAGGGATTAGCAAGTGATTTTGCTGTTATTGACAAACTTTATGATGAACTTGTTATTTATGATAAACATGATATTGTTGTGAATGGTTCCTATCTCATTAAACACATGAAGATGACACCAGGTCCTGAGTTGGGCCAACTCTTAAAAAAAGTTGAGTTAGCTATTGTTGATGGGATGTTAGCCAACCAAGTGTCTGAGATTGAACAATTTGTAATCAAGGAGTTGACCTATTGAGTGATTTTATTGTTGAAAAATTAAATAAGTCTGTTGGTGATAAAACGGTTTTCAAAGACATTTCTTTTATTGTTCATGATTTTGACAGGATTGGTATTATTGGTGTTAATGGAACTGGAAAAACCACGCTTTTGGATGTTTTATCTGAACGTTTAGGTTTTGATGGAGATATTTCTCCCATTTTAAAAGCTAATGAGTTCCGTATTTCTTACTTGACGCAAGATCCTGATTTTGATGATCAAGAAACTGTTCTTGACACTGTTTTATCTGCTGATTTACCAGAAATGAAACTGATTCGTCATTATGAACTTTTATTACGCGATTACAGTGAGGCTAATCAGGAAAAGCTTGAAAAAGTGATGTCAGAAATGGATAGATTAGATGTATGGTCAGTTGAAAGTGATGTTAAGACGGTCTTATCTAAGTTGGGAATTACACAATTAGATCAAAAAGTTGGGCAATTGTCTGGAGGTCTAAGAAGACGGGTTCAATTAGCCCAGGTCTTGCTTGGCAAGTCTGATTTGCTTTTATTAGATGAACCAACAAACCATCTTGATATCGACACCATTGCCTGGTTAACCAATTACCTAAAGTCAAGCAAACGCACGGTAATGTTTATTACACATGATCGGTATTTTTTAGATGGATTAGCTACACGAATTTTTGAATTGGATAATGCATCATTAAATGAATATCAAGGGAATTATCAGGACTACGTGCGTTTAAAGGCTGAACAAGATGAACGAGATGCTGCAAATCTTCATAAGAAAAAGCAGCTTTATAAGCAAGAATTAGCTTGGATGAGAAGACAACCTCAAGCTAGAGCGACAAAGCAACAAGCTAGAATCAATCGTTTCCATGATTTGAAAGGTCAAGTGCATGTTGATAATAGTCAAGAAGAATTAGATATTAATTTTGAAACCAGTCGTATTGGTAAGAAGGTTATTCATTTTGAAAAAGTTGGATTTTCTTATGATGAGAAAAAGCCACTGATCAAAGATTTTGATTTGATTATTCAAAATAAGGATCGTATCGGTATTGTTGGTGATAATGGTGTTGGTAAATCAACACTTTTACAATTAATTACTGGAGATGTGGTTGCACAATCTGGGCAAGTGATTGTTGGTGAAACCATTCGTATTGCCTATTTTTCTCAACAAATTCGAGATATGGATGACAACAAAAGGGTTATCAATTATTTGCAAGAGGTTGCTGATGAAGTTAAAACAACTGTTGGAACAACTAGTATTAGTGAACTTCTTGAGCAATTTTTATTTCCAAGGTCAAGTCATGGCTCCTTAATTGGAAAGTTATCTGGCGGTGAGAAAAAACGGCTTTATCTTTTGAAACTGTTAATTGAAAAACCAAATGTTTTGCTTTTAGATGAGCCAACCAATGATTTGGATATTGCGACATTGACTGTTTTAGAAAACTTTCTTCAAGGTTTTGCTGGTCCAGTCATTACCGTAAGCCATGACCGTTATTTCTTAGATAAAGTGGCAACTAAAATATTGGCTTTTGAGGATGGTGGGATTACTGAATTCTATGGGAATTATAGTGATTATTTAGAAGAAGTTGCATTTCAAAAAGAGCATCAAAATGTAACAGATAAGCAAGTGGAAAGTCAACACCTTGAAAGTAGTCAGCCAGCTGCAGTGGTCAATAAAAAAAGAATGTCTTACTTAGAGAAACAAGAGTGGGCTTGTATTGAAGAAGAATTGGCAGAACTTGAATTATCCCTAGGCCTTTTGGAGGAAGAAATGTTGACATGTGCCAGTGATTATGGCAAGTTGGCAGAACTCCAGAGGCAATTAGATGCTATCAATCAATCTATTTTGGATAAGTATGAGCGTTACGACTATCTTAGCGAATTGGAGGAATAGTATGCCGATACGTCTGATTAAAGCGAGTGATAATCATGTCATTGCAAGAATTATTCGCCAGTCTTTGAAAGCAGTTGGGCTTGATCAGCCAGGGACTGCATATAGTGATCCTCAGTTAGATAACTTATATGAGTACTATCAAGGATTGTCAAATGCTGCTTATTTTGTTTACGAAGAAGATAATCAGGTACTTGCAGGTGCTGGTTTTGGTCCTGTTGATGCTTCCATTTGTGAATTGCAAAAGTGCTATGTTGATGCTAGTTATCGTCGCCAAGGCATTGCAAAACTGTTACTGATGCATGTGGAGTCGGCTGCTAAGGAATCTGGTTATCAATCCTTGTATCTAGAAAGTTCATCACTTTTGAAAGAAGCTGTTTACTTTTATCAGTCTATTGGATTTAGGAGACTTGAGCAAGCGCTATCTAATGATCAAAATCATCACTTGATGGATGTTTGGATGATTAAAGAATTCAAAAAATAATCTCGAATTAAATGACAAAGGCATCAGCCATATGTTAAACTATTACTAATGAAGAAGTGCATCTCTGCGCTTCTTTTCATATAAGGAAAAGGAGGTGTCACATGGGCTTAATTTGGTCGTATTTAAAAACAAAGAAAAAATGGCTTTTCTTAGATATTGTCGGTGCCTTGTTTTTTGTTTTGGTCAACCTTGGTTTGCCAACAGTCTTAGCAAAAATGATTGATCAAGGAGTTGTTCAAAAACAAGAAAGTGCCTTGTATTTTTGGACAGCTATCATGTTTTTGATTGTATTTTTAGGGGTACTAGGACGGCTTCTTCTGTCATATGCTTCAAGTCGTTTAACAACGACCATGATAAAAGAATTGCGTAATGACATGTACCAACGCTTACAGGATTATTCCCACACGGAGTATGAGAAAATAGGGGTGTCATCTTTAGTGACAAGGATAACCAATGATGCTTTTGTTTTAATGCAATTTGCTGAAATGTCTTTGAGGCTTGGTGTTGTAACCCCCTTAATGATGCTTTTTTCAGTTGTCATGATTTTGGTTACAAGTCCTTCATTAGCATGGATTGTTGCAGTTTCAATGCCATTTTTAGTCTTTGTAGTTATTTATGTGGCACTTAAAACCAAACCACTTTCTGAGAAGCAACAAGAAAATTTGGACAAAATTAATCAGTTGGTTAGGGAAAATTTAACTGGTTTGCGCGTGATTAGAGCTTTTTCAAGAGAATCTTTCCAAGAAGAACGTTTTAATCAGCAAAATCAAGAGTATTCTGGTATATCAAAACGACTCTTTATATTAACAGGGCTAACAGAACCTTTATTTGTTCAAATTATCATTGCGATGATAGTGGCCATTGTATGGTTCGCTCTAGATCCTCTTAATAAAGGTCAGTTTAAAATTGGGGATTTGGTTGCTTTTATTGAATACAGTTTTCATGCGCTATTTTCTTTTTTAATGTTTGCTAATCTTTTTACCATGTATCCAAGGATGGCTGTTTCAAGTCATAGAATTAATGAAGTTCTTGACATGCCATTGTCTATCTCAAAAAATGAAGATGGCATTACAAAAAGTGATTCTCAGGGCTATTTGGAATTTGATAATGTAACCTTTGCTTATCCAGGAGAGACAGAAAATCCTGTCTTAAATAACATTTCATTTAAAACAAAACCAGGGGAAACCATAGCATTTATAGGATCAACAGGGTCTGGCAAGTCATCACTTGTTAACCTGATTCCTCGATTTTATGATGTTACCTTTGGTAAAATCATAGTTGATGGGATTGATGTCAGAGATTACAACCTTAAAGCCTTACGTTCTAAAATTGGTTTTATCCCTCAAAAAGCTCTGCTATTCACAGGGACCATCGAAGAAAATATCAAATACGGCAAAAATGATGCTAGTCGTTCAGAACTGGATCAAGCATCGGACGTTTCTCAAGCTAAAGAGTTTATAGAAAGTCGTGAAGAGGGCTATGATAGCCATTTAGCTGAGGGGGGCAACAATCTCTCAGGAGGCCAAAAGCAAAGACTTTCAATTGCCCGGGCAGTTGTCAAACAGCCAGATATTTATATTTTTGATGATTCATTTTCTGCTTTGGATTATAAAACTGACGCTGAATTACGGAAACGTTTAAAAGAAGTTACTCAAAACGCAACTGTTTTAATTGTGGCGCAACGCGTTGGAACAATTATGGATGCTGATCACATTATTGTTCTTGATGAAGGAGAAATTGTTGGTCGTGGAACTCACGAAGAATTATTAAAAAATAATGCCATTTACCGTGAGATTGCAAGTTCGCAACTTAATAAAAAGAGTGAAGGAAAGGAGCTTGATTAATGACTGGAAAACACTTATTAAACCGTCTTTGGAGCTACCTTAGGAAATACAAGTTTTCCTTACTAGCAGCTCTTTTTCTTAAAGTAATGAGTGCAGTAATGAGTGCCCTTGAGCCTTTTGTTCTTGGTTTAGCCATCACTGAAATTTCTAAAAATTTGATTGATATGGCAAGAGGTGTTGAAGGAGCTTCCATTAATAAGTCTTATATTGGACTTATTCTTGTGATTTATTTTATTCGTGCCTTATTCTTTGAAATTGGCTCATATGGTTCCAACTATTTCATGACAAAAACAGTTCAGTCAAGCATTAAGGATTTGAGAAACGATTTGAGCCGAAAAATTAACCGTATCCCGGTCTCTTATTTTGACAAGCATCAATTTGGAGATATGTTAGGACGTTTTACATCGGATGTGGAGACTGTTTCAAATGCTTTGCAACAGTCATTTCTACAGATTGTTAATGCCTTTTTATCTATTATTCTAGCAGTTTCAATGGCTTTTTATATTAACGTTACATTGGCCTTGGTATTGGTTATTGCTGTTCCTTTGATTTATCTAGCCAGTCAATTTATTTTGAAAAAGTCACAGCCATATTTTAAAGAGCAAGCTAAAGTTTTAGGAGAAATGAATGGTTTTGTCCAAGAAAAACTTTCAGGATTTAATGTTTTAAAACTTTATGGCCGTGAAGAGGCATCTGAAGCTGAATTTCATGATATTACCAATCGCTTGCAAGCCGTTGGTTTTAAAGCAAGCTTTATTTCTGGGATTATGATGCCAGTTGTTCACTTTATTTCAGATTCCATTTATATGCTTATCGCCTTAATTGCCGGTTTGCAAGTTCTTGCAGGAAAATTAACGATAGGTAATATGCAAGCCTTTGTGCAATACACTTGGCAAATTTCACAACCTATTCAAACCATTACGCAGTTAGCTCCAGTCATTCAATCTGCTAAATCTTCGTTAGAACGTATTTTTTCTGTTCTTGATGAAGTGGATGATTTCTCAGAAACTAAAGTAACTTTACCTCGCTCATTGTCAGGACAAGTGTCTTTTAAAAATGTTACTTTTTCATATGACAGCAGTAGAGAGTTGATTAAAGACTTTAACCTTGATGTTAAACCAGGAGAAATGATTGCTATTGTTGGTCCAACAGGTGCTGGTAAGACAACTTTGATTAACCTTTTGATGCGTTTTTATGATGTGAATCATGGTGTCATAACGGTTGATGGGCATGATATTCGTGATTTATCTCGTCAGTATTACCGTAGTCAATTTGGGATGGTCTTACAAGATGCTTGGCTCTTTGAGGGAACCATTAAAGAAAATCTTCAATTTGGAAATCTAGCTGCTAGTGAAGAAGATATTATTAATGCAGCAAAAACTGCTAATGTCGACCACTTTATTAGCACCCTTCCAGGTGGTTATCAAATGGTTATGAATCAGGAATCAAGTAATATTTCCCTTGGACAAAAGCAGTTATTAACAATAGCAAGGGCTCTGTTAGCAGATCCAAAAATTCTGATTTTAGATGAGGCTACCTCATCAGTGGACACGCGCTTAGAATTATTAATTCAAAAAGCTATGAAGCGCCTTATGCAAGGTAGAACAAGTTTTGTTATTGCTCATCGTTTATCAACCATTCAAGAGGCAGATAAAATCTTAGTGCTTAAAGATGGACAAATCATTGAACAAGGCACTCACGAGAGTCTCTTACAGGGTAAAGGGTTCTATTATAACCTCTATAATAGCCAATTCAAAAAATCATAATAACCTTTAAAAAATGGCATTCCTAGAACTAATAAGGCATGCTATTTCTTTTGTGTTAAATGCTTGACAAGAATATTCAGAAAATTTATAATATTTACTATCTTAAATTAATGTAAAAGAGAAAGGAATCGAAATGGCAAAAGGAAGAGAATATGTAAACAGTGTTTTTGAAAAAGTAAAGCAGGATAATCCCCATGAGACAGAATTTTTACAAGCAGTAGAGGAAGTTTTCCAGTCACTTGTTCCAGTATTTGATAAGTATCCAAAATACATAGAAGAAAATATTTTAGAACGCTTAGTGGAACCAGAACGGGTTGTTTCATTTCGAGTTCCGTGGGTTGATGACAAGGGTTGCGTTCAAGTGAATCGTGGTTACCGTGTTCAATTTTCATCAGCAATTGGCCCCTATAAAGGGGGGCTGAGATTTCATCCGACGGTTAACCAATCAATTGTTAAGTTTTTAGGATTTGAACAAATTTTTAAAAATGCACTGACTGGTCAACCAATTGGTGGTGGTAAAGGTGGCTCAAATTTTAATCCCAAAGGGAAATCTGATTCAGAAGTCATGCGTTTCACACAAAGTTTTATGACGGAACTTCAAAAGTACATCGGCCCTGATATGGATGTTCCGGCTGGAGATATTGGTGTTGGAGGGCGTGAAATTGGCTACATGTATGGCCAATATAAGCGCCTTAAAGGCTATCAAAATGGTGTTCTAACGGGTAAAGGACTTGATTACGGAGGTTCTTTGGCACGCACAGAAGCAACTGGTTATGGTCTTGTTTATTTTGCCCAAGAGATGCTTGCTGCAAAAGGCTTAAAATTACAAGGAAAAACAGCAATTGTTTCTGGATCTGGAAATGTTGCTATCTATGCCAGTCAAAAATTAAATGAGTTAGGGGCAAAAGTTCTAGCAGTATCCGATTCATCTGGTTACATTTATGATTCTGAAGGCATTAACCTGGAAACTCTAAAAGACATCAAAGAAGTTAAGCGAGAACGTGTTTCAGCTTATCTCGAAAAGCATCCAAAAGCTCAGTTTATTGCTGCAGATCAGGGGTCTATTTGGTCGATTAAGGCTGATTTAGCCTTTCCGTGTGCAACACAAAATGAGCTTAATGAAGAGCATGCGAAACAATTAATTGCAAATGGCCTTATTGCAGTGGCAGAAGGGGCCAATATGCCATCTACACTTAAAGCGATAGAAAACTTCCAAAAAGCTGGTGTCTTATTTGGACCGGCTAAAGCCGCAAATGCAGGTGGAGTAGCCGTATCAGCATTAGAAATGGCCCAAAATAGTAGTAGATTAGCTTGGACATTTGAAGAAGTTGATGCAAAATTGTTTGATATAATGAAAGATATTTATGAACAATCTGCTCAAGCAGCTAAAGAGTTTGGGCATGAAGGAGATTTAGTGATGGGGTCTAATATAGCTGGATTCTTAAAAGTCGCTAAGGCAATGTCTGCTCAAGGAGTTGTTTAAGCATTACAAAACTGAAAAGAACTCTTTTGAGTTCTTTTTTGTTATAATGTAGCTATTGGATTAGTGAGGTGATATGACAATGATTAGAGATATTGTAAAAGATCCGCTTTTTTTGCAAAAAAAAGCAATAAAAGCCAATAAAGAAGACAAACTCATTGGAAAAGATTTGCAAGATACCTTAAATTACCACCGAGAGTCTTGCTTGGGACTTGCTGCAAATATGATTGGAGAAAACAAACGTATCATTATTGTTAGTATGGGATTTATTGATTTACTAATGTTTAATCCCAAAATAATTAGTAAAGATAAACCATATCAGACACAGGAATCTTGCTTATCTTTGAAAGGTTCTCGACCGACACAGCGGTTTGAAGAGATTAAGGTCAGTTACTTAGATAGTAATTGGAAAGAAAAGACACTTACTCTTAAAGGATTAGCTGCACAAATTTGCCAACATGAAATGGATCATCTTGAAGGAATTATTATTTAAACGAAGAAAGACTGGAAAATTTTCCAGTCTTTTGATTAGTTTTCTTCTTTTTTCTTGCTTACTTTGGCAAAGAATAGTGTTACAAGACCAAGCATAGATAGTAGTCCAGCTTGATTTTCTTTGCTACCAGTATGTGGTAATTCTTGTTTCTTAGCCATTGTGCTTGTTTTGGCAAGAGCTTGAGGGCTAGCAAGAGCTGTCTGCTTAGTAGGTGATTGTGGATTTGGAGTGACTAAATCAGAAATGATTTCCTCATCGACAATGTGACCATCACGGTCACGATAAACACGTTTGACAATATCATGGTGCCCCATATCATCACTTGTTTTTGAACTTTCAACAGTAGATGTAACGAAAGTTTTAATGCCTAAAAAATCAGCAGCAATTGTTTCGTGTTTTGCTTCTTTATCTTTAATGTATTTAATGAAGACTTCAGTGTCAGGATTAATAGCACCGATAAGTTTTCCTTTTCGGAAAGTAGCAAAGCCATCTCCACCACCGAATAAGAAGTCATTAACAACAACCTTATAGCTAGCTTTGGGATCAATCGCTACCCCTTTGTCAGTGAATGCACGAACAACTTTAAATGGTTTAGAGGGATCTCCAGATTCACTAGTTGTGAAGGTGTATTTTAAGCCAGACATTTGAAGGAAGTATTTTTGGTCTTCGTCATATTGTTCGTTTAAAACATCATAAATATCTTGGCCAGTGAGTTCGACAACTTGTAAAATATTGCCGAATGGTTGTACTGCTTGTGCAGCCCCCCAAGTGATTGAATTACCTTTAGAGACAATAAGGTCAGAACGAATGCCTCCGTTGTTTGTCATGGCAAAGTCGACATCTGGATAGGTTTCTCTGGCAACTGCTAGTTGAGCACTTGTTACCAAATTTCCAAGAGCAGATTCATTGTCTTTATTAGCTGTTTTAGAAATCATTTCTGAATTGGCAGCTGTTCCGATTTGCTTAGTTGTTACTGTTGCAACTATTTTGTTAGCTTCATCAACAATAGCTTGAATATCAGGACTTCCTGCAAGTTTTTTAGGAGCAACAGCAAGAACTTTAGCAGTTGGTGTTTCAACGAAATCTTGTGTGGTTGTGTCTAATTTACCACGAACATCAGCATAAGCTTTACCTTGTGATACAGCTTGAACAACACGTGTTGTTCCAATTGTTCCATTAGTGTACTGGTGATTGTGGCCAGCAAAAATAATATCAATACTGTTTTCAGGATAAAGTTTATTGACTTTTTCCATAATTGCTGCAACATCACTTCCAACAACACCATCAGTGCTAATAGCAGGGATATGAGCAAGAATAACAATAGCATTTACGTTTTGATTCTTTAATTCTTTGGCGTATTTAACAATGGTTTGTGCTTCATCTAAAAATTCATATTGTTCATAATTTTTTCTTAAAACAAGGTTTGGGATTTCAGTTGTTACTACCCCAATAAAACCAATATTAACTGAAGTGTTATTTACGGGAATGTTTTTAATGGCATATGGTTTCCAGTTATAAGGAATTTCTTTAGTTGTTTTGTCAATAACATTTGAAATGACGATGGTTTGACTAGATGGAACATGTGTGTAGTTTTTAGTTATCTCATTAATGGTTGAATCAGCAGCAGGTGCTTTTCCTGTCATAATACGGTTGTATTCAGCTAATCCTTCGTCAAATTCATTATTTCCCAGTGTGCCATATTCAACGCCCATTTCATTAAAAACTTTTACCGTTGGTTCATCTTGTAATAATCCAGAGTTTGCAGGACTGGCCCCAACCATATCGCCGGCTTGAACCCGGATACTTGTTCCATCAGGGCTAGCTTGTTTAAAGTCTTCATTAGCTTTATCCATGTAAGCATCAAGCTGAGCGGCAGTACCAGCGCCAGAAACTTTTCCCTCAGGTGCTGGCATATAAGCTGATCCAGTCTGATCAAGAGCACCGTGGAAATCGTTGACACCTAGAATTTGAACATCAACCTGATCAGCTTGAACTGACGTTACAAGGATAGACATTCCTGCCATAACAGTTAAAATACTACTTTTTAAAACAATATGCTTTTTCATATAAACTCCTAATAGTTATTTAATAGCTTGCACAAACTAGTTTACTACGTTTTTTCACTTATGGTAATACGAAAACGGTTAAAAACTTTATGAAATTTTCAAAAATTGAATAAGTCAATAAAAAAATCGATAAAACACGAATGATATAAAAATGAAAATACTGTTTATTAAGATTTCGACCAAATCGTTAAAATTTCGATTTTTAATTAAGTAGAGAGTTGTGTTTTTGGAGTTGAAGTCTAAAATTGAACAAATTGTAAATCCTTAACCAATAATAATGTCATTAAGCTAAGGATAGAGTCCACTTAAATATATTTTGCAGATAAGTAAATAAAGCGTTTACAAATAAAGGAGTTTATGGTATTATCTAAAATAGATTAAAAGAAAGGAGAATACTATAATGAAAAACTTAGTGATTATTTCAATGACAAGTAAGATTCGTTATATGCTCCTTTCTAACCAAAGTAAATAGGTCATTTTATCTGACTTATAGTAAAGCCCGTGGTAGAAAGGATATTTTATCACGGGCTTTTTGTGTGCAAAAAACCTCATTAGGGGAAGAAAAGGAGGATATGATGGTATCCTTAATTATTGATTATATAAAGAAAAATAAAAAAATCTATTTAGTAATTGCTATTAGTTTAGTTATTTATGACGCTTCTTTAGTAGTGCCAACAAAAATTATCCAAAGTTTGATTGATCAAATGACAAAGAGTAGTTTCACTAGTCAGGTACTTTGGTCTCATCTCGCTATTTTAATATTTGCCACTACAATTAATTATGGAACTGCCTATTTGTGGCATGTAAATCTTTTTCAAGAGGCCGTTCATTTTAAATTTAATCTTCAACAAAGGGCATTTAAAAAATTAGTTCACATGAGAACACCATACTATGAGAAGTTTCGATCAGGAGATATGATGACACGTTTTTCAACAGACGTTGAAGCCTTGATGGTTTTCATTGGTTATGGTTTAATGATTGTTTTATATGCCGGTGGGATGATTGCTTTTATTATTCCCACGATGTTTGTAATATCATTTAAGATGAGTGTTATTGGTATGATACCAATTTTAATGACTGTTATAGCAACCTATCTGATTTCAAAAAAACAAGAAGAACTCGTTGAAAAAGCAAGAGATGCTATTTCAAATCTTAGTGATGAAGTGCTTGAAACCGTCGAAGGTATCCAAGTGATGAGGGCATATGGTCAAAAAGATAATCAGTATCGGCATTTTTCAAAAAAAGCACAGGCACTGGCAGATAGATGGAATCATATCGCATCATACAATGCATTGTATTTTCCAATATTTAATACAATGATTGCCTTAAGTGAAATGCTTATATTAGCCTTGGGATTATCTGAAATCAAAAATGGACATGTTACATTAGGACAAGTCATAGCTTTACAATTGTATTTAGTATCATTGGTCGAACCTTTTGCCATGTTATCAGACTTTATTTTAGTTTATCAAACTGGTAAGAATTCATTTGGAAAAGTAAATGAATTAATTGAAAGTGGTGATGATATGGAAAAAGATGGCAAGCAAATCTTGGATGGTTTTAAAAAGATAGAACTTTTAAACTATTCTTTTAGCTATGCAAATGCACAGGATGCAAGTTTACAGCAAGTGACTCTACAAGTAAAAAAAGGGCAGACCTTAGGTATTGTTGGAAAGACAGGATCAGGTAAAACAACATTAGTTAAACAATTCCTTAGACAATACCCTTTAGGGAAGGGTAAATTTATCGTCAATGGCGAAGATTTTAAGAATTTTAAACGCAAAAGTGTGGAAGAACAAGTAGCTTATGTCCCTCAAGAGCATATCTTGTTTTCTAAAACTGTTTCTGAAAATATTGCTTTTGGAACTAAAAATCCAAGTTACCAAGATATTGCAGAAGCGATTGCTACAGCGGATTTCACTAAAGATTTAAAACATATGCCAAAAGGTTTAGAGACCCAAATTGGAGAAAGAGGATTGTCTATCTCAGGAGGTCAAAAACAACGGGTATCTATTGCAAGAGCCTTTTTGCCCAAGTCTGATTTATTAATTTTAGATGATTCCTTATCTGCTGTGGATGCTAAAACAGAAACAAAAATTATCGCAAATATTCAAAAGGTTAGGAAAAATAAAACGACATTTATCGTCAGCCACCGATTATCTGCTGTTCAACATGCAGATTGGGTTATCGTTTTAGAGCAGGGGCGTATCAGCGAAGAAGGCACCCCTGATGACCTTTTAAAGAAAAAAGGTTGGTATTATGAACAATATCAACGGCAACAAGCACAGGAGGACTAAAATGTCCCTATTTATAAAATTAAGTAAAGAGTTAAAAGTTGCTAAAATAAGTTTTATCTCAGGATTATTACTCTTATTAGTAGCTTCAGCCCTGGGGCAAGTTTCCCCCATATTGATGAAGCAGATGATTGATCATTATTTAACCCCTATTGCTAAAGGGAAGCTTGTCAATACTGAATTATTTTTCCAGTTGATTTTTCTTTACAGTCTTCTTATTTTAATAACATCACTTTTACGGTATTTTTCATTTAAAGCTTTAGTTGCAACGTCAAATAAAGTTGTTACACATTTACGTAATAAAGCATTTGACTTGATGCAAAAACTACCTATTTCTTATTTTGATCATGTACCTGCGGGTAAAATTGCAACCCGTATTGTTAATGATACTGAAACTTTAAGAAATCAGTTTTATAATAATCTACTTTCTCAAATTATTATTAGTTTATTCCAAATTATCTTCATATATCTTGTTATGATTTATTTGGATATTAAGTCAGGTCTGTTACTTCTTTTAGTAGTACCTGTTTTTTACGGCATTCAAGTGCTTTATAAAAACATGACAGATAAACCTATGAAAGAGTTCTATGATGGACGAAGTGCTGTTAACACTCAGGTTAATGAAACCATGAATGGCGCTCAGATTATTCAGCTTTTTCAACAAGAAGATACTGTACTAGCAGAGTTTAACCACAACATCAATACTATGAGAAAAGCAGATGAAGCCATTATATTTGCAGATTCAGTTGCTTCATGGACACTAACTGAGTTTGTCAAATACAGTTTTATTTCCATCTTATTAGCTATTGTGGGGCATCAATTTCTTAAAGGGAATACAGATGTTTCTGTGGGAAAACTTTTTATATATATTAATTACCTAACGCGACTCTTTGATTTACTAGGAAATCTTGTTCGTCAGTTACCAAATCTTCAACGCTCGGCAGCAACTGGAAAACGGGTAATGGCCTTATTAGAAGAACCTATAGAAAGTGATCATGTCAATACAATTCCCATAAGTAATGGGCATGTGTGTTTTGATACTGTTGACTTCTCATATAACGAAGGAGATTTGGTTTTATCAGGAATTTCTTTTGAAGCTAAAAAAGGTGAAACAATTGGTCTTGTTGGACACACTGGATCAGGAAAATCTTCCATAATGAACCTTCTTTATCGTTTTTATGATCCAAAATCAGGAAAAATTTCAATAGATGGTTATGATATCCAAGATTTTTCTCGAGAGAGCGTCAGAAGTCACATGGGAATCGTACTCCAAGATCCCTACCTTTTCACAGGAACAATTGCATCAAATGTTCGTATGGGGAATGAGAACTATAGTGATCAAGAAGTAATTGATGCTTTAGAAAAAGTTGGAGCAGGACCAATGCTAAAACGTTACGAGAATGGAATATACCATCAGGTTCAGGAAAAAGGTGCTTCATTTTCAAGTGGAGAACGGCAATTAATTGCATTTGCAAGGACTCTTATTAGCAATCCTAAGATATTAATTTTAGACGAAGCAACCTCACATATTGATACAGAAACTGAAGAATTGATTCAAAATGCAATGGAGGTTTTACAAAAAGGCCGAACAACATTCATTATTGCCCATAGACTCTCAACAATTCAAAATGCTAATCAAATTTTAGTCTTAGATAAAGGACAAATTGTTGAACGCGGTAGCCACCAAGATTTGATTGCTAAAGCGGGCATTTACGCAGAAATGGTTTCATTACAAGAAAATATATAAAAGAGCTTTTTAAGCTCTTTTTGTTTTTGGATAATTCTTTTGTAAAAAAGTATCTTATCGCATTTTCCATGCAATTAGTGTAAAATAGTAAGGTAAATGTAAAGATTAAGTTTTGTGAAAAGATTAGGTTATGAATAAAAAAATAGGAATTGGTAAAGCTCACAGTAAAATTATTCTAATGGGTGAACATTCAGTTGTTTATGGCTACCCAGCAATTGCTTTACCCTTAAAAGATATTGAAGTGACATGCTGTATTAAAGAGGCACAAGAAAATTTAACATTTGATTTTTATGATACCCTTTCGACAGCAATTTATGCGGCACTTGATTATTTGCAAATCAAGGAAAAACCCATAACATATAAAATAAAGTCCCAAGTTCCTCAAAAACGTGGTATGGGATCATCGGCAGCTGTTTCTATTGCAACTATCCGTGCGGTTTTTGATTATTTTGATCAAGAAATTACGGATGACCTTTTGGAAATTCTGGTCAATAAGGCTGAAATTATTGCCCATACTAATCCAAGTGGTTTAGATGCTAAAACTTGCTTAAGTGATCATGCTATTAAATTTATCAGAAATGTTGGCTTTGATACGATCAACATTAATTTAGATGCTTATTTAGTGATTGCAGATACAGGCATTCATGGTCAAACACGTGAAGCAGTAGCCAAAGTTGCCCAATTTGAAGAACTTAACTTGCCTCATTTGGAAAAACTGGGGCAACTAACTGAAAAAGTTGAGCTTGCTATTGCAACAAAAGCTATTCATGACATTGGTGCTTGTATGACAATGGCTCACGAATCATTAAAAGCTATTGGAGTCAGTGTTGAAAAATCAAATGATTTGGTGAGTATAGCCTTAGCCTCTGGTGCACTTGGTGCTAAAATGTCAGGAGGAGGTCTTGGAGGCTGTATCATTGCTTTGACTGACAGTAAGGAAACTGCCAAAAACGTGAGTCAAGAACTTAGAAAGGGAGGTGCAGTAAACACATGGATACAAACACTATCACAGTAAAGTCATATGCTAATATTGCCATCATCAAATATTGGGGAAAAGAGGATCATGACATAATGATGCCCTCAACAAGCAGTATTTCACTTACTTTAGAGAATATGTATACAGAAACGGCCCTTTCCTTTTTGCCTAATACGGCTACAGCAGATGAATTCTACATTGATGGTCACAAACAAGATGCCAAAGAACATGCTAAAATTTCGGCCATCCTAGATCAGTTTCGTTTGGATAAAACACAATATGTTAAAGTGGAAACCCATAATAACATGCCGACTGCTGCAGGCTTATCCTCGAGTTCAAGTGGTTTATCTGCTTTAGTGAAAGCCTGTAATCTCTTATTTAAAACCGGCTTCAATCAAGAAGAATTGGCTCAGAAAGCAAAATTTGCTTCTGGTTCTTCCTCGCGTTCATTTTTTGGGCCAATTGCAGCATGGGACAAGGATAGCGGTGCCATTTACAAAGTTGAGACAGACTTGAAATTAGCAATGATTATGCTTGTCTTGAAGGATTCTAAAAAAGCTATTTCAAGCCGAGACGGTATGAAATTGTGTCGTGAAACCTCTACAACATTTGATAAATGGATAAAGGATTCAGAAGAGGATTACCAAAATATGTTAAGGTATTTAAAGGATAATGACTTTGAAAAAGTTGGCATCTTAACTGAAAAAAATGCCTTAGCCATGCATGACACAACCAGAACGGCAAGCCCATCTTTTTCATATTTAATTCCAGAATCCTATCAAGCCATGGAGAGGGTGAAATCCTTAAGAAAAAAAGGATATCAATGTTATTTCACAATGGATGCTGGTCCAAATGTTAAGGTACTTTGTTTGGAAAAAGATTTACAAACTTTGAGTTCAATATTTGAAAAAGACTATAAGGTGATTGTCTCAAAAACAAAGGATCCAAGCTATGACTAGTTATACCGTATCAACAGGAGGTAAGTTATATATTGCTGGGGAATACGCTATTTTAAAGGCTGGTTCAAAGGCAATTATCATCTTTATTCCCATTAAAATGACAGCTTCTATAGTTCCATCAGCACAAATTGAACTTTCTTCTGATATGTTTTCACATAAAGCTGGTATAGAAAGTGATTCAGATTACAGGTTAATTCAAGCTTGTGTTCAAACCATTGCTTTACTACGCAAACAGCCTCTGGAAGCCTTAGCTCCTTTCTCGTTGACAATTTCAGGAAAAATGGAAAAAGATGGTAAGAAGTTTGGTATTGGGTCAAGTGGTAGCGTTACAGTGCTTACTTTAAAAGCCCTTGCTGCATTTTATCACCTTGATTTGTCAGCTGACTTGCTTTTTAAATTAGCAGCTTATACCTTGTTAAAGCAAGGCGATAATGGGTCTATGGGAGATATTGCTTGTATTGCTTATGAAGACCTTGTTCTTTACCAGTCATTTGACCGGGAGAAGATAAAAGCTGCCATTAATCATCTTAGTTTTGAGGAGCTTATGAGCTTAGACTGGGAATATGCCATTCATCCCATCAAAAGGGAACTTCCCCTACATTTCTTAGTTGGTTGGACAAAGGTTCCAGCCATTTCAAAAGAGATGATTACAAAGGTAGAAGACAAACTGACGCCTCTTTTTTGTCAGGAAACACAACTTGCTGTTGAGGAATGTAAAGAAGCTATAGAGACAAATAATAAGTCTCTTTTTGTGGTTGCTCTTGCAAGAATTAGTGACTTATTAAGTCAGCTAGATTCAAGCATTTATCATCCAAAATTACATGATTTAAAAGAAGCTGCACAGAATCTTGGTGCCATTGCAAAATCATCTGGTGCAGGTGGTGGAGATTGTGGGATTGCTTTTGCATTTTCGGATGACATGGCTAAAGCAATCCAAAATGAATGGCAAGAATTGGAAATAGAGACGCTCTATCACGATTTTTGGGGGAAATATGACAAATCGAAAAAATGATCACATTAAATACGCCTTAGATTACAAGTCACCCTATAATGCTTTTGATGATATGGAATTAATTCAACGGTCTTTGCCCCTTTATGATTTGGCTGATATTGATTTAAAAACTCATTTTGCCGGTTATGATTTTGACTATCCTTTTTATATCAACGCAATGACAGGTGGTAGTGACAAAGCAAAACTTATTAATGAAAAGCTTGCGCGTGTAGCAGAAGCAACGGGACTTGTTATGGTGACTGGTTCTTATAGCGCCGCCTTAAAAGACCCGACTGATAGCTCTTATCAATTACGTCAGGTAGCACCTAAATTACAGTTAGCAACAAATATTGGCCTTGATAAAGACCATGCATTAGCTCTTAGGACCGTTTCAGAAATGAAACCTTTGTTTTTACAGGTGCATATTAACCTTATGCAGGAATTATTAATGCCTGAAGGAGAGCGCACCTTTAAACATTGGCGACAACACCTTAAAGATTATATAACAAACATCCAAGTCCCTTTGATTTTAAAAGAAGTTGGTTTTGGCATGGATGTCAAAACCATTGAGGAAGCTAGGCAATTAGGTATTAAAACCTTTGATATTTCTGGCCGTGGTGGCACTTCTTTTGCCTATATTGAGAATCAAAGAAGTGGTAGTCGTTCTTATTTAGACCAATGGGGACAGACAACACTACAATGCCTTTTAAATAGTCAACATTTGATAGATAAGGTAGAAATTTTAGCTTCAGGAGGGGTAAGGAATCCTTTGGATATTATCAAAGCCCTAGTTTTAGGGGCTAAATCAGTAGGCTTATCTAGAAGCTTCTTAGAATTGGTCGAAAATCATTCTGAAGAAGAGGCTATTGCTATTGTAAATGGCTGGAAAGACGATTTGCGACTGATAATGTGCGCACTCAATTGCAAACAAATCAGCGACTTAAAAAATGTAGACTATCTTTTGTATGGCAAATTGCAAGAGGCTAATCAAAAATAAGACAGCAAACTAATTTTGCTGTCTTATTTTTCTTGTCTTAAGTTTTTTAATAGTAATTGAGCAGTTTCTTGATTCATATGTTTTTCATTAAGTAAACGTGTGAGAAGCTGAGGAAGTTCTGATTCATTAGCCCCAGCTAGAAGTGCTAATGATTTTGCTTGTAATTTCATATGTCCTGCTTGGATGCCCGAATTTGTTAGTGCTTTAAGGGCAGCAAAGTTTTGCGCTAAGCCAACTGCTGCAATGATTTGAGCTAATTCTTTAGCTGTTGGGTGGCCTAGTAGGTCATGAGCAATCATAACACTTGGATTTAGCCCAATAGAGCCCCCTTTTGTTGCTATTGGCATGGGGAGAGTGATGTAACCTTCAATCACCCCTTTATCGGCATTAAAATACCATTGTGTTAGGCCTTTGTAAGCATGATCTTTAGCAGCATAAGCATGGCTACCAGCTTCTATTGCTCGCCAGTCGTTTCCAGTAGCCATAACCACAGCATCAATGCCATTTAGAATTCCTTTATTATGTGTAGCTGCACGGTAAGGATCAATCTGGGCTAACTGACTTGCCAATGCCATCTTATGTGCCAATTGGTGAGCTTCTTTTGGGTCACGACTCAGAAATCTCAAGGGCAAACAACACTCTGCAGAAACAAGGGACTCTGTAGCATAATTCGAAAGAATAGCCATGAGTGTTTTCCCCTGAGTCAGTCTTTCAAGCTCAGGGGACAAGGCTTCCATCATGGTATTAACCATATTTGCTCCCATAGCTTCTTGGGTATCAACTGTCATATAAACAAGGAGAAAATCTTCTTTAATGTCTACTTTAATTCTTCTAGCACCGCCTCCTCTTTTGACAATAGAAGGATAGGCTTGATTGGCTAGGGTAATCAGCTGTTCAGAAGCTTCTATGATTGCCCTTTGGGCAAGAGCCATTTCTTTGATATCATAAAGTGCGACCTGTCCAATCATTTGTCGGTCATGGACTTTGGTTTTGAAGCCTCCAGTGCGTTTCATGATTTTGGCAGCAAAGGCAGCAGCAGCTACGACAGAAGGCTCTTCGGTCACAAATGGGACATGGTAAGTTTTGCTATTGATGAGAAAATCAGGGGCGATGCTAAAAGGCAGAGCCAGTCTACCAATCACGTTTTCGGCCATTTGATTAGCAGTATCTAAAGTAAGTAACTCGTCAAGCTTTAGCTTTTCTTGAAGTTGCTCAGATAAGAGGTGATTGTCTTGTAAGAATACAAGACGGTCGTGAGGTGTCTTTTTGTGAAAGCCACTCCAGTTGATTTTACTTGTCATTTTTTTGATAGATCCTTTGATGTTCTTGAATAGCAGTCAAGCTAAAGTGACCAGTTGAGTAGGTATTAAAACCAGCATTACCGCCCTCATCTAGTTGTGTTTCTTCATAAAAAAGCCTTTCATATTGGTCCACACTAATGCTTTGACGTTTTGCTAAAGAGGCTAATCGGTCTTTTTTAAGGTGTTTTTTGTAGCCTGAGACCAGCTCCATACTGAAAATTTCACTTACTGCACCAGAACCATAACTGTAAAGTCCAATCTGATCGCCTGCTTTAAGAGTATGGCAATTTTCTAAAAGGCTTAAAAGTGATAAATAAAGGGATCCGGTATAGATATTTCCTACTTGGCGACTATAAGTAATTGATGCGTTAAAAGCCGCTTCCAAGGCATCTTTTTTCTCTTGACTAAGAGATTTGTCGATGATTTTATTGAGACCTTTGTAAGCCAACTTTGGAAATGGGATGTGAAAGCAAAAAGCAGCAAAATGATTTAAATCCGTGTCATGTTTTTCTTTGTAATGGTTCCAAGTTGTTTTGAGACAGTCCAAATATTGTTTGGTTGAAAAGATACCATTGACATAAGGAGTACTTGAGTAGTTTGGTCGCCAAAAGTCCATAACATCACGAGTTTGAGCAACGTTATCATTGTGCATTATTAATAGACTTGGATCTTTTTTGACAAGCATTGCGACACTACCAGCCCCTTGAGTTGGCTCACCTGCAGATGCGATACCATATTTAGCAATATCACTAGCAATCACAAGTACGCGAGACTGCGGATGCATGGCTACATGAAGTTTAGCGTAGTCCAGTGCGGCAGTGGCACTGTAACAAGCCTCCTTCATTTCAATAGAACGTGCAAATGGATTAATGCCTAATAGGTTATGGACATAAACACTGGCAGCTTTTGATTGATCAATAGAGGACTCCGTCGAAAGAATGACCATATCAATCGTTTTTTTATCTTCATCACTTAAAATGTCTTGGCAAGCTGAAGCAGCTAGAGTAACAATGTCTTCTGTGATAGGTGAAATACTAATGGCATCGAGCATTAAACCTTTAGAAAATTTTTCACTGTCTGTTTGACGAGCCTGCGCCAATTCTTCCATTTTTAATACATATTGACTCGTTGCAAAGCCAATCTTATCAATTCCAATTTTCATCTTTTCCCTTTTCATATAGTCTTATAATGATAATATTTTATCATATTTTTTAAAAAAATTTGGTGATTTACTATTATACTTTTACTCTTCAAATCAATTTCTTTCAATGACAGAAGTGAAAACATTTAATCCTAGCTATTTTCTCAAAATTTGGTAAAATAATAAGCAGTATATAAACTTCTGAAAGGGCTTATGATGACTAAAGCAGATGCTATTTTTAAAGACAATATCTCAAGAATTTTAGAAGAGGGAGTCTTCAGTGAGCAAGCACGTCCAAAATATAAAGACGGCAATGTCGCAAATTCAAAATATATTACAGGAGCCTTTGCGGAATACGACTTATCAAAAGGGGAATTTCCTATTACAACTCTTCGTCCTATTCCTATTAAATCAGCTATTAAAGAGTTATTATGGATCTATCAAGATCAGTCAAATAGTCTTGATGTTTTAGAAGAAAAGTATAATGTTCATTACTGGAATGATTGGGAAGTTGGCAATACAAGGACAATTGGTCAGCGCTATGGTGCAGTTGTTAAAAAACATGGGATTATCACAAAACTATTGAAACAATTAGAAGACAATCCTTGGAACCGTCGCAATGTTATTTCGCTTTGGGATTATGAGGCCTTTGAAGAGACAGAAGGCCTATTACCTTGTGCTTTTCAGACAATGTTTGATGTGCGTCGCGTTGATGGGGAAATTTACCTCGATGCTACCTTGGTGCAGCGGTCTAATGATATGCTAGTAGCTCATCATATTAATGCTATGCAATATGTCGCTTTGCAGATGATGTTTGCTAAACATTTTGGATGGAAGCTTGGAAAATTCTTTTACTTTGTCAATAATCTTCATATCTATGATAATCAATTCACTCAGGCCAATGAACTCTTAAAAAGAGAAGCTTCGGACTGCAAACCACGTTTGGTGCTAAATGTTCCTGATGGAACAAATTTCTTTGATATCACAGCTGAAGATTTTGAACTTGAAGATTATCAACCTGTTAAGCCACAATTAAAGTTTGACCTTGCAATCTAAAGCATTCTTGCTTTTTTATCTGCAGAATTCTTAAAAATTTGATAGAATATAGAGAGCTTTAGGAAGGATAATCTGTTAATGACAAAAGAAATAATTGCTATTTGGGCACAAGACGAAGAAGGTGTCATCGGTCGTAATGGTCATTTACCATGGTATCTTCCAAAAGAATTACAACATTTTAAAAAAACTACCTTACACCAAGCAATTGTAATGGGAAGAGTAACGTTTGATGGAATGAAAAAGCGTCTTTTACCAGAACGTCAGACTATAGTGATGACTTCTGATCACACTTATAAAGTTCCTGGTGTCTTAACCATGTCAAGTCTTGATGCTGTTTTAGACTGGTTTCAATCACAAGAAAGAACACTGTATGTTATTGGTGGTAAGAAAGTTTTGGAAGCATTTGATGGTCATTTTGACAGGATTATTAAAACTGTTGTCCATCACTGTTTTGAAGGGGATACAAAAGCTCCTAATATTGATTTAAGTGGTTTTACAGAAGAAAGCCAGACTTTTCATGAAAAAGACGATAAGAATCCCTATGATTTTACTGTCTATGTTTATGTGAAGAAGTAAGATTAGAGGAGAATGTAATCAATGCAACGGAGTATTTTTGGCGTATTTACGGCATTTTTGTGTTTAATTTGTATTCTTTGTGCTATTCCAGCATTTAGGCGTAATCGAAAAGGATTGGGATTACTATTTTTGTTAAATGCCTTTACAAATTTAGTTAATACCATTCATGCATTTTATGGTACATTATTTTAAGAAAGAATTGAAAAGGGAAAGATTGAGGCGTTATGGCAGTTAATCGTACAAACGATATTAAGGTCCATTGTTCATTTTGTGGCAAGGACCAAGATGAAGTTAAAAAAATTATTGCAGGGAACAATGTTTTCATCTGTGATGAATGTGTTGCATTATCTCAAGAAATTATAAAAGAAGAATTAGCAGAGGAAGTATTAGCTGATTTAACGGAAGTTCCAAAACCAAAAGAACTTTTAGATATTTTAAATCAATATGTTGTTGGTCAAGACCATGCTAAAAAGGCTTTAGCAGTAGCAGTTTATAACCATTATAAGCGTGTTTCGTTTACAGAAAGTCGCGATGAAGATGAAGTGGAATTGCAAAAGTCAAATATTCTCATGATTGGCCCAACTGGTTCAGGAAAAACCTTCTTGGCACAAACTTTGGCAAAAAGTTTAAATGTACCATTTGCCATTGCGGATGCTACTTCATTAACTGAAGCTGGCTATGTCGGCGAAGATGTTGAGAATATTCTGCTAAAATTAATTCAAGCAGCTGATTATAATGTAGAACGTGCAGAACGTGGCATTATTTATGTTGATGAAATTGATAAAATTGCTAAAAAAGGGGAAAATGTTTCCATTACACGCGATGTCTCTGGTGAAGGTGTTCAACAAGCCCTGCTAAAAATTATTGAAGGCACAGAAGCAAGTGTTCCACCTCAAGGTGGACGTAAACACCCTAATCAAGAGATGATTCAAATTGATACGAAAAATATTTTGTTCATCGTTGGTGGCGCTTTTGATGGCATTGAAGAAATTGTTAAACAGCGTCTTGGAGAAAAAATTATTGGTTTTGGCCAAAATAGCCGTAAAATTGATGAAGATGCTTCATATATGCAAGAAATTATCGCAGAAGACATTCAAAAATTTGGCCTTATTCCAGAATTTATTGGACGCTTACCTGTTGTTGCAGCCTTAGAACAGTTAACAGTTGCTGACCTGATTCAAATTTTAACAGAACCAAGAAATGCTCTTGTTAAACAATACCAAGCTCTTTTATCTTATGATGGTGTTGAACTTGAATTTGAAAAGGCTGCTTTGGAAGCTATTGCTGCAAAAGCTATAGAACGTAAAACTGGTGCGCGTGGCCTTCGTTCAATCATTGAAGAAACCATGCTTGACATTATGTTTGAAATCCCTAGTCAAGAAGATGTTATTAAGGTTCGCATTACTAAGGACTCTGTGGATGGGCTTAAAAAACCTATTTTGGAAACGGCATAAGGAGAAAATATGGCTGAAGAAGAATATTTAAATACCCATAATGCCTCGATTTTACTTAGTGCAGCAAACCAGTCACATTATCCTCAAGACGAACTTCCAGAAATTGCAATGGCAGGTCGGTCAAATGTTGGAAAATCAAGTTTTATTAACACAATCTTGGGACGAAAAAATTTAGCCAGAACATCAAGCAAACCTGGGAAAACGCAACTCTTAAATTTTTTCAACATCGATGATAAACTTCGTTTTGTTGATGTTCCAGGTTACGGTTACGCAAAAGTTTCAAAATCAGAGCGGGCTAAATGGGGCAAGATGATTGAAGAGTATTTAACTGGACGAGATAATCTCCGTGCTGTTGTGTCTTTAGTTGACTTTCGCCATGAGCCATCAAAAGAAGACATTCAGATGTATGAATTTTTGAAATACTATGAGATTCCTGTTATTATTGTGGCAACAAAAGCAGATAAAATACCCCGTGGCAAGTGGAATAAACATGAGTCAATGATCAAAAAGTCTTTAGATTTTAATAAAGAAGATAACTTTATTATTTTTTCATCTGTGGATCGCATTGGTATTGATGAAGCTTGGGATATAATTTTAGAAAAAATATAAGAAATGCTTTCCTTTTGGAAAGTGTTTTTTAATATTTCGCCCTTGAAATAGCAACTTGACTGAAAAATTAGAAAGTGCTATCATTGAGGTATTGGAGGAGAATATTAATGAAACTGAATCAATCATCTGTCTTAACAACAGAAAAGAAAAAGAAATCTCCCTTAAAAGGGATTTTGCTAGCATTACTTGTTATTCTTTTAGTAATTGGAACATGTGTAGGATTGCGTTATCAAAAAGGTGGAATAGATGGTAATTGGGTAGCTGTTCAACTTGATAAAAAATTAGAAAATGATTTAAATAAAGGTATGCATGAATTTGAAGAGAGCGCTGAATTTAATGCTAAAGGAATTATTTCAAAACCTGAGTTAATGATGGATGTCAAAGACGGTAATGCTACAACGCGTTTTAAGATGACTATTGATAAAAAACTGTTTAGCAAACGTGTTTTAGCGTTTTATGATGAACAATTAAAGAAAAATTTTGGAAATGACATTACCTATAATGATTTGGACCCAGAAGTGAAAAAAACGCTAGAAGAATCACTTCCTACTGCATCAGATATTGAAGAAATGCTTGATAAAGGCTTTCTTCAAAATGCCAAAGAAATTGGTGGAACTTATGACGCTAAAACAGGAGTTTTATCAGCAGTTGCCTTTAAAGGTGAGGTTAATCGCATTTTACATACTATAAAACTTACTTATGTCAACGATAAAGCAGCAAAAGGACTTGCTAACCAAAAAGGAAAGAACTACAGTTATTCACTCAAAGAAAAGCGTTTAAAACTTGAGGGAGCAGATGAAAGTTATACCTTCAAAAAATAAATGAAAAGACTCGGGATTGAACTGCACCCCAAAAGTTAGACACAAAATCTAACAGTTGGGGTGTTTTTCTTATGAAATTAAGTTATGAAGATAAACTAGAAATATATGAGCTGAAAAAGAGCGGCGTGTCGTGGACCAATCTTAGCCAGACATACAAGGTAACCATTGCCAATCTCACATACATGATAAAACTCATGGATCGGTATGGCTTAGAAATCGTTGAAAAAGGTAAAAATAGGTATTATTCACTCGAATTAAAGCAGGAAATGATAGATAAAGTCTTGATTCATGGTTGCTCTCAACTCTCAGTTTCTCTTGATTATACCTTGCCAAATCGAGGGATGCTCCCAAATTGGATAGCGCAATACAATTAAAACGGTTATACTATTCTTGAAAAACCAAGAGGGAGACCTGCTAAGATGGGACGAAAGCCTAAGAAAAAGCTAGAAGAGATGACTGAATTGGAACGTCTTCAGAAAGAATTAGAATACTTAAGAGCGGAGAATGCTGTGCTAAAAAAGCTGAGAGAATACCGCTTGAGGGACGAAGTAAAGCTCAAAGAGCAACAGAAATCATTCAAGCATTAACGAATCGGTTTTCCCTAGAGACGCTACTTGAAATCCTTGATTTACCGCGCTCCACCTATTACTATCAAGTGAAGCGACTAGCTCAAGGAGATAAGGATATAGAACTAAAGAATTTGATTCGAGAGATTTATGATGAACATAAAGGAAACTATGGCTATCGTCGGATTTATTTAGAACTCAGAAATCGAGGATTCCTCATCAATCACAAAAAGGTGCAACGCTTGATGACAGTTATGGGCTTAGCGGCTCGCATTCGTCGTAAGCGCAAGTACTCTTCTTACAAAGGTGAGGTTGGTAAGAAGGCTGATAATCTGATTAAACGTCAATTCAAAGGTTCTAAACCCTATGAGAAGTGTTATACCGATGTGACAGAGTTTGCCTTACCTGAAGGGAAGCTTTATCTATCGCCAGTTTTTGATGGCTATAACTGTGAGATTATTGACTTTACCTTATCTCGCTCGCCTGACTTGAAACAGGTTCAAACGATGCTTGAGAAGGCTTTTCCAGCGGATTCATACAGTGGAACTATTCTCCACAGCGACCAAGGATGGCAGTACCAGCACCAGTCTTACCATCAGTTTTTGGAAACCAAAGGGATTCGTCCCTCTATGTCTCGAAAGGGAAATAGTCCAGATAATGGGATGATGGAATCCTTCTTTGGCATTCTCAAATCGGAGATGTTCTATGGACTTGAGAAGTCTTACAAAACCCTTGATGAGCTTGAACAAGCTATCACAGATTACATTTTTTACTACAACAACAAACGAATCAAAGCAAAACTAAAAGGACTTAGTCCTGTTCAATACAGAACCAAATCCTTGCAATAATTAATTGTCCAACTTCTGGGGGTCAGTACAGATTGCTTAGCAATTAGAAAGTTCTAAAATGAAGTTAGCCATCTGAGGGTATGAAAAAACATCTCAAAGAGATATACTTGTAGTTCACCACAAACACAAGATAGGACACTTTGAGATGCATGAACATTATACACCAAAAGGAAAACATTTGACAATAGCTGAGCGTTACTTCATCGAGAAATGGAAGTCAGAAGGAAAGTCCAATAGAGCCATCGCTAACTTGCTAGGTAAAGCGCCTCAAACCATTCATAATGAGGTTAAACGAGGACTTGTCAGACAACAAATTCGTAAAGGTAAATTTGAAATGATTTATCAAGCTGACTACGCTCAAGCTAGCTATGAGAATAAACGACGAAATTCTATTCGTTCTATTGGCTTGGATAAAGATACGAAAGAGAGGATTCTGCACTATATGAGGCAGAACTTTTCACCTGAAATGATGGTGAAGTCGAAAGGTATAGCTGTTCCTGTTTCAACCATCTATTATTGGATTCATAACGGACACCTTGGCATCCATTCTGATCACATCTTGTATCCAAGGAAAAGAAAGGGAAAATCAAAGAAGGCTAGCCCTCGTTTCAAACCTGCTGGTCAATCCATTGAGAAAAGACCTGATGCGATTAATCGTAGACTTGAAAATGGGCATTATGAAATTGATACGGTTATTCTAACAAGGGCTAAGAATGAATGTCTACTAACTCTAACAGACCGCCGTAGTCGTCACCAGATTATCAGACTCATTCCGGATAAGTCTGCTCAGTCGGTCAATCATGCCTTAGAAAGTATAGTAAAGACTCACCCTATTCACTCTATTACAGCTGATAACGGAACTGAATTCAACAGACTTTCTCTTGTCTTTCCAAAAGAAGATATCTACTACGCACATCCCTACGCTTCCTGGGAAAGGGGAACGAATGAGAACCATAACAGACTGATCAGAAGATGGTTACCTAAAGGAACAAAGAAAACGACCCAAAGAGAGGTCGCATTCATTGAAAATTGGATAAACAACTATCCTAAGAAAATATTAGACTACAAATCTCCTAAAGAGTTTTTAACCGCTGGCTAACTTGGACTTGAAATTTAGCTTGCTTAGCAATTGAGTCTTTTTTATAAAATTTTAAAAAATTCTTGACAGAGTTTCCTAAATGGGATATAATAATTAAGGTTTTGAAAAAAACTGACCTAAGACAGTAGGGGAGCCTAGCTCATAATCTTCCTACCGAGGCACAAAACGATATTAATTAATAACGTATTTGTACTTTCGTGTCTAGGTTTAGGGACGATTTTTTTGTTGTCCTTAGACAAAAAATAATTACGGAGGTAAAACTAATGAGTGAAGCAATTATTGCTAAAAAAGCTGAACTGGTCGATATTGTTGCTGAAAAAATGAAAAACGCAGCAAGTATCGTAGTTGTTGATTCACGTGGTCTTACAGTTGAACAAGATACTGTTCTTCGTCGTTCATTACGTGAAGGTGGCGTTGAATTTAAAGTTATCAAAAATTCAATTTTGACACGTGCGGCTGAAAAAGCTGGTCTTGATGACTTAAAAGAAATTTTCGTTGGACCATCTGCAGTAGCATTCTCAAACGAAGATGTTATCGCACCAGCTAAAGTTATCAACGATTTTGCTAAAACTGCTGACGCACTTGAAATCAAAGGTGGAGCAATCGAAGGTGCTGTTTCTTCAAAAGAAGAAATTATGGCTCTTGCGACATTGCCAAACCGCGAAGGTATGCTTTCTATGTTACTTTCAGTACTTCAAGCACCTGTCCGCAACGTTGCATACGCTGTTAAAGCTGTTGCAGAAAGCAAAGAAGACGCTGCTTAATGCGTCAAGCTGTAACCTTGGTTACATATAAACTATACAATTAACAATTTGGAGGAAATTACAATGGCATTGAACATTGAAAACATTATTGCTGAAATTAAAGAAGCTTCAATTCTTGAGCTTAACGATCTTGTAAAAGCTATCGAAGAAGAATTTGGTGTAACTGCAGCTGCTCCTGTAGCTGCTGCCGCTGCTGGTGGTGCTGAAGAAGCTGCTAAAGATTCATTCGACGTTGAATTGACATCTGCTGGTGACAAAAAAGTTGGCGTTATCAAAGCTGTACGTGAAATCACAGGTCTTGGTCTTAAAGAAGCTAAAGGTCTTGTTGACGGAGCACCTGCTAACGTTAAAGAAGGCGTTTCTGCAGCAGAAGCTGAAGAACTTAAAGCTAAACTTGAAGAAGCTGGAGCTACAATCACACTTAAATAATCATTTAATGATTATTTAAGGCTGAAAGCCTAGTTTTAACCCCCACTAAGAGAAATCTTAGTGGGGGTTTTTATTATGTGACTTTTAGTCCGTTTCACTCCGAAGGTGTGAAACAAAAAACCACCCGCTATGCGGGTGTGCATCAAAGGTTACACCCAAAAGACTCCTAACGCGGTACAATATAGGTGTTCAAGCCAATTGTAAAGCGAAAGGAGTCAAAATATGGCACAGAAGGCACATAGCTTATCACACACAAAGTGGATGTGTAAATATCACATTGTGTTCCCCCCTAAGTATAGACGAAAAATAATCTATAATCAATACAGAAGTAGTCTCGGTGAGATTTTTCAGAGACTGTGTAGCTATAAAGGTGTAGAAATAATTGAAGGTCATTTGATGCCAGACCATGTCCACATGTTGGTAAGTATTCCCCCAAGAATTAGTGTTTCAAGTTTTATGGGATATTTAAAAGGAAAAAGCGCACTCATGATGTTTGATAAACACGCCAATCTCAAATATAAGTTTGGTAATCGACATTTTTGGGCTGAAGGTTATTATGTAAGTACAGTTGGATTGAATGAAGCCACAATAAAAAAATACATACAAGATCAAGAGAAACATGATATAGCAGTGGATAAATTAAGTGTAAAAGAATATGAATGAATAGGTTACACTAAACTAGACAGAAATTATAAAGTGTTCTACACTTAAGAAAAACGGGAGAAAAACCATGTCTAGAAAAGTACGTCGTCACTTCACCGATGATTTTAAGCAACAAATTGTGGACCTTTACAATGCTGGTAGAAAGCGTAGCAGCCTCATCAAGGAATACGAGCTAACCCCTTCCACCTTCGATAAGTGGGTTAGACAAGCCAAAACAACTGGTTCATTCAAGTCTGTTGATAATCTGACAGATGAACAGCGGGAGCTAATTGAACTCAGGAAACACAATAAAGAACTCGAAATGCAATTAGATATCCTAAAGCAAGCGGCAGTGATTATGGCACAAAAAGGGAAATAATCACTGCTAATAAGGCTAAATACAGCATTTCAAAGATGTGTCGCTGGCTGAATATGCCACGCTCAAGTTATTACTATCAAGCCGTGGAGTCAGTATCTGAAACGGAGTTTGAAGAAACTATTAAAAGAATTTTCCTCGAGAGCGAGTCCAGATACGGATCCAGAAAAATCAAAATATGCTTGAATAACGAAGGTATCACACTTTCACGGCGTCGGATTCGACGCATTATGAAGCGACTCAATTTGGTTTCTGTTTATCAGAAAGCCACCTTCAAACCACATTCTAGAGGCAAGAATGAAGCCCCTATTCCCAACCACTTAGACAGGCAGTTTAAGCAAGAAAGACCACTACAAGCCTTAGTCACTGACTTAACCTATGTTCGTGTAGGCAATCGTTGGGCTTATGTTTGCCTCATCATTGACCTATACAACCGTGAAATCATCGGCCTGTCTCTTGGTTGGCACAAGACCGCTGAACTCGTTAAGCAAGCCATACAAAGCATCCCTTACGCCCTGACCAAAGTCAAGATGTTCCATTCAGATCGTGGCAAAGAGTTTGATAATCAGTTAATTGATGAAATATTGGAAGCCTTTGGAATCACACGTTCGCTTAGTCAGGCTGGTTGTCCTTATGACAATGCCGTAGCTGAAAGTACGTATCGTGCTTTCAAAATTGAATTTGTTTATCAAGAAACCTTTCAATCGCTGGAAGAACTAGTTCTTAAGACTAAAGACTATGTTCATTGGTGGAATTACCACCGCATTCATGGTAGTCTCAACTACCAAACACCAATGACTAAAAGATTAATTGCCTAGAAAAACACTTTATAAATGTTGTACAGAAAAGTGTTGCCTTTTCAGAAGATCCCTTTAGGGATAGTGGCAAGTAATACAAAGGCCTCTTTGAGAGGCAAGTGACGAGTCAAGAGCAATAAGGCTTGAACAAAGTGAAAGCCAGCGCCTTTAGACGCTGGCTTGTATTCTGGGCTTATAGCCCTTGTTCAAACCACCCGTTAGACGGGTGGTTATGATTCATTAATGAAACAATCTTATTTCTAAAATAAAGATTAAATTCCATGAACTTATAACTTTAATTATATTTAATTTCTTGAGATACTGTCAATAATTTTGTGTAAACACGAGAGTAGAGTTTTTGAATATTAGTCAAATAAGCTATCAAGTGTGTCAAAACATACTCCGAATCCTTTATGAATACGAGCTCCGAACTTAATGTTATAGTCTTCGAAAATACTTACAAGGCATCGTTCTAAGGCTTCTTCATTTGGAAAAACCACCCTCTTCTTGCTTTGTCGCTTGATTTCTTTATTGAGTGATTCAATCAAGTTTGTAGAGTAAATACTAGACCAAATGTGATGTGGAAATTGATAGAAAGTTAGGAGATTTTCAGTTGTTTCAAGTGATGTCATAACCTTTTTGTAACGAGGTTTCCACTCAGAAACAAATTGTTCCAATAATTTAATAGCCTCCTGTAAATTTGTGGCACGATAAATCTGCTTGAACTGATTTAGAATAGGTGCCCTATCTACTCGTTTGCCCTTACTGGAGATATTGCGACCAATGTGAACCAGACACCGTTGCTGTTTAGCCATTGGATAGGCTTGTTGGATGATTTGATCCACACCGTTAAGCCCGTCTGTAACAACTAGAGAAACTTGCTTAAGTCCTTGATTTTGTAGCCTCTTAAGAAGATCTGACCAAGAGACATTATTTTCATTAGGAGCAATCTCATAGCCAAGAACTGATTTATACCCTTCGGGCGTGATACCAAGTGCAATGTGAATACATTCTTTACTGACCGTACCTTGTCGCAAGGGTAAGTAAGTTCCGTCTAGATACAAGACTGAGTAGTTAGTTTGAAAGGAACGCTCATGAAAGGCAGTGACACTTTCTTGGGTCACTTTTGTGATATTTGAAACCGTTGCTGGACTGTAGTGGTGACCATACATGCGCTCAATAATGTCACTGATTTCGCGTGTCGTAACGACAGTTTGATAGAGTTTAATCACCATCTCTTCCAAGTGGTCATCTCGTCTAGCATAAGATGGTAATAAAACTGGTGAAAACTCGCCATTTCGATCTCTTGGAATGATTAAATTGACTAAGCCATACTTCGTTTCAAACTGTCGAGAGTAAGTCCCATTACGGCTATTACCTGTATTGTAACCTTCTTTTTTATATGGCTCATATCCAAGGAAAGCTGATAGTTCAACCTGCAAGAGGTCATTCATAGCTATTTCTAAAGAGGATCGAAAGAATTCATCAATATCTTGTTTTTGCGCTAGGAAGTTAAGTAATTCTGTGGTAAACTGAGTCATGGGAATAAATCTCTTTCTAGTGAAGTGTCGTAACTCTACTATACAGGATTTATTCCTTTTTTGTGTTTACACAAGATATTTTACACTACCTAAAATAGTGGTATTTACCAACGAAATTGATCAATTTTTTTAAAATAGGTTCCATAATTTCTGTAGTGGCTAAATACACCGCAGAGATTATAGAGTCAAAAATGCTTATGATTACTTGAAAGTAAAAAAAAGACATCAGAGTATGACTCTCTTGTCTTTTTTTCTTTTTTTATTGTGTGATAGTGGCCATAAGAATTTCTGCTGTCGTGTTTGGTAGAATGCGTACTCTGTTAAGAGAGAGTAATCCATCTGCAGCGCTAGCAAGGCCTTCATTTGTTGTAACCCCTAGTTTATAGTTTAGTCGGCTTGCAATTTCTAGGGTTTTATCACTGTAACGACCAGCAGGGTATGCAATGGCGATCGTTTTTTGACTCAATTCTTTGTCTAGAAATTCCATGGAATCTTGCATTTCAAAGTTTTGTGTAACTTCATTTTGTTGTGATAAATCAGGGTGGTTAACAGTGTGATCTTGGAAAGACATGCCGTGTTTTTTCATTTCTTTCATCTGATCAATGGTCAGGTTGGCAACACTATTATTTTGTGTAAAGCCAGTAATGACATTATTTGTAGCCTTGGCCTGGTATTTTTTCAAAATAGGATAAGCTACTCTATAAAAATCAATCATGCTGTCGTCGAAAGTTAGCCAAACTACTTTATCACTAGGCAATTCATTTTTGCTCAGAACGCGGTAGGCTTCCTCTGGACTTAGGAAATAGTAGCCTTGCTCAGAAAGTTGCTTAATGTGACTTTCAAAAACATCAGGAGCAACAATTAAATTAGCACTTGCAGCTTCCTCTGGGGCCATGTTATGAATGGCATGATACATTAAAATTGGTATTTTAACGGGTTGTTCTGCTTTAGTCCAAGTTGTTTTGTTCTTTGTTTGATTAGTGTCTTTTTTTATGTTGTTTTTGACTTTAGGATTAGTTGAGACCTGACTTGTTTTATCTTGAGTTGTTGTTTTAGAGAATTGCAAAGAATCCTTATAATGAAATACAAAAAAACCAAGTGCTACTATTAAAAAAGAAAGAAGAAATAGAAAAACTTTTCGTTCCTTTTGTTGACGTTTTCGTCTGTTATTATGACGCATTCAGAAGACTCCTATGACTTTATTTTTTTTATTATAACATGTTTTGTCTTATAATGAATCAGAAAATAGTTGAAGTCTTACAGAATTAACATTCCCATATATCACATTAAATGAATTTTTGGTATAATAAGCAAGGTAAGACTGTTAAAAGTCTCCTGAAATAGTAGTAAAAGGAGTTATAGATATGCCTATAAAAATTGCCTTATTAGGATTTGGTACGGTTGCTAGTGGACTGCCTTTTTTATTGACGGAAAATTATTCCAAGATAAGCGATGCAGCAGGTGATGACATTGTCATCTCAAAAATCTTAGTTCGAAATGAAAATGAAAAAAATCGATTGATGGGTTTAGGCTATACCTATGAATTTGTAACATCTATTGACGATATTTTAGAAGATCCAGAAATTACTATAGTCGTTGAATTAATGGGCCGCATCGAGCCTGCAAAGACATTTATTTGCCAGGCGCTTAGGGCAGGCAAGCATGTTGTTACTGCGAATAAGGACTTAATTGCATTGCATGGTAAGGAAATGCGTTCTTTAGCTCAAAAAGAGGGGCTCGCCTTTTACTATGAGGCTGCTGTTGCTGGTGGCATTCCGATATTAAGAACATTGGCGAATTCCTATGCTTCTGATAAGATTACAAAACTAATTGGGGTTTTAAATGGAACCTCCAATTACATGATGACTCAAATGGTTGATAAAGGTTGGACTTATGAACAAGCCTTAGCTAAGGCACAAGAACTTGGCTATGCTGAGAGTGATCCAACTAACGATGTTGAAGGGATTGATGCTGCCTATAAAGTAGCAATTCTAAGCCAATTTTCCTTTGGGATGGACCTTGATTTTGAACAAGTGTCTCATAAAGGGATATCATCTATCAGTGCTAAGGATGTTACTCTTGCACAAGAATTAGGTTATGTTATTAAACTACTTGGTTTTATTGAAGAAACAGCTTCAGGGATTTCAGCTGGTGTTTCTCCTACTTTTATTCCTGAAAAACACCCATTAGCCAGTGTTAATGGTGTCATGAATGCCGTTTATATTGAGTCAATTGGAATAGGACAATCCATGTTATACGGACCAGGTGCTGGTCAAAAACCGACAGCAACATCTGTAATGGCTGATATTATTCGAATTGCACGTCGCCTTAAGGAAGAGACAATTGGTAAAGCATTTAATGAATTTAAAAGTGAAACAGTTTTAGCCAAAGCAGCAGATATTGTCAGTTCCTATTATTTCTCATTAGAAACACCGGATAAACCAGGACAATTGTTGCGTATTGCTGACATTTTTAACCGTTATAATGTGTCCTTTCAACAAGTCCTTCAAGAAAAGGCTCAGGGAGAAAAAGCAAGATTGGTAATCATCACACATGACATGAATCAACTTCAAGTAAATGCTGTGCTCAAAGATATTCAACAAGTTAAAGATTTTTCTTTGATTAACCAATTTAGAGTATTAGGAGATTAACATGATCATTAGAGTTCCAGCAACCTCAGCAAACATAGGTCCTGGTTTTGACTCCCTAGGAATTGCTATTTCAAGATACCTAGACATACATGTTTTAGAAGAAAGTCACCAATGGGTTATTGAGCATGACCTTGGGGATGTGCCTCATGATCAGGAAAATTTATTAATTCAAACAGCCTTAAAAATCGCTCCCAATATTAAAGCACATCGCATTAAAATGGTGTCAGAAATTCCATTAGCAAGAGGCTTAGGGTCATCATCATCAGTCATTGTAGCTGGTATTGAATTAGCCAATCAACTAGCAGATTTAAAGCTTAGTCAAGAACGTAAATTAACCATTGCTACACAAATAGAAGGGCATCCAGATAATGTGGCTCCTGCTATTTTTGGCCAAATGGTTATTGCCTCACAATTTGCTGGACAACTGGACTACGTTAAGGCAGCCTTTCCTGATGTGAGTTTGATTGCTTTTATCCCTAATTATGAGTTGAAAACATCAGATTCCAGAGGCGTTTTACCACAGCAACTTTCCTATAAACAGGCGGTATCAGCCTCCTCTATTGCTAATGTGGCTATTGCAGCTCTCTTAACAGGTGATATGGAAAAAGCAGGCCGAGCCATTGAAAATGATCAATTTCATGAAGTCTACCGTCAAAAACTCGTAAAAGAGTTTCAAGAAATTAAACTTGTGTCTAAAAAGAACGGGGCATTTGCCACTTACTTATCAGGAGCAGGGCCAACTGTTGTTTCTCTTTGCCCAAATCAAAAAGCAGCTCAACTTTTAGAGGAATTAACAAAGCTTCAGTTGAATGGGGAAATTTGTCAGCTCACTATTGATAATGAGGGTCTCAGAGTTCTCTAGTTAATGAGGAGACACGGTGATGGAGTGGCTGTTGATGTGTATCAGCAACCACTTTTTTTAAGATAAATAATGAAAGGGGAATCATGTCCTATCAGAAAAGTTTAGATTGGATACATGCCCAGGATAAATTTTCCATAAAACCAGGCTTAGAGAGAATGTTTTGGGTTCTTGAAAAACTTGGAAACCCTCAAGAAAAAATCAAGGGGATTCATGTTGTTGGAACAAATGGCAAAGGTTCAACCGTTAATAATCTACAACACATTTTTTCTGCGTCAGGTTATGAGGTTGGGACCTTTACATCACCTTTTATTATGGATTTTAAAGAACGTATTGCCATTAATGGTCAAATGATTTCAGAAAAGGATTTGGTGTTTTGCGTCAATCAGATTCAGCCACTTGCCGAGCGTCTTCCAAAGGAAACTGATTTCGGCCAAGCGACAGAGTTTGAGATAATCACACTGATTATGTTCCATTACTTTGGCCAGATTCACCCTGTTGACATTGCTATAATTGAAGCTGGCTTAGGTGGGACCTACGATTCAACGAATGTTTTTCAGGCTTTAGCTGTTATTTGTCCTTCAATTGGCTTAGACCACCAAAATATTTTGGGGGATAGCTACGTTGAAATTGCCAGCCAAAAGGCTGGCGTTATTAAAGGTAAAGAGCCTGTTGTTGTTGCTATTGATAAGATTCAGGCTTTGGCTGTTTTTCAAAATCAAGCTGACAAGTATGGGGCTAATCTGTTAGCATTTAAGACGGATTTTTCATTAGAAGCAGACGGTCAATCCTACAGTTTCAAGTCTTCAATTGCAGAGATAGAAGGCATTCAACCCGCTATGCCAGGACATCATCAGCTTTCAAATGCTGCACTAGCTATTATGACAAGTCTCTTACTAAGCGACAGTTATCCCAAAGTTACAGAAAAAACCATTAAAATTGGGATTTCTGAGAGTTATTGGTTGGGAAGAACGGAGCTTCTAGCTGATAATCTGATGATTGATGGTGCCCATAATAATGAAAGTGTTCGTGCACTCGTTTCCTTGTTAAAAGAGAAATATGGCCATAAAAGGATTCATATCCTATTTGCCGCTATTGACACCAAACCCATTGAGGAAATGCTTTGTTTGTTGGAGAACTTTGATGATTTAACGGTTACAAGTTTTGACTATCACAATGCTTATCCGCTTGATAACTATCCAAGTCAATATGCCAAAGTTGAAGACGTTAAGGACTGGTTATCAGCTAGGTCTCTGGCAAAAAAAGATGACTTTTATGTGATTACAGGTTCCTTGTATTTTATTTCACAGGTGAGACAAGACTGGTTTAAGCAAAAATTACGTTAAGATATAGAAAGAACGAGGAAAAATACCTTTGGTAAACCTTGAAAAAGCAGAAGCTGCAATTTACGATTTATTAGAAGCTTTGGGAGAGAATCCTCAGCGTGAAGGCCTTTTAGATACACCAAAACGTGTGGCTAAAATGTACCAGGAAATGTTTTCTGGATTAGAACAAGATCCCAAAGAACAATTTACAGCTGTCTTTACTGAGAACCACGACGATGTGGTTATTGTAAAAGATATTCCTTTTTATTCCATGTGTGAACATCATTTGGTCCCTTTTTATGGCAAAGCACATATTGCTTATTTACCTAGTGATGGTCGTGTGACTGGTCTTAGTAAATTAGCAAGAGCTCTTGAAGTTGCAAGCAAGCGTCCGCAGTTGCAGGAACGTTTGACAGCACAGGTCGCTGATTCTTTGGTAGAAGCGCTTAATCCCAAAGGGGTTTTTGTCATGGTGGAAGCACAGCACATGTGTATGACGATGAGAGGCATCAAAAAACCTGGTAGTCTGACCATCACAACAACAGCCAGAGGGATATATAAAGATAATCAAGCAGAAAGAAAAGAAGTATTAGCACTTATTAAAGAACATTAGGAGGCTAAGATGAAGATTGGGCAACATATAATTAATGGCAATGCTGCCATTATGGGCATTTTAAACGTGACACCAGACTCATTTTCTGACGGCGGGGCATATACTGATATTGAAAAAGCTCTTGAGCAAACACGTGAGATGATTGCGCAAGGGGCTACAATTATTGATGTTGGTGGGGAATCAACACGTCCTGGTTATGACGTTGTTGAAGCAGAAGACGAAATTGAGCGCGTGGTTCCAGTCATAAGAGCAATCAAGGAAAAATATGATGTTTTAATTAGCATTGATACCTATAAGACGCAAACAGCTAGAGCAGCGCTTGAAGCAGGTGCCGACATTTTAAATGATGTTTGGGCAGGCTTATATGACGGCCAAATGTTTGACTTAGCTGCCAAGTATAATGTTCCAATTATTCTTATGCACAATCAAGAAGAGGAAGTCTATCAAAATGTAACTCAAGAGGTTTGTGACTTTCTAACAGAACGAGCAAGACTGGCTCTTGAAAAAGGAGTTCCAAAAGAAAATATTTGGATAGATCCCGGTTTTGGTTTTGCCAAAAATGCTGAGCAGAACATAGAGCTTCTAAAAGGCTTAGAAAGTGTTTGTCAAATGGGTTACCCGGTACTTTTTGGCATCTCTAGAAAGCGAACAGTTGATTACCTTATGGGGGGGAATACCAAAGCTTTGGACAGAGATGAGGCTACAGCAACCCTATCAGCATATGCTTTAAGTAAGGGCTGTCAAATGGTAAGGGTACATAACGTTGAAGCAAATCGTCAGATTGTTTCTGTTATTGAGCAATTAATGTGAGGTTATATGGATAAAATTCTTTTAAATGGTTGTCGTTTTTATGCTTATCACGGGGCGCTTGCTGAGGAGCAGGTTCTTGGTCAGATTTTTATGATTGATATGGAACTCTACCTTGACTTAAAAAAAGCTGGTCACAGTGATAAGGTTGACGATACGGTTCATTATGGTTTAGTCTATGAAGCAGTTAAGGCTGAGGTTGAAGAAAGCAAGCACGCTTTGATTGAACATCTTGCTGAAACAATTTGTCAAAAATTATTTAAGGCTTTTCCCTTAATTGATGCTATGAAAATCAGAATTATTAAAGAAAATCCTCCTATTGCAGGGCATTATCAATCTGTTGGAGTAGAAATCGAGAGAAAACGATGAGTAATGTATACCTTAGTTTAGGAAGTAATCAAGGGGATAGTTTTACTATTTTAAATAAGGCTATCTCAGCTTTAGGAAATATTAAAGAAACAAAGCTTTTAACTATTTCCTCTTTTTACAAAACACCTGCTTGGGGGAAAACTGATCAATCTGATTTTCTAAATCTAGCAGCTTATCTTGAAACTGAATTAGATGCTCAATCTTTTTTGCAAGCTTGTCAGAAAATTGAAAGGGATTTAGGAAGAGTCAGACATGAAAAATGGGGACCACGTACAATTGATATTGACATTCTATTATTTGACCATTTAACAATTCATTCTGACAATTTAATTATTCCCCATCCTTATATGACTCAAAGGGCTTTTGTTCTAGTTCCTTTATTGGAAATCAATCCTAAACTAAGCCTTGATGGTAAAGGAGATTACCTAAAAAATTATTTAGATAAGTTGGACCAATCCGATATCATTCTTCAGTCAAAAAATTGCTAAATTTTCAAAGTAAGTTCCAGCTCCTGTAGGAGCGGAATTTAGCCTGATAAAAATTGATAAAACCAGTGGAAATCCGTCTCAAAGTAAGTTCCACTGGTTTTTATCATGATCGATTTTATAAGCTTTTAAACCATCTTTTCTCAGAAAAAAGTGTACACAAAATCCCTTAATCTGAAAGCGTTTCAGATTAAGTTCCGCTATGGTGGAAGTTAGTGTGAGACGTTTGAGGGAATTAGATTTATATTTTTATATTAGATTTTGTCTTTCAAGAGTATCGGAGATTGGCAGACTTTCGCTGCCGGAATTTTAGTAATGCCAAGTAGACTGGCGACATTTTCTCCATATGTAAAGCAGAATAGTTCATAAGCAGACTTTCCGTTTAGAGACTGCCTTTTCACGCTGTTGATATGCGATAGGGTTAGATTGATATCTTCTTGAGTTAGCGTATCAAATGATGTTCCTTTGGGAAGTATATCTCTGATGAGGGTATGATTCTTCTCGATTCTAGCTTTTTGGTCAGAACGGTTTGGGTCACAGAAGAAGAGCTGAGACTGTCCTTTGACGTCAATCTCGATTTCATCTACTCTAGCGAATTCTCCCCCGTTATCTGTTAGGATGACTGGAAATAACTCAAAGAAGTCCACATGATTGTCATAGAGTGTCCTCTTAATGGCTTGGATGTGTTTAGCTGTCTCAATAGCTGTTTTAGAGTCCATCAGTTTGGCAAAGATGAAGTTACAAAAGGAGACATTGAAAGTCAGAAGAACCTTTCCTCCAACCCGTCCAATGACTGTATCCATCTCAAGCCAGGAGCTGAGTTCTGTCTGGTTCATGTAGTCTAAGAAGTCCTCGTAACGTCTCCCTTCTTTGTTGGCTTTGGGAATAGGAGGAAGCGTCATTTTACGTCTTTGCTTGAACTTCACAGCTCTAGGCAGATCGATAGGTGCGATAGATAAGTAGCCTTTCTTGATATGGCGATAAACAGTTGAAGAACTGACATCAAGCTTATTTGTTTTGAGGATGTGATAGATACGCTGTCCCTTTTTGACTCCTTTAGAAACTACCTTGTCCATCTCCCAAAAGGTTTCTTTATTAAGTGGAGTACCTTCTCTGGCTTGGACAAGGAGTTGTTCGTAGTTTTTCTGAGCTTGCTTAGCATAATAGAAGATTTTCTTGTAACCGCAGTTGATTCTCCTTTTTGGGCACCCATTACAAACATAGGGAGCTTTTTTCAAGAGGGGACAATCTAGACAGTTCTTAGAACCATCTCTGAATTGCTTATTTCGTTTGACTTCCTTAGCGATTGTAGTAGGGTCTTTCTGGAGTTTTAGTCCAATGGATTTAAAGGTTTCTCCTCTATCCAAACCTGATTGGACGTCGTTACGGTCTGAGAGGGTTAAGTGTTTATGTTTTGTCAAGATAGATATTCTCATTTCTAACTCAAACGTCTCAGACTTAATTCCACCATAAAAATCCTTCTCACACTAACTTCCGGTTTCTAACCCTAAGTGGAACTTACTTTGAGAAATTACAAGTCAAAAAATTCCTCAAACTGATGGAAAAAAATATCGTTATTTTTAATAAATTTTGATATAATATTATTGGCCTTGTGCCAATTTTTTTTGATTAAATTGAGTCAAAAATTGACTAGTAATGATTTGGAAAGATGCTTATGACTATAAATGAACTTGATGGAATTGATATCCGGATTGATGAACCTTTAAAAAATTATACCTATACGAAAGTCGGTGGTCCTGCAGACTATCTTGCCTTTCCCCGCAACCGCTATGAATTAGCCCGTATTGTAACCTATGCCAACACCAATAATATCCCTTGGCTTGTTCTTGGTAATGCTAGTAATCTTATTGTTCGTGATGGTGGGATTCGTGGCTTTGTTATTATGTTTAACAAGTTAAATACTGTTACCGTTGATGGTTATACCATTGAAGCTGAAGCAGGTGCTAATTTAATTGAAACCACTAAAATAGCTCGTTTTCATAGTTTGACTGGTTTTGAATTTGCTTGTGGTATTCCTGGAAGTGTTGGTGGTGCCATCTTCATGAATGCAGGAGCCTATGGTGGAGAGATTGCTCATATCTTTTTATCAGCTAAAGTGTTAACCCCAAAAGGCGAGATTAAAACCATTTCTGCAAGAGAGATGGCATTTGGTTATCGTCAATCTAGCATTCAACAAAGTGGTGATATCGTTGTTTCTGCAAAGTTTGCCTTGAAGCCAGGAAATCATGAGCAGATTACACAAGAAATGAATCAACTGAATCACCTTAGACAGCTTAAGCAACCTTTGGAATACCCATCTTGTGGTTCTGTTTTCAAAAGACCACCAGGGCATTTTGCTGGTCAATTAATCATGGAAGCAGATTTAAAAGGCTATCGTATTGGTGGTGTTGAAGTTCCTGAGAAACATGCTGGTTTTATGGTTAATGTTGATAATGGAACGGCTCAAGATTATGAAAATTTAATTGCACATGTGATTAAAAGTGTTGAAAAAACTTCTGGAATAAGTCTTGAACCTGAAGTTCGTATTATCGGAGATTACCTTAATTAATAAAAATGAAAGTGTCATGGAGGATTTATGACAATTGACTAAACCAATTATCACATTTAATAATGTTTCAAAAACATTTGAAGACAATGGAACCCAAGTTTTAAAAAATATTAATTTCGAACTTGAAGAAGGCAAGTTTTACACCTTGCTTGGTGCTTCAGGATCTGGAAAATCCACCATTTTGAATTTAATTGCTGGACTGTTAGAAGCAAGTAGCGGCGATATTTATTTGGATGGCCAAAGAATTAATGATGTGCCAATCAGCAAGCGTGATGTTCACACTGTTTTCCAAAACTATGCCCTCTTTCCGCATATGAATGTTTTTGACAATGTTGCCTTTGCCTTGAAGTTGAAAAACCTGCCTAAAAAGGAAATTGCTAAACGTGTTCAAGAAACTCTTAAAATGGTTCAACTAGAAGGTTATGACAAACGCCCTATTCAGAAATTATCTGGTGGTCAAAGACAACGTGTTGCTATTGCGCGTGCTATTATTAATCAGCCTCGCGTAGTCTTATTAGATGAACCTCTTTCGGCATTAGACCTTAAATTGCGCACAGAAATGCAATATGAGTTACGTGAATTGCAACAACGCCTAGGGATTACTTTTGTTTTTGTTACCCATGATCAAGAAGAAGCCCTTGCTATGAGTGACTGGATTTTCGTCATGAACGACGGAGAGATTGTACAATCTGGAACGCCAGTTGACATTTACGATGAACCCATAAACCATTTTGTAGCAACCTTTATCGGCGAGTCTAACATTATTAATGGGACAATGATTGAGGACTACTTGGTTTCTTTTGATGGCAAGCGTTTTGAGTCAGTAGATGGTGGTATGAAACCTAACGAACCTGTTGAAATTGTCATTCGTCCAGAAGATCTCCAAATCACATTGCCTGAAGAAGGTAAATTGCAAGTTAAAGTAGATACCCAATTATTCCGTGGCGTTCACTATGAAATTATTGCATATGACGATCATGATAATGAATGGATGATTCATTCAACACGTAAGGCAATTGAAGGGGAAATTATTGGTTTAGATTTCACACCAGAAGACCTTCATATCATGAGACTTAATGAAACTGAAGAAGAATTTGATGCCCGTATTGAAGAGTATGTCGAAACAGAAGAACAAGAAGATGGCTTGATTAACGCCATTGAGGAGGAGAGAAATGAAGAAAACCTCTAAGCTCTATTCTGTTCCTTATTTTTTATGGATATTGCTTTTTGTGCTTGCTCCAGTTGCTCTTTTAATTTACAAATCTTTCTTTGATATTCAAGGTCATTTCACTTTAGCTAACTACCGAACTTTCTTTAGCTCATGGACCTACATTAGAATGAGTTTCAATTCAATTTTCTATGCAGGTCTTATCACGCTTGTGACCTTATTGATATCTTACCCAGCGGCTTTCTTTTTGACAAAACTAAAGCATAAGCAATTATGGCTAATGCTAATCATTTTACCTACTTGGGTAAATTTGTTACTGAAGGCTTACGCTTTTATGGGAATTTTTGGCCAGCAAGGTGGTATTAATGCCTTTTTAGAATTCATTGGAGTTGGCCCACAACAAATCTTATTTACAGACTTTTCGTTTATTTTTGTAGCTTCCTATATTGAGTTACCTTTCATGATTTTGCCAATTTGTAATGCTTTGGATGATATTGATGATAATGTCATTAATGCTAGTCGTGATTTGGGAGCAAGCGAGACTCAAACCTTTGCAAAAGTGATTTTCCCTTTGTCTATGAATGGTGTTCGAGCTGGTGTGCAATCTGTTTTTATACCAAGTTTGAGTCTTTTCATGTTGACTAGATTGATTGGTGGAAATCGAGTAATTACTTTGGGAACTGCTATTGAACAACATTTCTTGACAACGCAAAACTGGGGAATGGGGTCAACCATTGGTGTCATTCTGATTTTAGCCATGCTAGCTATTATGTGGTTTACAAAGGAGAGAAGTAAATGAAAAAATTTGCAAAAATTTACCTAGCTTTTACCTTTGTCTTACTCTATGTGCCCATCTTTTATTTGATTTTCTTCTCCTTTAATAAAGGAGGAGATATGAACGGTTTTACAGGTTGGACATTGGAAAACTATAAGACAATGTTTGAAGATAGTCGCTTAATGGCCATTCTTTTACAAACTTTTGTGCTAGCTTTTCTAAGTGCCTTAGTAGCCACTTTTATTGGCACCTTTGGGGCAATTTTCATTCACGATATGCGTAAAAAATATCAAAATAGCCTGCTTTCAACGAACAATGTCCTTTTAGTTTCTCCTGATGTTATGATCGGAGCCTCTTTTTTGATTCTTTTTACAACACTTAAGTTTCAACTGGGAATGGGGTCAGTACTTTTAAGTCATATTGCCTTTTCAATTCCTATTGTTGTGCTCATGGTTTTACCAAGACTAAAAGAAATGAATCAAGATATGATTAATGCAGCTTTTGATTTAGGAGCAAGTCAATTTCAAATGTTAAAAGAAGTGATGTTGCCTTATTTGACTCCTGGAATTATCGCGGGTTATTTTATGGCATTCACATACTCACTAGATGACTTTGCTGTGACCTTCTTTTTAACTGGTAATGGCTTTACAACCCTCTCTGTTGAGATATACTCACGGGCTCGACAAGGAATTTCCTTAGATATTAATGCCCTATCGACAGTTGTTTTTCTCTTTTCTATTCTTTTAGTGATTGGTTACTATTATATTTCAAAAGACAAGGAGGATAAGAATGCGTAAACTCTATTCATTCGTAGCAGGTGTTCTTGCTATCATTATCATCCTCTCTGGACTAGCCTTTTTCCTAGAAAAACAATCGGGATCAGGTAAACAGTCGGATAAACTTGTTATTTATAACTGGGGGGATTACATTGACCCTGCTTTGCTTTTGAAATTTACCAAGCAAACTGGGATTCAAGTTCAGTATGAAACCTTTGATTCTAACGAGGCCATGTATACTAAAATCAAGCAAGGTGGTACCACATACGATATTGCTGTACCAAGTGATTACACCATTGATAAGATGATTAAAGAAAATCTTTTGGTCAAATTGGATAAGAGCAAACTTAAGGGAATGGAGAACATTGGTCATGAATTTTTGGCTAAGAGTTTTGACCCTAAAAATGATTATTCGATTCCTTACTTCTGGGGTACTGTTGGTATTGTCTATAATGATAAAATGGTTGAAAGTACTCCAAAACATTGGGAAGATTTGTGGCGTCCTGAGTATCGTAATAATATCATGTTAATTGATGGGGCACGGGAGGTCATGGGACTTGGCTTGAATACCTTTGGTTACAGTCTTAATTCTAAGAACAAACAAGAATTAGGGCAGGTCAAAGAGCATCTGCAAGACTTGACACCGAACATTAAGGCCATTGTTGCTGATGAGATGAAAGGTTACATGATCCAAGGAGATGCAGCTATTGGTGTCACTTTCTCTGGTGAAGCTAGTGAGATGCTTGATAGTAATAAAAACCTTCATTATGTAGTACCAGAAGAAGGATCAAACTTATGGTTTGATAATTTTGTTTTTCCAAAAACCATGAAGCATGAAAAAGAAGCCTATGCTTTTATAAACTTTATGTTAGACCCTAAAAACGCAGCGCAAAATGCAGAGTATATTGGTTATGCAACACCTAATAATAAAGCCAAAGAACTTTTACCTGATGACATTAAAAATGACAAGGCCTTTTATCCAAGTCAACAAATCATCAATAAATTAGAAGTTTACGACAATCTTGGCCAATATTGGTTGGGTTATTATAATGACCTTTACTTACAATTTAAAATGTACCGAAAATGATAACTAAGAAAAAAGAGCTCAAATGACACTGCATCCATCAAATGAGACACAAGAAAAACACTCCTGAAGAATTCTAGTAAACTAGAAACAGGAGTGTTTTATTATGATCAAAAAAGCCAATTCATTTTCATTAGAAACGAAGTTATCTTGCATCAAGATGAAGAATGCAGCCAAATCAAAATGCTCATTATGGAGACCTTAGGCATCAAAAATGCGCAATAGACAAAAATTGATTAGGCACTAAAAATTAACCTTTTGGTGTCACACGCTCATTTCAAGCGATAGATATGCCTATTTTTTGAAGTAAATGCGGTAGGGCCGGCCAACTTTTGTATAAATCTGTCGACTTTCTAATAAGTTACATTCTTCTAAATAGGCCGCATATTTTCTGACTGAGACGTGGGACAATTGAGATTTTTCGGCGAGCTCTGGGATGGTAAAGGACTCATTAAAACTTGCAATTGTTTTTTTAATCAGTTCAAGTGTCGACTGAGAAAGCCCTTTGTCAAGAAAATTTCCATCAGTTTTTTCTGTCACATGCTGTTTACTTGTCAAAGAATCAATACTTTTTTGATTGAGTTTTCCTTGTGTGAAGTGGGATTTTTGTAGTACAAAACGATTGATGCTTTCTTGAAAGCGATCGAAAGTAAATGGTTTAATTAAATAATCTATAACCCCCAAATGTAGTCCAGACTTAATGACACTACTATCATTAGCTGCTGAAATAATGATAACTTCACTGTCATGATGAATAGATCGCAAATATTCCAACAGTTCAAGTCCGTTACCGTCAGCAATGTGAATATCAAGTAAGACTAAGTCAATCTTGAAGTGTTCTAATTTTTCTTTTGCATCTGAAATGCTGTTACTAGAGATAATCAAGTCACATTGCTCTAGTTTTTCAAGGTAATTTCGATGAATAAAGTCAACCATTGGGTCATCTTCTATGATCAGTACATTCATTTTATCCTCCATTATAAGGTGTTGTGATGGTAAAACTCAAAGTCTTTTGACTGGTGTCGGGATAATATTTTGAGTTTGTATCTTCTAATAACTGTTGGAAATAATGCATCTTAAAAATAGTTTCCAGGTCCATTTTTGACATATTAGAATCTAATATGGTGTATCTTATAATCAGTTTTTCGACTTGATAGTCCATGCTAACAGTAACCGTTTCAGGCTTGAAATGATTTAAAAGATGGGTATCAATAAAACGGCAGAAAATAAGACAATGGTTGAGATCATTTTTAGATTGTGAAGCAGGGATTTCACGCATAATATGATAATTAATAGTAACAGCCAACTCTTTGAATTTTTCTTGTTCTCCAATGAGAAAACTTGCTAGTAGTGGCTCTTTAATGAGCACCGAAAGGCTATTGATGATCTCGTTTTCAGGTTGTAAAAGGGAATCTAAATAGATTTTTAATTGGTCGTAATAAGCAATATCAACCAAACCATATATAACATGGAGACGATTCATAAATGTATGTGTTTGGGCCTGCAGTGCAGAAGCGTAAGTTGTTGAGTAAGCTAATTGGTCCAATAGATAAATGGAATCAATGGCATGCCGTAAGAAAATAATATAGCCACGCAACTCACCTTTGACATTAATAGGAGAGATGGAAATAAGAAAATCCTCTTCGCAAAAACGTAAGAGTTGCTCATTGTTTTTGCTAAAATCAATTTTTGAAAAAGCTGGAATAAGGTCTTCTATTTTAACACCTAAGACAGTCTTTTGGGGAAGATGTTTAAGAACTAATTCTTTAGCGGCTTGATTATACTGGTGAATGGTATGTGATTTAGTGATAATAAAAACAGAAGCGTCCATTTGATCTAACATAGCATCTCGTTCTTCTAAAAGTTGATAAATTTCACTTGGTTCTAGGTTATGAAGTTGTTTTTTGAGGTGCAGTGAGATAAGCGTAGTAGCAAAAAGACTAATCACAATAGAGATGACTAAGGCTATAGTATAGTTCTTCTTAGACTTTAAGGCAACATCATTTATTGTTGTTAGTTTAATTCCGACGGCTACAACACCAATTTGACGCTTATGATTATAAACTGGAACTAAGTAACGTAAGGATTTTCCAAGACTTCCTTTAGCTGTTGAAAGTACTGTTTTACCTTCTAAAGCTTCTTTTTCATCGCCACCTTGGAAAGGTTTACCGATTTTTTGAGGATTAGGATGGGTTAGTCTGATTCCTTGCATATTCATGACAACAACATAATCCAAATGAAAGGTTTTAGCAATGGTATTACTGTAGTTGATGATGGTTTGATCAGCTTTATCAGCACGCAAATTATCACTAATGAGTTGGTTGCTTGCAAGCATTTTACCAGTAGAAGTTAAGAGATGAATTTCTTGTGATTTAATAGAATGATAGGTCTCTCTTATCATGATGCCATAGAAAATAGAAGTTGTTACAGCAATCATTGTAATGAGTATTAAGGAGAGACTTGCCCAGAGTGATCGTTTTTTTCGCATAAATTCTCCTTTATTTGAGTATATCATAGAAAAATAAGAGCTTGCTAGTTTAAATTAATTAAAAAAGTTGAATTAGTTAAAGTAATTAAAGAATTTAAATATTCTAGCCACATTACCAAAATTTTTCTATACTGAATTTATTAATAAAGGAGGTTGTTTCATGGAAACACTAAGTAAAAAAGAAGAAAGGCGATTCAAGGATTTCAGAGTCGGTTCAGTTCCCTTACCGGTCTATCTTGTTTTGGCTTCTTTAATTTGCATCACAGCTTATTTGCAAAAATTACCGGTCAATATGTTGGGAGGTTTTGCTGTTATCTTAACGCTTGGCTGGCTTTTAGGAACGGTTGGAGCAAATATCCCAGTTTTAAAGAATTTTGGTGGACCAGCTATAATGTCCTTGTTGATTCCATCAATTTTAGTATTCTTTAACCTGTTTAATCCAAATGTCCTATCAGCTGCTAACAGTTTAATGAAAGAAGCGAATTTTCTTTATTTCTACATTGCTTGCTTAGTTTGTGGGAGTATCTTGGGCATGCATCGGAAAATTTTAATCCAAGGCTTGTTTAGGATGATTATTCCCATGTTGATTGGTATGGTATCAGCCATGGCAGTAGGTACCTTAGTAGGAGTGATTTTAGGTTTAAAATGGCAACATACCTTATTTTATATTGTAACCCCTGTGTTAGCAGGTGGAATTGGTGAAGGGATACTTCCGCTATCGCTTGGTTATAGTTCCATAACTGGTGTTGGCAGTGAACAATTGGTTGCTCAATTGATTCCAGCAACAATTATTGGTAATTTTTTTGCGATAATGTGCACAGCGCTACTAAGTCGCTTTGGTGAAAAACATCCGCAATATTCTGGACAAGGCCAATTGGTTAAAGTAGGAAATAGTGAAGATATGGCAGATGCCCTTAAAGATAATTCCGGTGAATTGGATGTTAAATTAATGGGTGGGGGTGTTTTAACGGCTTGTTCACTTTTTATTGCCGGTGGATTATTGCAACACCTGACAGGTTTTCCTGGGCCAGTATTAATGATTGTACTAGCAGCATTCTTAAAATACCTAAATGTAATTCCAAAAGAAACTCAAAATGGTGCCAAGCAGTTATATAAATTTATTTCTGGCAACTTCACCTTTCCTTTGATGGCTGGACTGGGGTTATTGTACATTCCTTTAAAAGATGTTGTTGCAACCCTTAGCTGGCAGTATTTTGTTGTGGTTATTAGTGTAGTCTTTACGGTCATTTCTGTTGGTTTCTTTATTTCGAGATTTTTAAATATGAATCCAGTAGAAGCAGGTATTATTTCTGCTTGTCAAAGTGGTATGGGAGGTACTGGGGATGTTGCTATTTTAAGCACAGCAGACCGAATGAACTTAATGCCTTTTGCACAAGTCGCAACACGTTTAGGTGGCGCAATAACCGTTATTACCATGACAGCAATTTTAAGACTATTATGGCATTAAAAATAGAAAATGAGGTAAAGAGATGACAAAAGATCTAGGAAAACTTGCTATTGAACAGGCACGTAAAGCAGGGGGAAAATTAGAAGTAATCCCTAAAATTGAAATTGCAAATAAGGAGGATTTAAGCATCGCCTATACACCAGGAGTTGCAAGTGTTTCATCTGCAATAGCCAATGACCCAAAATTAGGTTATGAATTAACGACTAAGAAAAATACAGTAGCTGTTGTTAGTGATGGAACGGCAGTATTAGGATTAGGAGATATCGGACCTGTTGCTGCAATGCCTGTTATGGAAGGAAAAGCTGCACTATTTAAAGCATTTGCTGGTGTTGATGCAGTTCCTATTGTTTTAGACACAAAGGATACTGATGAGATCATTGCAATTGTAAAAGCCATTTCACCAACATTTGGTGGTATCAACTTAGAAGACATCAGTGCACCTCGTTGCTTTGAAATTGAAGAACGTTTAATTAAGGAGTGTGATATTCCGGTTTTCCATGACGACCAACATGGTACAGCAATTGTTGTTCTAGCAGCTGTCTTCAATAGTTTAAAATTGATTGAAAAGAACATTGATCAGGTTAAAATAGTTGTTAATGGTGGTGGTTCAGCTGGCTTATCTATCACTAAGAAGTTACTTGCTGCAGGTGCTAAAAATGTGACTGTAGTTGATAAGTTTGGTATTATTAACGAAAAAGAAGGAGATAAACTTCAAGACCATCACTTAGCGATTTCAAAAGTAACCAACCGTGATTTTCTATCAGGAAGCTTATCGGATGCTCTAGAAGGTGCAGATATCTTTATTGGCGTTTCAGCTCCGGGAGCTTTAAAAGCTGAGTGGATTGGTAAAATGGCTGAAAAACCAATTATCTTTGCTATGGCAAATCCAGTACCAGAAATTTATCCAGATGAAGCCCTTGCAGCAGGTGCCTACATCGTCGGAACAGGTAGAAGTGATTTCCCAAATCAGATTAACAATGTGCTTGCATTTCCGGGAATTTTCAGAGGTGCCTTGGATGCCCAAGCAAAATCAATCACCATTGAGATGCAAATTGCAGCAGCAAAAGGTATTGCAAGTTTAGTAGCACCAGAAGAATTATCAACAACCCATATCATGCCAGGGGCATTTCAAGAAGGGGTAGCAGAAATTGTAGCAGCTTCTGTAAGAGATGCAGTCAAATAAAAAGAAAAAGGGCGAAAGCTCTTTTTTAAGTTAACTTAATAAAAATATAAAATAAGCCTAAAAAACGATTGAAAAATAAGAAATAATGAGTATAATAAAAATTAAGCATGCTTAATTTTGACTCGTCTAGTCAAATCTAATTTAGAAAGGACTTGCACGCTAACTTAATCATTATTATATAAAGGAGAATCATTTGGATAAAAGGAATCACAAACCAAAACTTATTTTACAATCAGCTTTAATTGTTTTACTGGCTTCATTAGCACAAAATGGGCAAACGGTTTTAGCAGACAGTGAATCACCTGTTAAAGCTGGTACAGAAGTAACTAAGCAATCACCTGAAAAGGAGGTTACTAAGCTTGATCAGGAAAATGAGACACTAGAAAAAGCATCACCTGTAGCAAAATCTGAAGAAATACCAAAAGAATCAAGCCCTATTAGCCCTGAAACTTGGCAAGCAGATACTGACACTTTACCAAGTATATCCCTAATTGACCAAGCAAAAGCAATTCATGAAGGGAAATATAAGGTAGAGACATCAGAAAAACTTGATGGTAGAGGGGTTGTGATTGCCTCGGTTGACTCTGGAATTGACCCAGATCACGAGGCTTTAAAATTAGACGATGATGTTATCAAAAATCATTTAAAAATAGCCAAAGACAACAATGGAATCAGTGATAAAATTCCTTACGTTTTTGACTTTATGAGTGGTGATGATAGCATTAAAGACCCTCAAACAGAACACGGTATGCATATTGCAGGTGTTCTTGTGGGAAATTCTAAAAAGGGCTTCAAGGGATTAGCCCCTAATGCTCAACTTTTAGCATATAGAACTTGGAGCAAGGATAACAGTGAGGGCTACCAAGAAAGCAACCAGTTCATTGCAATGGAGGATGCCATTAAACGCGGTGCTGATGTTATTAGTTTGAGCATCGGGGAGTTAGGAACTGGTCGCAAGGATGACTTGTGGGCAGAAGTCATCCGAAATGCCAGAAAGAAAAATGTCATCATTGCAGCATCAATGGCAAATTATGGAACGTCATCAATGACCAATTCTTTTGATCGCCTTGTTGATGAAAAATTCCCTCAAACAGATACCTCAACGACCTTATCAGTCTCATCAAATCCCTATGTTATTGGGGTGGGGTCTTATTATGATACCCATACGTATTTGCCTCATCTTCATATTGGGGGGCTTGATTTAGCTTATGAAAATATTAACTGGAATAACTATTATCTTTTTGATCAAGAACATGTGGAGGAAAAAAGTTTTGAACATGCCATTATTGACTACGATGAAACGCCTAATGTTTCAGATTTGAGTGGTAAAGTGGTGCTTGTTCGTAGGACAGCCGATTATTTTTTCCCTCAGGTGGATCAACTGGTCCGAAAAAATGCCAAAGGTGTCATATTAATTAATGCACCAGGGACATATACTTACGGCAATTACCAAAGTCTTCCTGAGGTAAGAAGTACACTCTTAGTTGATAAAGAGGGACTCTTTAAAAATGTTTGGGCAATTAGCTTATCTGAGAATGATGGTCAAAAACTCAAAGACTATTTAAAAAAACATCCTAAACCCTCACAAAAGCTTGATTTTAAAACAAAACCAATTCTTACAAAAGTTTTTGATCACCCAGGTATTTCAGGGTTTAGCACTTGGGGAACATCACCTAGTCTTGAGTTAAAACCTGATTTAGTTGCACCTGGTGAAAATGTCTATTCGACAGGAAATGACAATAGTTATTTCAATGATAGTGGGACTTCCATGGCTGCTCCTCATGCTGCAGGAGCAAGTGCTCTTTTGCTACCATTAACAAAAGACTATCAAAAAGCATGGAATAAGTCCTTTAAAGCTATTGAATTAGCACAACTTAATAAACTTCTTTTACAAAATACAGCCAATGTCCTTAAGGATTATACTGTTCCAAATGGAAAACCTATTTTAGCCTACTCTCCAAGACGTCAAGGAGCAGGTGCTATTGATCTTGAAAAAGCTTTAAAAACGAAAGTTTTTATTTCTGCAGAAGACAATAAAGGTGTGCTTAACCTCAAAGATTTTACAGATAAAGAAAAACATTTTAACATTGTTATTCGTAATTTGTCGGATAAAAGTCAGCAATTTGAAATTGATCCTGGAACTGTTCTAGGCAAGATTAGCTATGATAATACCCGTAAGCACTATGATAAAACCTTAAACATCAAATCAGTGCATTCACGCGCCATCGACGGGGCTAATCTGCAATTGGCAAGCCATATTAGCATTGCGCCTCACAGTGAGATGATTATTCCTGTTAAACTTAATGTTGGGCAGGCACAGCTTCATGAATTCGTTGAAGGGTTTATAAAATTTAAAGCACTAAGCAAAGAACAAGCAGACTTGAGCATTCCATATCTTGGTTTCTATGGAGATTGGAACAATGAAAAAATCGTTGATCCCGTTTCCTGGCAAGAAGGTAGTAAAACCAAAATGACAGGCATTGTTAGAGGCTATCCATTAGGTGAGGATAAATTTGACTTTGTTCCTTGGGGAGTTGATTACGACAAGTGGAAAGCAGATAATGATTATTTAGAATCTGATCCTAAACATTATGTCATGCAAACAAAAGGTGGGGTTGCAAGCCACGCCAAGATGAAACTACGTTTAATGTTTATGCGCCACGCTAAAGATTATAAGGTAGAAATTGTAGACACTAATAAGAACAAGTCCGTAAAAGTCCTTAAAACAGGGCATTATTATCCGAAATATATGGAAAGTGCCTTTCGTGAGTACCCTGACCGTTATGGATTGATGTTTGGTGAATACGACCCTGATTTAGAATGGGATGGCAGTGTGTACGATTCCATAACAAACAAAAAGCACTTTGTAGATGAAGGGGATTATTTTATCAAGGTCAAGGCCAGATTGGATGAGACGAGAGCTTGGCAAGAGATGTATATTCCTTTCAAAGTTGATAACACCAAACCCGATTTAATCCTAACACATAAAACGACAAGTGAGTATACTTTTGATATTAAAGACAAACACCTAAAAGATGTTGCCCTTTATAAAAATCGTACAGAAATTAAAAAACTAGTTGCTGATCAGGATGGTCTTTATCGCCTTGATATTTCTTCTTTTGACAAAGGCGGTTTAGAATTAAGAGCAATTGATTATGCTGATAATTATATTATTTACGATTTTGCTAAAGAGTCTACAGTTTCCTCTGAAGAGTCTTTATTTGGACCACAGGACATCTCAAAAAAATCTTTAAAACGTTTAGCCAACAACAATGGTTTTGAGTTGTATTCAGAAGATCCTGATGATGACATAGATGATTGGGATGAAGAAGACGAAGACGATGACACATCAGTCGAAGCTGTTAATGCTATTCAAGATGGTGATGCTAAGGAGGACTCAAAAGAGGAGACTTCAGATGCAGATGACCAAGAAGACGATGATGATGCCTTAGATGATAAAAATGAAGACTCAAAAACTTTTGAAAATGGAGCTGATATTCACGATGATAAATTCACATTAGGGTATGTTGAAGGAAACAGAAGTAGTGATTTAGGAAGTGAAGATGATGAAAGCGGGCAACGTTACCGTACTTATTACATCCACCTTAAAGAGGGCCAACGCCTTTTAGTAACAAATACCAATGCCCTTTATAATAATCAGCATCAAAAAGACTTCACTGATGTCACCTATCAGACTAGCATTGCTTACAAACCTGAACTGTTTGAACAAGAGCACTATTATAAAATTGATATCCCAATTTATCAAGGGTCAAACATTATCAATGTTAAAACCTATTATAATAATGAATTAATCTTTAATAAAGGCTATGCCGTTAAACTGGATACTGAAGCTCCTAGACTAAGTTTTAAAAATAGGAATATTGCATTTAAAGGTGATGACTGGGTTGATTCTGAAGACTATGAAGATGAGGTTGTTGGAGTGATAACAATCCCAACTGACCAATTACAATTAAAAGGCACTATTCGTGACGCTTTAGATGGTTGGAAACTTTTTATTAATGATGACATGATTGATAGCACCTTAAAACTTGGTGAATACGATGATTATTTCCACCAAAATCAAAAAGACTGGTTCTATGAAAAAACAGTGGTTGATGGAGAATATGTTAAAATTGAAGTCTGGGACCACTTGAAAAACACAAAAACTTATCTTTTCCAAGTGAAAATTGATCCAAGTGCTAGAGGTGCATCCTTTGATTCTGATGAGAGCCATCTTGCTGCGGAAGAAGAACTTGCGCCTTATTTGCTTAAAAACGACTTGCAGGCAGATGAACAGTTCAAAGACTTTGATATGAGTCAAATGCAGTCAGCTGAAAACGCCATTCAAGCTTTAGCAAACTATGCTCCTGGTTATAGTATTCAAATGTTGAAATTTAAACATAATGAAATGATGCTTCGACTGGAAAAAGATGGTAAATACCAACTGATGACGCTAAAAGCAAAAGTTACCACTGCATCACAATCAGAAAAAATGATTGTCGATAAGGCACTTATCCATCAAGAAAAGGATTGGGCTTCAAATACAAGTGTTAGTCCTTCAAATCAATTCACTAAAGGTAATGCATTAGCATCCCAATTAGCTACTGGTAAATCTGGAAATAGCCAAAAAGAGTTACCAATGGCGGGTGAATTCTCACAACTAAAATATATGTTACTTTCTTTCTTGAGCATTTCAGCCGCATGGCTTTTACCATCTCGAAAAAAGATAGAAAAATAAACTTTTAAAGGGGCTGGGCAAAAAGCCTAATATAAACAAAACCGCATGAAATCTTTCGTTTACAAACGTTGATTTCATGCGGTTTCTTATTTCGGAAATTTGAAAAAATCAATGAGATTTCGACTTTTTGCCCAGCCCCTTTTTATTCTTTTCTAGAAACCAGTTCTAGTTTTTGATACAATGGGTATAGCGTTTCTTTTTTGAAAGTGAGGACCAAATGGAAAATCAACGAAAAGAATATCATTTTTCACGAAATTCAATTACTGCTTATGTCTGGCGAGGAATCCTAGTAGGTATTGTTGCTGGGGTTGTCGTTAGTCTTTTTAGGCTTCTGATTGAACTGTTTTCAGAAGCAATTACCCACTATTACAATTTGTCGCACTCAAATCCACTGATTTTAATTGGAATTGCTCTACTAAGTCTATCTTCCTTATTACTTGTTGGCCTTTTAATAAAGTCAGAACCAGATATCAAAGGCTCTGGTATTCCCCATGTTGAAGGAGAATTAAAAGGTTTACTATCACCAAATTGGTGGGGAGTGCTATGGAAAAAATTCTTAGCTGGATTATTATCTATTTCTATGGGATTTTTGCTAGGCCGCGAAGGGCCATCCATTCAATTAGGTGCTATGTCAGCCAAAGGGATAGCAAAAGGTCTTAACTCATCAGCCCTAGAACGTCGAGTTCTAATTGCAAGTGGTGCAGCAGCAGGGCTTTCTGCAGCCTTTAATGCCCCTATTGCTGGCTTGTTATTTGTTGTTGAAGAGATTTACCATCATTTCTCACGGCTGGTTTGGATTACAGCACTTGTGGCTAGTTTAGTTGCCAATTTTATTTCCCTTAATATTTTTGGCTTAAAACCTATTTTGCAAATGCCAAAAGCTGTCCCTTTCTTACCTTTAGGGCAGTATGGCCTTTTGATTGTTTTAGGAATAGTCCTTGGATTTTTAGGCTTTATCTATGAATGGGTTCTCTTATCTTTGAAAACCGTTTTTAAGGTTTTGGGTCAAATGACAGGCTTACCCTCTCATTTTCACAGCCTTCTTGTTTTGCCTTTTATTCTTCTTCTTGGCTATTATTCACCAAACCTTCTAGGTGGTGGCCACCATTTAATATTATCGTTATCAACTAGCCAGACTTCCCTTTACATCGTTTTGCTATTTTTATTGGTGCGTTTTATGGTGAGTATGTTGAGCTATGGTAGTGGCTTGCCAGGAGGTATTTTCCTTCCTATTTTGACTTTAGGCTCTTTATCGGGATACTTATTTGGTTTAAGCTTAACATCACTTGGCTTCATGTCAGATAAGTTTTTACCCTTATTCATCATTCTTGGAATGGCTGGTTATTTCTCGGCTGTCTCAAAAGCTCCGCTAACAGCTATGATTTTGGTTACCGAGATGGTTGGTGACTTAAAACCTTTAATGCCAATAGCAGTAGTAACCTTTATGGCTTATATGATTATGGATTTATTAGGGGGACAACCTATTTATGAAGCCATTTTAGAGAAAATGGCATTAACCAGTCCTAAAGAGTTAATTCAGCCTACCTTGATGGAGTTAACAGTTAGTGATAAGATTGCTGGCAAACGTGTTTGTGATTTAGACTTGCCAAGACATGTCCTAATAACCACCCAAATCAACCATAAACATTCAGAAGTTGTAACAGGAGAAACAAAATTAATTGCAGGAGCTACGCTTTTTCTGGTTGCCAACGAACAGGATTTAGGAAGTGTAAGACAAGAATTAATGGCTTCTGAAATAAGTTAATATTGTATTGTCAGAAAATTTTTGTTATGATTGTCAAAAGGGTATCATGCAAACCATGACATAAAAGAGGACAATTACATTGAAAATTGATAAAGTTTATAACAACAATGTTATTCAGGTCATTAATGATAACCATGAAGAAATTTTAATGGGCAAGGGATTAGGGTTTCAAACCCGTCCAGGGAATTTGGTAAATGAGGATCTGATTGAAAAAAGATTTGTCTTACACGATTCTGAACTTGCCATCGAATTGACAAGTGTCTACAAAAATCTTTCCAGTCAAGAAAGTGAAGTGGTTTGGGCTATTATTGACCACGGACAAGAAGTTTTGGATAATACCTATGATATTGCTTTGTATATTGCTTTAGCTGATCATTTACACTATACTTTTGAACGTGTCAAAGAAGGGCTAATCATTTCAAACCCATTATCATGGGAAATTCGGAAGTTTTTCCCAAAAGAATTTCAGGTCGGTCGTGATGCGTTGGAATTAATAAAAGCTAAACTTGATTTGACTTTACCTAATGATGAGGTTGCTTCAATTGCCTTACATTTTATTAATGCTCAAAAAGACATAACAGCAAGTGAAAAAAATCAACAAATGTCAAAAATCGTTACTGGTATTTTAGACATTGTACGTTTTCATTATGGGACTATTTCTGATGACAATAGTCTGACCTATACGAGGTTTGTGACTCATATCCAATATTTTGCTCAGAGAGTAGTTAATGGTTTAGTGCAAGGAGCTAATGACAGTTTCCTTTATGAGCAAGTGAAGTTAAATTATCCATCAGCCTTTAGTTGTGCTGAAAAGATCAAAGCATACGTTGAGTCTACCTACAATTTTCTAATGAGCAAGGACGAACAAGTCTATTTGACGATTCATATTCAACGGCTAGAAAATTAAGCTGACAAGAGTCGGCTTTTTTCTTATACTTCTAAAAAAGCGCTTGCAATTGTTGGATTTTTCTGTTAATATAATGTCATAGCAAAAGGATTGTTACTGGTAAGCAGGCAAAACCTAAATAGATACAAGATAAATCTGTAGCCACAGCTGTAGTTTTATTTGGTATTTGTTTAGGTTTTTTCTATTTTCTAGTGAAAAGCAAATCATCTATTTGAGATACTGAAAGGCATGATACCCAATCAAAATCAGTTATCAAAATGGACTGATTCAAGAAAGGAGCCAAAAGATGGCTAAAAAAGATTACACAGAGTTGGCAAGAGATATTGTTGCTCACGTGGGTGGAAAAGAAAATATTATTGGTCTTAAACATTGTGTCACTCGTCTTCGTTTTCATTTAAAAGATGAAGCAAAAGCCGATGATAATTACCTTAAAAATAGAGATGGTATAGTAACAGTTGTTAAAGCAGGTGGGCAATATCAGGTTGTTATTGGTAATCATGTCCCTGATGTTTATGAGTCAGTACAAGGTGTTACTGGGATTGCGGGTGGAGGCCTTTTAAATATTGATGAAGGTGATGCTCCTAAAGGCTCTCTTTTTGATCGTTTTGTAGACTTAATTTCAGGAATTTTCCAACCGATGTTAGGCACACTTGCTGCAGCAGGTATTATCAAAGGTTTGGTATCTATTTTATCAGTATCATTAGGATGGAATGCTACTAACAGTGCCTTATATGTTATTTTAAACACAGCTGGTGATGGTTTTTTTCAATTTCTTCCAATTATATTAGCCTATAATGCAGCACGTAAGTTTAAAATGAATGAATTCACTGCTATGGGAATTGCTATGGCTTTGGTTTATCCAACCTTACCAGGCACTCTTACTGCATTAAGAGAAGCAAAATTAGCTAATGTTTTAGGTATTCCATTTGAATTACCTGCAGCAGGAAGTTACCTTCAAACCGTTATGCCAATTATATTAGCCGTTTGGGTTGCATCCCATGTTGAAAAAAGCATGAAAAACATTATTCCAGACGTTGTTAAAGTTTTTATGGTTCCTTTTACAACACTCCTAATTGTTGTTCCATTGACATTCTTGGCAGTTGGTCCAATTGCTAATTTTGCCTCTGACTTACTATCAGCTTTATTTACTTCAGTTATGGGCTTTAGTCCACTCCTTTATGGTATTTTACTTGGAGCATTGTGGCAGATTCTTGTCATGTTTGGTCTTCATTGGGCTATTGTACCATTAGCAATATTACAATTTTCACAAAATGGTTGGTCAACAATACTTCTTGCAGCAGCATTACCAAACTTTACCCAAACAGGTGTTCTTGCAGCTATCATGCTTAAAACAAAAGAGAAAAAAGTTAAAGAGATTGCTATGCCAGCCTTTATTTCCTCAATCTTTGGGGTAACTGAGCCAGCAATTTACGGCATTACTTTACCAATGAAAATTCCATTTTATATTTCTTGTGTGGTATCTGGTCTTATTGGTGCAGGATTATCATTCTTCGACTTGAAAAACTATGCTATGGGTGCCTTGGGAATCTTTATGTATCCAGGTTACGTTAGTCCTAAAGATGGTATGACCCCGATGTTTATTATGATGGCGTTCACTCTTGCAGCTATTCTAGTTTCCTTTGCACTACAAATGATTGCACCAGTTCCTTACCTTTATGGTGGTCAAGAAGGAGATGATGCTACAAGTGCAATTGAAGAAATAAGTGACATTACGCCTCTTAAAGACATTAAACAAGAAATTATTGCTAGTCCACTGTCTGGCCAATTAGTACCATTAGCAGAAGTTCCGGATGAAGTGTTTGCATCTGGTGCAATGGGGAAAGGGATTGCGATTAATCCAAGTGAAGGTATCATCTATGCTCCAACAAATGCTGAAGTGATCTTAGTTTTTGCAACAAAACATGCCATTGGTCTTAAAACTGAAAACGGTGCAGACTTGTTAATCCATGTTGGTATGGATACCGTATCTTTAGGAGGAAACGGCTTTAATGCTTTAGTAAAGGTTGGCGAAAAAGTTGCAGCTGGTCAAAAACTGTTAGAATTTGATATTCAAACCATTAAAGCTGCTGGCTTACCAGTAATCACACCTGTCATTGTGACTAATACAGAAGTTTTCGAAGATATTCTAGTTAGTCAAGAAAAAGAAATCGCATCTGGTGATTACCTGCTAACAACAATTTATTAAGAAAAATAACGCACATGAAAAGAGCTCCTTATATAAAGCAGTGAAACCTTTGAATACTGTTTTTATAAGGAGCTCTTTTTCATTTTTAGAGTTACTTTTGATCTGATTTTGCTGGATTAATCAGGTTTTGGCTTTCTCTAGTTTTAGTATACTGTTTGCGATAGTAACTTGGTGTGACAAAAAAATACCGTTTAAATTGCCTGTTGAAATGAGAGAGGTTATTAAAACCAATATCATGAGTAATTTCTAGAATAGGTTTAGTGGAATGTGCTAATAACTCACAAGCTTTATTAAGTCTTACTTGAATCAGAAATTCAGTACAAGAGCTTCCAGTATGTTGTTTAAAGACAGACATAAAATGGGTTTTACTATAACCAATATAGTCGGCTAAAAATTCAATTGTCAGGTTTTCATTATAATGGTGGTTGATAAAATCAATGAGTTGCCTAATTTTTTCATTTTTTCGATAAACATCATCTGTCGTTTTACGAAGAACATAGCGGTAATAAAAAAGAAGATAAATAAATTCATGGAGTTTTGATTTAAGAAGGAGTTCAAAATGTCTGCCTTCTTCTTTTGCGAGTTTAAAAATGGTAAATAAGCAGGATTTAATATCAGAGTATCCCGGCATATCAGGTTTAATACAATAGACAAATTTGTAATCACTATTTTGCAATGGTTGAAGATAACGTAAACTAACCTGATCAATAATAGTAGAACCAATCATTTCTAAGTGAAATTGAAAAGTATCCATAAGGTGTTTTTGATTAGCTATTGGATGTATTGAGTGCATGCCATTTGGTCTAATTAAAACGATATCACCAGCCTGGCTATTAAAAAAATCATAATCAATATGGTATCGTGCTGTACCTTCATAGATATAATTAATTTCCAATTCAGGATGCCAATGAAAAAGAATATCAGGCCGGCCATTTTCAACACGGGTTTGAAAATAGTTATAAGGTAAAAGATGTTTCTGTTCAGTCATCGAAAGTTTAGGGATAGTTTGTCTGTTTTTTACCATGAGCTTATTCCTTTTAGATTCATATAATAGTATTATAACAGATTATTGCAAAAGAAAAACGATAAGCATTCATATATTTCATTAGATAAAATTATCAATTGAGATGTTAAGGTTGGAGGATTGGCTAAAATTGAATAGTTATGAAATGGCAGTTTTGATCAATGTCATAGGATAGTATCATATATACATATCATTGAACAAGAAATACATGTTTAAAAAACCTATACTATAACTATTAGAAATGAAAGAGGAAGAACAATGACAAATACACAATTTCCAAAAGGGTTTATGTGGGGCGGTGCAATTGCTGCCAATCAAGCTGAGGGTGCTTACAATGAAGGTGGTCGTGGATTAGTTCAAACAGATGTTACAACGGGTGGTTCTGTAAATAGTCCGCGTTATGCAACATATATTGATAAGGATGGAAAACCAGGCAAAATGCCTTCAATGGGTCATACAGCAGTTTTACCTGAAGGTGCTAAGTTTGCTGTTTTAGAAGATCATTATTATCCTAATCATGAAGCTGTTGATTTCTATCATCGATATAAAGAAGATATCAAATTATTTGCAGAAATGGGTTATAGCATTTTCAGACTATCAATTTCATGGGCACGTATTTTTCCAAAGGGAGATGAGACTCAACCTAATCAAGAAGGATTAGATTTTTATCGTGCTGTTTTCGAAGAATGCCATAAATATGGTATTGAGCCTTTGGTTTCTATCTGGCACTTTGATACCCCACTTTATTTAGAAGAAACCTATGGCGGCTGGACGAATAGAGCATTAGTAGATTTGTATGTTAAATTTGCTGAGACTATTTTTAAAGAGTATAAGGGATTAGTAAACTATTGGTTAACTTTTAATGAAATCAATAACACCGTAATGTTTTTAGATATGTTTGGTGGCAATGCTGATGATAAGGAATATCAGGATGCCTACCAACACCTACATCATCAATTTCTTGCCTCAGCTAAAGCTGTTGAAATTGGGCACCAAATTAACCCAGATTATATGATTGGAAATATGATTTGTGGCATCACCTTCTATCCCGCAACATGTGATCCAGCTGATATTTTAGCGGCTGAGCATAAGTGGGAACAAGGCATTTATTACTGTGGTGATGTTCAAGCAAAAGGAAAATATGGAACCTATGCTAAACGGCTATGGAAAGAACATCATGTTGAACTTGAGATGGCAGAAGATGATTTAGAAATTCTTGCAAAAGGTAAAGTAGATTTCTATACTTTCTCATATTATATGTCTAACAATGTGACAACTCATGAAGTGACAGATAAGGTAGCAGGTAATTTTTCTTCAGGAGCTCGTAATGAGTACCTTGAGTATTCTGATTGGGGTTGGGCACAAGATCCAACAGGTTTACAATACTATCTTGAAAAGATTTACGACCGCTATGAACTTCCCTTGATGGTTGTTGAAAATGGTTTGGGTGCCTTCGATACTGTTGAGGAAGACGGTTCTATTCATGATAATTATCGTATTGATTATCATCGTACTCATGTCAAAGCCATGTCCGACGCGGTAGCTAATGGTGTTGATCTTATTGCCTACACAACCTGGGGTTGTATTGATATTGTTTCTGCTGGTACTGGTGAGATGCGCAAGCGATACGGCTTTATTTATGTTGATAAAGATGATGAAGGTAAAGGAAGCTTAGAGCGCACTCCTAAAGATTCCTTTTATTGGTACAAAAGAGTGATTGCGTCTAATGGTCAAGACCTCAATTAGAGCGACATTATCATATATTAATCCTGTTTGTCTGAAGACTTTTTGGTATACTAATTATTGAGAAAGAACGAGGACAAAAAATGCTTGAAGTTGTAACAGAAGAACTCTTAAATTATCAAAATAATCGCTTGCAAGTCTATCAAAAAGGGAATCAAAATATTGATAAGGATGCCACAATTTTTGTTGGCGATTCCATTATTGAATTTTACCCTCTTAAAAAATATTTTGGGCGCAATGAGACAATCTACAATCGTGGAATTGCGGGAATTGATACTTATTTCTTGGAAAAACACCTTGAAGATTATCTTTACCACTTAGAAGCTAAACGAATTTTTTTATTAATCGGAACAAATGATTTAGGTCTTGGGCATTCCATTTCTGATATTAAAGAAAAAGTGATTGATATCGTTTCAAAACTAAAGATTGATAATATCTATGCTGAGGTAAATCTTATTTCGGTTTTACCGGTTTCTGATTTAGAAATGTTTTCCAAAACTGTCAAGGTCCGGTCAAATGATGCCATCGACCAACTTAATAGTGAATTAGAAGCAATCCCTGGAATAACTTTTATTCCAATTGCAAATCACCTAAAAAATGACAGAAATGCCTTAAATGATTATTACACCAAAGATGGCTTACACCTCAATGTATTAGGTTATGACAAATTATCACAACTTTTAAAACCTTATCTCAGCTAGGATTTAAAAGGAATAGTATGATATGTAATGGCCATAACAATGATTGTTAATGACGTGGGTGATTTCTTTCTTGGTCATATAGGAAATAACAAAATGAAAGAGTAACTAACAATGACTAAACTTTATCTGATGCGACATGGGCAAACTCTCTTTAATACTCAAGGACGTGTTCAAGGGGCCTGCGATTCACCTTTAACAGAAGTTGGCATTAAAGAAGCCTTACTTGCAAAAACATATTTTGAACAAGAAGATATTGTTTTTGATAAGGTTTATTCGTCAACTCAGGAGCGAGCAACTGATACGGCAAAACTAATTGTAGACCAAAATGTTTATCAGCTTAAAGGTTTGAAGGAAATGAATTTTGGTACTTTTGAAGCTCAACCCGAGTATTTACTACCAAAACATCGAGAGGGTGCTAGCTCTTTTGAAGATTTATTGGTTCCCTATGGTGGTGAAGACATTCGTCAAGTAGGCAAACGCCTTAAAGTTGAAATGCAAAAACAAGTTGTGAAGGAAAAAGAAGACGGGGTTATCTTGATGGTTAGTCATGGCGCGGCCATGTGGGGCTTATGTCTAGAATTAGGCATTACATTTCCACCAGGTGTTTTCTTCACCAACTGTTCTATTTGTGAATTTGATTATGATGCAGGCCAATTTACTTTAAAAAAATTAGTGCAACCAACTAATAACTTCAAGAGCTATCATTTTTAACATTACCAAAGCCCACATCAGCTCGACACTTTTTTAAGCACACCTTTAGAACAGACAGTAATAATTGAAGTCAATTCCCTCTAGCGCCCTTTCCTTAGTTGTGTGCTTACTATCATTTCTTAAAAAAGGAGTATTATAATGAATACAGAAGCTAAATTTCCAAAAGATTTCCTATGGGGTGGTGCGACAGCTGCAAACCAATGCGAAGGCGCCTATGATAGAGATGGTCGTGGCTTAGCCAATGTTGATCTTGTTCCTATTGGAAAAGACCGTCTCCCAATTATTACCGGTCAGAAAAAAGTTGATCATTTTGAAGACAATTATTTTTATCCTGCTAAGGAATCAATTGACTTTTATCATCATTACAAAGAAGATATTGCTTTGTTTGCTGAAATGGGATTTAAAACTTATCGTATGTCTATTGCTTGGTCTCGCATTTTCCCTATGGGGGATGAGAGTCAACCAAATGAAGCTGGTCTTCAATTCTACGAAAATGTTTTTAAAGAATGTCATAAATATCAAATTGAACCTTTGGTAACCATTACGCACTTTGACTGCCCTATGCATTTAATTGAAACTTACGGAGGCTGGCGTAATCGTAAAATGATTGATTTCTATGAAAACCTTTGCCGTGTGATTTTCAGCAGATATAAAGGTCTTGTTAAGTATTGGTTAACTTTTAATGAAATCAATATGATTTTACACGCACCATTTATGGGAGCTGGTTTATCTTTTGATGAAGGTGAAAATGTAGAAGAGGTGAAATACCAAGCAGCTCATCATGAATTAGTAGCATCAGCCTTGGCCACTAAAATAGCTCATGAAATTGATCCTAATAACAAAGTTGGCTGTATGTTAGCAGCAGGGCAATACTATCCAAATACAGCACATCCACGGGATTATTGGGCATCTATGCAAGAAGACCGTCATAATTATTTCTTCATAGATGTTCAGGCGCGTGGGAAGTATCCTAATTATGCTATGAAGCAATTTGAGAGGGAGAAACTTGACATCAAGATGACTGAAGATGATTTGAAACTATTAGCAACTCATACAGTCGATTTCATTTCATTTTCATATTATTCAAGCCGAGTCGCATCAGGTGATCCAGATGTTAACGAAAAAACACAAGGTAATATTTTTGCCTCCTTAAAAAATCCTTATTTGAAGGCTTCAGAATGGGGTTGGCAAATTGATCCTCTTGGACTTAGAATAACCTTAAATGCTATTTGGGACCGCTACCAAAAACCACTTTTTGTTGTTGAAAATGGTTTAGGCGCAATTGATACTCCAGACGAAAACGGTTATGTTGAAGATGATTATCGTATTGATTATTTAAGAGAACACATCAAAGCAATGAATGATGCTATTAATTGTGATGGAGTGGACTTACTTGGTTACACAACCTGGGGTTGTATTGATTTGGTTTCAGCTGGGACAGGGGAAATGAAAAAACGGTATGGTTTTATATATGTCGATAGAGATAACTACGGCAATGGAAGTTTAAAACGTTCTAAGAAAAAATCTTTTGATTGGTATAAACGTGTGATTGCTTCACAAGGAGTAGATTTAGATTAACTCAGACAGCATTAAGATTTAGGGCTTTTAGTAGCCCTTTTTTAATCGAATAAATTAGCTTAAAGTAGAACTTATAGTGTATAATAGGAGAAAGGAGTTTATATGAAATTCGAGAAAAAACAAGTGATTTACCTTATTATTGCCTTTATTGCTTGCTATGCTATTCAAGCCAACTGGCAAGCTGGAACTGATATTATTGATAGTGTTTATAAAACAAGCCTTCCTTTTTTGTATGGAGCAGCACTAGCTTATATTGTTAATATTGTCATGGGAGCTTATGAAAATCTGTTATCGCATTTTTTCAAACCTGAGCATCATTTTCAATTAAAACGAGGTATTTCGATGGTTTTAGCTTATCTAACCTTTTTTGCCTTATTTTTTTGGATCATTTCGATTGTTATTCCAGATTTAATTTCAAGTATTAGTAAACTACTGACTTTTGATACCTCTTCCATAAAAAAAGTGATTAAAGATTTAAATGACAATCAACTCTTGAACAAATGGATGGATTATATTGGTGGAGATGCTAAAATTACGGAGACTATTTCTGGCTATAGTCAACAACTCCTACAAAAGTTTTTAGCAATATTAACGAATATTCTAACGTCAGTATCAGCCATTGCATCAGCTATTATTAATGTTTTTGTTAGCTTTGTCTTCTCCCTTTATGTTTTAGGAAATAAAGAACAATTGGGACGTCAAACAAATACGCTAATCGATACCTACGCTGGAAAGTATGCTCATGGTATTCACTATGTCACTGGTATTTTACATCATCGTTTCAGAGGATTTTTTGTTAGCCAGACCATTGAAGCAGCTATTTTAGGAACACTAACTGTAATAGGAATGTTGATATTTCAATTTCCTTTTGCAGCTACTATTAGCATATTAGTAGCATTTACCGCTTTAATACCTGTAGTTGGCGCTTATATTGGGGTTACTGTTGGTTTTGTTTTAATCATGACTCAGTCCTTTTCACAAGCTGTTTTATTTGTCATTTTTATTGTTGTTTTACAGCAATTTGAAGGTAATTTAATTTATCCTAGAGTTGTAGGTGGCTCAATTGGCTTACCAGCAATGTGGGTTTTGTTAGCTATTACAATTGGAGCTTCTTTAAAAGGTATTGTTGGTATGATTATTTCAGTGCCACTAGCAGCAACTTTATATCAGATGTTAAAAGACGATATCGCAAAACGTCAAGCAATTGAAAAAAAGCAAATTTCTTAGGAAATTTGCTTTTTTTTCGAATAAAATAGTGGAGGGCATTTTATGTACAGTATTAAATTAGAACACGAAACCTTGCTACCACGTGAGAGATTGGTCAGATATGGCGTAGAGACATTAAGCAATCAGGAACTCCTAGCCATCTTACTACGAACAGGCAATAAAGAAAAACATGTGATGGAGCTATCTGCTTATTTATTGTCTTCGCTTGATAGATTATCAGATTTAAAGCAGATGTCACTTCAGGAGTTGCAACAGTTATCTGGTATTGGAAAGGTAAAATCCATTGAAATTAAAGCAATGCTTGAACTTTCAAACCGAATCCAGGCTGAAAAACAAGGAATAGAAAATCAGATACTTTCTAGCCATCAAATAGCCAAACTAATGATGCACGAATTAGGGGATAAAAAGCAGGAGCATCTAGTCGCCCTATATTTAGATACTCAAAATAGAATTATTGAAGAAAAAACAATTTTTATCGGCAGTGTTAGACGCTCAATTGCTGAACCAAGAGAAATTCTACACTATGCTTGTAAAAATATGGCTACAAGTCTCATTATAGTTCATAACCATCCCTCAGGTTCAACAGAACCAAGTGAAAATGATTACCATTTTACAGATAAAATAAAACAATCATGTGATCATATTGGAATTGCATGCCTAGATCACATCATTGTTAGTAAAGAAGGGTATTATAGTTTTAGAGAAAAATCCAATCTTTTTTAAAGAGTATAGGATTGAATGAAATAGTTAAATATTTCAGCATCTTGGCTTCGAGCATTTTGTAAAAGTTCGGGATGCCATTGTAAGCCAATAAAACCGATTTCAGAATTATTAGAAATCACAGCTTCGATGGTTTCATCTCTTGGATCTCTAGCAATAACAGAGAGATCAGGAGCTAAATCCTTGATACATTGATGGTGCAAGGAATTTATTGCTGCTTGCGATCCAAAAATATCATTAAGAAATGATGTTTCTTCAATAGTGATATCATGACAAGTTGTATCAGATGGTGTCTCTTGCCAATGACCTGAAATATTTTGATGAAGACTGCCACCTAGAAATACATTCATTAATTGCATGCCTCGACAAATTCCTAAAATAGGCTTTCTTTGTTTAATAGCTTCTTTGATCAGTTCGATTTCATATTCATCTCTTTCAAGAAAGAAGTCATCATCAAAGGCATTTTTGTCTTCATTATAATATTTAGGGTCAACATTTTGACCACCTATAAGAATTAATTTATCAATGTTAGAGACATAAGTCTGTGCAGCCTCTTGATCACCAATTGGCAATAAAAGAGGAATACCACCTGATTTTATGACGGCTTCTGAAAAACCTGCTGGCGCATATGTCCAAGGCAGGTCATCAAGTGTTCTATTTAAACGCTGGTTTGCGCTAATTCCGATGATTGGTTTAGGCATTAAAACTCCTAGAAATTATTATTATGATTCATAAAGTAAAGAAGGGTTTGTAGTTCGCTTGTTAGGTCAACGTATTGAACAATTACCCCTTTAGGGACTTGCAAATGAAAGGGAGCAAAACTTAGGATCCCTTTGATTCCTGCTTCAACTAATTGGTCAGCAACTTCTTGTGCATAGATACTGGGAACAGTTAAAATAGCAGTTTCAATATCACTTTCTTGGACATGCTCCTTAATGCTTGAAATGCCATAAACTGGGATACCATCACTTGTTTTTGTGCCTACAATATCATTATCATCGACATCAAAAGCCATTGCTATTTGCATCTTATTACGGTCATGGAAGCGGTAGTGTAGTAAGGCACGACCAATATTACCACAACCAACCAACAAAACATTAGTTGTTGAATGGTCATTTAGTAAGTCAGCAAAAAAGTTCATCAATTTAGTCACATCATATCCAAAACCACGTCGTCCAAGCTCACCGAAGTAAGAAAAGTCTCGACGAACAGTGGCAGAATCAATGCCCATTGCATCTGCAATTTGTTTTGAGCTAGCTTTCTCAACTTGATCGGCATGAAATCTTTTAAAAATACGATAGTAAAGTGATAGTCGTTTAGCGGTTGCTTTTGGAATAGATTTATCAATAACCACAATAGTTACTCCTTTTTTAATGTTAATTAATTTCTGTCTTATTTCTATCTCTATTGTAACAAAAAGTTTGTGAATTATGCAACAGCTAAACAAAAATATTCCATTAAAATGAGAAATTGAATAAAAAAAGACGTTATCATTAAAGTAGGGTCTCTAATAATAACATCACTTGGATTAATGCTTATTTTCTTGGCTTAAGTAGAAGTAGAGGTCACCAAAATTTCCCTTATAATCTAATTCTTTTCCATTTACAAGAAGTTTTTTAACCTTTAGATAATCAGCTATCAAGATATTACAAGAATGTTGGGCTCTTTCTAAAGCTTCCATATCATCATAAGTAATGATTTTTTCTTGTTTACTTTCGTTGTAATAAGTAATCTCAATCATATCTTACCTCCATAATAGATTAATATACTTATTATACCTATTTTGGTAGAGTAGCTCAACTGATTGGATTAGAGCTCTTCTTTTGTGAAAATACCACGTTCTACTAAACTATCCATTAAAAAATAAAATTTGTCCTGTAATATTTTAGTTTGCTCTGATTTAAAGATATTAACAAGTCGTAATCCAGACATATCAGTAATAGCTAGTTTAAAAGAAGTCAAATCTTTATTGATTGTAATTTTTAGAGGAAACCCCTGACCAGAGTTTGGAACTTCTTCTAAAAGCCTTGTTAATTCATAATGACCAGGTTTAGTTTGAAAAAAGGTTGTATCTCTTAAAGTGTATTTTTTGATGTCTGAGCTAATCGCGTAGCGATAGCGACAGTCTTTTAGGGCAATTTCTTTTTCAAAAGCCATCTTATCCTCCAATGATTGTTTTTAAGTGTTTTGTTAATAATTGAACGTCATCTAAATGATTGAGTTCAGAAAAAGACACGCGAATGGATTCTTTTAATGCAGGAGCAGTTTTCCCATAGTAATTTTCTAAAACATGACTAGGCTGAACATTTCCGGCTGTACAAGCTGAACCAGTTGAGATAGCAAAACCTTCAAGGTCTAAACGAGTGAGCAATGTTGCATTGTCACAGTTTGGGAAGCCGATATTAAGAATATGAGGCAAGGATTCTTCATTCTTAGTCAAATAAAAGTCAATACCAGACAAGTGATTTAAAAAACTTTCTTTTAAGTTTGTCACAGTTTGCCAGTGTTGGGATTTCATTTCATAGGCAACTTCAAGGGCTTTAGTCATACCAACAATACCAATCATGTTTTCAGTGCTAGCACGCCTTTTTTCTTCTTGATCCCCCCCATGAAGAAGTGAATCAAAGTGCAGGGGATTTGCATAGAGAAAGCCGACACCTTTGGGACCATGAAACTTATGTGCTGAAGCTGATAACAAATCAATTTTTGCAGTTATAGGAGAAATTTCAATTTTCCCCATAGTTTGAACAGCATCGACATGAAAAACAGCTTGATGATCTTTAAGGGCTTGTCCAATTTCAGAAATGGGTAATAAATCGCCTGTTTCATTATTTGCTGCCATAACACTAACCAAAATGGTATCTTCGCGCAAAGCATCCTTGATTTGCTGAGCAGTAATGTGTCTGTTTTGAGGTTTAATATAAGTCACTTCAAAACCAAACCGTTCCTCAAGATATGCCATAGTATGTAGAACAGAGTGATGCTCGATACTTGTTGTGATCAGGTGTTTTCCTTTAGACTGATTTGCAAGGGCATAACCCTTGATTGCTGTATTATTACTCTCAGTTCCTCCGGAGGTGAAAATGATGTTTCGACTTTCGACACCTAGTAATTGAGCAATACTTTGCCTACAATCTCTCAATGTCTTATTTGCGGCTCTTCCATAACTATGAATACTAGATGGATTACCAAACTGACCTTGCATACTTTCTGTCATAGCTTCTATAACAGACGGTAATAATGGAGTAGTGGCAGCATTATCAAAATATATCATGTTTTATTTCTCGTCACCACTGAAATTAAAAAGTGGACTGAGTGGTTTTCTTTCGTGAATTCTGATGATAGCTTCTGCAATTAATTCGCTAGCTGATAGGTATGTGGCATTGCTTGGCACTTTATTTTTAGTTAAGACAGAGTCAGTTACTAAAATCTCTTTAATTGGTGCAGCTTCTAAAATTTCTGCAGCACCGCCAGCAAACAGACCATGGCTTGAAACAGCATAAATCTCGGTAGCGCCACCACGTTCCAAAATTTTAGCTGCTTCAGCAAAGGTTTTACCTGTGTTTAAAATATCGTCAATAATAATTGCTTTTTTTCCTTTTACATCTCCAATGATATAACCTTCTTCACGCTCACTATCATCTTGAGCATAATCAATAATAGCAATAGGAGAATCTAAATATTCTGCCAAACTACGTGCACGTTTGATGCCAGAGTTTTTTGGACTAACCACAACAGTGTCTTCACCAGAAATTCCTTTTTTACAATATTCTGCAGCAAAAAGGGGAACAGTAAAGAGATTATCAACTGGTAAATTAAAGAAACCTTGCACCTGAACGGCATGCAAATCAAGGGTAAGGACACGATCGACACCAGCCTTAGTTAGCATATTTGCTACTAATTTTGCTGTAATTGGTTCACGTGTCTTAGCAATTCGGTCTTGACGTGAGTAGCCAAAGTATGGAAGAACAACGTTAACTGTGTTAGCACTTGCTCGTTTACAAGCATCAATCATAATCAACAATTCCCAAAGATTATCATTTACAGGGAAACTTGTTGATTGAATAATGTAGATATCATCTCCACGGACTGTTTCTTCAATATTAATCATAATTTCGCCATCAGAAAATTTACGTGATGACAATTTTCCAAGTGGAATACCAGCAGCTTGAGAGATTTTCTCTGCAATGGCAGGATTAGAAGTGAGTGAAAACAGTTTGATTTGCTTATCAGCATATCGTTGAATCATGATAATATTTGCTCCTTGCATCTTTTAGGGAATAGTTTAGGATACTATTCATAATTTTGTAGACATTACTATTTTATCAGAAAAACAGAAAAATGACAGTTTTTCTGTTGTCTTTACGAACGATTTCTTAAGGTTTTAGTAAAACGGGCGACTTTACTTTTGGCATATTTGAAAGAAATCTGGTTTTCTAATAAAAACTTATCAAAGTCATTTTGCCCTTTAATAGGGTCGTCAACTTCAAGTTCCAGTTCATAATCAATTACAGAAGAGTAGTGATTATAATCTAGAGCCATTTTGCCGATAGCAGTATCTGTTTCACGTCTAGTTGTTGTTAAAAATCCAAAGCATTCTAATTGGCCACAGTCAACAGATGTTTGTGCAATCATTTCTTTTATGGGATTCTCATCTAATTGAAAATTTTTAACCAGCTGTTTTGCCACTATTAAATCTAAAGAAACGTTGTACTCACGATTTCCAATTTTTTCAGGAACTTTTAAAGTCATTTCGGCACTATCGTTGAATGTTCGGATTCTGAGGGACATTCGATTAGCTTTTAAATCGAAATTTGGTGTATCAATGTAATAATTTGTTTGCGTTAAGGGCTCAATATGAGACAGTTTCACAAGGAGTCGGTTGTATTCATCTTTAGTTAGAAGGGTTTTGTATTCTATTTCAAGGTTGGGCATGTGTCGTTCCTTTTGTTGGTTTTTTATGCTATAATAAATTGTTATTTCAATTTTATATTAAAGTTTAGACTTTGACAAGAAAGGTGTGATTCTGTGGCATTAGACTGGGAAGTTTTTTTGGATCCGTATATTCAGACTGTTGGCGAATTAAAGATTAAACTAAGAGGGATTCGAAAGCAATTCCGAAAACAAAATCGCTATTCTCCAATTGAATTTGTAACGGGTCGTGTAAAATCTGTAGATAGCATAAAGAAAAAAATGATCATGCGTGGTGTTTTGGAAGAAAATATCGCTCAAGACATACAAGATATAGCCGGTCTCAGAGTTATGGTTCAATTCATTGATGACGTTGAAGAAGTATTGCACTTATTGCGAAAAAGAGAAGATATGACCATCGTTTATGAACGGGATTACATTCATAATATGAAAGAAAGTGGCTACCGGTCTTACCATGTTGTGGTAGAATACCCAGTTGACACTATTGAAGGCCGTAAAAATGTTTTAGCTGAGATTCAAATTCGTACCTTAGCAATGAATTTTTGGGCCACAATTGAACATTCGTTAAACTATAAATATAGCGGTGATTTTCCTGAAGAAATCAGAACTCGCTTATCTACAACAGCCAAAATCGCCCTAGAATTAGATGAAGAAATGCGGAAAATACGAGATGATATCCGAGAGGCACAATTATTATTTGACCCCATAAATCGTAGCCTCAGTGACGGTGTAGGAAACAGTGATGACACAGATGAATTATACAGATAAAGCTACTCGAGTAGCAATTATAGCAAATGGAAAATACCAAAGTAAGCGCATTGCTTCAAAGTTATTTTCTGTTTTCAAAGATGACCCCGATTTTTACCTTTCAAAGGTAAAGCCAGATATTGTGATTTCAATTGGGGGTGATGGCATGTTATTGTCAGCATTCCATATGTATGAAAATGAGCTAGATAACGTACGTTTTGTTGGAATCCATACTGGCCATTTGGGGTTTTATACTGACTATCGTGATTTTGAAATTGATAAATTGATTGAAAACTTGCGCTTTGATAAGGGAGATCGTGTTTCTTACCCTATTTTAAAAGTTATTATTAGTCTGGAAGATGGGCGTGTTATCAAGGCAAGGGCTCTAAACGAAGCAACAGTTAAGCGCATTGAAAAAACAATGGTTGCTGATGTCGTTATTAACAACGTTAAATTTGAAAGTTTCAGAGGTGACGGACTTGCTGTGTCAACACCAACGGGAAGTACAGCCTATAATAAGTCACTAGGAGGGGCTATCTTACATCCTACTATTGAGGCTCTACAATTAACGGAAATTTCAAGTCTTAATAATCGCGTTTTCAGAACCATAGGCTCGTCATTGATTATCCCCAAAAAAGATAAAATCGAGCTCTTTCCTCAACGGGCTGGTATTTACACTGTTTCAATTGATAATAAGACCTATAACCTCAAAAACATTAAAAAAGTTGAGTATTACATTGACTGTGAAAAAATACATTTTGTATCTACCCCAAGTCACACCAGTTTTTGGGAGAGGGTTAAGGATGCTTTTATCGGAGAAATTGACGAATGAGATTTGACTATGTTGCAGATAAGAGAACCAAAGTAAAAACCTTGCTCAAAAGTCATGACGTGTCAAAAGGATTATTAGCAAAAGTCAAGTATCGAGGTGGACAAATATTAGTCAATGGCGTTGCGCAAAACGCCATTTATCTTTTGAATGTCGGTGATCTTGTTTCGATAGATATTCCAAACGAACAACCTTTTGAAAAATTAGAAGCTGTGTCGCATCCATTGGACATTGTTTACGAAGATGATCACTTTATGGTTATTAATAAACCATTTGGCTTTGCTAGTATTCCAAGTGCAATTCATTCCAATACCATTGCAAATTTTGTTAAAGCTTATTACATCGAAAAAGATTATCCCAATAAACAAGTTCATATTGTAACCAGACTTGATCGTGATACTAGTGGATTGATGCTTTTTGCAAAGCATGGTTATGCTCATGCAAGACTTGATAAACAATTACAAAAACGCTCTATTGAAAAGCGCTATTATGCCTTGGTTTCTGGGCAGGGGCAACTACCTGACCACGGAGAAATCATCGAGCCTATCGGTCGATCAAAAGACAGTATCATTACAAGAGCTGTTGATCCTATGGGAAAGTATGCTAGAACTAGTTATCAAGTGATTGCGCGTTATCCTCAAAATGTTCATTTGGTAGACATCAAACTTCATACTGGCAGAACCCACCAAATTCGTGTTCATTTTTCACACATTGGTTTTCCTTTGTTAGGGGATGATTTATATGGTGGTAGACTTGATTTAGGGATTACGCGACAAGCTTTGCATTGTCATTTCTTAGGTTTTTATAATCCTTTTGAAAAAAATGACACTAAACATACAATAAATTTGACAGATGACTTTGACAACGTTATCATAGGTTTACAGAAAAAATAAAAGAGGTATTATTAAAATGGGTATTAGAAGTTTGTTTGGTGGTTTAAGAGAAAAAGTTGTTGGACAAAACATTAAAATCGTTTTCCCAGAAGGTAACGATGAACGTGTTGTCCGTGCAGCAGCTCGTCTTAAATTTGAAGGTCTTGTAGAACCAATTATTTTAGGTGAAGCAGCAGATGTTCGTAGCCTCCTTACAAAACTAGGTTTTGCAGATCAGAATTATACAATTATTAATCCTGAAACTTACGAACAATTTGAAGAAATGAAAGCAGCATTTGTTGAAGTCCGTAATGGTAAAGCAACAATGGAAGATGCTGACAAAATGCTTAAAGATGTTAACTATTTTGGTGTTATGCTTGTTAAAATGGGCCTTGCAGACGGTATGGTTTCAGGTGCTATCCATTCAACAGCAGATACGGTACGTCCTGCACTTCAGATTATTAAAACAAAACCAGGTATTTCAAGAACGTCTGGCGTTTTCTTAATGAACCGTGAAAATACAAGTGAACGTTATATTTTTGCTGACTGCGCTATTAACATTGATCCTAATGCACAAGAATTAGCTGAAATTGCAGTTAATACAGCTGAAACGGCAGCAATTTTTGACATTGATCCTAAAATTGCCATGTTGAGTTTCTCAACAAAAGGCAGTGGTAAAGCGCCGCAAGTTGATAAAGTTACTGAAGCAACTAGAATTGCTAAAGAACTAGCCCCTGAATTAGCTTTAGATGGTGAATTACAATTTGATGCTGCTTTTGTTCCTGAAACAGCTAAAATTAAAGCACCAGACAGTGATGTTGCTGGTCAAGCAAATACTTTTGTCTTTCCAGACTTGCAATCAGGTAATATTGGTTACAAGATTGCACAACGTTTAGGGATGTTTGATGCAATTGGTCCAATCTTGCAAGGGCTTAACAAACCAGTTAATGATCTTTCACGTGGATCAAGTGCTGAGGACATCTATAAACTAGCCATCATTACCGCAGCTCAAGCTTTGGAAGCAAAATAATTGAGATTTTATAGAGTGCATCATTACTTTGCTTGTGATGTCACTCTTTCTTTTTATTACAATAGGAGAAGACGATGCTTAAAAAAATTGCTCTTATTACTGGTGCATCAGCTGGTTTTGGTGAAGCTATTGCAAGTCAATTAATCAGAGATGGTTATTGTGTTATTCTGGCTGCTAGGCGACTAAACAAATTGGAAGACCTTAGAGATCAGTTTGGTTTAGACAAAGCCTATGCGTTAAAGATGGATGTCTCAGCAACAGATAGCATAGATCAAGCAATAGCTAGCTTACCAGAAGAATGGCGAACTATTGATTTATTGATTAATAATGCTGGACTTGCGCTTGGTTTAGACAAAGCATTTGAAGCAGACTTTACAAAATGGCAAACCATGATTAATACAAATATTATTGGACTAAGCTATCTAACCCATCGTATTCTACCAGATATGGTTAAGCGAAATTCCGGAATGATTATCAATATAGGATCAACCGCTGGAACGATTCCATATCCAGGTGGAAATATTTACGGAGCTAGTAAGGCATTCGTTAAACAATTTTCCCTTAATTTAAGAGCTGATCTTGCAGGTACAAAGATTCGAGTAACTAACATTGAACCTGGGCTTTGTGAGGGAACAGAATTTTCATCTGTTAGATTTGATGGCGATCAACAAAGAGTTGAAGCTATCTATGCTGGAGCACATGCCATTCAACCTAAAGACATTGCTAATACCGTTTCTTGGATAGCAGCGCAACCGGAACATGTTAATATCAATCGAATTGAAATCATGCCAGTTTCACAATCCTATGGCCCCCAACCGGTTCATAGGGATTAAAATATCAAAAAACAATTAAAAAGCCAACTAAATTGGAATTCTGTGTTACAGAAAACCAGACTTGTTGGCTTTTTCTTTAAATATGATAGCTTGTAGAACTTTATAAGCTATTGATAGAATGTAATAGGACTTGTTATTGTTAGTAAATAAGTAGAATAACTGTGCCTGTTTATCATTTTTTAGGGTTTTAATAGTCGTCGGAGATTGATGGTCCAGATGTGACATCAGACCAACCAACAATTGCTTGTGCCGTTTCGTCAAGGTATTGGCTTAATATTGGCTTTAAATCTTGAACGATATCAATGCTACCCAAGTAATGTTTTTGATGGTCTCTAATGGCATAATAGGACTGAAAGTAAATATGGTCAAGAGAAGCAGAAGGCAAGAGAAGGTGTTTACTATCTGCTCTTTCAGGGTCAGATAATTGCTGGTAAAGCCAAGGTTCAAGTCTACTTGTTTGATCTGGAAAAAATGTTCCATTAAATTGTTGGTTGTGAAAGGTGAAATGGCCATCTTTGTCAGAAATCCTTAATTGGTATAGGAAATCCTGCAAACAAGAACTTGAGTATTTTTGATAAAAGTTATTCAAGTAACGACTTAACCTTAAAATAGTATCAGCACTGTCTAATATTTCTTGATTAACATAAAAAGAGTCTGAGGAGCCTAATTGATGGCTAAAAAGTAAGTGAGGTTTGTCGAGAGTTTCAATAGGGGTAAAAGAAAAAATGGCGTCAAACGGCCCCTTTACCTTTTCTATTGCATCTATTATATAAATAGAAAAGAGATCACTGTAATAGGTTTTTAGTTTTGTGTAAAATTCAGCTTCAAAGGGATTGTTAGGGTTTTCTAAGGCTATTATGTTAAGATATTTATTCATACTGTAATCATACCTTAATTTGAATAGATATGGCAACAGAAATGATTTTTGTCAATAGAGTAGGAAAGTATCATAAAATCAGATGATTGGCTTAGCTTTTAAACTAGTACTATGGTTATAATAAAATAGTATTAATTATTCTTAGAGGTGAGGTAATGAGACAAAAAATCATATTTTTAGATGTCGATGGCACATTAGTAGATTACTATAATACAATTCCCGACTCAGCAATTAAAGCCGTTCAAGAAGCCCGTAAAAAAGGACATCTGGTATATGTTTGCACAGGTCGTAGTCGCTCGGAAATGCCAGAAGCCATTTTAACTCTTGGATTTGATGGTATGATTGGTGGTAACGGTTCTTATCTTGAACATCATGGAAAAGTGCTTATGCACCAAAAAATGTTAACAAAAGATGTTAATGATATTGTTGATTGGCTTCAAAAACGTGGCCTAGAGTTCTATTTAGAGTCACATAATGGCCTTTTTGCTAGCAAAAATTTTCGAGAACATGCCCGACCTGTTTTTAGAACTTACGCAATGCGAAAAGGAAAAAGTGAAGATGACGTTAAAAGTCTAGAAGCTGAGGATGCCTTGTATGGTTTAATTTATAATGGTGGAGAACCTTATCCTGATGATGTCAATAAGGTCAGTTTCATTTTAAAAAGTTATCAAGATCATCTGGATTCCATTAAAGCCTTCCCGCATTTAGAGGCCCATACTTGGGGTGGTCGAGGAGAAACAGCACTCTTTGGTGATTTGGGTATTAAAGGGATTAATAAGGCAATTGCGATTGATGTGCTGCTAACTCATCTTGCCTTAGACAGAGAAGATACAATTGCATTTGGTGATGCGAAAATTGATATTCCAATGCTAGACTATTGTAAAATTGGGGTGGCAATGGGAAATGGTGGTCCAGAAATCCTTGAAATAGCTGATATGATTACAGATGATGTTGAAGAAAATGGACTCTACAATGCCTTTAAAACATTAGGTTTATGCCAATAATAAGTACTCAAGATAAGACTGAGTTTTCTCAGTCTTTTTTAATTTTTGACCTCAAAAATTAATCAAAGATTTCGACTAATAGGTCAACTTATGTTATGATTTCATAAAACCATTAATATATTGTTCAAGAAGGATGGAAAGCAACTCTTAGTCAAGAGCATCATTTAGTGGATATTAAGCAAGGCTTTTTTACTAATGTCATATAAACAACAGGATTGATTAAAATGGAGAAGAGATGATACGGTTTGAAAATGTCTCAAAAGAATTTGCTGGAAATCTTGTTCTAAAAGAGCAAAATTTCCATATCAAAGACCGCGAGTTCTTTGTTCTCGTTGGTTCTAGTGGTTCAGGTAAAACCACCTTATTAAAAATGATTAATTGTCTGATTGAACCAACTTCAGGGAAAATTTACTTGGATGGTAAAGAGCAAAAAGACTTAGACTTAAGGGAAATGAGACTGTCGATAGGCTATGTGTTACAACAAATTGCCTTGTTTCCACATTTAACAGTGGCAGAAAATATTGCTATTATCCCCAAAATGAAAGAGTGGTCTAAGGACCAAATTGAAACAAAAACGAGAGAGTTACTTGAGAAAGTAGGCTTGAACCCTGATGACTATTACAACCGCTTCCCAAGTGATTTATCAGGAGGAGAACAGCAAAGAGTTGGCATCGTAAGAGCTATTATTTCTCATCCTAAGATTTTGTTAATGGATGAGCCGTTTTCGGCATTAGACCCTATCTCAAAAAAACAACTGCAAGAGTTGATGTTAGCTTTGCATCAAGAATTTGATATGACTATTGTATTTGTCACACACGATATCAAAGAAGCAATTAGATTAGGTGATAGACTGGCTATCCTAGACCAAGGCGAAATTCTTCAAATGGATTCTCCCCAAGCCATCATTGCTAATCCAGCGACACCGTTTGTTGAAAATTTATTCGGAGGTGATTTCCATGACTAGTTTTATCACCACCTTTCAAGAACGGTTTAGTGAGTGGACAAAGGCACTTAGTGAGCACTTACAAATTTCCTTGTTGTCTTTATTACTAGCAATTTTAATTGCTATCCCCTTAGCTAGTCTCCTAAGTAAGAGTAAGCGTTGGTCAGATCTTATCTTGCAAATAACTGGTGTTTTTCAAACCATTCCGTCATTAGCTCTTTTAGGCTTATTTATACCGTTGATGGGAATCGGAACTCTTCCTGCAGTGACCGCTCTTGTCATCTATGCCGTATTTCCTATTATTCAAAATACGATTACTGGACTAAGTGGTATTGATCCAAGTTTACAAGAAGCAGGGCAAGCATTTGGAATGAATAAGTGGGAAAGGCTAAAAACATTTGAAATCCCATTAGCGATGCCTGTCATCATGTCAGGGGTTAGAACATCTGCTGTTATGATTATCGGGACTGCAACTTTAGCTTCCTTAATTGGAGCGGGAGGTCTTGGATCCTTTATTCTTCTTGGAATTGATCGCAATAACTCAAACTTGATATTAATAGGGGCTTTGTCATCTGCTATTTTAGCAATTGTCTTTAACAGTATTCTTTTGTATTTGGAAAGAGCATCTCTCAAGAAAATCTTGCTAGCCTTTATAGTTGTCATTGTTGCTCTTATTAGCTCATACAGCTCCGCAATTATGCCAATGATGACTAAAAAACCATCGCAAAAAATTGTGATTGCCGGAAAACTTGGGGCAGAGCCCGAAATCCTCATTAACCTTTATAAGGAATTGATTGAAGAAGACTCCCATTTGACAGTAGACCTTAAACCTAATTTTGGAAAGACAACTTTTCTTTATCAGGCTTTAAAATCTGGTGATATTGATATCTATCCAGAATTTACAGGAACAATAACCTCCAGTTTACTTAAAGAAAAGCCGATGCTTTCAACTGATCCAAAGCTGGTTTATCAGCAAGCTCGAGATGGTATTAAAAAACAGGATAATTTAGTTTTGTTAAAACCATTTGCTTTTCAAAATACCTATGCCCTTGCAGTCCCTAAGCAACTGGCAAAAGACAGAGTAATTTCTAATATTTCTGATTTATTAAACTATAAAGAACAATTTAAAGCGGGTTTTACTTTGGAATTCAAAGATAGACCCGATGGCAATAAAGGTTTGCAGTCTTTATATGGCTTACATTTAACTGTTGCAACAATGGAGCCTGCTTTAAGATATCAAGCGATTCAGTCAGGTGATATTCAAGTGACGGACGCCTATTCTACTGATGCAGAATTAATCAGATATAATCTTACCGTTTTAAAGGATGATAAACAGCTTTTTCCTCCCTATCAAGGTGCGCCTTTAATGACAGCTAAATTATTGCAACAACATCCAGAATTAAAAACTATTTTAGAGCGTTTAAGTGGCAAAATCTCTGAAAAAGAAATGCAAGAAATGAATTACCAAGTCTCCGTCCATGGCAAAAGTGCTAAAGAAGTTGCGCGTGCCTACTTAATAAAAGAAGGTCTTATTAAAAAGTAAAAAACAGCAAACAAATCTAGTTTTCATAGTCTTTAATCGAGCTAATTGCCAGGCTCGATTTTTTGTTTTAAGCTAAAAGCCGAACATTATAAAATAATTTTAGTTTATTTTTTGACAAAAAATAAACTAAGTTTTAATATTGAACAAGGAAGGGTAAGTTTTTACCCAGCGATGCCTTGTAAGAGGTTATAGGAAGGTCATTTTTGTTTGAGAACCAATGCACTAGCATTGGTCTGTAAAAGGAGAAAGCCATATGTTTAATTACATGCCTGTATTTGATTATGAAGATATTCAGTTAATCCCTAATAAATGCATAATCAACAGCCGTTCAGAAGCTGATACTAGTGTTAAATTAGGAAACTATACCTTTAAGTTACCAGTTATCCCAGCTAATATGCAAACCATTATGGATGAGACCATTGCTGAAAAATGTGCAAAAGAAGGTTATTTCTATATTATGCATCGTTTTGATGAAGAAAGTCGTAAACCTTTCATTAAACGGATGCATGATCAAAAATTAATTGCCTCGATTTCAGTAGGTGTTAAAGATTATGAATATGCCTTTGTTTCATCACTTAAAGATGATGCTCCAGAATTTATTACTATCGACATCGCTCATGGCCATGCCAATAGTGTTATTGAGATGATTAAACATATCAAATCAGAATTGCCACAGACCTTTGTTATTGCAGGAAATGTTGGAACTCCTGAAGCAGTCCGTGAATTGGAAAATGCTGGTGCTGATGCTACAAAAGTTGGTATCGGCCCAGGGAAAGTTTGTATCACTAAGGTTAAAACTGGTTTTGGAACAGGGGGCTGGCAATTAGCTGCACTACGTTGGTGCGCTAAAGCTGCTCAAAAACCAATTATTGCTGATGGTGGTATTAGAACACACGGTGACATTGCAAAGTCAATTCGCTTTGGGGCAAGCATGGTTATGATTGGTTCTTTATTTGCTGGACATGTTGAAAGCCCAGGAAAAACAGTTGAGATTGACGGAGAAACATTTAAAGAATATTATGGATCAGCTTCGGAATATCAAAAAGGGGAGCATAAGAATGTTGAAGGTAAAAAAATCTTACTACCAACAAAAGGGCATCTTTCTGATACTTTAACCGAGATGCAACAGGATTTGCAATCATCTATTTCTTATGCTGGTGGCAAGGATCTTGCTGCACTACGTCGTGTTGACTATGTCATTGTCAAAAATTCCATTTGGAACGGCGATGCTATCTAAAATTTTCCTTGAAAAATGTGGAAATCGTGATACAATATGTACATTATAATAACAATTAAATAGTGATTACTTATTTATGCTGTGAATAGGCACAGCGTCTCTACAAGACACCGCAATGTCTAACAATAAGTGAGCTTTTTGAGCTTGCTTGGTTTAAGTACCTGGCAAAACAAGGGAAGAGTCTCTTGTTTTGCAGCAAGCTTTTTTGTATTCTAATGTAACATTTTTAAAGGAGAATTTTATGAAACTGTTGGAAGAACGTATTTTAAATGATGGCGATATTTTAGGAGACAACATCTTAAAAGTTGATAGTTTTTTAACCCATCAAGTTGATTTCACATTAATGAAAGCTATTGGACAGGTTTTTGCTGACAAATATTCTGACAAAGGAATTACCAAAGTAGTTACCATTGAAGCATCAGGAATTGTACCAGCCGTTTATGCCGCCGAGGCCTTGAATGTCCCTATGATTTTTGCTAAAAAACATAAAAACATTACAATGACGGAGGGAATTTTAACAGCAGAAGTCTATTCCTTTACCAAACAGGTAACTAGCACTGTATCCATTAATGGTCGATTCTTATCAGACTCTGATAAGGTTTTAATCATTGATGATTTTCTTGCTAATGGCCAAGCTGCAAAAGGTTTGATTGATATTATTAATCAAGCTGGAGCACAAGTTCTTGGTGTTGGCATTGTTATTGAAAAATCTTTTCAAGATGGTCGTCAGTTATTAGAAGCACAAGGTGTGGAAGTAACATCACTTGCTCGTATCAAAAACTTTGAAAATGGTACCTTAAACTTTATGGAGGCAGACGCATAATGTCAGCAAAACAAGAACACTCTCATTCCCAATCAGCTGTTTTAGGTCTTCAACATTTATTGTCAATGTATGCAGGATCTATTCTTGTTCCAATCATGATTGCAGGGGCTCTAGGCTATTCAGCCAAAGAATTAACCTATCTTATCTCGACAGATATTTTTATGTGTGGAATTGCAACGTTCTTACAGCTACAACTTAATAAGCATTTTGGTGTTGGGCTTCCAGTTGTTCTTGGTTGTGCCTTTCAATCTGTAGCACCCTTGTCTATTATTGGTGCCCATCAAGGCTCAGGCGCAATGTTTGGCGCCTTGATTGCATCAGGGATTTATGTTGTTCTTGTTGCTGGTATTTTTTCTAAAGTTGCTCGCTTTTTCCCAGCGATTGTTACCGGCTCTGTTATTACTACTATTGGCTTGTCATTAATTCCTGTAGCAATGGGAAACATGGGTAATAACGTTGCTAAGCCAACACAAGAGAGTCTTTTATTAGCTATGCTGACTATTGTGATTATCCTAGCCGTCCAAAAAATTGCAACTGGTTTTATCAAGTCTATTGCCATTTTGATTGGTCTTGTCGTAGGGACCTTAGTAGCAGCGATGATGGGACTCGTTGATACCGGTGCAGTGGCAAATGCCCCTTGGGTTCATATTCCAACACCATTTTACTTTGGAGCACCTAAATTTGAAATCACATCAATTGTAATGATGTGTATTATTGCAACAGTCTCAATGGTTGAATCAACGGGTGTTTACCTAGCACTTTCTGATATTACAGGTGACAAACTTGATGCTAACAGGTTAAGAAATGGTTACCGTTCAGAAGGTTTTGCAGTCTTACTTGGTGGTATCTTCAATACTTTTCCCTATACAGGATTTTCTCAAAATGTTGGTTTGGTTAAACTATCAGGCATTAAAACACGTCGCCCAATCTACTACACAGCAGCTTTCTTGGTAGTCATTGGTTTATTGCCTAAATTTGGTGCACTTGCTCAAATGATTCCAAGTCCAGTACTTGGTGGTGCTATGTTAGTTCTCTTTGGAATGGTAGCCCTTCAAGGAATGCAGATGCTTAACCAAGTGGATTTTTCAGGTAATGAGCATAATTTCATTATTGCAGCTGTTTCAATTTCTGCAGGACTTGGGTTCAATGGAACCAACTTATTCTCAAGCTTACCAACCACTGCAAATATGTTTCTAACAAATGGTATTGTTATAGCAACAGTAACAGCAGTTGGCCTAAACTTGATTTTTAATGGTAAGTCAAAATAAAAAATGAACTGATTTGGCACTGAACCCATCAAATGAGACACAAGAAAAACACTCCTGAAGAATTCTAGTAAACTAGAAACAGGAGTGTTTTATTTTGGTAACTGTAAACGGTATCTCTCTTCAATCATGGACCTCTATAACCGTGAAATTCTAACTTACACTATCTCAGATTGTCAGGATACAGACCTTGTACTAGATACACTTAATCAACTGAAATTACCCAATGGAGCACTCTTACACAGCGATCAGGGCTCAGTCTACACTTCTAAGGCTTACTATCAGGCTTACATGGAAAAAGGCATCACCCGCTCTATGTCCCGTAAGGGAACACCAGCAGATAATGCCTGTATCGAATGGTTTCATTCCGTCTTAAAGTCTGAAACCTTCTATCTCCATCAATGGAGAAACTTAACTAAAAATAGTATAACAAATATTCTCAAAAATGACATGACATTTTACAATGAAACTAGAATTCAACAGAAATTAAAAGACCAGTCTCCAGTTCAATACCGGAAACTAGTCTCATAATGGTGTTTTTCTTCTGTCCACTATTGAGGTGCAGCGCCTTTTTCAGTTTCTTTTTTTTCTTTTATATTATTGCGGAGCTTCTCTTAAAACACTAACTGAAAGGAGGTTTTTAATCCATCCGATACAACAATCTTTTGATCTTTAGTAATGATAATCCCGTCAATATCTGGGCTTGCGTTAAGGAGGTTATAAACAGTTAAAGATGGTAAACCAAATAATCGAGTTGTCCATATCTCACAATCAAGCGAAGACTTAGCCACAATTGTCAAGCTAGTCATATCAGTTTCAATGGGATACCCTGTTTTTCGATCAAAAATATGGTGGTAATCTTTTCCATTAACGCTTAAATGCCGTTCATAAATACCCGAGGTAACAACAGACATATTTTCAGTTTTTATGATACCAATGTTCTGACCACGAGTTTTCACTGGATGTTGAATGCCAATGTAGAAGAGGCCATCCTGACGTTTAGGGTTTTTTCCATGAACAAGAACATTGCCACCTAGGTTGATGAGTGCTGAATCGATGCCGTCTTCAATAAGATATGACAGCACTTTATCAGCAATATAACCTTTTGCTAAAGCACCCAAATCAATTTTCATTTCTTTTTCTTCAAGCAAAACAGTTTTTTTCTGATCGTTAAGAAGAATTTTTTGAGGGGCCGTTTTTTTTAATTTCTCCAAAACAGTGCTTGATTCAGGAACAGTGGCATCAGAAAAACCAATCCGCCAGCTTTGAACTAAGGGGCCAATGGCTATATTAAGATTACTGGGTTCACTAAGGCTATGTTCTTTGCCAACCTTTATAAGTTGGTATAAGTCAGGATGTACAGAAACTTCCTCAATACCAGCCATATGGTTGATTTGCATCAGTTCAGAGTCCTCATCATTAGCACTAAAGCGATGATTATAGGTCTCTAAAAGCTGACAAACAGTTTCAATTTGCCTACTTGCCTTATCTGACTCTATTTGGATAGTGATGACAGTTCCCATCATTCTTAACTCTTTTGTTTGAATCACATTCTCACCTAAATTCTATAGAAAAATAAGGCTATAAAGCCTCTTTTTTAATTTTTCGTTTTCATCTCACCTTGAGGGAAGTAGGTGCCCTCGGGTAGGTCATTGATAATGACATGAATATTTTCTTTGGGGGCATTTGCAATTCGAGAAACAACTTCAGTGACTTCACGGGCTAATTGTTTTTTCTGTTCTTGGCTACGACCTTCAAATAAATCAATTGTAACAAATGGCATAAGTATCTCCTTTTCTTTTTTACTATTTTACCATTTTAGTTACTAAATAGACAAATAGACATAAAATCCATGAGTGATGAAAGTGTTTTCTTGCTAAATTCTCAAAGTAAGTTCCACCTCTAGTAGAAATGGAATTTAGTCTGATAAAAACCAATAAAAACCAACGAAAATCCGTCTCAGACTAAGTTCCGTTGGTTTTTATAATACTTGATTTCATAGGTTTTCAGAGTTAAAAATCGCAAAAAAAGGGTACAAGAAAACCTCCTCATCTGAAAGCGTTTCAGATTAAGTTCCGCTATGGTTGAAGTTAGTGTGAGACGTTTAGGTTGTATCAGTTAGTTGATTAGGTTAGATTTTGTCTTTTATTAGATTTTGTCTTTTAATAGTTTGGGAGATTGGCAGACGTCTTCCGCAGTAATTTCCTCAATACCGAGTATACTTGCGATGTCTTTTCCGTAAGTAAAAGAGAATAGCTCATAAGCCGTTTTACCATTTAGAGCCTGTCTCTTAACGCTGTTGATATGAGATAGTGCCAGATTAATGTCCTCTTGAGTCAAGTTGTCGAAGGAAGTCCCCTTAGGCAGTATGTCTCTCACGAGGGTATGATTCTTCTCGATTCTTGCTTTCTGGTCAGACCGATTAGGGTCACAAAAGAAGAGTTGAGACTGTCCACAAACATCTATCTCAATATCATCCACTCTAGCGAATTCCCCACCATTATCCGTTAGGATTGAAAAGGCAACAGTTTTCTGTACAAGATTTATAAAGTGTTTTTATTAGACCGTTAATCTTTTGGTCATGGGCGTCTGATAGTTTAGACTACCATGAATGCGGTGGTGATTCCACCAGTGGACATAGTCCTTGGTTTTAAGGGCCAATTCTTCTAGCGTCTGGAAAGTTTCCTGGTGGACAAATTCTATTTTGAAAGCGCGATAGGTGCTCTCAGCTACGGCATTGTCGTAAGGACAACCTGCTTGACTAAGTGAGCGTTTGATATCAAAGGCTGTAAGCACATCATCTATCAAGGCATTGTCGAACTCTTTTCCTCTGTCCGAATGGAATATCTTGACCTTGGTCAGAGCGTAAGGAATACTCTGAATCGCTTGTTTCACCAGCTCTGCTGTCTTGTGCCAACCAACCGATAAGCCAATGATTTCACGGTTGTAGAGGTCCATAATGAAACAAACATAAGCCCAGCCATTACCGACACGAACGTAGGTTAAGTCTGTCACTAAAGCTTTTAGAGGCTTTTCTTGATGAAATTGTCTGGCTAAGTGATTAGGAATAGCTACCTCATTCTTACCTTTTGAATGTGGCTTGAAGACTGCTTTCTGATAAACAGATACTAAGTTGAGTCTGTGCATGATGCGACGAATCCGACGACGAGACCGCTGGATACCTTCATTTTCCAAACATTTCTTGATTTTCCTAGCACCGTATCTGGCCTTACTTTCGAGAAAAATAGCTTTGATATTTTCTTCAAGTTCCGCTTCAGAGACTGGTTTAACAGTCTTGTAGTAATAGCTAGAACGAGGAATGTTCAACCAACGACACATAGCTGAAATGCTATATTTATCCTTATTAGCAGTGATTACTTCTCTTTTCGTGCCATAATCACTGCCGCTTGCTTTAGGATATCTAGCTGCATTTCGAGTTCTTTATTGCGTTTTCGGAGTTCAATCAGTTCACGCTGTTCATCTGTCAGATTATCAATCGTTTTAAATGACCCAGTTGTTTTTGCCTGACGAACCCACTTATCGAAGGTTGATGGGGTTAACTCATATTCTTTGATAAGCTCACTTCGTTTCATCCCTGCATGGTGAAGGTCAACGATTTGTTGCTTAAAGTCATCAGTGAAGTGGCGACGTATTTTTCTAGACATCATATTCTCCTATTTTCTTTAGTGTAGAACACTTTATAAATTCTGTCTAGTTTAGTGTAACCGATTCAGATAACAGGAAAGAGTTCGAAGAAGTCTCTCTTGTTATCATAGAGTGTCCTCTTAATGACCTGTATGTGTTTAGCAGTTTCGATAGCTGTCTTAGAATCCATCAGTTTGGCAAAGATGAAGTTACAGAAGGCGACATTGAAGGTGAGAAGGACCTTTCCACCAATCCGTCCAATAACCGTGTCCATTTCAAGCCAGGAGTTCAGCTCTGATTGGTTCATGAGTTCTATAAAATCCTCGTACCGTCGCCCTTCTTTAATCGCTTTTGGAATAGGAGGGAGTGTGCTCTTTCGCCTTTTTTTGAACTTCACAGCTCTAGGTAGGTCGATTGGTGTGATGGATAGGTAGCCTTTCTTGATGTGTCGATAAACGGTTGAAGAACTCACTTCTAGATCGTTGGTTTTGAGGATATGATAGATACGTTGACCCTTCTTGACCCCATTAGAAAGCACTCTATCTATTTTCCAGAAGGTCTCTTTGTTCAAAGGGATTCCTTCTCTAGATTCAACTAAAAGTTTTTCGTAGTTCCTTTGAGCTTGCTTAGCAAGATAGAAGGTCTTCTTGTAACCACAGTTGATCCTCCTCTTTGGACACCCATTACAAACATAGGGAGCTTTTCTTAGTAGCGGACAGTCTAGGCAGTCTTTGGTTGATTCTCTTAGTTGCTTATTTCGTTTGACTTCTTTTGCGATAGTAGTAGGGTGTTTCAGTAGATTAAGCCCGATGGCTTTAAAGGTTTCTCCTCTATCCAAACCAGATTGGATGTCATTACGGTCTGAGAGAGTTAGGTGTTTGTGTTTTGTCATGATGGATAAACTCATTTCTAATCCAAACGTCTCAGACTTAATTCCACCATAAAAATCCTTTTCACACTAACTTCCGGTTTTGGAGGGCAGACGGAACTTACTTTGAGAAATTACTAAAGTGTTTTCTTAGGGATTATATTAAGGAATTGCAATCGCAAAATACGTCCAATTATGATAAAATAGATAAGATTAATGAAGAAGGTAGGAAAATCAGCTTGGCTCAATTATACTATAAGTATGGGACAATGAATTCAGGGAAAACAATTGAAATCTTGAAAGTTGCACACAATTATGAAGAACAAGGAAAACCTGTTGTGATTATGACAAGTGCACTTGACACAAGAGATGGCTTTGGGTTAGTCTCCAGTCGTATTGGTATGAAACGAGAAGCAACACCGATTACTGATGATATGGATATTTTTTCTTATATCAGCCAACTTTCAGAAAAACCTTACTGTATTTTAATTGATGAATGTCAATTTTTAAGCAAGGAAAACGTCTATGACCTGGCCCGTGTTGTGGACCATTTAAATGTTCCAGTCATGGCCTTTGGTTTAAAAAATGATTTCCAAAATGAATTGTTTGAAGGCTCCAAATATTTGCTCTTGTTAGCAGATAAAATCGATGAGATTAAGACTATTTGTCAATATTGTAGTAAAAAAGCAACTATGGTCTTAAGAACAGAGAACGGTAAGCCTGTCTATCAGGGCCAACAAATTCAAATTGGTGGCAACGAAACCTATATTCCAGTTTGCCGAAAGCATTATTTTGACCCACTAATTGACAAAGACTAACTAGAAAATCTAACAAAGAGGAGCAAAAAAGAGAATATGAATATTTATGATCAATTACAGTCTGTTGAAGACCGTTATGAAGAGTTGGGAGAATTGCTGAGCGATCCAGATGTTGTCTCAGATACCAAGCGTTTTATGGCATTGTCAAAAGAAGAAGCAAGCACTCGCGAAACAGTAACAACCTATCGTGAATACAAAGCCATTATTCAAGCCATTAGTGACGCCGAAGAGATGATTAAAGAATCCTCTGGTGATGCAGATTTAGAAGAAATGGCAAAAGAAGAACTGAAAGAATCAAAGGCTGCAAAAGAAGAGTATGAAGAAAAATTAAAAATTCTTCTCTTGCCAAAAGATCCTAATGATGATAAAAACATCATTCTAGAAATCCGTGGGGCCGCTGGCGGAGATGAAGCTGCTTTATTTGCTGGCGACTTACTAAACATGTACCAAAAATTTGCTGAAAGTCAAAATTGGCGTTTTGAAGTTATGGAAGCTTCCTATAATGGTGTCGGCGGAATCAAAGAAGTTATTGCTATGGTTTCTGGACAATCTGTTTATTCAAAATTAAAATATGAATCTGGCGCACACCGTGTTCAACGCGTACCTGTAACAGAAAGCCAAGGGCGAGTTCATACATCCACAGCAACTGTTTTAATCATGCCTGAAATCGAAGATGTTGAATATGAAATTGATCCCAAAGACCTTCGAGTTGATATTTATCACGCCTCAGGTGCTGGTGGACAAAACGTCAATAAAGTAGCAACTGCTGTTCGTATGGTCCATATTCCAACTAATATCAAAGTTGAAATGCAAGAAGAACGCACCCAACAAAAAAACAGAGATAAGGCCATGAAAATTATTCGTGCCCGTGTCGCTGACCATTTTGCTCAAATTGCACAAGATGAACAAGATGCTGAGAGAAAATCAACAGTTGGTACTGGAGATCGCTCAGAGCGTATCCGTACCTATAATTTCCCTCAAAATCGTGTTACCGACCACCGTATTGGTTTAACCTTGCAAAAACTTGATACCATCTTGTCTGGTAAAATGGATGAAGTTGTCGATGCCTTGATTATGTATGACCAAACACAGAAATTGGAATCATTAAATAACTAATGAATTATGCACAAAAAATAAGTTTAGCAGAGCAACAATTGGAGGCTATTGGAGCAGATAAGGAAAATATTTCTTACGTCTTTAAAGAGTTGAAAAAATGGTCTACTTTAGATTATCTTCTTCATCAAAATAAAGAAGTTACTAAGGAAGACTTGACTCTGATTGAGACCATTATGGCACAGTTATTGACTGAACGCTCTCCACAATATATTGTCGGAAAAGCCTATTTTAGACAGTTAGAATTAATGGTTGACCAACGGGTTTTAATCCCACGTCCCGAAACAGAAGAACTTGTCGATTTGATTTTAGCTGAAAATGAGGCGGATTGCAAAACACTTTTAGACATCGGAACTGGCAGTGGAGCAATTGCTATCTCCTTAAAAGATGAGCGCCCACAGTGGCTAGTGACGGCATCAGATATCTCTTTAGATGCTTTATCACTCGCAAAAGCTAATGCACAGATGTGTCAGCAAGAGATCACTTTTTGCCAATCAGATGTTTTTAGTTCCATTTCAGGAAAGTTTGATATTATTGTTTCTAACCCTCCCTACATTGCTTTTGATGATAAAGATGAAGTGGGGCGAAATGTCTTGCTATCAGAACCACACATAGCACTTTTTGCTGAAGAAGATGGTTTTGCCATTTATCGACACATTTTAAAAGAAGCAAAGGATTTTTTGACAACCAAAGGCAAACTTTACTTTGAAATCGGTTATAAACAAGGTCCAGGTCTTCTTAAATTAGCAGAAACTTATTTTCCAGAAAAAAGAAAACGCCTTGTTAAAGATTGTTTTGGAAAGGATCGCATGGTGGTGATTGATAATGGCTAATTTGGAAAAACTCATCAAAGAAGGTGGAGCTTTGGTTTTACCTACAGAAACGGTATACGGCATTTTTGCAGATGCCCTAAACGAAAAGGCAGTTGATGCGGTCTATGACTTGAAGCAAAGACCTAGGGATAAAGCTATGAATCTAAATGTAGCTGATTACCAAACCATCTTGGCCTATTCAAAGGATCAACCAGCTTACTTGAAAAAACTTTATCAAGCATTTTTACCTGGGCCATTAACCATTATTTTAAAAGCTAACGATCAGGTTCCAACTTGGATTAATTCTGGTTTGAAAACCGTTGGCTTTCGTTTGCCAAATCACCCAGTTACTCGTCACCTTATCAAGAAAACAGGCCCCTTAATTGGTCCATCCGCCAATGTTTCTGGCACAGAAAGTGGTAAGGTTTTTGCATCCATCATGGCCTCGTTTAATGATCAGGTCACTGGTGTTTGTGATGATGCTGCAATAACAGGTAAAGATTCAACAATTCTTGATTTATCAAGTGGTAAAGCACAGCTATTACGTCAAGGCACCATTACAAAAGAAATGTTGTTGAACAAGGTCCCTGAACTTAAATTTTAGGAGATATACGCCTATGTTAAGAAGATTAAAGAAATCTGACTGCCCTAGATTACAAGAAATCAATGCCAATGCCTTAGGCTATGAAGTTTCACTCGAATTGACAGTTGCTAAACTTGATGCTTTAAAACAAGATAAACACCATTATTTTATTGGATTTTCCGATGATGGAACAGATGACTTACTAGGTTATGTTCATGCTGAAAGGTATGAGTCACTCTATTCAAAGCCAGCTCTAAACATCCTTGCTTTAGCAGTCTTGCCAGAGTATCAAGGACAAGGTATTGGTCGCAAGTTGCTGATGGCGTTAGAAGAAAAAGCAAGGCAAGAAAATTACCATTTTATTCGTTTAAATTCAGCAAGCCATCGTAAAAAAGCACATTGCTTTTACAGGCAATTGGATTATATCGACGACAAAACACAATTACGTTTTTTAAAGTTACTATAAGGAGTACACCATGATTTTTGATAAAGAAGATTACCAAGCATATGATAGAGAACTTTGGGATGCCATTCATGCCGAGGAAGAAAGACAAGAACATAATATAGAACTAATTGCCTCTGAAAACATTGTTTCAAAAGCAGTCATGAAGGCTCAAGGATCACTTTTAACAAATAAATATGCTGAAGGCTATCCAGGCAAACGTTATTATGGTGGAACTGAATGCGTTGATGTGGTTGAAAATCTAGCCATTGATCGTGCCAAAGAATTATTTGGCGCTAAGTTTGCTAATGTACAGGCTCACTCTGGAAGTCAGGCCAATGCTGCAGCTTATATGGCACTTATTGAAGCCGGTGACACTGTTTTAGGCATGGATTTAGCTGCAGGTGGTCACTTAACACATGGTTCTCCAGTTAATTTTTCTGGGAAAATGTATCACTTTGTTGCTTACTCTGTTGATAAAGAAACCGAAATGTTAGATTATGATGCCATTTTAGCTCAAGCTCAAGAAGTTAAGCCAAAACTAATTGTTGCAGGGGCTTCAGCTTATTCACGTACCATTGATTTTGCTAAATTCCGAGAAATTGCTGACAAAGTTGGTGCCTATCTCATGGTTGATATGGCTCATATTGCTGGATTGGTTGCTGCTGGATTACACCCGAATCCAGTTCCTTATGCAGATATTACAACCTCAACAACACACAAGACCCTCAGAGGCCCACGTGGTGGTTTGATATTAACCAATGATGAAGAACTTGCTAAAAAAATTAATTCTGCTGTCTTTCCTGGCTTACAAGGCGGGCCATTAGAGCACGTTATTGCTGCAAAAGCGGTATCCTTTAAAGAGGCCTTAGATTCAGAGTTTAAAGTCTACGCCCAAAATGTGATTGCAAATACTGTCGCAATGGCAGAAGTCTTTGCTAAAGATGGTCGCTTTAGAGTTATTTCAGGCGGGACAGATAACCACGTCTTCTTGGTTGATGTAACTTCTGTTATAGAAAGTGGCAAACTGGCCCAAAACCTTCTTGACGAGGTAAATATTACTTTAAATAAAAACGCAATTCCATTTGAGACCTTATCACCATTTAAAACATCAGGCATTCGTATTGGTTGCGCAGCCATCACCAGTCGAGGTATGGGAGTAGAAGAAAGTCAAGCTATTGCACAACTTATTATTCAGGCTCTTGCCAATCATGATAATGAAGAAGTGCTTGCACAAGTTCGTAAAGAAGTACGTGCCATTACTGATCGTTTTCCACTTTACGGGTGAAATCTTCCATGTTAGATATTTATATAAAAAAAATAATCATTCATCAATTTTCACCAAGTGATACAGAGCTTGCGCTAGCAGAATCAACACTTGCAATTACACCACGAATTGATGAATACTTCCGAAAAAAAATCACCAAGGTTTTTTCAGACGATGCCAAACGTGGGCAATTTGACTCTGATAATGTCTTTTTAGACAGCATTACAGATGATTTTATCGCCTCATCTCAAAAAGTTGCAAAATTATGGAAGGAAGAATTTGTTTTTTCCGAAGATCAAAAGACCAATGACTTAGTTTTTATTCAATTTGATAAAGATGGTCAGCCCTATTTTGCCTTTTTAAGAATCGCCTTAAAAGAAAGTTTTGCTCACCTATCAGATAGTGATGATAATCCCTTAAGCGTTACACAAAACAATTTGCCGAGCCCAGCACAAGCTCCAGATGAAGCCTTAATCATCAACAAAGAAACATCTGCCTATTATTTGATTGAAAAAAGGGTTAAACATAATGGTAGTTTTGAAAATTATTTTTCTGAAAACCTCTTAAAAGTGAGACCAGAACAATCTGTTAAAAAATCAATAAAAAAAATTGAACAGACTGCTCAAAAAATTGCTGAGAACTTCAATCAAGATGATTTTTCTTTCCAATCTAAGATGAAATCTGCTATTTTTAAAAACTTAGACGAAGAAGCAGAACTATCCCCTGAAAAGTTGGCAGATCAGTTGTTTGATGATAATCTTACAGCTAAATTAACCTTTGTTGATCAACTCAAAGAATCCATCCCTGAACCAATTAAAGTTAGTGATATCGACCATTCTCGTCAAATAAAAAAACTTGAAAGTCAAAAACTATCTTTGTCTAACGGTATTGAATTAACGGTACCAAATGCCATCTATCAAGATGCAGAGTCCGTTGAATTTATTATGAATGACGATGGGACATACTCTATCTTAATCAAAAATATTGAGGATATAAAAAATAAATAAATGTTTAAATTTTTAAAGCGCATCATAAGCTTTGCCTTTATCATATTCTGTGCTTATCAATGCTACATTACTCATGAAAATGTAAAAAATGTCATGCAATACAAACCTATGGTTGAAAAAATCTTGGCGGATAATGATACACCGGCAAACATTGATCTTGTGCTTGCAATGATTTACACAGAAACAAAAGGTGGAGAAGTTGACGTCATGCAATCTAGTGAAAGTAGCAGTGGCGTCAAAGACAGTATTACAGACAGCCAAACAAGTATTGAACATGGGGTAAAACTCTTATCCCACAATCTTGAATTAGCACAAAAAGCCAATGTTGACTCTTGGACAGCTGTTCAAGCTTATAATTTTGGAACTGCCTATATCACGTATATTGCTCAAAATGGAGGTGAAAACACCCTTGATTTGGCAGATAACTATTCTAAAAAAGTAGTGGCTCCAAGCCTTGGAAATACAAGTGGTGAAACTTATTTTTACCACCATCCCTTAGCATTAATTTCAGGTGGCAAACTCTATAAAAACGGTGGCAATATCTATTATTCTAGAGAAGTTCATTTTAATCTCTATTTAATCAAAGCTATGTCATTATTTTAAAAATAATTGATAAACATGATAGCTGTTAATTCAGCTATTTTTTTCTGCCATGATTGTTCGTAAAATCACGAATTTGTACTGATACAGTTGACTATTGTTTGGAATATATCTAAAATTGTGACAATTTCAAAAGTTATTTCTAGCATAACTGCGAATGTTGATACCAAAGGTTTTTCAACTCTTTAGTGAAAAAAATAACGAAGTATGAGCATAAAACTTGGTTGCCTATTTTTGCTATGCTATAATAAAAAAGTAAATAATGTGAAAAGAGGAACAATATATGAGTAAAATCGTTGTCGTCGGAACTAACCATGCAGGAACAGCTGCTATTAAAACCATGTTAAATCAATATGGCAAAGAAAATGAGATTGTCTGTTTTGATCAAAATTCAAATATTTCATTCCTAGGCTGTGGTATGGCTTTGTGGATTGGTGAACAAATTGATAGTGCCGAAGGACTTTTCTATTCTGATAAAGAAGAACTTGAGTCACTTGGTGCAACTGTACACATGAAGTCACCAGTTGTTCATATCGACTACGATAAAAAAGAAGTGACTGCACTTGTAAATGGTAAAGAACATATTGAATCATACGACAAACTCTTGTTGGCTACAGGTTCGCAACCAATTATTCCACCAATTAAAGGTGTGGAAATCAAAGAAGGCTCACGCGAATTTGAGGCAACATTAGAAAATCTTCAATTTGTTAAACTTTACCAAAATGCTGAAGATGTTATTAATAAACTTGAAAATCCAGACATCAACCGTGTAGCAGTTGTTGGTGGTGGCTATATTGGTGTAGAACTTGCTGAAAGTTTTAAACGTAAAGGTAAGGAAGTTGTTCTTGTTGATATCGCTGAAACAGTAATGGGTGCTTACTACGATCTTGATTTCACTGAAATGATGAATCAAAATCTAGAGAAAAATGGCATTGAGTTAGCTTTAGGTCAAGCTGTACAAGCTATCGAAGGAGACCAAAAAGTTGAACGAATCGTTACAGATAAAGCAAGCTATGATGTTGACATGGTTATCATGTGTGTTGGCTTCCGTCCAAATACAGCTTTAGGAAATGGCCAACTTGAAACATTTGAAAATGGTGCTTGGATTGTTGATAAAAAACAAGAAACAAGCATGAAAGATGTTTATGCTATTGGAGACTGTGCAACGATTTACGATAACGCACGTGATGGTGTTTCTTACATCGCTTTAGCATCAAATGCAGTCCGTACTGGTATTGTCGCTGCCCACAATTTATGTGGACATGACTTAGAAGGTGTTGGTGTTCAAGGTTCAAACGGAATTAGCATTTTTGGTCTTAAAATGGTTTCAACTGGTTTGACAGAAGAACGTGCAAAAGCAGCTGGTTTTAATGCCGCAGTTGCCTCATTTATGGACAAACAAAAACCTGAGTTCATTAAAGAAGATAACCACGATGTTGCTATTAAAATTGTATACGATAAAGATAGCCGTCTTGTTTTAGGTTGCCAAATGGTATCTTACGAAGACATGTCAATGGGAATCCATATGTTCTCATTAGCCATCATGAAGAAAGTTACCATCGAAGAATTGTCATTAATGGATATTTTCTTCTTGCCACACTTTAACAAACCATACAACTACATTACAATGGCAGCACTTGGTGCAGAATAAGACCTTCTTATCATTTTAATCCCAGTCAAAAAGTGTCTCTATAGAGGCACTTTTTGCTTAAAAATTTTATGATCAAAAAGACAAGCATTCATACAAAAGATTACAGTAAAGCTCTAATAGCTAGATTCTAGTAGCAATTCAAGTTGCAAGAACTTGCCCAAAACACTAAAAAAAGAGACCTCAGTCTCTTTTTTTAGTTCTTAATTTTTAGCAGCAGAAGCAAATTCTTCTTTTTCAAAGGCTTGATCAATAATAGCTTTTAATTGATTTGCTGAAGCTTGCATTTTTTGTAATTCTGCATCATTTAATGGAATGTTTACTGGACGAACGATACCGTAAGCACCAACAATAGCTGGTTGACCAATGTAGCAATCTGTTACGTCTTCGTATTGACCTTCTTGGAAAACAGAAAGAGGAAGAACAGCATTTTCATCGTCAAGAATGGCTTTTGTAATACGAGCAAGGGCTACAGCAATACCATAGAAAGTTGCGCCTTTTTTATTGATGATTGAGTAAGCAGCATCACGAACAGAGATGAATAAGTCAACAAGACCTTGCTCATCGATGTCACGGTTATCTTGTAACCATTGTTCAAGTTTAACACCAGCTACATTAGCGTGTGACCAAACAGCGAATTCTGAATCACCGTGTTCACCCATAATATAAGCATGGACTGAACGAGCATCGATCCCGATTTTTTCAGCAAGTGCTTGACGGAAGCGAGCTGAGTCAAGTGAAGTACCTGAACCGATAACGCGCTCTTTAGGGAATCCAGAGAATTTCCATGTTGAGTAAGTTAGAACGTCAACTGGGTTAGCAGCAACAAGGAAAATACCATTAAATCCTGATGCTACGATTTGTGTAACAACTTCTTTGTTGATACGAAGGTTTTTCTCAACAAGATCAAGACGTGTTTCACCTGGTTTTTGAGGAGCACCAGCAGTTAAAACAACAAGGTCAGCATCATGGCAATCTGAATACTCAGCGGCATAGATTTTTTTAGGTGATGTGAATGCAAGTGCATGGCTTAAATCTTCAGCATCCCCTTGAGTTTTTTCTTTAAAAATATCAATAATACCAAGCTCTTGAGCGATATTTTGAGTTACCAATGCAAAAGCGTAAGATGATCCTACGGCACCATCGCCGACTAAAATAACTTTTTTGTGTTGTTTGGTTACAGTCATGTGTAAAATATCTCCTTAATTTTATTAGAACACTCTGTTCATACATTTCAATTTTATCACTTTGCAAGTGCTTTGTCATCAATTTGAACAAAAAAATGAAAATTGTTTTCAGATAACGCTTCCACAAAGAAAAAATATGTGATTTATGGTATAATACTATAGAGTTTTGACTAGAAAAGGAGCATTCCTTAAATGCAAGATAGAAATTTGATTGATGTTAATTTAACGAGTGAAATGAAAACGAGTTTTATTGACTATGCAATGAGTGTTATTGTCGCCCGTGCTCTTCCAGATGTTAGAGATGGTTTAAAGCCAGTTCACCGTCGTATTCTTTATGGTATGAACGAACTTGGTGTAACACCAGATAAACCTCATAAAAAATCTGCCCGTATCACAGGTGATGTTATGGGTAAATACCATCCTCACGGAGACTCTTCTATTTATGAAGCCATGGTTCGTATGGCACAGTGGTGGTCTTATCGTCACATGCTTGTTGATGGACACGGAAACTTCGGTTCAATGGATGGTGACGGTGCCGCTGCGCAACGTTATACGGAAGCTCGAATGAGTAAAATTGCTCTAGAACTCTTACGTGACATCAATAAAAACACCGTTGATTTCCAAGAAAACTATGACGGTAGTGAACGTGAACCCTTAGTTCTACCCGCTCGTTTCCCTAACTTATTAGTTAATGGTGCTACAGGTATTGCCGTTGGTATGGCAACTAATATTCCACCTCATAACTTAGCTGAGTCAATTGATGCTGTTCGAATGGTGATGGAAAATCCTGAAGTAACAACACGCGACCTCATGGAAGTTATCCCTGGTCCAGACTTTCCAACTGGGGCCATGGTAATGGGCCGTTCTGGAATTCATCGTGCCTATGAAACGGGTCGTGGATCTATTGTGTTACGTTCTCGTACTGAAATTGAAACAACTAAGACGGGCCGCGAACGCATTGTCGTAACAGAATTTCCTTATGGCGTTAACAAAACTAAAGTTCATGAGCATATCGTTCGTTTAGCGCAAGAAAAACGTATCGAAGGCATTACAGCTGTTCGAGATGAATCTAGCCGTGAAGGTGTTCGTTTTGTTATAGAAATTAGACGTGACGCCTCAGCATCAGTTATTTTAAATAACCTTTTCAAATTAACAAGCTTACAAACCAATTTTAGTTTCAATATGCTTGCCATTGAAAATGGTGTCCCTAAAATTCTATCATTGCGTCAAATTATTGATAACTACATTATCCATCAAAAAGAAGTTATCACACGCCGTACACAATTTGATAAAGATAAAGCTGAAGCAAGAGCGCATATTTTAGAAGGATTGCTTATAGCACTTGACCATCTTGATGAAGTCATTGCTATTATTAGAAATAGTCAAACAGATACAATCGCCCAAGCTGAATTGATGCAACGTTTTGAACTTTCAGAACGTCAAAGTCAAGCCATTCTTGATATGCGACTTCGTCGTTTAACAGGATTAGAACGTGATAAAATTCAATCTGAATATGATGATTTATTAGCTTTAATTGCTGATTTAACAGATATTTTAGCAAAACCAGAGCGTATTCAAGCTATCATCATCGAAGAGATGGATGAGATTAAACGTAAGTATGCAAATCCAAGACGTACAGAATTAATGATTGGTGAAGTTTTATCACTCGAAGACGAAGATTTAATTGAAGAAGAAGATGTCCTTATCACCTTATCTAACAAAGGCTACATCAAACGTCTTGCTCAAGATGAATTTCGTGCACAAAAACGTGGTGGTCGTGGAGTTCAAGGAACTGGTGTCAACGATGATGATTTTGTCAAAGAACTGGTGTCAACAAGTACTCACGATACTCTCCTCTTTTTCACTAATTTAGGTCGGGTTTATTGTCTGAAAGCTTATGAAATTCCAGAATATGGTCGTACAGCAAAAGGACTTCCAATTGTTAACTTGCTTAAGTTAGATGATGGTGAAACCATCCAAACCATCATAAATGCCCGTAAAGAAGAGATTGTTGACAAATATTTCTTCTTCACAACACGTCAAGGGATTGTGAAACGTACAGGTGCTTCTGAGTTTAATAATATCCGTCAAAATGGACTTCGTGCTCTAAATCTTAAAGAGGGCGATCAACTGATCAATGTCTTACTGACTGATGGGAGTGAAGATATTATTATCGGAACCAAGTCAGGTTATTCTGTTCGTTTCCAAGAAGACACTATCCGTAACATGGGCCGTTCAGCAACAGGGGTTCGTGGGGTTAAATTGCGTGACGATGATTTAGTAGTAGGTGCTTCAACAATTACTGACCATCAAGAAGTCCTCATCATTACTGAAAATGGTTATGGTAAGCGAACATTGGCTTCTGAATACCCAACTAAAGGCCGTGGTGGTAAAGGGATTAAAACAGCCAACATTACTGCTAAAAATGGAGAATTAGCTGGTCTAACAACCGTTAATGGCGATGAAGACATCATGGTTATCACTAACAAAGGGGTTATCATTAGAACAAGCCTTGCAAATGTTTCTCAAACAGGAAGAGCAACCCTAGGGGTTAAAGTGATGCGTCTTGACAAAGAGTCAAAAATTGTTACTTTTGCCTTAGTTAATCCTGAAATCGATGAAGACGACTCAGCTGTAGCAGAAGAAGTTAAACCAACAGAGGAATCCTAATGGTAAGAAATCGACACAACGAAAAAAAGAAAAGATCACTAGCTAGCACATTAAGATTAGTCTTATCAGTTATTTTACTAGTTGTTGGCTTGGCTTTACTCTTTAATAAACCCATCCGCAACACAATGATTGCTTGGAATTCTAATAAATACCAGGTAACCAAAGTGTCAAAGAAAACAATTGAAAAAAACAAAACCGCTAAAAGCAGTTTTGACTTTGAAGCCGTAGAAGCAGCAAGCACTGATTCTGTTTTAGAAGCCCAAATGGCCTCGCAACAGTTACCAGTTATTGGAGGTATTGCAATTCCAGACCTTGATATTAACTTGCCAATCTTTAAAGGATTAGGTAATACCGAATTATTATTTGGTGCTGGTACAATGAAAGAAGAGCAGGTTATGGGAGGCGAAAACAATTACTCCTTAGCCAGTCACCATATTTTTGGTATGGCCGGTTCCTCAAAAATGCTCTTTTCACCATTGGAACACGCTAAAGTTGGTATGCCTATCTATCTTACTGATAAAGATAAGATTTACCGCTATGATATCACCGTTGTTGAAACGGTTACACCTGATAGAGTTGATGTCATCAACGATACTCTTGGTATGAAAGAAGTTACATTGGTGACTTGTACAGATATTGAAGCGACTGAAAGAATCATTGTCAAAGGCGTTTTAAAAGAAGAGATGGCTTATAAAACAGCACCTAAATCTGTTTTGAAAGCTTTTAATCATTCTTATAACCAAATTGCTATTGAATAAGACAAAACAGGATAATTTCCTGTTTTTCTGTCCTAAGGAGAAAAAATGAAACTAACTGCTGTTCACCATATTGCTATTATTGTTTCTGACTATGAAGTGTCTAAAGACTTCTATGTCAACAAATTAGGCTTTGACATTATCCGAGAAAATCATCGGCCAGAGCGCCATGACTACAAGTTAGACTTAAAATGTGGCGACATTGAACTGGAAATCTTCGGAAATAAAAAGAGTGATCCAAACTACCAAGCACCGCCTAAACGTGTCGGCCAGCCGGAATACAGTAGTGAAGCTTGTGGACTGAGGCATCTGGCCTTTCACGTTGATTCTATCGAAAAATACATTAGTGAGCTGGAAGAAATAGGCATTTACGTGCAACCTATAAGACGAGATGACTATACTGGGAAAAAAATGACTTTCTTCTTTGATCCCGATGGCTTACCTTTGGAATTACACGAATAAAAAAATAGCACTGTTTTTGAGACAGTGCTCAGAACGTAGACAAACCCTCTTATTGATAGAAAAATTGTTAGTTTAAAGGTTGACTACCACATAATTCAAACTCATAGAAATACTGTTATAACAGTGGTTCCATGAGTTTTTTTAATTTCAAGTAAAAGAAAACAGATTGAAGAAAATTGCCCCAAATGGACTTTTTCTTCAATCTGAGCACTGTTTTTGAGACAGTGCTTTTACAGTTTTTGATCGTCATTTAAAATGAATCATGATATAATGTTGAAACAGATTTTGAAAAAGAAGATGTTAGAGAGACATCGAAAAGTTAATTTATAGGATAAGAGGAAAATCATGACTTTAAAAAAGAAATTAGTGACAGCTGGTATCCTATTAGCGTCAACCTTTAGTGTATCAACAGCATTTGCCAGCAGTTCAACTGTTCAAAATGTTATTGATGAGAGCTATGTGCAACCTGATTATGTTCTTGGTTATTCACTTAGCCCTGAACAACAAAGCCAAACGCTTTCCTTACTGCATTATAATGAAGGAAAAGATAAGCAGGTTAAAACCCTAAACACTAGTGCATACGCCAAAATTATGAATGTGGCTGATGACCCAAGCATTCAACTTTACTCTTCTGTTAAAATTGAAAAATTAGGTGCAAAAGAAGTCTTAAAGGTTAACATTGTCACACCTAACAACATCACCAAAGTTACCCAAGACATGTACCGCAATGCAGCCGTTACTTTAGGTATTGAACATGCTAATATTACCATTGCAGCTCCAATAGCTGTTACTGGCGAATCAGCCTTAGCTGGTATCTATTATTCCCTTGAGCAAAAAGGAGCCAATGTTCCAGCCGAAAACAAGGCATTAGCCCAGCAAGAATTAAATGCCCTCTCTGGAATTAATGCAGAAAATGCCGGTAAAGAAGGTTACGATGCAAACAAACTCAATGTCGCACTTACAGATATCAAAAAACAAGTTGCTGAAGGTGGCTCAAACTTAAGTAAGACAGAAGTTGAAGACATTGTTAAGAAAACCCTTGAGAATTACGGCTTAGACAAAGTTATCTCAGGTGATCAAATAAATGTCATTGTTAATTTTGCCATTAACTTGTCAAACAGCGGTGTGATTTCAAACGGTCATTTCCAAGAAACCTTAAAGAATCTAAAAGATAGTATCGTTGCTAAATCAGGTGCAAGTTTCAAAGACATTAACCTCAATTTTGACACAGCAAAAGCAGTCGAAACAGGCAAAGGCATCTGGCAACAAATCGTCGACTTCTTTAGAAGTTTGATTGGGTAATATGACTTAAAAGGATAAGGAAACTTATCCTTTTGGTGTATACTCATTATATAATATATAGATATATGATATCTTAACTTTATAGTTTATATAACTACTTAAATTAAGGTAGTGTAAAATATCTTGTGTAAACACAAAAAAGGAATAAATCCTGTATAGTAGAGTTACGACACTTCACTAGAAAGAGATTTATTCCCATGACTCAGTTTACCACAGAATTACTTAACTTCCTAGCGCAAAAACAAGATATTGATGAATTCTTTCGATCCTCTTTAGAAATAGCTATGAATGATCTCTTGCAGGTTGAACTATCAGCTTTCCTTGGATATGAGCCATATAAAAAAGAAGGTTACAATACAGGTAATAGCCGTAATGGGACCTTCTCTCGACAGTTTGAAACGAAGTATGGCTTAGTCAATTTAATCATTCCAAGAGATCGAAACGGCGAGTTTTCACCAGTTTTATTACCATCTTATGCTAGACGAGATGACCACTTGGAAGAGATGGTGATTAAACTCTATCAAACTGGCGTTACGACACGCGAAATCAGTGACATTATTGAGCGCATGTATGGTCACCACTACAGTCCAGCAACGGTGTCAAATATCACAAAAGTGACTCAAGAAAGTGTCACTGCCTTTCATGAGCGTTCCTTTCAAACTAACTACTCAGTCTTGTATCTAGACGGAACTTACTTACCCTTGCGACGAGGTACGGTCAGTAAAGAATGTATTCACATTGCACTTGGTATCACGCCTGAAGGGTATAAATCAGTTCTTGGCTATGAGATTGCCCCTAATGAAAATAATGTCTCTTGGTCAGATCTTCTTAAGAGGCTACAAAATCAAGGACTTAAGCAAGTTTCTCTAGTTGTTACAGACGGGCTTAACGGTGTGGATCAAATCATCCAACAAGCCTATCCAATGGCTAAACAGCAACGGTGTCTGGTTCACATTGGTCGCAATATCTCCAGTAAGGTCAAACGAGTAGATAGGGCACCTATTCTAAATCAGTTCAAGCAGATTTATCGTGCCACAAATTTACAGGAGGCTATTAAATTATTGGAACAATTTGTTTCTGAGTGGAAACCTCGTTACAAAAAGGTTATGACATCACTTGAAACAACTGAAAATCTCCTAACTTTCTATCAATTTCCACATCACATTTGGTCTAGTATTTACTCTACAAACTTGATTGAATCACTCAATAAAGAAATCAAGCGACAAAGCAAGAAGAGGGTGGTTTTTCCAAATGAAGAAGCCTTAGAACGATGCCTTGTAAGTATTTTCGAAGACTATAACATTAAGTTCGGAGCTCGTATTCATAAAGGATTCGGAGTATGTTTTGACACACTTGATAGCTTATTTGACTAATATTCAAAAACTCTACTCTTGTGTTTACACAAAATTATTGACAGTATCATATTCAAAATAATAAATAACTTTTTTAATATATATTTTTGTGGAGGCAATATACTAATTGCAGTACTGGAATCGCTGCTATATTAAAGTTAATTGCCCAAATTCAAGGAATGAATCTCACATGTGTTATTTACATGAGTATTTAGAAAAATTATACAAGTTCCCTTTGAAATACCACAAATGCTAAAATTGAGGAACAATCTAAAGAACTCATGAACAGGCTTCACCAACTCAAAGGCACCACACCAGAAGCACAAGCAGAACTGGATGTGTTTTTATAGCTTGCTTTTAGTAGCCTTTTGTATTAAACTTGTTCTTAATTTAAAAGGAGGATTCCTATGGCTATCAAAAAAATTGGTATTATTTCTCTCTCACTTGGTATACTGGGTGAAACATTTGTTAAACATGAATTGGAACTTGGGCTTAGTCGTTTAGAAGATATGGGGATTGAGGTTGTTTTTCTGCCTAATGCCTTAAAGGGCGTTGATGACTTGGACATTCATCCTGAAAAACGTGCTCAGGATTTGTTAGATGCTTATAAAGATAATAGTATCGACATGATTCTGTGTGCCATAGGTGGTGATGATACCTACCGTCTTTTACCCTATTTATTTGATGACAATCAATTAAAAAAAGTTGTCACTGACAAACCGTTTTTAGGTTTTTCAGATACGACCATTAATCATTTGATGCTCAATAAGCTTGGCATTAAAAGTTTCTATGGACAAGCTTTTTTACCAGATATTTGTGAGTTATCACCCAACATGCTTCCCTATACAGAAAAGTATTTCAAAGAATTAATAGAAACGGGTCATATTTCTAAAATTGAGCCTAGCCAGGTCTGGTATTCAGAGCGCACTGATTTTTCAGAAAAAGCTTTAGGAACCACGACAGAATCTTTTCAAAATCAAGGATTTCAGCTTCTTACAGGCTCATCTCAATTTGAAGGGGAAATTCTTGGTGGATGCTTAGAGTCCCTCTATGATTTATTTGATAATTCAAGGTATGCTGATACCGTATCGCTTTGCCAAAAATACCAATTGTTCCCTTCCCTCGAAGAATGGAGAGGAAAAATCCTCTTATTAGAAACCAGTGAAGAGAAGCCTGACAGACACTTATTTGAAAAAATGATTGGTGTACTTAAGGATTTTGGTATATTTGATGTCATTTCAGGTCTATTAATTGGAAAACCTCAGGATGAGGCACATGATCAAGAATACAAGGAAATCTTATTAGCACAACTCGGTCATATGAACCTTCCCATTGTTACAAATATTAATATTGGACATGCTACACCTCGATGTATCATACCATTTGGCGTAGCAACAAAAGTCGATGTAGATAAACAAGTGATAACTTTCGATTGGTCATAATAAAACAAAAAGCTCATCATTTTGTACTGACCCCCAGAAGTTGGACAATTAATTATTGCAAGGATTTGGTTCTGTATTGAACAGGACTAAGTCCTTTTAGTTTTGCTTTGATTCGTTTGTTGTTGTAGTAAAAAATGTAATCTGTGATAGCTTGTTCAAGCTCATCAAGGGTTTTGTAAGACTTCTCAAGTCCATAGAACATCTCCGATTTGAGAATGCCAAAGAAGGATTCCATCATCCCATTATCTGGACTATTTCCCTTTCGAGACATAGAGGGACGAATCCCTTTGGTTTCCAAAAACTGATGGTAAGACTGGTGCTGGTACTGCCACCCTTGGTCGCTGTGGAGAATAGTTCCACTGTATGAATCCGCTGGAAAAGCCTTCTCAAGCATCGTTTGAACCTGTTTCAAGTCAGGCGAGCGAGATAAGGTAAAGTCAATAATCTCACAGTTATAGCCATCAAAAACTGGCGATAGATAAAGCTTCCCTTCAGGTAAGGCAAACTCTGTCACATCGGTATAACACTTCTCATAGGGTTTAGAACCTTCGAATTGACGTTTAATCAGATTATCAGCCTTCTTACCAACCTCACCTTTGTAAGAAGAGTACTTGCGCTTACGACGAATGCGAGCCGCTAAGCCCATAACTGTCATCAAGCGTTGCACCTTTTTGTGATTGATTAGGAATCCTCGATTTCTGAGTTCTAAATAAATCCGACGATAGCCATAGTTTCCTTTATGTTCATCATAAATCTCTCGAATCAAATTCTTTAGTTCTATATCCTTATCTCCTTGAGCTAGTCGCTTCACTTGATAGTAATAGGTGGAGCGCGGTAAATCAAGGATTTCAAGTAGCGTCTCTAGGGAAAACCGATTCGTTAATGCTTGAATGATTTCTGTTGCTCTTTGAGCTTTGCTTCGTCCCTCAAGCGGTATTCTCTCAGCTTTTTTAGCACAGCATTCTCCGCTCTTAAGTATTCTAATTCTTTCTGAAGACGTTCCAATTCAGTCATCTCTTCTAGCTTTTTCTTAGGCTTTCGTCCCATCTTAGCAGGTCTCCCTCTTGGTTTTTCAAGAATAGTATAACCGTTTTTCTTGTATTGCGCTATCCAATTTGGGAGCATCCCTCGATTTGGCAAGGTATAATCAAGAGAAACTGAGAGTTGAGAGCAACCATGAATCAAGACTTTATCTATCATTTCCTGCTTTAATTCGAGTGAATAATACCTATTTTTACCTTTTTCAACGATTTCTAAGCCATACCGATCCATGAGTTTTATCATGTATGTGAGATTGGCAATGGTTACCTTGTATGTCTGGCTAAGATTGGTCCACGACACGCCGCTCTTTTTCAGCTCATATATTTCTAGTTTATCTTCATAACTTAATTTCATAAGAAAAACACCCCAACTGTTAGATTTTGTGTCTAACTTTTGGGGTGCAGTTCATTTAGTGGGCTTTTTTGCTTTATATTCCTGTCATTAAGTGATAATCTAATCCTAAGAAGACATTGTTCAAAGGAGATTATGATGACAACACTCTATGATTTTAGCGTTAAAGATCAAAAGGGAGAAGTGGTTCCCTTAAGGCGTTATCAGGGAAAAGTTCTGCTCATTGTCAACACAGCTACTGGCTGTGGCTTGACGCCTCAATATCAAGGGCTTCAGGAACTCTATGACCAGTATTCTGCCAAAGGCTTTGTCATTCTCGATTTTCCCTGTAACCAGTTTGCTGGACAAGCCCCAGGCACTGCCCAAGAGATTAACAGTTTTTGTGAGCTCAATTACCAGACCACATTTCCACGCTTTGCAAAGCTTAAGGTCAATGGTAAAGAAGCAGACCCAATGTACACTTGGCTAAAATCACAAAAGAAAGGCCTATTAGGCAAAGCCATTGAATGGAACTTCGTAAAATTTCTCATTGATCAAAATGGTCAAGTCATCAAACGCTACTCATCCAAAACAGAACCAGAAAAAATCAAAGCAAAGTTAGAAGAATTATTAACCTAAAGAGGCAAAAGAAAAACTACATTTTTTCGAATAATATAGTAAGCCCTTGAAAGAGCTGTAAGCATAAAATATGAAAGACCATGTTTAAGATTTTCGTTCTAAAGACCAAGACTATCATATTTGTTCAACAAGATTGTCAAATAGACATAGCTCATCACATAAAAAAATTCTCCTCAGTTCATATACTGAGGAGAGCATTTTATTTTATCCCTGACATCAATTTGTCAATACGTGGGACGTAAAAGAAGAGTAAGAAGCCAAATAGGATTGTGATTGTTCCGACAATACCATAGTAAGCAATTTCGTTTCCAGAAGTGTAAAACTTAACAATTTGGGCATTGATTGCTTGAGCAGAAGCATTGCTTAAGAACCATATAGACATCATTTGAGCTTGGAAGGCTTTTGGTGCTAATTTCGTTGTAATGGATAATCCAATAGGAGAAATCAACATTTCAGCAACAATAACGATTGCCCAACTAACTATAAGCCACATTGGACTAACTTTAGCATGAACTCCAAAAAGCATGCCAGGTAACATCATCCAAACAAATGAAAGCCCTGCAGCGATCAAACCATAAGCAAACTTTTTAGCTGCTGAGGGTTGTTTGGTTCCTAATTTTGCCCACATCCAAGCAAAGAAGGGAACATATAGCATAATGAAAAGAGGGTTAATACTTTGGAAATAAGAAGATGGGAAGTTGATTTGATGACCAAATAGGTTAAAATAAAGACGTGTTTGCTCATCAGCAAAGAGGGCTAAAACAACAGAACCTTGTTCTTCAATTGACCAAAATAAAATAGAGGCAATAAATAATGGAATATAAGCCCATACACGAGAACGTTCCGTTTCAGTGATTTTTGAGCTGCTTAAAATTTTAACAAAGTAGTAGATTGGAATAATAATAGCAATCGCTGTAAAGATATTAATAACAGTATTGATTGTTAAGAGATTTACACATTTTAAGAAAACAATACCAGCTAAAATGGCAAGGCCCCAAATAAAAACGTTTTTCTTTAAATCAGCTTTTTCAGCTTCAGATAAGGGATCTGTTGGGTGTAAACTGGATTCCGGAAGGTATTTTTTACCATCATGCATGTATTGTAACAAGCCAAAGAACATTCCAACAGCTGCTAATGAAAAGCCTAGATGGAAATTTACTTCTTGTCCAAGATAACCCACAATTGCTGGTGCAACAAAGGCTCCTAAGTTAATTCCAAAAACAAAAATACTAAAGCCTGCATCACGCCTAAGATCTTTTTCACCATAGAGACTGCCAACCATATCTGATACATTTGGTTTTAAAAAACCAGTTCCTAAAATAATTAAGGCAATAGATACAAATAGGGCTGTTTTACCAAATGGAGTGGCTAGAGCAATATGGCCAAGCATAATCAGAATACCACCATATAGCACTGATTTACGACTTCCTAAAATCCTATCACTAACAAAACCACCGATAACAGATGATAGGTAAACAAGTGAACCATAAATAGCCATAATAGAAGCAGCTGTTACTTTACTAAAGCCTAATCCACCTTGACTAACGCTATAGTACATGTAGTAAAGAAGGATGGCACGCATACCATAGTATGAAAACCTTTCCCACATTTCGGTAAAGAAAAGAGTGGACAAACCACGAGGATGTCCAAAAAATGTTTTTGTATGATCAGTCATTAGATATTCTCCTTTAATTAAAAACCATTAAATAGAATATCTTAATTTGGGCTTCCTGTCAATATTTCTTCCTATAGGGAAGCTATTTTTAGGCAATCTATCTGGCAGAAAAAATAGTTTTTCTTAGAGATGTATGGAGAAGTTTTCCTTGTATTTTTGTTTTTAAAAAAACGTTTAGAAATAAGCCACGAGTGCTGCCAAAACGAGAGCTGGTAACATATTGGCAACTCGGATTCCTTTTTCAAAAACAATGTTAAGGCCAACACAAAATATCAAAATAGAGCCTACTAGTGAGATATTAGTCAAAGCTTCCAGCGTTAGCACAGGTTTTAAAAAACTTGCTAAAATTGTAATACTTCCTTGAAAGACTAAAATTGGAATGGCAGAAAATATAGCCCCTTTTCCAAGAGAGGTGGTCATAATAATGATAATAATAAAATCCAAAACACTTTTTGTGATGAGAAGCGAAATATCACCATTAATACCATCTTGTATTGGACCAATAATGGCCATAGCCCCAATGCAGACAGTCAAGGTAGCCACCACGAAGGCATTTACAAAATCAGGATCTTTGGCATTACCTGAGCTAATTTTTAACCAATTGCCAAATTTCTCAAAATTTCCCTCAATATTAATAATTTCACCAATTAAAGCACCTAATGATAAGGAAGCTACCACCAACATACTATGGCCACTAGCTAAACTTTCAGGTCTTAAAGATAACATTCCTGACATGGCACCGGATATGCCAATAAAAAGAACACTAATACCTGTTGCCATTGTTAAACTCTCTTGATGGCGTGCCGTTAATTTATGGCCAAAACAGTTACCACAAAAGCCTGCAAAGAAAATAGCAGCAGTATCAATTAATGTACCTAATGCAAACATGACAATAATCCTCCTTTAAGGTCACATTTATTATAACGCTTACATTTTTACTGTCAACAGTTTTTAGGCTAAAAATTCGTAAATAATATATCTATCAATTTAAAATATTCAGAATAATCATCTAAAAAAGAATAAAAATTTTATTTATATCTTTTTTTATAAAAATAAACGAACAATAGATTTTATATTTTTTCATATCCCATCTTGAAATGAAAAAATATTAGTAAAGAAGTTAATCAAAATCTGTTTAAAGCTGACAAAATCAGTGTTTTCTGTTTTGAATAATATAAAAAACCAAGATGAAATCATCTTAGTTTGCCTCTTTGAAGGATATTTTTAAAATAAATGGTGCAATTATTGTAGATAAAATAACAACAATAACCAATGAAGAGTATATAGCGTTTGAAATCAGTTTTTCAGCTAAGCCAATTTGAACAATAATCAAAGCCATTTCTCCACGACTTACCATGCCACCACCAATAGTCAGAGAATCTTTTTTGGAAAAATGAAACTTTCTTCCGACATAATAGCCTGGCAATAACTTTGTTAGAACTGCAAGAATGGTAAATAATAAAATCAAACCAAATTCCGATACAAGCCCATCAAGTTTAAGTGGTAGTGCAATTGAGGCAAAGAAAATCGGAATGAAAAACATATAAGCAAAATCAGCAATTTCATGGGTGATTTGCTCAGCTTTTTGAGTTTGTCCGATAGCCAGACCTGCAAAGAAAGAACCAATAACAGAACTCATTCCAACATTAGTAGCAAGAATAGACATGATAAAGCAAATCAATAAGGCAAGAAAAGTATCTTTTTTGAAATATTTGATTTTAGCAGTGAACTGGTACAAGGCTGGAACCAAATATTTAACCAGTAACATGAGAAAAGCTAAAAAGAAGACTTGTGCTAAAACTTGTAATAAAAGTGTTGAAGAAGTGCCATTGCTTCCAGTTGTAGAGATAAAAAAACTAAGCAGAAGAACCGCTAAAATGTCATCAGCAACTGCAGCCCCTAAAATGACAGCCCCTGTGTTTGTTTGAACTTTATTATATTCTTGAAGTACTTCAACGGTTATGGAAACACTGGTTGCTGCAAAGACAATGCCGTAAAACAATGAGGTTTCAAGACCATATCCAAAAAATTGAGTAATAACATAGAATACCCCGACAGGAATAACAACCCCTGATAAAGCAACAACCAAACTTGGTTTTAAATATTTTTTCAGCAAGCCAAAGTCAGCCTCTAAACCTGCTAAAAACATCAGTAAAATAACCCCTAACTCAGCTAAAAAGTGAATCATTTCCCCTTGGTGAACAAGGTTTAAAATGGCTGGACTAATTAAGATTCCCATCAAAAGTTGTCCAACGACAGCTGGAATACCGATTTTTTTGGAAATTTCAATTGCCAAAAAGCTGGATATTAAGATAATTGTTATTTGAAAAAGTTCGTGCATAAATCCCCCTAGTAATAAAAACAATAATACCATTATAACATGATAAGGCCTGTAAAAAAACTTTATTGCCTTTAAAACAAGGGATTTCAGCTGAAAATAACAAGATGATCAAAGATTTTTACTAGAGTCAAGATTAAAAAAACACTTAGCTTTGTAAAAAACAAAAAACCTAGGTCAAATTGCCTAGATTTTTTGAGATTTATGAAAAGAAAAGTTTTAGGATGACTATAGTATAAAAACAAACCCTTAAATAAAACTTAAGAATAAAACCGTCATGTTTTGATTCTAAAAAAGAAGCCAGTTGGCTTCTTTAACTAATGATTACGTCTAAAAATAAATAAGTTTAATAGACTAATTTATTCCCACTCAACTGTTGCTGGTGGTTTACTTGTAATATCGTAGACAATGCGGTTAACGTGATCAACTTCATTAACGATACGAACTGAAATTTTCTTAAGAACATCCCATGGCAATTGTGCAAAATCTGCAGTCATACCATCAATTGAAGTGATAGCACGAATAGCGATAGTGTAGTCATAAGTACGACCATCACCCATAACACCAACCGAACGTACCCCAGTATTTACAGTGAAATACTGCCATACATCACGGTCTAAACCAGCCTTAGCAATTTCTTCACGAAGGATGGCATCTGACTCACGTACTGTCTCCAGTTTTTCTTCAGTAATGGCTCCCATAACTCGGATAGCAAGACCTGGTCCAGGGAATGGTTGACGCCATACAATTTCTTCTGGCATGCCTAATGCGATACCTAACTCACGAACTTCGTCTTTAAAGAGTGTGTTTAAAGGTTCAATAAGTTGGAACTGCATATCTTCTGGAAGCCCACCAACGTTGTGGTGTGATTTAATGGTTTGAGCAGTTTCTGTACCAGATTCAATAATGTCAGTATAGAGTGTTCCTTGTGCTAAGAAATCAACTCCTTTTAATTTGCTTGCTTCATCATCAAAAACATAAACAAACTCATTACCAATAATTTTACGTTTTTTCTCAGGATCTTCAACATTATCCAATAAATCAAGGAAACGTTTTGCAGCATCAACACGGATAATATGCAATCCAAATTTTCCACCAAGCATTCCCATAACCTGATCACCCTCATTTTTACGAAGAAGACCATGGTCAACAAAAATACATGTTAATTGATCACCAATAGCTTTTTGCAAAAGAACACCAACGACAGATGAATCAACTCCACCAGATAAACCTAGCAATACTTTACGATCACCAACTTGTTTACGAATGTTTTCAATTTGCATATCAATGAAATTATCCATTGACCAATCACCACGCGCACCACAAATAGTAACTGCGAAGTTTTTTAGAATGTCATTTCCGTAAACAGAATGCCTTACTTCTGGGTGGAATTGGATGCCGTAGAAGTTCTTTTCTGAATTTTCCATAGCAGCATAAGGGCAATCACTTGAATCACCGACCAAGTGGAAACCTTCTGGAATTTCAGTAACAGCATCACCATGACTCATCAATACTAATTGCTCTTCAGGTGTTCCAGCAAATAATTTTGATTCTTGACGAAGGCGAAGCGTTGATTGTCCATACTCACGGTTACCAGCCTGACCTGCAGGAACCACTTTACCACCTAGTTTATGTGTAATCAGTTGCATACCATAACAGATACCAAGAATTGGAATCCCTAATTCAAAGATTTCTGGATCGATGCTAAAGGCATCATCAGCGTAAACAGAATTTGGTCCACCAGATAAAACGATACCAATTGGGTTGATTTCACGAAGTTCCTCAGCAGTAATCTTATGGCTTTTCAATTCAGAGAAAACACCAAACTCACGAATGCGTCTAGCAATCAACTGATTGTATTGACTCCCATAATCAAGAACGATAATCTTTTGAATATCTTTCAAAATTGCAATTTCAGTCATTGTAATCCTTTCCTATACTTTAACCTTTGGGTTAATAGTTTCTTTCCCATTGTAGCACAATTTTAAAAAATTGGCACCACTAAATGAGTCATCCCTCAAAAATTGATGTTAAAGGTAAAGCAGAAAGTTCTAAAATGAAGTTAGCCATCTGAGGGTATGAAAAAACATCTCAAAGAGATATACTTGTAGTTCACCACAAACACAAGATAGGACACTTTGAGATGCATGAACATTATACACCAAAAGGAAAACATTTGACAATAGCTGAGCGTTACTTCATCGAGAAATGGAAGTCAGAAGGAAAGTCCAATAGAGCTATCGCTAACTTGCTAGGTAAAGCGCCTCAAACCATTCATAATGAGGTTAAACGAGGACTTGTCAGACAACAAATTCGTAAAGGTAAATTTGAAATGATTTATCAAGCTGACTACGCTCAAGCTAGCTATGAGAATAAACGACGAAATTCTATTCGTTCTATTGGCTTGGATAAAGATACGAAAGAGAGGATTCTGCACTATATGAGGCAGAACTTTTCACCTGAAATGATGGTGAAGTCGAAAGGTATAGCTGTTCCTGTTTCAACCATCTATTATTGGATTCATAACGGACACCTTGGCATCCATTCTGATCACATCTTGTATCCAAGGAAAAGAAAGGGAAAATCAAAGAAGGCTAGCCCTCGTTTCAAACCTGCTGGTCAATCCATTGAGAAAAGACCTGATGCGATTAATCGTAGACTTGAAAATGGGCATTATGAAATTGATACGGTTATTCTAACAAGGGCTAAGAATGAATGTCTACTAACTCTAACAGACCGCCGTAGTCGTCACCAGATTATCAGACTCATTCCGGATAAGTCTGCTCAGTCGGTCAATCATGCCTTAGAAAGTATAGTAAAGACTCACCCTATTCACTCTATTACAGCTGATAACGGAACTGAATTCAACAGACTTTCTCTTGTCTTTCCAAAAGAAGATATCTACTACGCACATCCCTACGCTTCCTGGGAAAGGGGAACGAATGAGAACCATAACAGACTGATCAGAAGATGGTTACCTAAAGGAACAAAGAAAACGACCCAAAGAGAGGTCGCATTCATTGAAAATTGGATAAACAACTATCCTAAGAAAATATTAGACTACAAATCTCCTAAAGAGTTTTTAACCGCTGGCTAACTTGGACTTGAAATTTAGCGTTAAAGGTAAAGCGTCTTCTTATTCGCCCTTTCTTAAGTTTACTTTAAGAATTTTTAGTAAACTATTCTTATACTAAGATTAAAAATAAGACGAGAATAAGCCTCGTTTTTAAGAAAGGAGTCCTAACCATGCTAAAGAAAAAGCCCCCTCTTATGCGAGCCTTAATCGTCTTACTATTTTCTTTTTCACTTTTTAGTATTCCTTTACACCTGACAAATCCTAAAAACTATATCAAGGTTTTTGAGCATAAACAAGAACAGCAAAGAGCACGTTTTAAAAGGGGAGAAATTGTTCAAGTTCATTCTCTTAAAAAAAGAGTTTCAAAATATAAAAATAAAGCAGCTATCATTACCAATCGGATTTTCAAAAAAAACAAACAGACATTTTCATATGATCTCAAAATAGACGACAACGTTGAACTGACTCAAGTTCCTGAATCAGAATTACAAAAGGCTCATCTTGTTAAGCTAAAAACATCTAATAGCGCTGCTGAAAACAATCACATTTTAAACGAATCTTTTAAGTATGCAACAGCTCATCCAAATACTGTTCTTGCTCTACCTGAAGGGGAATTCACAATTGGTAGTCCAAGCCCAAACAAAGACTACATGCTCTTGCCTTCAAACACTTCAATTGTTGGACACAAAACAAGTTTAGAAATTGATGATACTGCTTATTGGTTTGGTCTTGCAACAGGTCCTAACCCTGAAGATGGGGTTCAAAACCTCACTATCACAGGCATTGATTTTGTAGCAAAAGACCTCAGCAAAGGAAGTCATTTTATGATTATGGCAGACCACGGCAATAACTGGCATGTCTTCAAAAATCGCTTTACCATGGTTCACAAAAAAAGCAGTCATATTTTTGACTTAGGTTCAGTTCAAAATTCTATCTTTGAAAAAAATCAATTTATCGGTTATGCTCCTGAACTCATTAATATTTCCCATCTTGATTTCAGTAAAGCTTCACACGATTTCTATTCCGAAGCCATTCAATTTGATGCTGCAGAAAAAACTGGGATGTGGGATGCCGGCCTTATAAAAGCAATTGATCCACATTATGAAAGCAATAACAGCACTCGCCACCTTTGTCAAAACATCAAAGTAACAAACAATGCCTTTCTGCCTTATGTTGATAAACACGGCATTATAAAGGCTTACGGGGCATCTATTGGGCAGCATTCTTCAGATGCCAGGAAAATTATGATTACACATAATCGTTTTGTTTCAAGTCTTGTTTCCTTATTTAAGAGCAATAATTGGCTCATGTCTCCTATCCATTTTTCTCCTAATTCATCTATTAGTGCCAGCCATAATTTTTTTAGCAAATGATGTTATTGAACCGGTATTGTTTTAGCCTTAATTATGATAAAATAAAACTACATTCATAATCAAGGAGTTGTCACTAATGTTACCAGCCTATATAAAAATTCATGATGCAATCAAAAAAGATATTGACAATGGTGTGTGGCCCATCGGTGACAGACTGCCCAGTGAAAGAGACCTCTCCGAACACTTTCAAGTTAGCCGGATGACGCTACGCCAAGCTGTTACCTTATTAGTAGAAGAAGGGATTTTAGAAAGAAGAATAGGGAGTGGAACCTATGTGGCTAGTCACCGTGTTCAAGAAAAAATGCGTGGAACGACAAGTTTTACAGAAATTGTTCATTCCCAAGGAAAAACCCCCTCGTCAAAATTATTATCCTATCAAAAACAATTGGCATCAGACACTGAAATCAAAGAACTCAACCTTCAAAAAACAGACTATGTCATTCGTATGGAACGTGTTCGTTATGCCGATAAACTCCCTTTGGTCTACGAAGTAGCCTCAATCCCCGAAAAATACATTACAAATGTCAAAAGACAAGATATCACCGAGCATTTCTTTAAAACCATGGTTGCTAATGGATATGAAATCGGCAAAAGCCGCCAAACCATATATGCCAAAACAGCAAGTGAACGCGTTGCAAATTATTTAGCGGTCTCGCGTGGACATGCTATTTTAGCTTTAACACAAGTTTCTTACTTTACGAATGGAAATCCCTTTGAATATGTACGCAGTCAGTATGTCGGAGACCGATTTGAATTTTATCTTGAGAATAATTAACAGTAATAAGGAAGAGTTTAAAATAAGCTCTTCTTTTACTTTAACCAATTGCTATCTTGATTTACTATTGTTAATATCTTGATTTATATGGTAAAATGAAGACTATGGAAATTGAAAAAACAAACCGGATGAACGCGCTATTTGAGTTCTACGCAGCTCTCTTAACCGATAAACAAATGAACTACATCGAACTCTATTATGCTGATGATTACAGCTTAGCCGAAATTGCTGAAGAATACGGCGTTAGCCGACAAGCTGTCTACGATAATATTAAACGAACTGAAAAGATTTTAGAAACCTATGAGATGAAACTTCATATGTATTCCGATTATATCGTACGCAGTGAAATTTTTGACGCACTGGCAAAAAGGTATTCTGACGATGCCTTTATACAAGAGCAGATTTCCACCCTAACCCAAATTGATAACAGAGATTAAAGGAGTACCTTATGGCTTTTGAAAGCTTAACCCAACGTTTACAAGGCGTTTTTAAAACTATTCGCGGGAAGAAAAAATTATCTGAACAAGACGTTCAAGAAGTCACAAAAGAAATTCGACTTGCCTTACTAGAAGCAGACGTCGCCTTACCAGTTGTTAAAACCTTTATTAAACGAGTCCGAGAACGAGCAGTAGGACATGAAATCATTGACACGCTTGATCCAACACAACAAATTGTTAAGATTGTTAATGAAGAATTAACTGGGATTCTGGGATCTGAAACAGCTGAAATTGAGAAATCACCAAAAATCCCAACCATTATCATGATGGTTGGTTTGCAAGGTGCTGGTAAAACAACTTTTGCTGGTAAATTAGCCAATAAATTAATCAAAGAAGAAGATGCACGTCCTTTGATGATTGCTGCAGATATCTACCGTCCAGCAGCCATTGATCAATTAAAAACACTGGGGCAACAAATCAATGTCCCTGTCTTTGATATGGGAACAGACCACTCTGCTATTGAAATTGTTACAAAAGGTTTAGAACTTGCGCGTGATAACCGTAATGACTATGTTTTAATTGATACAGCAGGCCGTTTACAAATTGATGAAGCTCTCATGGGGGAACTTCGTGACGTTAAGGCTCTAGCTAATCCAAATGAAATCCTCCTTGTGGTTGATAGCATGATTGGTCAAGAAGCTGCCAATGTTGCTGATGAATTCAACAAACAATTAAACATCACTGGGGTTGTTCTTACTAAAATTGACGGTGATAGCCGTGGTGGTGCAGCTCTTTCTATCCGTGAAATTACTGGAAAACCTATTAAATTTACAGGTACCGGTGAAAAAATCACTGATATCGAAACTTTCCACCCAGACCGTATGTCTAGTCGTATTTTGGGAATGGGTGACCTTTTAACACTGATTGAAAAAGCTAGCCAAGAGTACGACCAACAAAAATCAATGGAACTCGCAGAAAAAATGCGTGAAAACACCTTTGATTTCAATGATTTTATTGACCAATTGGACCAAGTGCAAAATATGGGACCAATGGAAGATCTCTTAAAAATGATTCCTGGTATGGCTGGAAATCCAGCACTTGCAAATATTAAGGTTGATGATAAACAAATTGCTCGTAAGCGTGCCATTGTTTCATCAATGACAAAAGCTGAACGTGAAAATCCTGACTTATTAACCCCTAGCCGTAGACGACGTATTGCTGCTGGATCTGGAAATAGCTTTGTAGAGGTTAATAAATTCATCAAGGACTTTAACCAAGCTAAAGCAATGATGCAAGGCATGATGTCTGGAGATATGAATAAAGCAATGAAGCAAATGGGAATCAACCCAAACAACCTTCCTAAAAACATGCCAAATATGAATGGTGGCATGCCTGATATGTCTGCTCTTGAAGGAATGATGGGACAAGGCGGTATGCCTGATTTATCTTCCCTAGGTGGTGATATGGACATGAGTCAACTGTTTGGCGGTGGCCTCAAAGGTAAAGTTGGAGAATTTGCCATGAAACATGCCATGAAACGACAAGTCAATAAAATTAAAAAAGCTAAGAAAAAGCGTAAATAAATGACGATAGAATTCGGAAATCTATTTTTTCTACTAAATGAAGAAAACTGCTAAAACAATAATTAGCAGTTTTCTTCATTTTTATACTCATTGCTAGACTTTTGGTATTGATAAACCATTACATTAGGATTATCAGGGCTTGGACAAGGAGCAAACAAGAAATAGTGCTCTTTATTATCTAAGGCATTTTCTTTGTTTAGTTTAAAATAGTTTTTTTGAGATTTACACATTGTTAATAAAATATCATCTGTTAAAAACGTTAGCGGTGTTTCTAAAGCAGAGTAGCGGAAGTGGTCAAAGGATTCAATCCACGCTCGAGACACTCTACACTTGCATAAAAGAATTTCATATCTACAAAATCAATGTCCGATTCTGGTTCGCGCGAATAATCAATAAGAGACATTTTAAACCTCTAGAGGCATAAAGTTAGCAATGATTTTTCCAATGATTCTAGGGTCTTCATCAAAAGGAGCAAATTTATCAGAGTATTTTTTATTTAAGGATACCAGGCGTAAGCCGTCTTCCTCGCGATAAACTTTTTTGATATAAGTTTGACCATCCCATTCAACTGCATAGATAGCCCCATCATAGTCAAAGTTTTCTTGCCTGATTAAGACAACCTCACCATTAAGATAAGTTGGCTCCATCGAATCTCCAAATACCCACGAGGCAAAATCGTAGTCTAATTGCTCATCATAAAAAACCTCATCATAATTTCCATCTCCAAAGTAAGAAAATCCAGTACCAGCTGATAAACTTTCATAGACGCGGTAAGCATAAAGTTTCTTGTTCTCTTTAGGTAGACTGACAATCTTTTCTTGACTTGCTAACAACTTTTTAGAATAATGAATCACTTTTTCCTTATTTCCTATCGTTAATTGTTTATATGGCATTAAAATCTGATGCTCCGAATCAAAGTAATCTTCTGAGACAGAAAATAGTTTTACCAAAGCACTAAGGTGTTTTTGGTTTGGACTGTTTTTTCCTTTTTCCCAATTCGAAATGGTCATTTTGTTAACTTCTAGGTGATTACCTAGTTTTTCTTGACTCATTTTTTTCTCTTGTCGTATTTTTTTTAATTGTTTACCTGAAAACATAAACACTCTCCTTTATGTAAAGTTATAACTTTACATAAAGTATAACAAACTTGATTTTCAATTTCAAGTTTTTTTCAAAATAATATGAAGATTTTTGACAATTCTCTTTATTCGTCGTATGATATGAATCATATAACAATCAGTTATGATTCACTTAATAAGGAGAGTTTATGTTAACAATTGCTTATATTGGCAATGGTAAAAGTGCAAACCGTTACCATATCCCTTTTGTAAAAGAAATTAAAGACATCAAAATAAAGTCCATCTACGCTCCAAGCCTTAATCAGGGCCTATGGGAACCTTTAGAAGGGGTTTATTATACCAATAAAATCGAAGAGATTCTAGAGGACCCCGATATACAACTAGTAGTTTTATCTGTTCCTCCATCCGCTCATTATAGTCTTGCTAAGCAATGTTTAGAAGCAGGTAAAAACACGCTTGTTGAAAAGCCATTCACAGAAACAGCTGAAGAAGCACGTGACCTTTTTGCCTTAGCAAAGAAAAAAGGGCTGTTTCTTCAAGCTTATCAAAATCGTCGCTTTGATTCAGACTTTTTAACTGTTCAAAAAGTTATTGAGAGTGGTGTTTTAGGAGATGTTCTTGAACTAGAAATGCATTTCGACTATTTCCGTCCAGAAATCCCTGAAACTACAAAGACATTCACTATTAATACAAGTTATCTCTATGGACATGCATGCCATACCATTGACCAAGTAATTTCATATTTCGGCATGCCAGAACATATTCATTATGATGTGCGTCAGCTATTAGGTATAGGTCGCATGAATGATTATTTCGACCTTGATTTTTACTACGGCGCAACTAAAGTTTCTATTAAATCAAGTTATTTTAGAATTAAAGAACGTCCTAGTTTTGTGGTTTATGGCAAAAAAGGCATGTTTGTTAAACAAAGTAAAGACCGTCAAGAAGAAGACCTTAAACACTTTTACATGCCTTCTAATCCTGATTTTGGACAAGACAACCCTGAACACTATGGTGTGCTGACCTATATTGACGATAAAGGTATCTATCATGAGGAGAAGGTCGTTTCAGAAATCGGTAGCTATGCTCGTATGTATCAAGCTGTTTACGACACTATTGTTATGGGCAAAGAAAAGATTGTTAAGGACGAAGAAACTATTCGACAAATAGAAATCATTGAAGAGGGCATTCGTCAAATGACAGGAGCCACTAAATAAAAGGTTAAAGTCATTTTTTAAGGAAAGGAAGCTTTTGCTTTGCTTGGAAAACGTTTTTATGGTATAACTTAAGTATAGATTTAATTAGAATAAATCTAATTAAGAAACAAGGAGGCTTAAGAAATGACATTTGATTATAAGGACCACGGAAAAGAAAAATACGTTGTTAATATTGAAGATTACACCAAAGAAAATGACAATTACAGAACAACAATCTGGACTGGTGATAAACTTCAAGTGACATTGATGTCCATCCAACCTGGTGACGATATTGGTTTGGAAGTCCACATGGGGATTGACCAATTTCTTCGTATTGAAGAAGGTAAAGGGTTATGCCAAATGGGTGATGCTGAGGATAACTTAACATTCGAAAAAGAAGTCACTGATGACGATGTTATTCTAGTACCAGCCGATTCTTGGCATAATGTAACAAATATTGGTGACACACCACTCAAAATTTATTCTATCTATGCCGGACCTGATCACCTTCCTGGAACCATTCATAAAACGCATGAAGATGCTCATAATGACCCTAATGAACACTAATAAAAGAGACACATATCACTTTTGGATATGTGTCTCTTTATATTTTTTTATAAAAAAATTAACGCAATAACTTCAAATAAGTAAATAAATGATATACTAGGTTAGTGAGCTATGTGGCTTATATAAATTGTCAACTGCCAACACACCAGTAATTTTAGAATTGAATCCTTAGGTAAAATTAAAAATATGACAGAAAAATACAATAAATATGTGGTCAAAGTAGCAACCTTGGCTGGTATTACCATGTTAGAGTCAAATGCTGAATGCTATCGTGTCGAAAATACTGTTTCACGCATTTTGGAAGTTAGCCATCAACCTGTTAGAGAAGTTTTTGCTAATACAACTGGCTTATTTATTACACTTGATGGACCAGATTTAGACGAACCCATCACCCTTATTAAGCGTATTAAAGAACGCAATACCAATCTGAGAAAAATTCACACTGTCAATCAGATTTCTAGAGATTTAACTTCTGGAAAAATCACCATTGAAAAGGCTCATGATGCCTTACTTAACATTAAAGCAAGTGATTACTCAGTGCATCTAGTTTCACTATCAACCGTATTATTGGTATTATCATTTGCAATCTTATTAGGAGGCAATGTCAGTGAAATCATTTTATCACTGATTGCAGCTTTGCTGCTATTGTTTTCTTATCGCTTAAAAAATCTATTACAACTAAACGACTTTATTTTTGGAACAGTAGCCACACTAATGGTAGCAACTGTAATTCCTCTGATTATCCATGTATTAGGAAATAGCCGGCCTTCATTTGATATCGTTGTTATTTCTGTATTAATGCCACTTTTTCCTGGTACAGCATTTACCAATGGTTTTCGCGATTCCTTTAAAGGAGACTATGGCGCTGGGATTACTAAGATTGTTGAAGCCTTAATTATCGCTATTAGCTTGGGAGTAGGAGTGGCCTTAGGACTATTTATTGCAAAGGGGATTATCTCATGGGCATGATATTACAAATCTTAGGAGCCTATGTGGCGACAGCAACATCAGGTGTCATTCTAGGCATTCCACGTCATTTAGTTTTTCAAACAGGAGCTATTGGAGCATTAGGTTATATGGTTTATCTCCTAACTTCCTTAAAAACAGATATTGCTGTAGCTACACTGTGTGGTGGCATTGTTATTGCCTTATTATCACAGATTGCTGCTAGACTATTAAAAGCTCCAGTGACCATTTTTTATATCCCAAGTTATTTCCCTTTGGTACCTGGAGCAGGCGTTTATAAAATAGCCTATTACTATATTCAAGGGAATAGTCATTTAGCCGGCAAAAATTTTATTGAATCCATGATGGTATCTGGAGCAATAGCATTATCGGTTTATTTAGTAGACTCCTTTTTAGAAATTTATAATCACCTCAAAAATCAAAAAATCTAGAAAACTTTTTTCTGGATTTTTCTTTTAGGAAAAATACCTATCATAAAAAGTCAGTAACTTGCCAGTAGTATTAAGTGATTTCGTAAAACTACCTAAAAACTGAACAAGTTCCCCACCAAATTGTTTTTTAAATTTAAAATTCCCTATTCCTTGCTTGCTTTTAGAGGTTTCAATGGTCCCACCAAAATTAAAGTATTTTATGGCATTATTTTTGGCATAAGCAATCATATGAGCATTAATAAGTGTTGCGCCACCAAAAATGAGATAGTCTTCCAAATTACCGCCAGCATAACTAATTAATTCATCACCATATTCAATAAATAGATAAGAAGACAAAGGTAAGAAAGCTTCTGAAATAAACATACTGTTGTACTCATCTCGTCTTTTTTGAAAACTTGTCAATTGCTGCTGAGCATTTTTTATGGCAGTATTACGTTTTTTTGAATCATCCTTCAGCAATAAGGACTCTATTTCAAGTTGCAACCGATCACAATTCTCATTTAGGTAGGACAAGTAAGCTTCTGTATCTAAGTAAGCCATCATAAACTTTGCTTGTTCCTGAAAAACCTCTTTCATTTTGTAAAAAAAGTCTATATCTTGTACAGAAAATTGTTTTCGATCAGATGTTTTCAGTAAAATATCATAAAAGATTGGAATCTCATCCTTTGTCAATTCTCGAACCTTGACACATGATTCCTTGTATTTTTTGATATTCCGGCAAAGAGCAGTAGCATAATTTTTTGAAATAGCCTGGCTATTGTCATACAACGACAAATCCTTAATAAAAGCTTGCGCCATACCATTCATTAAAAATTCAGGATCAAAAGAGTGGCAGTAGCCTTTCTTAAGAAAAAGAGACCTGGTAGCTTCATTTTCCACTTGTCCAATCTCTTGTAAATTTTCATTTAGCCGTAAACGCTTTAAATAAGGGTGACACATCAAACGGCAAGCCTTACGACTTAGAACATGCTTCTCAAGAGCCCAAATGGCCTCACTAAGCAACTCAGTATTATCATAATCCAAAACTGGACCTTGAATCAGCAAAGCTTCTTTGAAAAAATAACATTTCTTTCTATAATCAATAATTGCTAAACCAACAATACTATTATCTTTTACAAACACAACAGACTCTACCAAATCGAAATGACCTCGATCATCTTGCAATTCAAAAATTTGATACGACTGCAAAAAGTTTGATGTCACAAAGTTTTCTTGGCATGCCAAAAATTCACTCTTTCCAACACTTATGATTTCCATATTATTAGCATCCTAAAATTTTTTTACAATAAAAAACAAACGACAATACCCCAAAACCCTTATTTTTAAAGCACAAGAGCTCTAAAAGTTTATGAAGTTACATTTACATTTCTTAATGTTACAATTATATTACATATGTATTTCTAATATGTCAATGGTATTTTTTGTTTTTTAATAAAAATAAATTATAGCCTCTTGATTTTTGCTATTTTAAACCAACGTTTGACTGTTACTTATCACAATTTCCAACAAAAGCTAGAGCAAAACCTAAAAGAATAGCCTTTAAAATCTGGTAGTAGTATCAACCTTGTCACAACTAAAAAACAAATACCTTATCACCATCAGTAGGATAAAATTGAACACTAGATGTTATAAGGACTCATAAAAATAGTTAAAACTAAAAATTTATGTACTTTATACCAAAGAGTACTTAAAGCCTTGATATACCTGAGATAGATACATAAAGTACATTCTTTAAAAAGTGTACTTTGTTTTTGTTTTGTACTTTATTTTAGACACTAATAAAGTACAGAATTAGATGAGGATATTGTAGTTATGGTAGAAATTCAATTGTACAAAATGAGGTAGAAAATAGAGGAGAGGAAGTAAGGTCAATTGTATATTTTTAAATAATTAAATTGAACATATTAGTCAGTAGGCTGCTGTAACCTAATGGTTACATTCTTTTTTAACGTTGGTGGTATAATTATTTGAAGGAGATTTTTGATGAGTGATGATTTAAACCCAAATATTGATTCTCGAATAAGATTTAAACTATTACCTCCTGCTACCATCATTAAGGATTTTTGATGTTATCCTTAAATCTTAGAGTCACTATTGTATAATTTAGACAAAGGACAAAAACATGTGAAAAGGCAACAGTTTTCTGTACAAGATTTATAAAGTGTTTTTATTAGACCGTTAATCTTTTGGTCATGGGCGTCTGATAGTTTAGACTACCATGAATGCGGTGGTGATTCCACCAGTGGACATAGTCCTTGGTTTTAAGGGCCAATTCTTCTAGCGTCTGGAAAGTTTCCTGGTGGACAAATTCTATTTTGAAAGCGCGATAGGTGCTCTCAGCTACGGCATTGTCGTAAGGACAACCTGCTTGACTAAGTGAGCGTTTGATATCAAAGGCTGTAAGCACATCATCTATCAAGGCATTGTCGAACTCTTTTCCTCTGTCCGAATGGAATATCTTGACCTTGGTCAGAGCGTAAGGAATACTCTGAATCGCTTGTTTCACCAGCTCTGCTGTCTTGTGCCAACCAACCGATAAGCCAATGATTTCACGGTTGTAGAGGTCCATAATGAAACAAACATAAGCCCAGCCATTACCGACACGAACGTAGGTTAAGTCTGTCACTAAAGCTTTTAGAGGCTTTTCTTGATGAAATTGTCTGGCTAAGTGATTAGGAATAGCTACCTCATTCTTACCTTTTGAATGTGGCTTGAAGACTGCTTTCTGATAAACAGATACTAAGTTGAGTCTGTGCATGATGCGACGAATCCGACGACGAGACCGCTGGATACCTTCATTTTCCAAACATTTCTTGATTTTCCTAGCACCGTATCTGGCCTTACTTTCGAGAAAAATAGCTTTGATATTTTCTTCAAGTTCCGCTTCAGAGACTGGTTTAACAGTCTTGTAGTAATAGCTAGAACGAGGAATGTTCAACCAACGACACATAGCTGAAATGCTATATTTATCCTTATTAGCAGTGATTACTTCTCTTTTCGTGCCATAATCACTGCCGCTTGCTTTAGGATATCTAGCTGCATTTCGAGTTCTTTATTGCGTTTTCGGAGTTCAATCAGTTCACGCTGTTCATCTGTCAGATTATCAATCGTTTTAAATGACCCAGTTGTTTTTGCCTGACGAACCCACTTATCGAAGGTTGATGGGGTTAACTCATATTCTTTGATAAGCTCACTTCGTTTCATCCCTGCATGGTGAAGGTCAACGATTTGTTGCTTAAAGTCATCAGTGAAGTGGCGACGTATTTTTCTAGACATCATATTCTCCTATTTTCTTTAGTGTAGAACACTTTATAAATTCTGTCTAGTTTAGTGTAACCGATTCAACATGAAAAAACGCTACTCAAAAGAATTTAAAGAAACCCTTATCGCCTTCTATCATTCTGGTCAATCCGTCACCCAGCTGTCTAAAGAATACGACGTGGCCCCTGCAACAATTTATAAATGGATAGACCTCTACTCTAAATCTAATGAAAGCTCCGTCTCTAAAGCTGATTTTCTAGAATTAAAAAGACAACTGGCTAAAGTTAAGGAAGAACGAGACATCTTAAAAAAAGTATTGACCATATTCGCCGAGAAAAAGAAGTGAGTGCTGCGGATATGGCTCAAACCATACAAACTTTAGCACTCAATGTCAGACTAAGCTGTCAACTCCTTGATGTTCCTGAATCAAGTTATTATGAACGGATTAACCGACATCCATCTAAAACTCAATTAAGGAGACAATACCTGTCACTCAAAATTTCTCAACTCTTCAATGCTAACCGAGGAATCTATGGTGCTCCTAAAATTCATCATCTTCTATTTAAACAAGGGGAAAAAGTCGGGTTAAAACTGGTACAGAAGCTAATGAAGCAACTTCAACTCAAGTCTGTAGTCATTAAGAAATTTAAGCCTGGATACTCACTAAGTGATCACATCAATCGAAAAAATCTCATACAGACTGAACCTACAAAGAAAAATAAGGTTTGGTCAACCGACATTACTTATATTCCTACTCAACAAGGATGGGCTTATCTCTCAACCATTATGGATCGTTATACTAAAAAAGTCATTGCTTGGGATTTGGGCAAGCGAATGACTGTAGAATTAGTGCAAAGAACTTTAAATAAGGCCATTAAATCACAAGACTATCCAGAAGCTGTTATTCTTCATTCTGACCAAGGAAGCCAGTATACGAGTCTAGAGTATGAAGAGTTGCTTAAGTATTATGGGATGACTCACTCTTTCAGTCGAAGGGGATACCCTTATCATAATGCCAGTCTTGAATCTTGGCATGGACATTTAAAAAGAGAGTGGGTGTATCAATTTAAATATAAGAACTTTGAAGAAGCCTATCAGAGTATTTTCTGGTACATCGAAGCCTTTTATAATTCAAAACGAATCCATCAAAGTTTAGGGTATCTTTGAATCGGTTACACTAAACTAGACAGAATTTATAAAGTGTTCTACACTAAAGAAAATAGGAGAATATGATGTCTAGAAAAATACGTCGCCACTTCACTGATGACTTTAAGCAACAAATCGTTGACCTTCACCATGCAGGGATGAAACGAAGTGAGCTTATCAAAGAATATGAGTTAACCCCATCAACCTTCGATAAGTGGGTTCGTCAGGCAAAAACAACTGGGTCATTTAAAACGATTGATAATCTGACAGATGAACAGCGTGAACTGATTGAACTCCGAAAACGCAATAAAGAACTCGAAATGCAGCTAGATATCCTAAAGCAAGCGGCAGTGATTATGGCACGAAAAGAGAAGTAATCACTGCTAATAAGGATAAATATAGCATTTCAGCTATGTGTCGTTGGTTGAACATTCCTCGTTCTAGCTATTACTACAAGACTGTTAAACCAGTCTCTGAAGCGGAACTTGAAGAAAATATCAAAGCTATTTTTCTCGAAAGTAAGGCCAGATACGGTGCTAGGAAAATCAAGAAATGTTTGGAAAATGAAGGTATCCAGCGGTCTCGTCGTCGGATTCGTCGCATCATGCACAGACTCAACTTAGTATCTGTTTATCAGAAAGCAGTCTTCAAGCCACATTCAAAAGGTAAGAATGAGGTAGCTATTCCTAATCACTTAGCCAGACAATTTCATCAAGAAAAGCCTCTAAAAGCTTTAGTGACAGACTTAACCTACGTTCGTGTCGGTAATGGCTGGGCTTATGTTTGTTTCATTATGGACCTCTACAACCGTGAAATCATTGGCTTATCGGTTGGTTGGCACAAGACAGCAGAGCTGGTGAAACAAGCGATTCAGAGTATTCCTTACGCTCTGACCAAGGTCAAGATATTCCATTCGGACAGAGGAAAAGAGTTCGACAATGCCTTGATAGATGATGTGCTTACAGCCTTTGATATCAAACGCTCACTTAGTCAAGCAGGTTGTCCTTACGACAATGCCGTAGCTGAGAGCACCTATCGCGCTTTCAAAATAGAATTTGTCCACCAGGAAACTTTCCAGACGCTAGAAGAATTGGCCCTTAAAACCAAGGACTATGTCCACTGGTGGAATCACCACCGCATTCATGGTAGTCTAAACTATCAGACGCCCATGACCAAAAGATTAACGGTCTAATAAAAACACTTTATAAATCTTGTACAGAAAACTGTTGCCTTTTCACTTACACCTAATCAATTTGAAAAGGTAAGTGCTTAAAATAAATAGATTAAAATTCTACGTTTGTTACTCTAAAAACTTGACTTAACCTCATTTGTTATTGGAGAAGCAGATTGTAATTATGAAAACTACTTACTAGAGTTACTTAATAAATCGTCTCATTTTATTGAAAAAGGCAAATCTTACTTTTCTAAACCAGTGGACGAAAGTCATGGTCAGTGTGATGCCATATCAAAAGATTACGAAATAGACTTTAAGTTATTATCCTCTAGTACTAGACTACAAGCTAGCAGTTTGTTTTCTCATGGTATTAGTAACTTTGGGAACGGTATAACAGCTATTACTGAGAGTAAAAAGAAGACTGGCGAAATTAAAGCCACTCACATTCATGTAGCATTTCGAACAAGAAATGTGGCAGAATTGATCCAATTAAAAGAAGACTTTCAAAACAGCAGAAAGCATGGTATTGAAAAAGACATTATTACTGTGTTGGACATACTTGAAAAAAGGAAGAATATAATGCTATTTTTTCCTTACACATTTGAATTGGAAGATTGTCTTGAAACAGAAAATTTAGACGATATAATTATTAGTGCACTAAACTATGATTTTAATTCACTGTTTGCTTATCGGAGTTTAAAAATGAAAGAGTTTGAGACCTATTTTGTAACTTTATTTCAAGAAAGATTTTATATTTTTTCTATTCAGGACGACACCTTATGTTTAATTGAGAAAATAGATTGTGTGTCACTGCCTACATTTATTAAATTAAGGAATTACCATCTATAAGGAGGAACGGCTATTGGTCAATCCAGAATTTTACAAAAGACTAGCAACAATATTTTGTGGGGATGAGATGGAGCTGTTTACTTATAAATCAGGACCCCAGCTAGTATCATTTTTCAATACACATTTCAATGCTCAAGATAGTTATGGGCAAGGTTTTCCTACAAGGTGGATGTATGTTAATGACAAGCTGTTGGACTTTTCCTCTAGAGGCATTATCACTTCATTTTTCAATCTTATACTCAGCAAACAATATCTTTTAACGGAGCGTCAGATAAATGAAGTGGATGCTTTAGAGCATCAGCAGAAAATAATAAATGAGTTAGATAAAATTTGTTCCATTTATTATTTAAAACTCTCAAAAAGAGGAAATGAGTTTTATTTAGTGGAAATTGATTTAGATTTAGTTGAGATTGGAAAGGGAGGCTTCGCTGACATTTATTTCCAAAAATCTACAGGATTGGTGTTAAAAAAACTGAACGAGAAATCTATCAGACGCCAATCGTTGAGAAGTCGTTTAAAGAGAGAGTACGAAATAACTAAATCTTGTTCAGATATTGGGAGTATTATCCGAGTATTTGATTTTGATAGTAGTAATTGTTCATACACAATGGAAAAAGCCGATTATACATTGGCTGACTACATTGAAGAAAGTGAGCTCACAGAGGATTCTAAGTTCAATATATTGCGGCAAATACTTCATACTATGTCTCTTGTCCATCAAAGAGATGTTCTGCATAGAGACTTAAGTCCGACCAATGTTTTCTTTGTGAATGGGATAATTAAGATTGCTGATTTTGGTTTAGGAAAAAACCTAAATACTTTGACATCTCATCAAACAATGGACACATCTTCCTTTGGTCAACTCTTTTATTGTGCACCAGAGCAACTAACGCTTTTAAAAGACGCAGATAAACGGAGTGATGTATATTCACTTGGACGTATTATCAATTTTGTTATGACAAAAAATCCTTATATTTTTTCTCATTCGCTTCGTTCTGTTAGTGAAAAAGCCACGAATTTAGAACCTGATTATAGGTATCAAGACGCTACTGAAATGTTGAATGCGTTAAATTCATGGTTGAGCATTAGAAGCGACGAGACTTTCAAGAAAACGATATGGGAAAAAATTGACCAAGGTGTTTTTGATGATGATATAGAAAACTATATTTATGAAATGTCAGCAAAAGAGCTATGTCAAGCTTGTATCAAAAAAAGTAATGTTTTTATTGAATGCTTAATGATCTTTATGAGGTTAGATGATACACATGCAAATTATATCATTCAGATGATTCATTCTAACTACGAGCAATATTTGAAGCAGTTCGAAGATGCAGACCCTTTTGCCACCATTTCTTATCGTGTTTTAAGAGGGGATTTCCCATTTACTGTTAATGAAGTTGCTGCAAGGATTTTAAAATATGTAGCTTATACAGCTGGTCGGTTTAGCGCACAACACATGATAGATAGCTTGATTGACGAAGGAATAGAACCACTGATTGAATCTATGTTAGAAAGATAGTTCAGGAGGAAATGTAATGACAAATGATGAATATTTCAATGAAATAGAGACTTATTTCAATAAATTAAGAGGTTATCGAGAAGAATCAAAGAGTATAACTGCAGGTATTGTTGGTGAAAATTTTACTGAAGATGATATGTTTTTTATTTCCGCGCTTAACAGACGCGTTCAATTTATTGATGGAATAATAGAATTATTAAGAACGAGAAATCTGGCCTGTGCAGGAATTTTAGTGCGAACACAGCTTGATAACCTTATGAGAGTCTTCTGAGGTTAAGTCAAGTTTTTAGAGTAACAAACGTAGAATTTTAATCTATTTATTTTAAGCACTTACCTTTTCAAATTGATTAGGTGTAAGATACCCTAAACTTTGATGGATTCGTTTTGAATTATAAAAGGCTTCGATGTACCAGAAAATACTCTGATAGGCTTCTTCAAAGTTCTTATATTTAAATTGATACACCCACTCTCTTTTTAAATGTCCATGCCAAGATTCAAGACTGGCATTATGATAAGGGTATCCCCTTCGACTGAAAGAGTGAGTCATCCCATAATACTTAAGCAACTCTTCATACTCTAGACTCGTATACTGGCTTCCTTGGTCAGAATGAAGAATAACAGCTTCTGGATAGTCTTGTGATTTAATGGCCTTATTTAAAGTTCTTTGCACTAATTCTACAGTCATTCGCTTGCCCAAATCCCAAGCAATGACTTTTTTAGTATAACGATCCATAATGGTTGAGAGATAAGCCCATCCTTGTTGAGTAGGAATATAAGTAATGTCGGTTGACCAAACCTTATTTTTCTTTGTAGGTTCAGTCTGTATGAGATTTTTTCGATTGATGTGATCACTTAGTGAGTATCCAGGCTTAAATTTCTTAATGACTACAGACTTGAGTTGAAGTTGCTTCATTAGCTTCTGTACCAGTTTTAACCCGACTTTTTCCCCTTGTTTAAATAGAAGATGATGAATTTTAGGAGCACCATAGATTCCTCGGTTAGCATTGAAGAGTTGAGAAATTTTGAGTGACAGGTATTGTCTCCTTAATTGAGTTTTAGATGGATGTCGGTTAATCCGTTCATAATAACTTGATTCAGGAACATCAAGGAGTTGACAGCTTAGTCTGACATTGAGTGCTAAAGTTTGTATGGTTTGAGCCATATCCGCAGCACTCACTTCTTTTTCTCGGCGAATATGGTCAATACTTTTTTTAAGATGTCTCGTTCTTCCTTAACTTTAGCCAGTTGTCTTTTTAATTCTAGAAAATCAGCTTTAGAGACGGAGCTTTCATTAGATTTAGAGTAGAGGTCTATCCATTTATAAATTGTTGCAGGGGCCACGTCGTATTCTTTAGACAGCTGGGTGACGGATTGACCAGAATGATAGAAGGCGATAAGGGTTTCTTTAAATTCTTTTGAGTAGCGTTTTTTCATGTTTTTGTCCTTTGTCTAAATTATACAATAGTGACTCTAAGATTTAAGGATAACATCATTCGCTGCCTTTATATCAGAGGATAGAAGAACATTTATTAAAGAGACTTTAAGCGGTAAAACAATCAGGAAAATGAAAGATAATCAAAATAAAATGATGACTGATTTTCATCTTAAGAAAAGAATTTCAGAGTATTATCCTGAGATTGAAGAAATTTATAATAAATCATCAGGTTATGTTCATTTATCAGAAACCGCTTTTCATCAAGCTTTTTGGACAGATAAATCTGCTGGAGATGATAGGTTTAGATTTTCAGTTGGTTTATCCCCTAGGGAAGAACTAAACCCTATTCTAATTGAATGTGCTGAAGTATTCTGTCACTTTACAGTGATTGAATATGGCTTTTACCAAAAAATCATTGATTCCAATCCATAAGCCATGTTTTTGAATAGTAAAATCAATAAAAATGTATAATTGAAATATTTAACGAAAATGTACTTTAAAAAAATTTTTGTTATTTTTCGGAAAGATGTCTAGGAAACTTTCCGAAAAACTGTAATTTTCTTGAAAAATATACAAGGGTGTGATATACTACTATTAAGAACAAGTTACACAAACAAAAAGATTCAAAAGGAACTTATTAACAAGATGAGACGTGAATTGCTACTTGAAAAAATTGACCAATACAAACAGATAATGCCCTGGTTTGTATTAGAATATTACCAATCTAAATTATCTGTCCCTTATAGTTTTACAACCTTATACGAATACCTTAAAGAATATAAACGCTTTTTTGATTGGTTAATCGATTCTGACATTTCAAAAGCTAGAAAGATTGCTAATATCGATCTTGACACTTTAGAAAATCTCACTAAAAAAGATATGGAGGCTTTTGTTCTCTATTTACGTGAAAGACCCTCTCTTAATACTTATTCAACAAAAGAAGGCTTATCACAGACCACCATTAACCGCACCTTGTCAGCCTTATCCAGTTTATATAACTATTTAACCGAGGAAGTCGAAAATGACAATGGCGAACCCTATTTCTACCGGAACGTCATGAAAAAGGTGTCCACTAAAAAGAAAAAAGAAACCTTAGCTTCCAGAGCTGAAAACATCAAACAAAAACTCTTTTTAGGTGATGAAACCATGGAATTTTTGGAATATGTTGACTGTGACTATGAAAATAGTCTCTCAAATCGTGCTAAATCATCTTTCCGAAAAAATAAAGAACGTGATTTAGCTATCATTGCACTACTTCTAGCCTCTGGTGTGCGTCTGTCAGAAGCTGTTAATCTTGATTTAAAAGATGTTAATCTTAAAATGATGGTCATCGAAGTCACACGTAAAGGTGGTAAACGCGATTCTGTTAACGTAGCTAGTTTTGCTAAGCCATATTTGGAAAATTATTTAAGCATCCGCAAAAATCGCTATAAGGCTGAAAAGCAAGATGTCGCTTTCTTTTTAACAGAATATCGAGGTGTCCCTAATCGAATTGACGCTTCAAGTATCGAAAAAATGGTGGCAAAATACTCACAAGATTTTAAAATTCGGGTAACTCCCCATAAATTACGGCATACTCTAGCAACTAGGTTATATGATGCCACAAAATCACAAGTATTAGTTAGTCATCAACTCGGACATGCCTCAACACAAGTTACCGATCTCTATACTCATATTGTTAACGATGAACAAAAAAATGCTTTAGATAAATTATAATACATAAATATAATTATGTAAATTATTATTTGAGAAATATCTTATAACATAAAACCCATATCAAAATGATATGGGTTTCTATTAAATCCTATCTTTCATAGGTTATTTTAAGTAGTTCTATAACAGCTTTATCAATATCATTTAATGATGATAAGCGAAGATTATTATGGTATCTGTTTTTAGAAACCTGATCAACTTTGGTTATCAAATGATGAGAGATTGCTCTATTGCTAACAATATTAATGTCAACCCATTTCTTTTTAGGATGAATACCCAAAAAAGCTTTTTCTTTGACAATATGAAGGCTGGTCTTTTTGATTTCAATGTGATAGTGCCCAAATTGATGAAGAATTTCCAAAATTTCTTCTGTTATTGCCTTAACATTTTCCTCTTTTTTATCAAAAAGACATTGAAACTCTTCCATTCTATCTCTCTTTCTTGCTAATAAGCACTTCTGTTCCTTGATCAACCTGACTTGTCATTGCAATCTGTAAATTGAGTTTATCTAAAACTTCCTTGGTCATAAAAAGCCCTAAACCAGTCGCTTTCTGATGTTCATGACCGTTGAAACCAGTAAAGCCTTCATCAAAAAGTCGTGGCAAATCTTCTTTTAGTATCCCGATACCTGAATCTTGTATTTTAATACTTCCTTGTGCGATTTCAATTTTGATAGTCCCGCTTTCTCTCGTGTATTTAATTGCATTATCAATGACTTGCGAGAGTGCAAAGGTCAGCCATTTTTTATCTGATTTTAACAACCAATTGCCTTGAAGGTCAACACTAATATTCTTTGATATACAAAGAAAACGCATATCTTTCAAAATCTCTTTAACCACTTGATTAAGCTCAATCTCTTCAAACCTAAAGTCATCATTGCTCTGGCTAAATTTCATATAACTGAGTAGTTGATTGATATGATTCTGTATTTTATAAGTTTGTTTTTGTAATTCCAGTTCTTCAATATGACCAGTCTGCCCCATAAACGACAAAGCAGCCAGAGGAACCTTCATTTGATGGGTCCAAAGCTTAATAATAGCTTCCATGTTTTGCTGCTTCTTCTTCTCATTTAAAAGGTCATCTGAGTGTTGGCTTAATATTTTTTGGATGATAGCTTGGTAAACTAATTCTGTTGGCGACTGCAAGTCTCCTAATTCTTTTACATAAATAAATTCTTGTAACAATTTGATTTTCTCTTTGAAACACCAGTATTTCCAAAAACTAATCAATAATAAAAGAGTCATCGAAATCAGACTAGCGATGTAAAAAAAGGTAGAGGGAGATGATATAGCCCAAAAACCAACAAGTACAAGAGAATTAGGCTTATATAAGTGAAATACCAAGACTGATACTCTTTCAAAAATGCTCTAATCATTTTAAGATATAACCAGCCCCTCTAACAGTATGTATCTTTTCAAAGCCAATTGTTGCTATTTTTTTGCGCAATCTCGTCATATTGACATTCAAGGTGTTTTGGTCAATAAACTGATCATTTTCCCATAAGGTCATTAAAAGGTCTTCTTTTGAAACAACTTCGTTTTGATGGGAAAATAGCTGCGCTAAAATTTTATGCTCCATGGGTGATAGATCTATTTTTATATCCCCCTTTGACAAGGTGCCGTCAAAAAGCAACTGATAACCAGAAAAAGTTAAGCAATCTGTTGAGAATTGTTGTGTTCTCCTTAAAAAAGCTGCTACTTTAGCATCTAAAATGGCTAACGAAAAAGGCTTTGTCATAAAATCATCACCACCCATATTAAGTGCCATAACAGCATCCATTTCATCACTTGAACTTGATATAAAAATAATTGGTACTGTTAAATGTTTTCTAATTTCAGTCGTCCAATAAAAGCCATTAAAAAAAGGTAAATTAATATCCATTAAAATTAAGTCTGGGGCAAATGCTAAGACTTCTTTTTTGATATCTCTGAAATTTTGCACTGTAGCAACACTGTACTTTGTTGCAAGGTAATCCTTAATGAGGTTTAAAATGGTTTGATCGTCTTCAATAATGTATATTTTTTCTGTCTTTGTCATAAGTCTATTCTAGCAAAAAAGTAGCGAAAAATCGCTACTTTATCATCTTTCAATAATTTTGTAATAGATGCGGCTTGTCATACGATAGATAGCATAATAAAGTATAATGATACCAATGATAGTCAATGCACTGATACTGTAAACACTTGATGTATTATCCACACCAAAAATCAACAACATTTGCTTAATCATTACTAAAGCAATCATAAAGTGAAGAACAGCCATAACAATCGGCATAAAGAAGACTAAAATAATCTGTGAATTGATGGTTTTCCTAACTTCCGATTGACTCATGCCAACTTCTTGTAAGATATGATATGATTTTTTATCCTGGTAACCTTCTGAATACTGTTTGTAATAAATAATAAGAGCTGCACCAAGAATAAAGGTTAAACCTAATAGGAAGCCAGTGAAGACAAAACCACCAACCATACCTAAAATATCTGAATAGAAAATGTGTTTTTGGGTGATATGTGCCAGAGAATGATCACCATCAACTAATACACTAGACTGTAAATGTAATTGGTTCACTTGTTCCTTCGATAAATCAACATAAACACTGTAAACAGGTTCTAATTTCGTATGTGATATTTTATTAATTGCTGTCAAGAGTTTTTCAACTGCTACTCTATCTCTTAGAATCATTACAGATGGGTTATAGGTATTAGCTACATTTGGAAACTTAAGGGATTTAAAATTTTCAGTGACTCTATAAGTCTGATCTAAAATCTTTAATGCTTCTAGTTGACTATCACCTTTTTGGCGATAAAAAGCTATTTCTCCTTCTTTAAGATTAAGTTTTTTATTCCCTAAACTTATAAAATCTTTTTCAGATATCAAAAAAACAAAGGATAATTTTGATACTGCCGGACTTGTGATGTCATCGGAGTTAATAGTCACTTTCTTTTGATTCGCAATAGGTAAACCTACCATGCTTGATTGGTAAGCTATAACAACCTTACTGTTCAAAGCTAATGGTTCTGCAACGTAGTGCTTAAATTGTTCCTCTGCTGTTTTTCGATCTGGACTAAAAAAATCAAAATTTGTGTTTTTGGGAAATAATTTATTAGTCATGTCATTGCTATTATTATAAAGAGCTGTTGTCGTCGCAATTGAAACAAAAGCCATAACAGCTAACAAGGTAATATTTGCCAAACCCAAAGCATTTTCTTTCATTCTAAAAATCATTTGAGATGTTGTAATGAAATGTTCAGGCTTATAGTAATAGATTTTATCTGCTTTTTTACGTTTCAAGTACCAAGTCATAAATGAAATGTAAAAAAGGTAGGTTCCAATAATCACAAAAACAACAGCAATAAAGAAACGGTAGAGAACGGCTAGAGCCGCAATTTTGGTAGAAGACAAGGATAAGTAATAACCAGCACCTATAAAAATGACTGATAAAAGTGCCAAAAGAAGGTTTCCTTTTGGTTCTTTCTCACCTTTTGAAGCTGTTTGGAAAAGGCTTAATGGAGAAGATTTTTTAATTGTTCTTAAAGCAACAAACTCCAATATTATAAAGATAGCAGCAAAAATACCCGAGTTAAATACGAAAGCTAACACGTTAATATCCAACTGTAGATGATTGTAGTGAACTAAATTAACAAAAATAAGGTAAAAAAGATGTGAAAAAATAGCTGAAAAAACACTACCACCCACTATTGTTAAAAAGAATAAGATGATTAATTCAATTGTTGATACTAAACCAACTTGTTTTTTTGTCATTCCTAGGATATTGTAAAGCCCAAATTCCCGACTTCTTTGCTTCAATAAAAAGTTATAACTATAAATTTCCATAACAATGGAAAAGATGATTAGAACAACAATCGCTAAGCCTAATAATGAATTCCCATAACTCATAGACTTTGTCATTGGGCTCAATAAAATCAAAAAAACAATGGCTAGAAAGGTATAGAGCACAGTGCTAGCAAGTAAAAAGGGAGCTACTGTTGCTTTAGATTTACGCAAATTGTTCCAAGCTAATTTAAGGTAAAACATATCATTCACCTCCTAGGATTCCAGTCATGGCAAGTGATATATCCTTACTAAATTCTGCATTGCCTTTATTTCCACGGTACATTTGATGGAAAATACGGCCATCTTTAATAAAAAGCACACGATTAGCATGACTAGCTGCATTGGCTGAATGGGTTACCATTAAAATCGTTTGGCCATCCATATTAATCTCCTCAAAGAGATTCAATAAATCTTCGGAATTTCGATAATCAAGAGCAGCTGTTGGTTCGTCAGCTAATAAGAGCTTAGGATCTGTTATTAAACTTCTTGCAATGGCAACTCTTTGTTTTTGTCCTCCAGAAATTTCAAAGGGGCGTTTATCCAATAAATGATCAATACGCAATTTTCTAGCAATCACTTCTAAGCGTTTGGACATTTCAGAATAAGATTTTCTATCTAAAACTAAAGGTAAAAAGATATTATCTCTGACAGATAAGGTATCTAACAAATTGAATTCTTGAAAGACAAATCCCAAATTTTTTAAACGAAAATGAGCTAAGTGCCCTTCTTTTATTTTTGTGATGTCCTGACCATTTAACAAAACAGAACCATTTGTTGGTTTTTCTAGGGTCGCTAAAATGTTTAATAAAGTGGTCTTACCAGAACCGGATTCTCCCATAATAGCTATAAACTCACCTTGGTCAACCTTGAAGTCAACATCTTGTAAAGCGCGAGTTTCTTCTTTAGAAAAACGGGTTCTAAAAATCTTCTCCAAATGATGTATTTCTAGTAACATAACAAAATCTCCTCCTAATAGTATAACCTTTTTACAGGTTAAAGACTTTCTTTTTCTACTTTTAATTATAGAATAAAGAATCATCTCAAACCTTACATTCTTGGAAAAGAAACTTACACTTTTGTAAGGTTTATTTTTAGTAAATAATGAACAATTTGATATAATAACTTCAGAGAGTTAGATATTAGGAGAAAAATAATGGTAAAATCACGTCGATTTACAAAATCCTTAGGTACTTTTGGGAAAATGATTTCTATCATTCCAGATACCACAGAATTAATTGGCAAAGCAATGGATAATACTCGTCCTATCGTTGAGAAACATATGGAACAACGTCAACAAAAACAAGAAAATTTAAGAATTATTGATGACGTTATTAATCTTTCTGTTGATGATGCCAAAGCTCACTTAGAAAAAATAGGCTTTGTCGTGGCCACAATTCCAGCAAAACCTAATAAAATTTGGTTGAGCAACAGCCTTAATGAAGTTGTCTCAATGTCACCAAGAGGTGGCAAACGCGAACTTGGTTCCCTCGTGAAATTATATTACATCAATCTAGATGTCCTTGAAAAAAGTCAAGAATTGCGTGACCAAGATACCCTACGAACCGTTGAGTTTAATCAAAAAATCGCCGATGCTTTTGATACTGTTAAACATCTTAAGATTCCATTTATCAAAAAATAGGGGCTGGGCAAAAAGCCTAATATAAACAAAACCGCATGAAATCTTTCGTTTACAAACGTTGATTTCATGCGGTTTCTTATTTCGGAAATTTGAAAAAATCAATGAGATTTCGACTTTTTGCCCAGCCCCTATTTACTTTTAGTTCTCTAAAAAAGCTTGTAAAGTTGTTAATGCACGATTTGCAATGGCTTCGTAACGTTCTTTTTTATCACGAATGCGTGGGCCTTCTAGCTCTTTAATAATACCAAAATTAACATTCATTGGTTGGAAATGTTTACTTTCAGCATGTGTGACATAATAAGGTAGGCTTCCAATTGCTGTGGTATTTGGAAAAATAACTTCTGCTTCTCCTTTAAAAAGACGTGCTGCATTAATGCCAGCGACAAGTCCTGATGCAGCTGACTCTACATAGCCTTCAACCCCAGTCATTTGACCTGCAAAAAATAAATTCTTATTGGCGCGTGATTGGAAAGTTTCTGTTAATAGGTTAGGTGAATCCATATAGGAATTGCGATGCATAACACCATAACGTACAAACTCAGCATTTTCAAGACCTGGAATCATTTGAAAGACACGTTTTTGCTCACCCCATTTTAAATGTGTCTGGAAACCAACCATATTATAAAGACTTCCAGCGGCATTGTCTTGGCGCAACTGAACAACCGCATATGGCGTCTTAAAATCACCGTCACGGGGTCCTATGTATTCCTCTGGGTATTCCAAGCCAACTGGTTTCATAGGACCGTACAGCATTGTTTTAATGCCACGTTTTGCCATGACTTCAATAGGCATACAGCCTTCAAAATATTTTTCTTTTTCAAAGGCATTAAGAGGGGCTTCTTCTGCCTTTGTCAAAGCCTCATGGAAAGCCATAAACTCCTCTTTTGTCATTGGGCAATTAAGATAAGCGGCTTCTCCTTTATCATAACGTGACTTAAGATAAACCTTTGACATGTCAATTGTCGCTTTATCAATAATCGGAGCTGCAGCATCATAGAAATAAAACCCATCACCACCATTTAAAGCATGAATCTTCTCAGCAAGTGCATCTGATGTCAAGGGACCAGTTGCAATCACAGTGATCGCATCATCAGGAATTTCCGTTATTTCCCCACGAATAACCTCTATCAATGGATTATTTTCAAGTTCTGCTGTGACCGCTTCTGCATAGCCTTCACGGTCTACAGCCATAGCTCCGCCTGCAGGAACACGGTGTGCTTCACCTGCACGCATAATCAGTGAATCTAAACGACGCATTTCCTCTTTTAACAGACCTACAGCGTTTGTAAGACTATCTCCTCTAAAAGAATTAGAACAAACCAACTCTGCAAAATGACTTGTTTTGTGTTGGGGAGTTGGCTTTACCCCTCGCATTTCATAAAGTTTAACCGGAATACCGCGTTTAGCAATTTGATAAGCAGCTTCAGAACCAGCTAAGCCAGCTCCAACAACATTAATATAAGATTGAGACAATAGACTAATACCTCTTTAGAAAACCCCTGTTTTCTACAAATCTTTCTAAAATTTTCACTTGCTATATTATAGCAAAAAATAGTTTAAAAGCAAAAAACGCTAATTGTTTACATAAATAAAATTATGCTTTTAGCAAAAGCAAATCCAAAAGGCTAAAAAGACACTAAGTATGCTAAAAAGTGAACCAATCAAATAATACTCTGCAAATGCCGGACTTTCTGATATTTTATTATAACGCGCAATTGATTTTGCAGTAAAAACTAATCCTATCGAGGCAAACTGTCCCATAATCATACAAACGCCAATAACTATTCTCTCCAGTGTGCCAATCATTGCACCTGCGCCAGCGATAGTATCAACCCTTACAACTTCTTCAGGTTGATACTTTTCAAAAAGAATTTTAAAGATGATATTGCTTGGTTTTGTGATTAAGACAAGAAATAAAATAGCTGTTAACATTTCTCTGCTAAGCCAATTGGGAATTGTTAGAGGACTGCTACTAAGGGATATACCAAAGATTATCAGCAGATGTAAGGCTTGATCTAGTAAAAAGCTTTGACTTTTGTTTAAGGTGAGGTAGTTTGCTATTTTTGCTTTGTTTCCGTCAATAAGGGCATGACTGATGACTATAATGACGTTTGCCAACCAACTACTTGGAAAAATTATAAGAATAGGCAATAAGGTGATTCCTACAAATCCAATATGTTTGAGGAGGTAGTCAGGTCTTTGGCTTTTTAGCTCTGCCATTTTGGGGCTTTGTAACTGGTAATCTGCCAAAAAATGAGCAATTAAAAAACAAAGGAATAAGGGATTAGCTTTTAAATAGTCTGATAATCCATACATCACAATAGCTCCTCTTCTATTTTATTTAGCAAAGTTTTAGCAGCCATTCTTGTTCGAAGATAGATTTTAACATTACTGCTTTTTAATCGTTTTGACAAGGTGCTGGCTGTTAAGCCTAATTTTTCAGCAAGCACTTTCTGATCAAAAGTCTCTCGGTACGTATTTAACTCCAAAATGCTTTCAAAAACCTCTTCTTGACTTGCACGCCAGTTACTTTTGATCGCTTCACCAGCAGAAAGCAGACTGTTTATAAGCAAGTTTACGACATCATCTGGTGCTTGGACAAATAATTTTGTTTGTCCATAATCATTTTTTTGATGCACATGGTTAATGGCTTCTCTAGCATTCCAATAAGCTGGCCCATCTGCTCCGATACTGATTTCGGGATTGATGGCTGTTATAATTTTTCCAAAGCCAATACCATAGCGAATCTGATGAGGAGACATCATATAGCTAATATCGTCAATAATATGAAAAATATCAGCATCACTTTTAAGTAAGCCTTGAAATTCATCCCCTAATGTTATTGAAAACTTAGAGACAATTTCATTTTGGTACTTTGCATTAATTTTAGACAAACAACGCTTAAACTTTTCTTGAAAATCATAACGGTTGTCGACTTGTTTGGAATCGATAAAATCACCAATAAGGGCTAAGTAGTTCATAAGCTTCTCCTTTTGAAGTCTATTATAACAGACGAATTTTAAAAAGTCTATTATAAGCGACCAAATTAAAAAAGTCTATTATAATAGACTTTTTTAACACCAACACTAGTTCACACGATTAGCAGTAGTGCCTGTTTTGATGACATCTAAGGCTGCATTTAAACCACCTTCAACTAAATTTTTTACCGCTTCATCGGTGTAGTAAGCTGCATGTGGCGTATAAATAACCTTAGGATGATTAATTAACTCCAAAAACAAACGATCTGTGATTTCTTGTCCCGCAAAATTCTTGGGAACATAGGGACCCTCAAACTCATAAGTATCTATACCAGCGCCATCTAATAAGCCAAGATCAAGAGCTTGTAGCAAATCTTCAGTCTTAACGAGAGCCCCACGAGCCATATTAAGTAAAATAGCCCCTTTTTTGAATTGTTTAAAGAAATCTAGATTAAATAAATGATAATTTTCTGCGCATGGTGGCATATGTAAAGAAATGATATCCGCATCTTTTATAGCTTCTTCAACAGATTTCTTATAATCTAAAATCGCTGACGCTTCTTCACTTTGGTAAATATCATAACCAACAACTTTACAGCCAAACCCTTTAAATAACTTAGCTGTCGCAAGGCCAATTCTACCGGTCCCTATAATAGCAACCGTCATGTCCCCCATAACACGTCCTCTAATCGGTAAGCCCCATGAGAAATTCTGTTCTCTAACATTTGAACGAATTAACTCAACCTTACGAACAAGATTCAAAGCAATGGCAACAGTAAATTCTGCGATTGACTCTGGTGAGTAACTAGGAACGTTACTTATAATAAGATTATTTTCAGTTGCTGCATTAAGATCATACATATCTACACCAGCACTACGTTGAGCTATCTGCTTAATGCCCAATGTTTTTAAGGCAGGGTAAACGGCATCATCTAATGGTCCAACTTGAGCATTTACAACACCGTCATAACCTTTGGCATCCCAAACTGTTTCCGCAGTTAAAGGGCCTTCACTCATTGAAATCTCAATAGTCGTTCTATCTGACCAAGCTTGTGCTAAAAGGGCTTCTTCACCACGTACATTATACATTTTAAGTTTCATGATTATTGTCCTCTAAGCTTAGATATCCAACTTATAATCCACTGGATCAATCAGTTTAAACACTTTGATAAAAAGGTAATTAAAAACAAGGTTTAATAAAATTGGTGCAAGAACAAAAGTCAGAAGAACAATTAGAATATTCATCACAGACCAACCACCTTGCGCAAGATTAAGGGCATTAATAGGGCCGATTAAACCACTAATACCAAAACCAGCACTAGCTGGTGTGCCTTGAATATTAAATAATGCTGCCAAGATACCTAAAACCGCAGACGAAGCTATCATTGGTAACATAATTTTAGGCTTAGAAAGCACATTTGCCATTGAAATTTTAGGTGATCCAAGAACATGTGCTAATGATGTCCCTTTAGAGTTAACAGACCAACCAGCAAGACACAACCCAAAACTTGCTGCACAAATACCAAGATTGGCTGCTCCAGAACCAATACCAGAAAGGCTAATTGCTAAAGCAATACCTACCGTTGTGATTGGAGAAACGATAAGGAAACAGAAAATCATTGCAATTAAAATAGACATTAGAATAGGTTGTAAACCAAGTAATGAAGCAATACCTTGACCAATCATGGCAGTAATAACCTTAACATAAGGTAAGATGAAACGCCCAAAGCCACCAACCAGTAGTAAAGTAACTGTTGGAATAACAATAAGAGTGAATGATTTTGTTTTATCAGATAAAAACTGAATCAATAACACACCTAGTGCAGCTGTGATACCCATATTAATAATATCACCTGTACCTTGCATTGTAATTAAGCCCTTATCAAAATTTGCAGCACCACCAGCAAAGACCACTGCTAATCCCAACGAAGCAGATTGGATTGGATTGAATTTAAAATTCATTCCAACCAACATTCCAATAACAAGTCCCATCATGCTTGTAGCAACAGCTGTTGCAGCAATTAAAGTGGCAAATCCGCCCCACAATGGTAATAATGCTTTCATTAATTCACCAAGAATAGCTCCTGGGATAAGAACGATAACTGTTCCAAGTGCTAAACCATTTAGGACATTCATTGTAAATGATTTTACAGTTTGTTTTTGTACAACTTCAGACATTAGTTGCCTCCTTTTAGTTTGTTTGTGAATTCACTAACTATACATAAAATATAACACAGTTTCTAATAAAGAGGAAATTACAAAAAATTATAGTATTATAGATTTTGATAATAGTGTCATGAGACTTCTAAATATGCTATACTATGAAAAGAAAAGGATTTAGATATGGACATTAGACAACTAACTTATTTTATTGCTGTAGCGGAAACAAAGAACTACTCACATGCTGCTAAGAGTCTCTTTGTCACTCAACCAACCCTTTCACAATCCATCAAAAAACTAGAGTCTGAACTAAATACTACTCTATTCACTCAAAGCGGCCGGCAACTGTTATTGACAGAGGCTGGGGATATTTTATATCATCGGGGTAAGGATCTTGTTGGTCATTTCAACCAAATTGTTTCTGAAATACATCAACTTAATCAAGAAAAAAAGGAAGTAATTCGAGTTGGCTTAACCTCATTATTTGCCATTCAATTTATGAAACAAATTTCTACTTTTATGGCCACTCACTCAAACGTCGAATTATCCCTTATTCAAGACGGCTCCCGAAAACTTCAAAATTCTTTAGCTAAAGGTGATATTGACCTTGGGATTCTCTCTTTTCCAAGTATTCGTCAAGATATTACAATGGAACCTTTGCAAACCTCTACACAAGGCTATAAGGTCAGTATTGTAATGACAAAAAGCCATGAACTAGCTCAACACAAGAGTCTTCGGTTGGTTGATTTAAAAGATTGTAAATTTGCCTCATTAAACGAAGACTATATGCTTGGGGAAATGCTACCACGACGTAGTCGAGCTCTAGGTTTTGAGCCAAATATCGTTTTCAAACATAGTGACTGGGAAGTTTTAATTCACAGTTTAAAAAGTTTAAATGCTGTTACAATAATTCCAAGTGAATTTGAAGCTCTCGGGAAAATCGATGATTTGGTTTGGATTCCTTTTCAGGATAAAAATGATTTTTACCCCATTGGGATTGCCTACCGAGATGATTATGCCTTTAGTCCAGTCATTGAAGAACTCTTAAGTATCTTAAAAACAAACTAGAAAAATCTGGGGTAAATCTACTAGATAAACAACAAAAAGCAAGCAACACTTCACGTTCTGTCACCCAGAAACTGATGTATTGCTTGCTTATTTTTATTTAACTTTATCTTCTTTGTAGTCACAAGCTTCATTGCTACATACCACTTGTTTCCCGCCACCACGAATTTTCTTTTCAACCAAGAAATCACCAGATTTTGGACACGTTCGTCCTACTGGAATATCCCATGAAGTAAACTCACAGTCTGGGTAACGATCACAACCATAGAAAATTCTGTTACGTTTTGTTTTACGTTCAATCACTTGCCCTTTTTCACAAATAGGACATGTAACACCAATTTCTTTAGTGATTGCTTTAGTATTGCGGCAATCTGGGAAATTACTACATGCATAGAATTTACCAAAACGTCCTAATTTAATAACCATAGGTTCTCCGCACAACTCACAGTCAAAACCTGCAGGTTCATCCTTAATTTGAATTTTCTCAATCCCTTCTTCTGCTGCAGATAAATCATCAGCAAAAGGTTTATAAAATTGATCGATGACCGTCTGCCATTGTCTTTCACCAATCTCAACTTGGTCAAGCTTGGCTTCCATTTCAGCAGTAAACTTAACATCAACAATTCCTGGGAAAAATTCAACAATTAAGTTATTAACAATTTCACCTAACTCAGTCGGCTCAAAACGTTTAGCTGCTAATTTTACGTAGTAACGGCGCTGAATAACTTCTAAGGTCGGCGCGTATGTCGAAGGACGCCCTACACCGTTTTCTTCTAGTGTTTTAATTAGAGTTGCTTCAGAAAAACGAGCTGGTGGTTGTGTGAAATGTTGTTCAGGATTAGTTGATTCTTTTTTGACCACTTCACCTTCAGACATTTCAGGAAGCATTTTATTCTTATCCGAATCATTGTAAACTGCCATGTAGCCATCAAATTTAATTTGACTACCATTAGCCACAAAAATAACCTTATTTTGTTCAAGTGTCACTTTCATCGTATCAAAAATTGCTGCTGTCATCTGACTTGCCACAAAACGGTTCCAAATAAGTGTATATAACTTCAATTGGTCTTTGTTAAGATACTGAGCAATTGATTCTGGAGTATGATGAACACTTGAAGGTCTAATAGCTTCATGGGCATCTTGGGCACCGCTTGAATTCTTAACTTTGTTGCCATGTTTTGAATACTGGCTACCAAAGCGTTGACTAATGAAAGATGAAGCATCATTTTGAGCATAAGGACTGATACGTGTTGAATCTGTACGCATATAGGTAATTAAACCTTGGGTACCATTGCTACCTAGATTAATCCCTTCATAAAGCTGTTGGGCAACCATCATGGTTTTACGTGTTCTAAAGTTGATTTTATTAGCAGCATCTTGTTGTAGTGAAGATGTTGTATAAGGCAGTGGCGCATTACGACGACGTTCTTTTTTCTCAACTTTGTTAACGTCAAACTCATCAGATGTGATACGTGACAGAACGTCTTTAACATCCTCATGGGTGCTTAATTTTGTCTTTTTACCATCAATCCCATAAAAACTTGCTTGAAATTTTTTGCTGCCCTTTTTAAAAATACTATCAATTGACCAATATTCTTCAGGAACAAAGGACTTGATATCATTTTCTCGGTCAATAATTAATTTTAAAGCAACAGACTGAACACGACCTGCAGATAGACCTTTTTTCACTTTTTTCCAAAGAATTGGCGAAATCGAGTACCCAACAATACGATCTAAAACTCTTCTAGCTTGCTGAGAATCGACAAGATTCATATCAATTTCACGTGGTTCAACAAAGGCGTTTTTAACAGCATCTTTGGTGATTTCATTAAAGACAACACGATTTTTTTCTTCTAAATCAAGTCCTAATATGTGTGACAAATGCCAAGAAATAGCTTCTCCCTCACGATCCGGGTCACTCGCGAGAAAAACTTTTTTAGCATGTTTAGCCTCTTTTTTAAGGGAATTAATTAAGGGACCTTTTCCTCTAATATTTATATATTGAGGTTCATAATTATTATCAAAATCAATAGACATAGATGATTTTTTCAAATCTCTGATATGTCCAACAGAAGCAACAACTTTATAGTTACGCCCTAAATATTTCTCAATCGTTTTTGCTTTTGCAGGAGATTCCACAATAACAAGATTCTTTTTTGTTGTCTTTGTTTTTTTCTTACTCGTTGTTTTTTTGTTTGCAGTTTGAGTCTTGCTGACAGTTTTTGTTACCAATAAACACACTTCCTATCACTTAATGGTTAAAGCTTATAGAATAATATCCCATTTTTTTACAACTGTCAATAAAAAAATGCCATATAAGAAGAAACTTTATAAAAATTGGTATTCAGAAATGATGTCAAGTCCTTTTGTAACAAGCTTCGCTCCCTCTTGAATGAGGTGATTCCCTCCCTGCGACTGTTTGTCAAGGATGGCGCCTGGAACAACAAAAATATCCCTACCGTAATCAAGTGCAAAGCGACAAGTGATTAGACTACCAGAACGCCATTTGGCTTCTGCCACTAAAACTCCCATAGATAAGCCTGCAATTATGCGATTTCGTTCTGGAAAATGATGTGCTAAAGGTGCTTCCTTAGGGCAATATTCACTTAATAATAAATGCTTTTCAGCAATAAACTCCTGTAATCTTCTATTTTCCTTAGGATAATAAATGTCTAACCCTGATCCAATAACAGCAATAGTCTCTCCACCTTGTTTGATGCTCGAAAAATGAGCTACAGTATCAATTCCTCTAGCCAACCCACTAACAATAACAAACTGATTATTAAGTTGCTTGATGAGAGATTCAACAGATTTGTTTCCAACTGCTGAGGATTTCCTTGACCCTACCACTGCTAATTTATGCCGATTTAAAAGCTCTAAATTTCCTTGATAAAATAATAATACTGGCGGATTATCAATTTCTTTTAAAGCAAGGGGATAGGTCTTGTCTAAAATTGAAAAGCTGGGATACTTCTTAAATTCTACTCGTAACTCTTTTATATTTAACAGCTTGTAATTTTCTAAAAACAGACATGGTTTACTTGTTCCTGAAACAACAGCCATATTTCTAAGTGATAGAGATTTCTTAGTTTGCTGGCTATAATGAATGATATTTAGAATATGATGATTTTTTAGGCCAGCTTTCTTTAATTTATACAGTTCAAAGTTATTCATATTACACCTCTCTACCTAAACATTCGAAAAAACTCTCCATTTCTGAAGAGTTTTCCTTGCTTGTTCTAAGAAATTTCTTTAATCACTTTAGCAGGATTCCCCGCGATGAAAAGATTATCTCCAAATGATTTTGTAACCACACTACCTGCTCCAACCACAACATTATCACCCAATGTGACTCCAGGTAATATCGTAACACCTCCACCTAACCAAACATTATCACCAATCGTAATTGGAGCACCATACTCCTGACCAGAGACACGTTTTTGAGCATCAAGTGGATGCAAGGGCGTCAATAGCTGGCAGTTAGGTCCTAGCATAGCATTATCACCAATTCTAATTTCACAAACATCTAACATCGTTGTGTTAAAATTAGCATAAAAATGGTCTCCAAGATAAATGTTACTGCCATAATCACAAACAAATCCTGGTTCCATATAGACATGCTCACCAGTTGCTCCTAACCATTCCTTTAGAAACTGACTTCGCTTAGAAGCATCAATACAGTTATTAAAGTCAGCTATTTTTTGGCGTGCTTGCTGGCGCATATCCGTTAATTTCTTATCACCAGCGTTATACAATTGACCCGCTAGCATTTTTTCCAATTCTGTCACGATAAGTCTCCTTTAAACTTCACTAGCTAGCATAGATTTGACTGGTTCAAAACTCTTTCGATGAATTGGTGTGACACCTTGGCTTTCTAAGCCTCTTAAATGATTTTTAGTTCCATATCCAGCATTATTTTCAAAATCATAGCCAGGGTATTGAAGAGCATAATCAGACATTATATGATCTCTAGTAACCTTAGCTACGATAGAAGCTGCCGCAATTGATAATGAATTAGCATCTCCTTTAATGATTGACGTTTGACTAATTGGTAAATCTAAAGTCATAGCATCAATTAAAAGATGCTCAGCAATTAATCCATCAGAATGAAGTTGATTAACGGCTTCATTCATGGCTAATTTTGTAGCTTCATAAATATTAACACTATCAATAATATGATTATCCATTATTCCAATCCCAAGTGCCAAAGCCTGATCAAGAATATCATTGTAAATGGCTTGATGCTTTGATTTTGGAATTTTTTTAGAATCATTTAAACCAACTATTTTACAATTTTTTGGCAAAATAACTGCCGCAGCAACAACTGGTCCTGCTAATGGTCCTCTACCAACTTCATCGATACCAGCAATATAGTTAATCCCATTATTATAAAGTATTTTTTCATAGCGTAACATCTCTTCTAAACGAGCATCTTCATCTAAAATCGCCTGAATTGCCTTTTTTCGTTGCAAGAGAGCCTTTTGAACGCCAGAGCGGCTATCTGCTTCATATTGACCCAAACGAGGGTCAGAGAGCTCTAAAATGCATTCTAACTCGTCTTTGATTTCTTTAATCGTTTTGCTCATCTTGATCTCCAACGTGGTCGAGAGTAAAGACACCTAATTTACCATCACGCACATCTTTAACAAAGAGATTATAAAAGCGATCATAATCATCTCTAAAACCAAGCTTTCGTGTCATTTCGACAATTATCTCAGGTGCTTCCAGCTCAAGATTTATCCCTTTGAAACGCTCTTCAAGACGATTAGGATAATTTGCTTTAAAGAAATTCAAACCAAAAATAGTCACTTCATCTAATGGTAAGAGTTGATCTTTGATGGCTCCAGTAAGAGCTAATTTCAATCCAACTAGCTGGTCTTCAAATTTTGGCCACAAAATACCCGGTGTATCCAGAATTTCCAATTCTTTATTTGATTTCAACCATTGTTGCCCTTTAGTGACACCCGGCTTATTCCCAACAACTGCAATTTTTTTACCAGCTAATCGATTCATCAAAGTTGATTTCCCTGCATTAGGAATACCAATAATCATGGTACGAAGTGTTTCTTTTTGAATCCCTCGATCTCTTAATTTTTGAATTTTATCAGCCATCAATTCTTTAGCTGCTTCAGTTACTTTTTTGACAGTTGACTGTTCTTTAGAATTAATAGCAAGTGTTTTAATCCCTTGAGATTCATAGAAACGTCTCCACTCTTGAGTTCTACTTTTATCAGCTAAATCTGCCTTATTTAGAATCATTAACTTCGGCTTGTCGCCAACAATTTTAGTTAACATTGGATTTTGACTTGATAAAGGCAGACGAGCATCTACTAAAATTGTCACAAAATCAACATGTTTAATATTTTCTTGTACTTGTCTTCTTGCTTTGGACATATGTCCTGGGAACCATTGAATGATAGCCATGTCGTTTATTTCCTTTCTCTTATAAGACTTTTACAACATCTTTACTTCTTTTTATAAGCTATTGGGTTAGGCAAAACAATTCTTCTTAGTTTAAAGAAAATGCCTAAAAAATGCGATTAGTTTTATTTTTCTTACTCTCTAAAATCAAAAAAAACTAAAGAAATCAAATAGTTAAAACTTAACAATAGCCTTGTTACTGTTTTTTAAAACTCAATAGAAAAACAATAAAATAAAGACCAATAGTCTTATTTTATCATTTTTTTGAATATTATGCTTTGAGTTTTCCTATTCTTTTTGACTGATCACACTAACAGTTAACATTAAAACAAAATGACGTGCATGATAGCACATACTAGTAATTTTAAACTTATTAGAACTGAATAAATAGCATCTATTATTGATAAACCAAAATAGCGCCCAAAAGAGCTTGCTTATAGGTTTTGGGGATATTTGTTTAATCCTATTCTTCTCAATTGTGATGAAATTGATTAGGCAGGTCTTCAATTTTCTGTTGAATTAGGGCAATGATTTCATCATTAGTTGGTAAATCAGAATGTTGGGCATCTTCACCTGTTACAGTTGTTTCAGTGTAGTGAGCCACTTGTCCTTGATAAATATATTTTCCAGCATTCACACTGGCATCCGGCACCAATTCATCGGAATCATAAGTAATTGTTCCAGCAACAGAATACATATAAAGTGTGCTGGGAATTGTACTTCTGTCTGCAATAAAATCAGCTAACATTTCTGATTTGTTTTTGATATTGGTTTCAGTAAAGTTGTATGGTGTTCCAATCGTCATAAGGCGTTTAAGTTCAACATCGTAATTATTAAGATAGTTTTCAATAAAAGCAGTGTAGATGAGACCACCATTTGAGTGCCCCAAGCCTTTAAAATTATTAAAATTGTACTTGTTTTGCAACTCAAAAAAAACCTTATTAACCATATTTGCTTGTTTTTTGATATTATTATAGCCATCTTTATTGTTTTCAAAACCAATCACAATAATTGGCTCATTATCCTTTGACGCAATCTTACCAGAATATGTCGTATGACCATCATTCCAAACCTTAACTTTTAAAAGACTGTGTGGAACACCACGTCTATTTTGATTAAGTTTATTTACAAGACCATCAAAACGATTTTCCGTTGCAGAACTCCCTGGAATCATTATTATAGGAGATAGTTTTGAATTATAAAAAGTCTCAATCGCTTTAACATTCTGTCTCGTCCAAGTATAAGAGGGCACTGCTAAAAAAAGAATAAAGACAACAGCTGCCACTAACACCCACTTAATGGTCTTCTTCATTGTTCATTTCCTCCATGTTGTTGGCTATAATCATGCAGACGATTATCTAATTGCACAAAGGGAACATATATAAATACATCTACTGCAAATAAAACTAAGGAAACTATTAAAGAACGTAAATTCCCTACACTCCCTATAAAAGCATAAAGAATATTTGGCGTACCATTAGGAACAGGATAAACTGCAGGAGGCATCAGTTTTAAAGATAAGAAAACAGCAGCTAAAAGAACGTTTATCACAGGAACCAATAGAAATGGGATCACATAGATTAAGTTAAAAAAGATAGGTATACCAACCATGCAAGAGGCACCATGATTAAAGAGAGCAGGAAAAAGACTACGTAAACCTACGCTTTGGTTCTTTCGACTGGTCGATTTCCAAAGGATTGCAACAATGAATGCTACCATACCACCGATACCAGCCAAGGCGCCATATGCTGCATAAAGATTCGTATCCGTAAAAAGAAATGGAATAGTATTGGAAGAACCTTTTCCAAGTGCAGCATTTAGATTAGTAAGCGCATCGTTATCATTTAACAATCCAATTTCTTTGTAGGGACTGCTACTTCCAACCCAAGCACTTAAGGAACGTAAAATGCTGTTAATAGAAACTTGTATAATGCCACGTCCGTTAAAAAATAAATGGGTCAAAAAACCTTCAATACTTGTCGTCAGTTTGTATTGTCGTGCTAATATTAACAAAAGGTTGGAAATAATTCCAAATAGTGTTGTGATAATAATTGGACGCATGGTACGGGGTCTATAAATGAAATACTCATCAACAATCTCGTCATCCAAAGGATTTGATAAGCGAAAAATGTGACCGATGACATAGCCAATAAGAATGGCAAGCAGTAAGTTAAAATGAACAGACAAATGTATCGGACTAAGGAAATTGTCACTTCGAGGAGCTTCAAAAAGCTCTCTTGAATAAAAAATAAGACTGAAAAGAAATGCAGAAATTCCCGCAGTACCAGTGCTTCTTCCATAGGAACCAGCAGTATACTTAGCAGCAAAATAAGTGGTTAATGGCGCCATTAAACCAACAAATAATAAAACAAGATGTGATAGAAGACTTGTAATCATTGTAAAAGAGGGAAACCATTTAGAAATCCCAAATAAGCTATTAATAAAGCCGACATCATTAAATATGGACTCTGAAAAAACTAGGAGAATAGCCGTTAAAAGCATAAAAGGAAATACTGATACTAGGGTCTTTTGCGTAATTTGAACAAGCCTTTTTTTTCGCAAAAGTAAGAGATGGTAAAATAGGATTTCTTGCATACTTTCTCCTAAACCTAAATTAATAAATGAGGACATCTGATTTCCATATTTACTGCTATTTTGATAGCTCAAAAACAGTTAATACTAGTAATTTTACTTATTCTATCACTATCTATTTTTAAATACAAATGATTATACTCTTAGTATTTTTCTAACAAAAACCGTCACAATCACAGTCTAGGAGTAAAATGACCCATTCTTAATCCAATAGCCTCTTTAAGAATATTATTTGCGACTAGCTGATTAGTAAAAAGCTTCGATTTTGAAAAAAATAAGGAACTTATTTGCATTATTTTTGATATAATTATATAATCTAGTTACCATAACTAGATTAAGGAGTTTTTAAAAATGAATTATCAAACGCTTCCCTCTTGGGAGGAATTGCCCAATTTAGACCTCTATCTTGACCAAGTCTTACTGTATGTCAATCAAACGACCGCAATAACTCCTGAGTTGGTGCAAAAAGAATTGACCGCCTCAATGGTCAATAATTACGTCAAACATGGCTATCTAAAAAAACCTATTAAAAAGAAATATCAAAAAGAACAAATAGGAAGATTGATTGCTATATCACTCTTAAAAAATAGCTTCCCAATTCAGACTATTGCAGTGGTTTTAGAAAATCTCACTTCTCATTATTCATCTGAGCAACTCTACGATGCTTTTGTTCATTATTGGAATCATAAACAAACTGACAATTGCTCAGAGATTATCATATTAGCCTGTCAAACCGTGAAGCATTATTATAAAACACTCAGCATTGTTAACACATTACAAATCAAAGAGGAAAACCAATGAACCAAACCTTTAAAAAAAGCCACCCCTTAAGTTTTGGTGAGGAAGTCGCTAACGCAACCACCCACGGAGCTGCTGCACTTATAATGTTATTATTAATCCCTGCGGTAGCTATATTTTCTTACAAAACCAACAATCTTACAACAGCTGTAGGCACATCAATTTTTATGATTAGTCTCTTTTTGATGTTTCTATCATCAAGCATCTATCACTCCATGTCATACCATTCGCCACAAAAATACATTTTACGCATTATTGACCACAGCATGATCTATGTTGCCATTGCAGGCTCATATACACCAATTGCCTTATCTTTAGTTGGTGGATGGCTTGGTTATATCATCATGATTTTACAGTGGGGGGTGACTATTTTTGGAATTCTTTATAAAATATTTGCACAAAAAATCAATGAAAAATTTAGTCTTATCTTATACCTCATTATGGGCTGGATGGTTGTTTTTATTTTTCCTATTATACTTCCTAAAATGACGATAACTTTCGGAATATTGATGTTACTAGGTGGTCTATCTTACACTATAGGTGCTCTATTTTATGCTAAGAAGAGACCCTATTTTCATATGATTTGGCATCTTTTTATTCTATTAGCTTCATTTCTGCAAATGCTTGCCATTATTTTTCATATGAACTAAAATGACAAGTTGCTCCAATAGATTTAGTTTATTGATAGGTTTATAATAAGTTATAAAAATAAGGAGGACATTTAGATGAAGACCGTTGCTATATTTTATAATCCAAAATCTGGTAAAAAAGATGATCAGCTTCAAGAAACTGTTAAAAATAGTCTTATCAATCATGGGTTTTCAGCTGAAAACATTACAATAATTTGTCCTGAAAACAGCAAAGATGCCTTTGAAAAAGCCAAAAAAGTCGCTCAAGCTAAAACCGATATTGTTATTCCGCTAGGAGGCGATGGCACTTTAAATAAAATTATTGGCGGTGTCTATGAAGGAGGCAGTTTTTCTAAAATTGGTCTCATACCTTCAGGTACTGTTAATAATTTTGCAAAATCATTATCTATTCCATTAGACGTCGAGACCGCAATCAAAACTATTGTTGCTGGCAATGAAAAACGAGTAGACATTTGTAAAGCTAATGATAACTATATGATTAGCAGTTTAACTTTAGGACTTCTTGCAGATATTGCTGCAAATGTTACTTCTGAAGAAAAACGGAAATGGGGCCCATTAGCCTTCTTAAAGGATAGTATTAAAATACTAAGACGAAATAGAAGTTACCATCTTTCGATTGAAACTCCCCAAAAGACCACAATTATTAAAACTCGATTTTTATTAATTACAATGAGTAACACCATAGCAGGCTTTCATTCATTTTCACCAGATGCCTTAGTTAATGATGGCTTACTACAGGTTTACACCATGAAAAAAATTGCTTTTTTCCCTTTTTTAAAACATATCAATGAATTTCGTCAAGGCGATTTTTCTAATGCCAAACAAATTAAGCATTTCCATACCAATTCTTTAAAGTTATCCCCTGTTAGAAAAGACCATTTTGCGGTTGCACGGACTAGAATTGACGGTGATAAAAGTGACTACCTTCCCATTGATTTAACAGTTCTAAAAGAAGCCATTACAGTCATCGTCCCATAAAAAAAGAGGCTAAGGCCTCTCAGAGTGAAGACAAAGTCCCTGTCTTCACTCTTTTTGATGTTTTTCAAAAGTGGCTCGGACGTAAGCGACTTCCTTCAGAATTCCATTACTCATTTTTTAGCCCTGGTCTAAAAAATGCCGTCGTGGCTTTTCTAATTCGGAATAAGCCACTCATGCCACTGGGAAAAACATCACAATCGTCATTAAAAGTGAGAGATTTTCTCTTCTTGGGAGTATAATAATAGTAAAAATAATTGTGAGGTGCTCTCTATGTTTCACAAAGAAAATCCTAATTACAATCGCAATCAAGTCGGTTTTTATACCCTAGATGAGTTAGTTCCAGAAGATCATCTGCTTCGTCAAATTGACCAAGCTATTGATTTCTCTTTTATTTATGACTTAGTGACAGATAGTTATTGTCTTGATAATGGGCGTCCTAGTTTAGATCCAGTGATGTTAGTTAAACTCCCTATTATCCAATGTCTCTTTGGTATTCGTTCTATGAGACAAACCATTAAAGAGATAGAAGTGAATGTGGCTTACCGCTGGTTTCTTGGATTGACATTGGAAGATAAGGTCCCTCATTTTACGACTTACGGCAAGAACTACAGTCGTCGTTTTCAAGATAAACAAGTGATTGAAGCCATCTTTTCTCATATATTAGGGCTATGCCTTAATGCTGGGCTGATTGATCCGACTGAAATTTTTGTGGATGGCACTCATATCAAGGCAGCTGCTAACAGTCACAAATATAGCAATCAGAAAGTTGATAGACAAGCTAAGTTTATGAGTGACCAATTGGAGCTGGAAATTGCTAGGGACAGGGAGAAACATGAAAAAAAGTCGCTAGGGCTCGCCAAAGAAAAAGAGCCCATAAATAAGAAAGTTTCTACGACCGATCCTGAAAGTGGTTGGTATCATAAGGGAGAACATAAAGATGTCTTTGCTTACACAAGTCAAGTGGCATGCGATAAGAATGGTTGGGTCTTAGCCTATACTGTAGATGCAGGAAATACTCATGATAGTCAAGCATTTCCTGCACTTTGGAAGAAGATAAAAGAGTTCCGGCCAGACTTTATTATCGCTGATTCTGGCTACAAGACTCCTAGTATTGCCAAGTTACTCTTGGATAATGAAGTGAGACCTGTTTTCCCCTATACTAGGCCTCGTGGTAAGAAAGGCAATTTAAGACCAAATGATTTTATTTATGACTCCTATTATGAGTGTTATCTTTGTCCTGAACACCAAGTATTGTCTTATACAACAACAAATCGAGCTGGCTACAGAGAATATAAAAGTGCCCCCGAAATTTGTGTTTCTTGTCCCCTTCTAGGAATTTGTACTGACAGTAAGAATCACCAAAAGGTAGTGACCCGACATATCTGGAAAGACTACCTGGATATTTGTGAGGATATTCGGCATCAAAGTGGTATGAAAGAACTCTATAAACAGCGCAAACAGAGTATTGAGCGGCTTTTTGGAACGGCTAAAGAATACCACAACCTTCGTTATACTAGAGAAATTGGAAAGTCCAAAATGAAAGCTAAAGTTGGACTGACTTTAGCGTGCCTAAATCTCAAAAAATGGGTTAAAATGATGGCTGGGAAGCCTTTTTATTTTGGGCTTAAATGCCTTATTTATCTGATTTTAGTGAAATTTAGGCGAAACAATAAAAAAAACAAACTAGCAATGTCACTAGTTTGTCTTCAATCTGAGAGGCTAAGGCCTCTTTTTTTATAATGACATTATTTTTCAGACAACTTTCCCACAACATCTTTAAGTTTTTGTCCAGCTAAGCCTGTGTAAGATAAGACATCTTTTTTTACAGCTTGATAACTGTGATCAAAACCTGAATTTAATGAATCAGAATAATCTTCAACAAGCTCTTTAGTGTCCTCAGCTTTTTCAGATAGAAAGTCTGTCAGATGATCACTTAACTCTTTAACCTTATCATTAAGATCATCAACCTTGTCACTACTTTCTTTTAAAAGCTGGTTTTTGTCAGACTCAGAAAGACTAAGATAAGCAAGTGCTGCAGCAAAGCCTCCTACAGTTAATCCGATTAAAAGTCCTTTATTTTTAGGTGTCATAAAAATCTCCTATCTCATTTTTCGATCATTAAGTATTTTTCGCGCTAACTTAATAGCCGGAATCAACAATAATACAAGTTGAACAAGGTCTGTTTTACTAACTTTTTTCTGAGTTTTAGGGATTTTGTTGTTTTTAACTACTTTATTAACATGTAATTTCATACGTCTCTCCTCTTTTAGAAAATAGGACACTAGTAAAACCTAATTAGTTTTACCAGTGCATTTCCTAGTGTCTTATCGAAATAGAAGACTCATCGTACCGATACACTTATAATAGAAGTCAAAGTCTATTTTAAAAAAAGTGACAACACGTTTTGTTTTCTATAGTGTCATTTTATTATCTCTCGTCATTTTTGTCAACAATTATGCATCAAAAAACTGTTTGAGTGTCATCAAACAGTGTAAGAAATATCTTGATTTGGCCAGATGAACACTTTGCCACTCTTTAATTGATAATGTAGCCTTGAAAAAAAATCTTCTTGATTCGCAAAAAATGCAAATCCTCTTTAATAACACTAACTATCAATAATGCAACTAGAACTAAAATTAGTCCTATTATTAATAATCTATAGTTCATTAATAATAGACTGTCCTGATCCAACAACACATCCAATTCCTGCGTCTAGTATATATAAGAGGCCTGAGAAAGCTCCTGTAATTATTGCTCCGCCTACACAATTTCCTGCAACAGATCCCCAATTAATTTTACCACCATCTACACTTGCCAAGTCAACTTCATGCAAAATTTTAAAATCTTCATGTTACTTCATAATCCAAACTCCTTACTTAAAGTCACACAATCAAGAAAATGGAGACAAATTCATTCTGTCTCCATTTTCTTGATTCTCAGATTTTAACCACTAGGTTAATTGATTAAAGTCCCAAATATCATTTACCCAGCCTTCATAAAAATCAGGTTCATGACAAACCATCAAAATAGAACCTTTGTAAGCTTGCAAAGCACGCTTCAACTCATCTTTAGCATCCACGTCCAAGTGGTTTGTCGGCTCGTCAAGAACCAAAACATTATTTTCTCTATTCATCAACAAACAAAAACGTACTTTAGTTTGTTCTCCACCCGAAAGCACTTGAATTTGGCTTTCAATGTGTTTTGACGTTAAGCCACAACGTGCCAATGCTGCACGAACTTCTGCTTGATTTAAGGCCGGAAATGCATCCCAAACAGCTTCTAGAGGCGTTTGGCGATTGCCTCCTGCCACTTCTTGCTCAAAATAGCCTAAATCAATAAAATCCCCTCGCTCAACTTCCCCAGAAATAGGGTGGATCAAACCCAATAAACTTTTAAGGAGGGTGGATTTTCCAATACCATTAGCTCCTGTAATAGCAATTTTTTGATTTCGTTCAAAAGATAGATTTAGTGCCTCTTTTGTCAAGGGGCGGTCATAACCAATGACCAAATCTCTAGCTTGAAAAATAAAACGACTTGGAGTTCGTGATTCTTTAAATTCAAAACTTGGTTTTGGTTTTTCAGATTGTAACTCAATAATATCCATTTTGTCTAATTTTTTCTGACGAGACATGGCCATATTACGTGTTGCAACACGCGCTTTATTTCTGTTCACAAAATCTTTTAAGTCCGCAATTTCTTTTTGCTGACGTTCATAGGCGGCTTCAATTTGAGATTTCTTCATCTCATAAACCTCTTTAAATTGATAATAATCGCCAGTATAACGCACCAAGTCTTGATTTTCAACATGATAGACAATATTAATAACATCATTTAAGAAAGGAATATCGTGAGAAATCAAAACAAAGGCATTTTCGTAGTTTTGAAGGTAACGTTTTAACCAATCAATATGCTCCGCGTCAAGGTAGTTTGTCGGTTCATCAAGTAAGAGAATGTCGGGTTTTTCTAACAATAGCTTGGCTAGCAGAATTTTTGTTCTCTGACCACCAGATAGTTCTGTAACGTCAGAATCCATCCCAAAGTCCATGACACCAAGAGCTCTTGCAACTTCATCAATTTTTGCATCTAAAGTATAAAAATCACGTGTTTCCAAGCGATCCTGTAGTTCTCCAACCTCTTCCATTAAAGCATCAATATCAGCATCAGGTTCAGCCATAGCTGCATAGATATCATTAATACTCGCTTCGGTTTTAAAAAGCTCATCAAAAGCTGTTCTCAAGACATCACGAACTGTTAATCCTGGTTCAAGAATAGTATGTTGATCCAAATAGCCAGCTGTTACATATTTTGACCATTCAATTTTACCTTCATCAGGTTGCAAATGTCCTGTAACAATACTCATGAAGGTTGATTTGCCTTCACCATTAGCACCAACAAGGCCAATGTGTTCGCCCTTTAATAATCTAAAAGACACATTCTCAAAAATGGCTCTATCACCAAAACCGTGACTTAAATGTTTTACTTCTAAAATACTCATATTATCATCCTTAATCATCAAAAAAGCCGTCAAAACGGCATAAATCTATATGTCATTATGGCAAAAATACGCACATTTGTCAACGCATGATAGGCCAAGTCACTTATTCTATTCCAAATTTGCCTCTTTTTGCTATTTAAGATAGAATATAAAAAAGAATCTGTATGGGGACATAAGGCATGCTAAACAAATACCAACAAATTATTAATGACATTACCCAATCTATCACTGAAGAAACATTGGTAAAAGGAGATAAAGTTCCTTCTATTAGGTCACTAAGCCAAACGTATCATTGCAGTAAAGATACTGTTCAACGTGCTTTACTAGACTTGAAATACCAGGGACTAGTTTATGCTGTTCCAAAGAGTGGTTATTATATTTTAGGAAAGCAAGAAAATACTAATAGTTACCTTAGTCCTTTTAAAAACCATCATAAACAAGCTTATGAAGATTTTAGACTCTGTCTAAATGATAGCCTCAGCCAACAAGAAAGTTACCTTTTTGACTACTATTATAAAAATCAAGGTCTGGATGATTTGATTGATTCACTACTTTCTTATTTTGCTGAGATTGCAGTCTATGCCAATAAAGAAGATATTATCATCACATCAGGTACCCAACAAGCACTCTACATTTTAAGCCAAATGACCTTTCCCAATGCCAAAGATTGTATTTTATTAGAATCACCAACTTATCATCGCATGGAAGACTTAGTCAAATCACTTGGACTTCCTTTTAAACGCATTGATCGCTCCTTTAATGGAATAGATTTAGAGGTTTTAGAAAAAATTTTTAAAGCAGGTGATATCAAGTTTTTTTATACAATTTCAAGGTTTTCAAACCCATTAGGTCTCTCTTATCGTAATGAGGAGAAGGAGAAAATTATTGCCCTGGCTAATCAATATGATGTCTACATCATCGAAGACGACTTTTTAGGGGAATTTGCTAAAAGCAATAATACTCCTCTACATTATTTTGATATTAATCAGCGTGTCATTTATTTAAAATCATTCTCTGTTAGCGTTTTTCCTTCTCTACGAATAGGGGCATTAGTGCTTCCAAAAGCATTGCAAGAACCATTTTTAACACATAAAAGCATGATTGACTTAGACACTAATTTAATCATGCAAAAAGCATTGTCACTCTATCTAGCTAATGGTATGTTTGATAAAAATTTAAAACAACACAGACACATTTTTCAAACTATGCTTCAAAAAACAGAAAAGTATTTGCAAAAAGAACTTGGATTAGATGATTATACTGTAACCCCTCAATTTCTAACATTAAGATACGATTCCAAAAACTGTGATTGGGATTTAAAGCATTTGAAAAAGCATCAATTGCTAAGGCATAAAAAATCAAGTTACCTCCAAATAGAACTTAAGGAAAACACTCTCGATTTCTTAAGGTCTCTCCATACCAAAGCTAAAAACCGCAATTAATCACTTGCGGTTTGTTTTTATATTATTTTGTCTGTTCAAATCGTAAATGAACAATGACACTATCGCCATAACCATTTCTTTCCAAATCACGTTGCAAACGGTAAGAAATATAATGTTCTGCAATATTAATGTAACCTGCATCCATTAAACGATTCTCAACAAAAGATTGGATCATATTAATGGTTGGTTTTTCAGCATGAACTTCTTCTAAATCAATAATAACTTTTTTGGTGACATTAGCAAGGTTTTGTCTCCATGTATCATCCATAACATAAACGGTTTGAGCCGCTCTAATGATAGCTTGGTAAATTTTATCTGGATCAAATTCTGCAACTTGACCGTCACGTTTAATAATCTGCATGGTATCGCCTCTTTTCATTGATTTTCATCCTACTTACATTATGCTAATCTTTTAGTCATTTGTCAAGTTATTATACTTAAAGGAGAATTGTCAAAAAATTATTTTAGTTAATAATCTGGCCTTAAAACTCCTTTTGCCACCGCTGGTGCAGATGTTTTTTCAAGAACGATATTAATTATTCTTTCTGCTTCTTCTGCATTACAAGCAACAAGAGGTAATCTTAATGGCCCTGCTTCAAAACCAAGATGATTCAATACCGCCTTCACAGGAGCTGGACTTGCAACTGAAAAGAGTGCATTAACCTTTGGTAAAAATTGTCTTTGTATTTTAGCTGCTTCTTTAATTTGACCTGCTTCAATAGCTTGAAACATTTGATAGATAGTGTCACCATTTGTATGGGAGGCAACACTAATCACCCCATCCGCTCCCAAATTCATAGCATGAAAAGCTTGCCCATCTTCTCCTGTATAAATCAGAAAATCTTTTGGTTTATTCTCTATCAGATAAGCAAGGTGATCCAAGTTGGTACAATCTTTAACACCAATGATATTAGGATGTTCTGCTAACCTTAACAAGGTATCCGGATGGAGATCTACAACAACTCTACCAGGAATATTATAAATCATAATTGGTAAATCACTAGCCTCAGCAATGGCAATAAAATGCTGATAAAGTCCTTCTTGACTTGGTTTATTATAGTAAGGAACAATAGCAAGACCTGCGGAAAAACCGCCAAACTGGGAAACTTCTTTAGCAAAATCAACTGAATCTCGTGTATCATTTGTACCGATACCAGCAATAAGTGGCACGCGCCCCTTAACAATTTTTTGAACTTCCAAAAAGAGTTCTAATTCTTCTTCATGCGTCAAGGTCGGGCTTTCAGCTGTAGTTCCAGCTAAAAGTATAGCTTGGGTATGATGCTTTAAAAGATGTTCAATTAAGTCTGGGAGAGCAGTAAAATTAATAGAGCCATCCTGATGAAATGGGGTAATTAAAGCTGTGATAATCTGACAATTTTGTAATTCTTTTAAAGACATAGGCATTCCTTTCAACATCTCTTTAGAGACAAGGTTTAGAGTAACTCAAACTTCATTTCTTGTGTCGGTCTAATCAAAGCTCTTTCGTGTAAGGTTTCAGCGATTTGAACCGAATTCCAGGCAGCCCCTTTTAAAAGGTTATCTGAAACAACCCACATATGGAGCCCATTTGCAATATCCAAATCCTTGCGAATTCGACCAACAAAGGTTTCCTTTGCTCCCACTGCATTAACTGCTTGTGGGTAAACTTGATGAGCAACATCATCTTCCAAAACAGCTCCCGGAAATTGAGCAATAGCTTGCTTTACTTCTTCAATAGCTGCTATTTTTTTCGTTTCAATATAAATGGATTCCGAATGGGCAGATAAGACTGGAATTCTAACACAGGTTGCTGATACTTTTATATTGTCATCAGCCATGATTTTTTTAGTTTCCTTAGTCATCTTCATTTCTTCATAGGTGTAATCATTATCTGTAAATACATCAATTTGTGGCAAAGCATTAAAGGCAATAGGATAATGTTGCTTATCACCAGCAGAAGGTAAAATAGTTGCTGTGACGTCTTTTGGATTATAGCCTTCATTAATCACTTGACTATACTGATTCATGGTCTCATTAATTGCAGATTGACCTGCACCTGAAACTGCTTGGTAGGTTGAAACGATAATACGGTCTAATCCCCATTTTTGACGAATCGGCTCCAAAGCAACCATCATTTGAATCGTCGAACAGTTTGGACAAGAAATGATGCCATGGTGCTTATCAAGAGCTTCTGGGTTAACCTCTGGAACAACTAAGGGAACATCTGGGTTCTGCCTAAAAAACGAGGTATTATCAACAACAACAGCTCCAGCTTTAACAGCATATGGCGCAAACCTTGCTGATATTGAGCCTCCTGCTGAAAATAATGCAATGTCAACCCCATCAAAGGCTTCTTTCGTGGTCTCTTCAATGACAACTTCTTCATTTCTAAAAGAAAGGGTTTCCCCAGCAGAGCGTACTGAAGCAAGTAATCTCATTTTGGAAATAGGAAGTGATGATTCTTCAAGCATTTTAATCATCTGAGTTCCCACAGCACCTGTAGCCCCAACAACAGCAATTGTATAACCTTGCATAGTATTACCTCAATAATTTAAATTTTCTAAAAATTTGTTTGAAGACTATTATAGCTTATTTCTCCAAAATTGCAAAGAAATAAAAAAACCTTTACCAAAACGGTAAAGGTGCGGGGCACTCCACTTGTGAGTGTGATAAAGAGGTTCACACAATTTATCAAAGTCGGCTCCTGCCTTAATGACCTCCCCAGCGCAAAAGTGGTCTTAGACCACAATCGACTCATCGCATAACCCTATCATACCAGATTAACTGATATATTACAAGAGAGGTGCAATTGTTTTTACTAACAAGCCTACAATCTTTTGATGCCAAGGACGCTCTTCAAGCATTTTATAGGTGACTAACTTGGATTCTGCTTGTGCTTCTTGGAAATCTTTAACAATATCTGCGATAGATGCTGTGCGATACAAATAAGTGGCACATTCAAAGTGATGGTACAAACTGCGATAATCTAAATTAATAGAGCCCACAACTGCTTTAGTATTATCACTGACAAAAACTTTGGAATGAACAAAGCCTGGTTCATATTCATATATCTTGACACCAGAAGACATTAAAGCTTTGTAGTAAGTTTTAGCCAAAGCATAAGGAATTGGTTTATCAGGTTTTCCTGGCATCAGAATCCTAATATCTACACCACGTTCAGAAGCAAAACGAATGGCATGTTCCAATTCACTATCTAATATTAAATAAGGTGTCATAATATAAACATATTCTTTAGCATGATTAAGAATATCAATATAGACATTTTCACCAATTTTATCATGATCCAAAGGAGAGTCTCCATAAGGAATGACATAACCATCTGTTGGAAGTTGCTGCTGATGATGAGAAAGATAAGGTTCAATGACAAGGTCATCTTCTGTTATTGACCACATTTGTAAAAAGAGAATTAAAAAACTATCAACTGCTTCGCCTTTTAGCATCAAGCCAGCGTCTTTCCAACGACCAAATCGTTCAATTTCATTAATATACTCATCTGCTAAATTTATGCCACCAGTAAAGGCCACTTCTCCGTCTATAACAACTATCTTACGATGATCTCTGTAATTATAGTAAGTTGTGATAAAAGGTGAGATGGGAGAAAAAGATTTGGCCTTAATACCAATTTTCGCCAATCTTTCAGCATAATCAGATGATAAGGTAGATAACTCATTCATACCGTCATACAGGACACGAACCTCAACTCCCTCTTTCACTTTTGCTTCTAAAATGCTTAAGATTTCTCCCCACATGAGCCCCTCAGCAATAATGAAAAATTCTAAAAAAATGTACTGTTTCGCCTTTAGAAGCTCTTCTTTAAAGGTTTCAAAAAAATCTTCTCCTCCAGAAAAATAAGAACTCTGAGTATTATTATAAACTGGAAAACTTGCTCGACTTCTTTGAAGGTATTGAACCAGATGGTAAGTCGTTGACGTGTTGTCTTTAAGAATTTCGACAACGGCCTCATCATCTTTTAAATAAGGTCTACTAAGCTCAACTAAATGACTAATACGCCTTTTTAAGCCTCTATATCCAATATCATACTTCGTATAGAAAAAGAATAAACACCCTAATAAAGGAGCTATCATAACCAAAATTAGCCAGGTCACACGAGAAATAGCATCCATTTCAGAATTGACTAAATAAAGAACAACAATAATTGTAAAAATTCCCTCAACAATGGTTAAGCCATAACTATATTGTTCAATCCAAACATAGGATTTCATAATAAATAGAATCTGGATAAAAATGAGGAGAGCAATAATTGTTGCACGGCTAAAAATCCCTCGCAAAACCCCTCGTTTGCTTTTATGTAATAAATGTTTGACCTTAATTTTTTTAGCGATGATGCTCACCTCCACCATTTGTATTTATTTCCTTCATTATATCATAGATTTTAATGAAATTTCCCATGTAACCACCAACATTAACCTATGCATTCTAGACACAAAAAAGAGGATTACTCCTCTTAGATGCTTAGTTTTAAAATAAGCCAATAGCTGCACCTTTATCAGAAACATCCATGTTTAATGCTGCGGGGTGTTTTGGAAGACCTGGCATAGTCATCACATCTCCAGTTAAGGCTACGATAAAGCCAGCACCAGTTTTAGGGACAAATTCACGAATAGTGATATCAAATGCCTCTGGTGCTCCTAGTAAACTTGGATCATCTGAAAAACTATACTGGGTTTTTGCCATACAGACTGGTAACTTATCCCAACCCAAGTCGGCAAATTGTTTAAGCTGCGCCTGAGCTTTAGCAGAATAGTGAACAGATTGTCCACCGTATATCTTCTTAACAACAGCTTCAATTTTAGCTTCTAATGTGCTTTCAGACTGGTAGAGTTCTGTAAAATGAGAAGTCTGTGAATCGATAACAGAAACAACCTTTTCTGCTAATTGAACACCTCCCTTAGCCCCATTTTCCCAAACACTTGCCAGTTCAACTGGTACATTAATCTCCTTGCAAAGTTCTTTTAAAGCAGCAATTTCTGCATCTGTATCCGTAAGGAATTCATTAAGCGCAACGACAACTCCAACACCATATTGGCGCATGTTCTCAACATGTCGTTTCAAATTAGCAAAACCTGCCTTAAGAGCATTCATATTTTCTAAATGCAAGTCTGATTTGCCAACACCACCATGCATTTTCAGCGCTCTAAGTGTTGCCACAATAACAATTGCTGAGGGAGGAGTTGGTAGGTTTGGAACTTTGATATCTAAGAACTTTTCAGCGCCCAAATCTGCTCCAAATCCTGCCTCTGTAACAACATAATCTGCAAGTCCAAGTGCTGTTGTGGTCGCTAAAACAGAGTTACAGCCATGTGCTATATTGGCAAAAGGGCCTCCATGAACAAATGCTGGTGTTCCATAAATGGTTTGAACAAGATTTGGCTTAAGGGCATCCTTTAGAATCAAGGTTAAGGCCCCCTCTACCTTTAAATCTCTAACATAAACCGGCTTACGATCTGTATTATAGGCAATAACAATATTAGCTAAACGATTTTTTAAATCTTTTAAATCCCTTGCAAGACATAAAATTGCCATGATTTCTGAGGCAACTGTGATATCAAAACCATCTTCGCGAGGAATACCGTTCATAGGACTTCCTAAACCAACAATAACACTCCTAAGAGCGCGATCATTCAAGTCCAAGACCCGCTTCCAAATAATACGCCTTTGATCAATGGAGAGCTCATTTCCCTGTTGCAAATGGTTATCAATCAATGCTGACAAAGCATTATTTGCAGTTGTAATAGCATGCATGTCGCCAGTAAAGTGAAGATTAATATCTTCCATTGGCAAAACCTGCGCAAAACCACCACCTGCTGCCCCTCCTTTAACGCCCATAACAGGACCTAAAGAAGGTTCACGTAAGGCCAGCATTGTTTTTTTACCAATCTGATTAAGGGCGTCAGCTAATCCAATACTCATAGTTGATTTGCCTTCACCTGCTGGAGTTGGGTTAATTGCTGTCACTAGAATCAATTTCCCTACTGGATTGTTTTTAACAGTATCAATTTTATCAAAGGATAATTTTGCTTTGTATTTCCCATACAATTCAATATCGTCGTAGTCAATACCTACTTTAGCGATGATTTCTGTAATTGGTTTTAAACGAACACTCTGTGCAATGTCGATATCTGATTTCATGGAAACTCCTTTGCTTTACATAATAGGCATATTATATCATATCTGATTTAAGAAGAGATATGGGGACGTATCATTATTTTTGGGGTAAAAGCTATTTTCCTCTCCTTAAAATCTTAAGCATTCTTCTCTAAAAAGGCCTTATCTTTTAACTCTTTAAAGTCTGACATCAGCTCAGAATGACAATTTAAGGAACGTAATTCAAAACCTAACTGCCTCAATGCTAATTGAAGGCGTTCTGTCACTTCTGATAAACTAAAGGGATAATCTAAGAGTTCTGATAGATTTGCCATGGATTCTGGAATAACTTCTGGATAATCTACCTTACTCTGCTGATTATTTTTTCCTTCGTCATAAAAATCCGCAATCAGTTGACCACGTTTGCTTTGATTCCCATTGACACTTAAATAAATGGATACAAGAATTGCATTTTTTATGCGCCTTTGTGCTAATCCTGCAAATTTTCGCCCCGAAATACTTAAATCATAGTTTCCAGGACAATAGGAGCCTTCTATTTTATAATGGTCAATTTTTTGGTAAAAATCTGAAAAACTAGTCCGAATCAGCTCAACCATTAATAGATAAGCATTTGAAATACTTATTTTCTCTGTCATATTATCTGGTATGATAAGTGAAGCATTTAGTATTCCCTCATCAGCAACCACTGCTAAACCACCAATATTTCGCACAACAGGATAGAAGCCTTTAGCTTCTATTGTTTGTTTGGCACTAGCAAAACAAGGAAGTTCTCTATCAAGCATTCCCAGAATAACTGCATTTTCCATTGGCCAAATATGTAAAATCATTTGATTAGGATTACGGTTAAGTTCTTTTAAAAAGACATCTCCCCAAATGAAAGGATCTCTCAACTTATCAGGCTCTGTGATTTTTTCTTGATGAACTTGTACAAGCAGATGATTCAAATCTCTTATTGTAATCACGTTTCCCCCTTTTAAATTTGCTTAGTCCCTCTATATTAGCCTAAAATAGTTCATTTTACCACCCTACACTTTTTGATTGAGCATTTCTTTCAAAAAAACATACTTGAATAAGAAAGAGCCTAACCCACACGCGCCTTTCATTTACTAATACTTTATTTTCTGTTAAAATATGGCTATGAAAATTTTAATAACATCTGGCGGAACAACAGAAGCCATTGACTCAGTTCGTGGCATTACCAATCACGCTACTGGAAAACTTGGAAAAAGCATTGCTGACCTTTTTTTAGATAAAGGTCACCAGGTGACTTTGGTAACAACTGCAAGTGCTCAAAAACCGCATCAAAGAGAAAACTTAACGATTATTGAAACGACCAATGTCCATTCCTTATATGAGTGTTTAAAAACCCAAGTTCCTAAACATCAGGCTTTGATTCATAGTATGGCTGTCTCTGACTATAGTCCAGTTTATATGACTGACCTCCTTGAGTTGGAAGAAACAAAAGATATCAAAAGCCTCTTGCATAAACAGAATAGAGAACGTAAAATTTCATCTCAATCAGATTATCAGGTTTTGTTTTTAAAGAAAACACCGAAAGTGATTTCACAGGTAAAAAAATGGAATCCAAACATTTTACTCATTGGTTTTAAACTATTAGTTGATGTTGACCAAGAACAACTCATAAAAGTTGCCAGACAAAGTATTTTAAAAAACAAAGCCGACTATATCCTAGCTAATGATCTTAAAAACATTACAGACAATAATCATCATGCCTTTTTAGTAAGTGATGAAACCTATCTCCCTTTAGAGACCAAAGAGCAAATTGCTCAGGCAATTTATAAGAAAGTTGTGACAAGTAATGACTAAAAGAATAACACTTGCTGTAACAGGCAGTATTTCTGCATATAAAGCTGCTGATTTAACCAGTCAACTCATCAAAAAAGGCTATCATGTGACTGTTCTAATGACACAAGCAGCTCAAGCTTTTATTACACCATTAACCTTACAAGTTCTCTCAAAAAACACCGTTCACCTTGATGTTATGGCTGAAGATGACGTCCAAAAGGTCAATCATATTGATATCGCTAAAAAAACCGATTTATTTATTGTTGCCCCTGCTTCTGCTAATACTATTGCCCATTTATCTTATGGCTTTGCTGATACTATTGTGACAAGTGTAGCACTTGCTCTTCCCATTGAAACACCACGTTTACTAGCTCCCGCTATGAATACTAAAATGTATGATAACCCAATCACTCAGGACAACTTGAAGCGTCTTAAAGCATATGGTTATCAAGAAATTGAACCCAAGTCTAGTCTTTTAGCTTGTGGTGATCTGGGTAAAGGAGCTTTAGCAGATATTGCATCTATTATCAGCACAATTGATGCAAAACTAACAGTATGAAAAGCTTTTCATTAACTAATAATTTTTGTATAATATAGAAAAAATTTAATGGAGATTACCAAATTAATGAACAAACATAAATCTTCTGATATCGCAAGAATTGCTATTTTCTTCGCTATCATGTTGCTCATTCACTTTATTAGCTCACTCGTATTTAATTTGTGGCCTGTACCAATCAAACCAACTCTAGTTCATATTCCTGTTATTGTGGCATCAATAATTTATGGCCCAAGAGTAGGAACATTTTTAGGAGGATTAATGGGCTTGATGAGTCTGATTACAAATAGTATCGTACTTCTTCCAACAAGCTATCTCTTTTCACCCTTTGTTACTAACGGAAATCTCTATTCTTTGATTATTGCGATAATTCCGCGTATGTTAATTGGTATTTTACCTTACTATACTTATAAGTTATTGCATCACAAAGTTGGCCTACTTCTTTCAGGAATTGTTGGCTCATTGACTAATACATTCTTTGTCTTAAGTGGTATTTTTATCTTTTTTGCACCAGTATTTGGTGGAAATATTAAGGCATTGCTTGCAAGTATTGTCTCAACAAATGCTATCGCAGAGATGCTTATTTCTGCTATTGTGGTAACCGCTATCGTCCCCACACTCGAAAAACTTAAAAAATAATTGTTGAACTAGCTAGTTACTTTTGTAACTGGCTTTTTCTGAAAATTCCAAGCTGAAAACTCCTGTAAATATCTGTAAAAAAATGAGTGATTTTTTCTTATGAAAATGGTATAATGAAAGCGTTTAAAAATATTAAGGAGAATGTAATGACTTATACAGAAAATTATCAAAAATGGCTTAATGCCTCAAACCTCCCTGATTATCTAAAAGATGAACTTCTTGCAATGGATGAAAAAACAAAGGAAGATGCTTTCTACACAAACTTAGAGTTTGGAACTGCAGGTATGCGTGGTTATATTGGTGCAGGAACAAATCGCATTAATGTTTTTGTTGTTCGTCAAGCTACTGAAGGGTTAGCAAAATTAGTAGAATCAAAAGGGCAAGCAGCCAAAGATGCTGGTGTTGCTATTGCATACGATTCCCGCCACTTCTCACCTGAATTTGCATTTGAATCAGCACAAGTATTAGCTGCTCACGGCATCAAATCATATGTCTTTGAAAGCTTGCGCCCTACACCAGAATTATCTTTTGCGGTTCGCCATTTAGGTGCCGTTGCGGGCATTATGGTAACAGCAAGTCATAATCCAGCTCCATTTAATGGCTACAAAGTTTATGGTGCTGATGGCGGCCAAATGCCTCCTGCAGACGCAGACGCCCTCACAGACTACATTAGAGCTATTGAAGATCCATTTTCTATTGTATTAGCTGACTTAGAAGACTCAAAATCTAATGGTCTCATTGAAGTTATTGGGGAGGCTATTGACACAGAATACCTTAAAGAAGTTAAAGATGTTACTATCAATCAAGAACTTATTGATACCTTTGGCCGTGATATGAAAATTGTCTACACACCATTACATGGTACTGGTGAAATGTTGACGCGTCGCGCACTTGCACAAGCTGGCTTTGAGTCAGTTGAAGTTGTTGAAAGTCAAGCCAAAGCAGACCCTAATTTCTCAACTGTAGCATCTCCTAATCCAGAAAGTCAAGAAGCATTTGCTTTAGCAGAAGAATTAGGAAGAACAGTTAATGCAGATGTTTTGGTTGCGACTGACCCTGATGCCGATCGTCTTGGAGTTGAAATTCGTCAAGCTGATGGTTCTTATTGGAACTTATCTGGTAACCAAATTGGTGCCCTTATTGCTAAATATATCTTGGAAGCACATAAAGTAGCAGGAACCCTACCAGTCAATGCTGCACTTGCAAAATCAATCGTGTCTACTGAATTGGTAACAAAAATTGCTGAGAGTTATGGCGCAACCATGTTTAATGTCTTAACAGGCTTTAAATTTATTGCAGAAAAAATTCAAGAATTTGAAGAAACACATAACCATACCTATATGTTTGGATTTGAAGAAAGTTTTGGTTACCTCATTAAACCTTTTGTACGTGACAAAGATGCTATTCAAGCGGTACTTATTGTTGCTGAAATTGCAGCTTACTACCGCTCTAAAGGATTAACACTTGCAGATGGTATTGATGACATTTATAAAGAATATGGTTACTTTGCAGAAAAAACCATTTCATTGACACTTTCTGGTGTTGACGGTGCAAGTCAAATCAAAGCTATCATGGACAAATTCCGTCAAAGTGCTCCTACTAGCTTCAATCAAACAGAAATTGTTCTATCAGAAGACTTCTTAGAACAAACTGCTAAATCTGCTGATGGCACAAGTCCATTAACAACACCGCCAAGCAATGTCTTAAAATACACACTTGCTGATGATTCTTGGTTTGCTGTTAGACCATCCGGAACAGAACCGAAAATCAAATTCTATGTTGCTACTGTTGGCCAAACACTTTTAGAAGCTGAAGAAAAAATCAAAACAATTGAAGCTGAAATCAACACTTTTGTGAATTAGTAATACCAATACAGAATCAAAAAAGAAAGTTCAAATGAACTGTACCTCAAAATCTAACTTTGGGGTGCTTTTTATTTGAACTTATGTTATGAAGAAAAATCAGAAATTTATCACTTCCTAAACTCTAAAGGTATCCAACTATCAATGCCATAAAAAGGTATTGGCCAGACAAGGGCATGATAGAATCTTTCTTTTGCATACTAAAGTCAAAGATTTTCTATGCTTATGAGAAAGACTATAACTCTCTAGAGGATTTAGAACAAGCTGTTACACATTTCATTGATTATTACAACAATAATCGTATTAAAGTAAAACAAAAAGACTTAGTCCTGTGCAATACAGAACTAAGTCCTTTACTTAAAATACCATGTCCAACTTTTAGGGGCCGTTCAAAGGCGAACATTCTTTTTTGATTTAGTGAGATTTTCGTTTAAAGTATGAGACCAAACCTAAAACTAAAGCAGAAATAAGAAATACACTTCCTAAAAGTTTGTGTGATTTTTGTGAATCATTTGTTACTGGTAGGTTGCTGTCTTTTTCTTGAGATGCTTTTGTTAAAGTTGCTGATGGGCGAGCAGCTTGTAATGTTTTGATAGCTACTTTGGCTTCTTTTGCTACTTCCTGACTAACAGCACTCAAAAGCGGTGTTTTCTTATCCAACTCTAAGGGATTGTCTGACTCAGGTAAAGCTTGTTCCTGATGGTCTTCAAGAATGCCATCTGACATCTGATTCATTTTAAGCAAAGCTTCCAAAGAAAGCACATTGTAATTACCAGCTCTATCTTCCAAAACATAGAAGAATTGATCTAATTTGGTGATATCAATCGAAATCATTTCACCACTTAACTCATCTTCAATTTCCTCTGGTAACTTAAATTGCCCATTTTCATCTCTATCAAAGAACGTAAAGCTTACTGACTCATCTCCATAACGGTAATATAAACGATCACGATAAACATCATTTGACTTGCTATTAGATAGTTTTGGAATATCTAAAGTTCTTTCATTAGAATCAAATAGAATGTTCTCAGGAATTTCTGGTAAAGTTAAATCAACTAAAACAGTGAATTCAACAGATTGTTCCTTGGCACCTTTTGCAATTGGGGTATAGGTGATACGGTAAACATATTCACCTTCTTTAACAATATTTCCAGAAGAGTCTTTACCATCCCATTTTGTATTTTCAAGGACACCTTCTTTTAACTCATCAGTGTTAACATGTTTTTGAGCAAAAGGAGTTGCTTGGCTTTCCCAAATCGGACTATCTAAATGATCACTAGCAAATACTTGCGCTTTAATATCCTTAACATTTCTTAAGAAAATGCCTTTAAATGCAAGACTGTCCATATTATTATCACCATTTGGTGAAATAGCTAGGTAAGCTTTTCCATCTTTAAAATGGAAGCGACGAATAGTTGGGTCTCCGTCTTTAACATAGGAACCAAGAAAATCATCAAGAGGGATTTCTGAAGCAGATTCAATATCAAAGCCTTCTATCTTTTTACCTTCAACTAAAGACCAAGGTGTAAAAGTTGTCACTAAGCCAGTAAAATGATTATTTTTTATTTGTTGAATACTATCAACTTCAAAATCCTCTTTGTCTTGTCCTTCTTCAGGTGTGTAGTAGAAAGTACCATCAAGACTGTTATAAATTGGACTATCTAGGGCTTCTAGGTCTGCAAATGTCCCTTTAAATCCAAGGAAAGGAATAGATAGAACATTTTTAATACCATCATTTGAATCAAAATGAACAAAACCATCAACAAAATAACCGTTAATCATTTGAGCTATTAGAGAAGCATCAAAGTTACTAATATCAATTGTAAGACTTACTTCTTTTTCCTCATTTGGTGCAAGAATAACCTCTTCTTGCTCAGTTGTATACAATTTCTGAGGACGCAGTGTCATTTTACCATTTTCAGCTTTATCTGCTAAAACCGTAGCATAATACTTAAATTGTTTTGTTTGATTACCCATATTGTGTAATCTTACTTTTAAGTCAAATGTATTAGAAATATCTCCTAAGTTGATTTTTGACAACCCGTTGCTTCCTGTCAGATAAACATCAGTTGCAATAGCTTTTTTAGCATCAATTGCCCCAGCACCTTGAAGTCTTGGTGAATAATAAGTATTATCCACTGGACTAATTATCGGATCAGCTGTTGACATTAAAATATTTTTAACCAATAGCAATTGCTCTTGTGGGCTATACTGAGGGTATTTTTTCTTAACATGCTCTTGGACCAGACTAACAATTCCCATCGCATGTGGACTAGCTGAACTCGTTCCTGACATTGGCTCATAAGTGTTTTTAAGTGATGGTGAATAAAGTTCATAACCTGGAGCAGATAAATCTGGTTTCATATGACCATCTGCAGATAGTCCCCAGCTAGAGAAATTAGCCATTTGGCGACCACCTGGAACAGATACAAGTTTTTTCTTGTGATTAAAGGTTAAAGTGGCCTTATCCAGTGATTTAAGATAATCAAAATCTTCCAAACTGATGAATCCCATTGGTAAATCACCATGATAGTTTAAAGGTAATAATGGTCTCTTGTAATCTCTATGGTGAACTAGCACTCCTGCTACCCCTTTAGATTGAGCAAGTTCTGCCGTTGCTTTTGATGTTATGACAGCTTCATAATCAACAATAACAATCTTACCTTTAACATCCTTATCGAGGTAGTCATCTTCTAAACCTTTACCGATATCAATAAAATCAAGTTGTCTTCCTTTTGGAAAAGCACTAGCAACAGTTACTGCTAATTCTTTTGAATCATTATGACTTGCAACAGTGAAAACCTCACTGATATCTTCTGGAGCAACATAGGCAGCAATCGTTAATACATCATCTGTTGTTGCAGGGGTTCCAATGACTCCAAAATCGGGATTCTTAGCTAGAGGTTTAACTGGATAACCACCCATTGCAAAATCATTACCAGCAGCAACAATAAGTGCTACTCCTTTTTCACGTGCCGCATTAAGAGCTCTATGAACACTTTCTTTTAACTCATCACTTGCTTTTCCAACACTACCAAAACTCATATTAATAGCAGTAGCTCCAAGTGCCACGGCATCTTCAATAGCCAGAGCATAAAGATTTTCTTTTTCAGGAATCAGACTTGTTTTACCAACTCTCATGAACATTAATTGTGCATCTGGGGCTATCCCTTCCATTAAAAGTTCATTTTTTTTGTTGTTTACCATTGAGCCTGCTGCAATCCCTGCAACATGGGTTCCATGGTATAAATCCTCATCACCTGATTTTGGAGAATCTACTCCTTCATTATAATCATGGTAAAAAACAAGTTTATGATTTACCCATTTTCCTCTTTCAATACCATGTTCTTTTTTCTTTGCTTCTAAGTCTTCTTTACTACTGTATTTCAAATCACTGCTGTCAGCAAGATTTAACATGTCATGAGTTTGTTCAATACCAGCATCAATGACAGCAATCAGAGAACCTTTACCTCTGCCAACTTTTTCCCAAATGTCTTTAACATTCGAAGGATCAACATAGTCAATCAAAGGTTTTTGCTCTTCTCCAGAAACTGGTTCAACAGAAGCCTCTCCACTTGAAGGCTGGGCACTAACTACTGTTTCTGAAACATCGGCTAAGTCGTCTATGAGATCTAAACCTACTGTCTCAACATGAGTTGAGATAGCTGTCTCTGCAGTTGTTTCAGCTGCTGAGACACTTGTAACGTGCGTCAATAAAACACTTGTTGCAGCAAGTGATAACTGAAGCATAATCAATTTTTTCGAGTGAACTTTACTTTTCACAATATATTCCTCCAATAGATGTCTGTTTTATATAATACAATATTATCATTTACTTAGCAATAGATTTTAGTAAGATTAGTTTTTTCATAAAATATTATCATTTTGATATATCAAAGTATCCAAAAAAATCAAAAAAAGCTCTAGAAAATCTAGAACTTTTCAATATATTTCATTTTTAATCAATTACTTAGATTTAATATAATTAACACCATCTGCTTTTGGAGCAACAGCTTGACCAAAGAATGCGGCAAGAATAACAATTGTAACTAAGTATGGGGCAATCTCTAAGTATACAGTAGGAATATTCTCCAATAATGGTAATTGTCCTCCAATAACTGCTAAACTTTGCGATAAACCAAAGAATAAACTTGAAAGCATTGCTCCAACAGGATTCCACTTACCAAAAATCATTGCGGCAAGTGAAATAAATCCAGGACCTAGGATAGTTGTAACAGCAAAGTTAACTGAGATTGATTGTGCATAAACAGCTCCACCAACGCCACCAAGGAAACCAGAAATCATAACACCATAATATTTCATTAGGTAAACGTTAATTCCAAGTGTATCAGCTGCCTGTGGGTGTTCACCAACTGAGCGTAGACGTAATCCAAAACGAGTTTTATAAAGTATAAACCATGCTAAGAATGAGAAAGCTACTGCAATATAACCAACTAAAGTCGTATTTTTAAAGAAGATTTCTCCAATAACAGGAATTTTTGATAAAATTGGAAAATCAAATTTACCAAATGATGCTTGAATGTTATCTGTTTGGCCTTTTTTATAAAGTACTTTTACTAAAAAGACTGCTAATGAAGGTGCTAATAAGTTCAATACCGTACCACTAACAATGTGATCTGCTCGGAAATTAATGGTTGCAACGGCGTGAATAAGTGAGAAGATTAACCCAACTACTCCTCCAACTAAAACTGCTAACCAAGGTGTTGCTTTACCAAAGGCATCAGCAAACTCTAAGTTGAAGACAATTCCAGAGAAAGCTCCCATAACCATAATTCCTTCAAGACCAACGTTAACAACCCCAGATCTTTCAGAGTAAGTTCCACCAATACTTGTGAAAATAAGTGGTGTTGCATAAATAAGCATTGAAGACATTAACAATGATAAAATTGTAACTATTGACATCTTATTTACCACCTTTCACTGCTTTTTTAGGTTGAATGATATATCTCTCAATAAGGTAATGTGCACCTACGAAGAAAATAATTGATGCTGTAACAACCTTAACTAGTTCTGGTGGAATTCCAGCAATATTCATACCTGGTGACCCAATATTAAGAACTCCAAATAGGAATGATGAGAAGAAAATTCCAATAGGTGAATTGGCCGCAAGAAGACTAACAGCCATACCATCAAATCCAATGGCTAAAGAACTTGATTGAACAAAGACATTTCCAAAAGTTCCAAGTCCTTCAACAACACCTCCAAGACCTGCAAGAGATCCTGAGATAATCATTGAAAGAATAATGGTTCGCTTAGATGACATCCCTGCATACTCACTAGCATTTGGATTCAAACCAACTGAACGGATTTCAAAACCAAGAGTTGTTTTATTTAGTAGGAACCAAATAACAACAATTGCAACTAGGGCAAAGAAAATACCAATATTAATACGAGAATTATTGGTTAAATCTGAAAGCCAAGGTGTTCGATAACTAGCATTGGCACTAACTTGAATAGAAGAATCAATACTTTGTTTAATCTTTTCAGAAAATACTTTTTGAATGATACTATTCCCAACATAAAGTATGATATAGTTCATCATGATTGTTACAATAACTTCACTTGTTCCTAAAAAGGCACGTAAGATACCAGGAATCGCACCAGCCAATCCGCCTGCTACCATACCAATAATAACAGTCGTTACAATCATCAAGGGACGAGACATCTCAGGGTGACTTAAAGCAAACCAGGTTGACGCAATCCAACCAGCTAAAGCTTGACCAGAAAGCCCAATATTGAAGAAGCCTGCACGACTAGCTACTGTAAACCCTAAACCAATAAGAATTAGAGGCCCCATAGCTCTGAAAATTTCACCAATATTTTTAACACTACCAAATGCAATTTGGAAAAGTCCTTCATATCCCCAGATAGGATCATACCCAAAGATAAACATGATAATTGCACCCAAAATAAATCCTAATAAGACGGAAATAACTGGAACAGCAATTTTTTGTGCCTTTTTAGACATCTTCTTCCTCCTTATCAATTGAACCACCTGCCATTAAAATACCAAGCTCTTGCTTATTGGTACTTTCTGGATTTACAATTCCTTGAATTTTACCATCATGAATAACAGCGATTCGATCTGATAAATTTAAAATCTCATCCAATTCAAAGCTGACAACTAAAACAGCTTTTCCTTTATCACGTTCCTCAATTAAACGTTTATGAATATACTCGATAGCTCCAACATCAAGACCTCGAGTTGGTTGGCTAACAATCAATAAATCTGGGTTACGGTCAACTTCACGTGCAATGATTGCTTTTTGTTGATTACCACCAGAGAAACCACGGGCCGGAACTAATTCATTAGCACCACGTACGTCAAATTCTTTCATTAGATTACGAGCATACTCGTTAATTTTTGCATAATTTAAAATACCATTTTTACTGAGAGGCTCTTTATAATACGTTTGCAATGCTGTGTTCTCAGCTAAAGACATCTCTAAAATCAAACCATCTTTGTGACGATCTTCAGGCACATGTCCAACAGAAAGTTCTGTGATTTTTCTAGAATTGAAATGAGTAACTTCTTGATTTTTAATTGTAATAGAACCAGATTTTACTTTTCGTAAGCCAGTAATTGCTTGAATTAACTCACTTTGTCCATTACCATCAATCCCAGCAATACCAACGATTTCACCAGCTCTAACGTCTAAAGATAAACCTTTTACAGCAGGAATGCCACGGTTTTCGTCTACAACTAAATCTTTAATAGAAAGAACAGTTTCTTTAGGGTTAGATGGTATTTTTTCTGTTTTAAAAGATACTGAACGGCCAACCATCATTTCAGCAAGTTCTTTTGCGCTTACCCCTGCAACATTTGCTGTCTGAATACTTTTACCTCGTCTAATAACTGTTACACGATCAGCAACTGCTCTAATCTCATCAAGTTTATGAGTGATTAAAACGATGGATTTTCCTTCTTTGACAAGGTTTTTCATGATAACCATTAATTCTTGAATCTCAGATGGTGTCAATACAGCAGTTGGCTCATCAAAAATAAGAATATCGGCACCGCGGTAAAGTGTTTTCAAAATTTCAACACGTTGTTGCGCACCTACTGAAATATTGGCAACTTTAGCTTCTGTGTCAACAGCTAAACCATATTTCTCTGATAACTCTTTAATTTCACGACTTGCTTCTTTCAAATCAAGGCGACCATTTTTAACAGTTTCATTGCCTAAAATAATATTTTCGGCAACTGTAAAAGCTTCAACCAACATAAAGTGTTGGTGAACCATTCCAATTCCTAGATGCGAAGATTTTGATGGGGAATCAATGAGTTCAGCTTTACCATTGATAAAAATTTCACCTTCAGTTGGTTCTAACAAACCAGCCAACATATTCATCAAAGTAGACTTACCTGCACCATTTTCACCTAAAAGGGCATGAATTTCACCTTTTTTAACAGTCAAATTAATATGGTCATTTGCAGTAAAATCACCAAATCTCTTTGTAATCTCTTTCATTTCAATGACATGTTGTGTCATAGGATTTTTCTTCCTTTCAATTCACTCTTTTATTTCAGTAAAACTTGTCAGTACTGACAAGTTTTACTGAGATAAAAGTTATCTCAGTCTAAAAAGGGCGACCGACTAAGGTCGCACTTTAATAGTTAGCTATTATTTTTCAGGAACTTTAATGTCTCCAGATTTAATTTTTTCTTTAGCTTCGTTAACAGCTTTAATAACATCATCTGATAGGCTTGTTGTAGCAATATCTACCCCACCATCTTTAAGTCCATAAACTGTTGTTTTTCCACCAGGGAATTTTCCATCAGCAACATTTTTATTGATTAATTGAACTGCTTTTCCAACTTTTTTAATTGAAGATGCAAGTACAAAGTTTGATGCTTTGCCATCTTTTGAAGTGTATTTCCCTTCATCTTTTTGGTCACGGTCTACACCGATAACCCAAACTTTATCAGCTTCGTTACGTTTTTCGTTGACAGCTTTAGCTTCATTGAAGACTCCTGCTCCAGTACCACCTGCGGCTTGGTAAACAACATCTGCACCACCTGCGTATTGAGCAGCTGCAATTGTTTTACCTTTAGCAGCGTCACCAAATGAACCTGCATAGTCAATTTTCACTTGAATTGAGCTATCGACTGATTTAACACCAGCTTCAAAACCTTTTTCAAAACGAGTAATAACAGTACCTTCCATTCCACCTACAAAACCAACAATTTTAGTTTTTGTAGTTTTAGCAGCTGCAATACCAGCAAGGTAAGCAGCTTCATGGTCGGCAAATGTTACACTGGCAACATTCTTTTTCCCTTCGATAACATCATCAACAATAACAAAATTTGTATCTGAGTTATCTCCTGAAGCTTTATCAATTGCATCTTTCAAGGCGAAACCAATACCATAAACAACTTTGTAACCACTTGAAACAGCAGTATCTATGTTTGTTGCATATTCAGATTCACTTGTTGATTGGAAGTAATCAAATCCTGATCCTTTTTTAAGACCATTTTCTTTTCCCCAAGCTTGTAAACCTTCCCAAGCAGATTGGTTAAATGATTTATCATCAACACCACCTGTATCGGTTACCATTGCAACTTTAAGATCTGTTTTAGCATCTTTGCTATCAGATTTTGATGCACCACGATTGCCACATGCAGCTAAACTTAATAAAGCTACTGAAGCTAAGCCGAGACCAATAAATTTCTTGTTCATGAATATGAACCCTCCTAAAAAGTTTCTAGCAATTTCTTGCTGAAAAATACATAGCCTTATGGCTAAATAACACATTTAAGAACAGATTAATTTAAATCTGTAAAAGAATAAGGAAGTAAGTCACCTACACTTGTTTCTTGAGTGCGACCGTCTTTTGCGATCAGGGTAACTTTGGCCGAAGCTGGGAAAAATTCCGCCATAACTTGGCGACAAGCTCCACAAGGTGAAACCGGCTCTTGTGTTTCTCCATATATAGCAATTTCAGTCAAGTCTTTATACCCTTCTGATACTGCTTTAAAAATTGCAGTTCTTTCACCACAATTAGTTAAACCAAAACTAGCATTTTCAATGTTACAACCTGTAAAAACATGACCTTCTTTTGTTTTCAAAGCTGCACCTATGGGAAAGTGAGAGTATGGAACATAGGCATTTTTACTAGCATCAATTGCTAATGCAACTAAATTAGTAGCCACCATTGACTTCCTCACCATTAACAATTTTAACACCTGCTGAAGTTCCAATACGTGTTGCTCCTGCTTCAATAAAGGCTTGAGCATCTGCTAGAGATCTTGCACCACCTGCTGCTTTAACACCAACTTCTGGACCCACTGTTTCACGCATCAACTTAACATCTTCAATTGTAGCGCCTCCAGTTGAAAAACCTGTTGAGGTTTTGACAAAATCTGCTCCTGCTGCAACAGATAGTTGGCAAGCTTTAACCTTTTCTTCATCTGTTAGCAAACAAGCTTCAATAATAACTTTTACAAGTTTATCACCACTTGCTTCTACAACAGCACGAACATCATCTTCAACAGCTTGATAGTCACCTTGTTTCATGCGACCAATATTCAAGACCATGTCAATCTCATCTGCACCATTTTCAATGGCATTTTTGGTTTCAAAAGCTTTTGTTTCAGCAGTTGTAGCTCCTAAAGGAAAACCAACGACTGTACATACTTTAACATCTGAATCTTTCAACTCGTTTGCACAATAACTAACCCAAGATGGATTAATGCAAACACTTGCAAAATCATATTCTTTTGCTTCACTCAACAACTGATCAATTTGACTCTGAACGCTATCTGCTTTAAGCAAAGTATGATCGATATATTTGTTAATTTCCATGAATTCCTCCTTTAGGAAACAATCTTAATAATCTCTTTAGATTCAATTTGTTCTAAACCTATTTTAACATTTTTTTCGAATTCTGTAAGCACTTTATTGTCTAATTCGTTACTAGAATAGATTGTAGCAATTTGATCACCAACTTGAACGGCATCACCAACTTTTTTGTCAAATACAATACCACTTTCATAATCAAGCAGATCAGATTTAACTGCTCTACCAGCTCCTAATCGCATTGCAATAAGACCAAATTCTAGAGCAGGAAGTTCAGTGATATAGCCAGATTCTTTTGCCAATACTGGCGTTTTAACTTTTGCAGAAGATGGTCTATAGAGATCTTCTAAATCACCACCTTGATAAGAAATCATTTCTTCAAATTTTCTTAATGCAGGACCATCGACAAGTTGGCGATGAATAGCTGAAATCGTTTTCTCTACACCTGCTAACTTAAGCATGATTTGTGCTAATTCACAGATAAACTCAGTGATATCCTCACGGCCTTTACCTTGCATTATTTCAATTGCTTCAAGTACTTCTAAACGATTTCCAATTGATCTTCCTAAAGGTTGACTCATATTTGTAATAACAGCTATCGTTTGACGTCCAACTTTTTTCCCTAAATCAACCATTAATTGAGAAAGCGTTTCAGCATCTTCAATTGTTTTCATAAATGCACCATCACCAACAGTTACATCTAAAAGAATACTGTCAGCTCCTGCTGCAATTTTTTTACTCATGACTGAACTTGCAATGAGAGGGATAATATCTACCGTAGCAGTCACATCTCTTAGGGCATAAAGTAACTTATCTGCTTTCACCAATTGATCTGATTGTCCAATGACAGATACACCAATTTCTTGAACCTGTTTAATAAATTCTTCTTGGCTTCTATCGATTTTGTAACCTTTAATAGCTTCCAATTTGTCAAGCGTTCCACCAGTATGCCCAAGACCACGACCACTCATTTTAGCAACTGGTACACCAAAACTTGAAACAAGGGGCGCTAAAATCAAGGTAACTTTATCACCAACACCACCTGTAGAATGTTTATCAGTTTTAATGCCATCAATAGCTGATAAATCAATCTGTTCTCCAGTTCCAACCATAGCCATGGTTAAATCGCGTGTTTCTTCAGTTGTCATGCCTTTAAAATAGACCGCCATTGCAAATGCAGCCATTTGGTAATCTGGCACTGTTCCATCAGCATACCCATTAACCAACCAGTTTATTTCTTCAGTTGTAAGGGCCTGTCCATCTCTTTTCTTTTGAATTAAATCAACTGTTCTCATGTTTTATACTCCTAAGAATGTAGTAGCCTTTGTCTTTTTTTAAGACGTCAACATTACCAAAGATGTCAGCCATTTTTTCTTTGGCACTTGGTGCACCTTGTTTCTTTTGAATAACAATTGTTAAATCACCGCCATCAACAAGATAATCGATACTTTTTTCAATAATCTCATGGACGACTTTCTTACCAGCACGAATGGGTGGATTACTAATGATATGATGATAAGAATCAGAAATATTTTCATAGATATTAGACTGGAAAATGCTAACGTCAGCTTGATTTTTTTCCGCATTTCTTTTAGCTAAATCTATTGCTCTATTATTAATATCAACTAAAGTAGCCTTTACTCCTTGTACTTTAGCTAAAGTAATCCCTAGAGGGCCATAACCACAACCCAAATCCAATAAGGTATCATTGGGGTGAAAGTTTAGAGCATTTAATAAAACTTGACTCCCGAAGTCAATCATTTTTTTTGAAAAAACACCAGAATCCGTATAAAAGGTGAAAGGGTGATTTAAGAGATTTACCTTTAATTCATGAATATCATGAATGCTGTCCGGATTTTCATCATAATACATTTTTGTCATGAATTTACCTATCCTTTTTAAGATGCTTTTTCATTCTAACATACTTTGAAACGGTTTTCAAGACAGTTTTTTTAATATTTATAGACTATTTTTGTATACAAATATTAAAAAAAATCCTCCCCTCAAATCATACATTTCACAAACAATATATATAGTTTCATTTGAAAACGTTTGTTTTTTAACTTTATCCGAAACAATCTTTTCTATTTCCAAGATCAAGTGCTATAATAATACTATTGCAAAATCATATAGGAGTTATCATGACCAATGAATTTATCAATTTCTCAAAAATAAATAGAGAATCTTGGAAAGTTTTACATCAGCATTCAAAGCCATTATTAACTGAAGATGAATTAAAAACCATTACTGGTTTAAACGATAATATTAATATTACAGATGTTATAGAGGTTTACTTACCATTAATCAATCTCATTCAGATTTATAAAATCAATCAAGAAAATTTATCATTTTCAAAAAGCTTATTCTTAAAAAAAGATATCCAAAAAAGACCATTTATCATTGGTATATCGGGATCTGTTGCTGTAGGGAAATCAACAACCAGCCGTTTAATACAACTCTTACTTGCGAGAACTTTCAAAACAAGTAAGGTGGAAATGGTTACAACTGATGGCTTTTTATACCCAAATGACTATTTAATTGCTAATCATCTGCTAAACCGAAAAGGATTCCCACAATCCTATAATATGGAACTGCTGCTCAACTTTTTAGATGATATGAAAAATGGTCAAAATGCTGAAATTCCCGTTTATTCTCATGAAAGTTATGATATAGTTCCCAATCAATTGCAAAAAATCGAGAGTCCTGACTTTTTAATCATTGAAGGGATAAATGTTTTTCAAAATCAGCAAAATAACAGGCTCTATATGAGTGATTATTTTGATTTTTCTATTTATATTGACGCAGATAGTAATGATATTGAAAAATGGTATATTGAGCGATTTGAAAGCATTTTAAATTTAGCTAAAGATGATCAAACAAGTTTTTACTACAAATATGCTAAGATGCCTAGAACTGAGGCCATTTCATTTGCTAGTGAGGTTTGGAAAACCATTAATCTTGAAAATTTAGAGAAATTCATCGAACCTACACGAAATCGTGCAGAAATCATTTTACACAAGTCTAAAAACCACAAAATCGATGAAATTTATGTCAAAAAATGATAAAGGCTTGCCAAATGAACATTATTTCTATATAATAGTGTAGTTAGATTAATACGGAGGTGAAAACATTGGCAAATATTAAATCAGCTATCAAACGCGCTGAACTTAACGTTAAAGCAAACGAAAAAAATTCAGCACAAAAATCAGCTATGCGTACTGCTATCAAAGCATATGAAGCTAACCCAACTGAAGAGCTTTTCCGCACTGCTTCTTCTAGCATCGATAGAGCTGAATCAAAAGGTTTGATTCATAAAAATAAAGCTAGCCGCGATAAAGCACGTCTTGCTGCTAAACTTGGCTAATTAAAACCAATGAAAACTCCTCTAGGAGTTTTTTTCTTTTCTAGTCAAAAGCTTTAAAATAGAGCAAAAGGCATTGAATTGCGTAATCAAAAAACGCGATTCAATGCCTTTTTTAAGAAGACTTATTTTCAAAAGAAGAACTAAGATTAGAGCCTTTGCTCATCCTCTTTTTTAGAGTTTAACTTCAAATATTGTCCCTTTTGGTTTATTGTCTTTAACTGATATTGTTCCATTTAAGGAAGCAACAATCTGTTTTGCTAAAGAAAGTCCCAAACCAAATCCACCTTTAGTACGTGTTCTAGCCTTATCAACACGATAGAAGCGGTCAAAAACTTTCTTTTTATCCATGTCTTTTATTCCAGGACCATCATCTAGCACTCTGACCATTAAATTTTTATCTGTTGTTCGAACACTAATTGAAATTTGCCCATCAGAGTCCGTGTATTTCAAAGCATTATCAAATAAAATGGTAATCAATTGTTTTAATAAAGATTTATCCATTTTTATTGTCCGCTTAACCTGATTTTCAAAATGGAAGTCTTTACCATAATCTTCAGCTACTAAGTTGAAGTTTTCAAACATAGCGTCAAAAAAGCTTGCATCCACATCAACGAGTTCTGGATTAATCCCATCATCGCGTCTGGCAAGATTCAATAAATTTGTGGTTAAGATCTTCATATTGCGCACTTCTTCTAAACTCGAAGCAATTGGTTCACTGTTTTCCAGAATTGTTTCATTAGGTTTTCTAAACAGGGTCTCTAAGCGATTTTGTAATACTGCTAAGGGAGTTCTTAATTCATGACTAGCATTTTCAACAAACATTTTTTGTTTCTCATAACTTTCAAGAATTGGTTTACGACTCCATTTTGCAAGGTATATACTGGCCAAAACAGAAATAAACCAGAAAGTTATCATAACAAGAACAATGATTCGTTCATAGCGCTCATTGGCACGGTCCAATTGTTCCACATTGACAACTGCCATTAGGTAAGCCACCGCTGGGTACCTATTGGAATGAATCTTAACTGTCAGCGTATGGTATTTTTCTTCATGCCCGTAAAAATTCATCAATTTCCGTGTTCGAATGGCATTTAATTCATTTGTTTTTAAGGTAAAATTTTGAAAACCCGATAGCGCATCAAAGCTATTTAAAACCGTTCCGTTAGAACTAAAGAGGATAATATCCGTATTGGCAACTGGTTGTTCAACTAAGGCTGCTTTAAAGACTTCAGTTCCATTTTTAAAAGCATCCTCTTGATTATCAAAGTAAAATGAGGTCATTCGTTCCATGGTTAAATTAGCATAAACCGATGAATTTTTTGACACAGCAAGTAGACTACTATCTACCGAAGAATAAACACCGTACTGCATGATTTGAATGATAATCATGGTCATGACAACAAATATTCCTGTAAAGACTGCAAAAAAATGGAAAAAATGCCCAAAATTATCTGACTGGTAAATACGTTTTAAATTAGCCATTTGTTTTTAAGATGTATCCGACACTTCTAAGCGTTTGAAGGTTGTCTACAAAATCTGTCCCTTTTAGTTTTTTTCTGATTTTTGAAACATAAACCTCTACAACTGATATTGTGGTATCACTGTCGAATCCCCATATACGGTCAAAAATCTGTGATTTAGGTAAAATAACATTTTGATTTTGAAGGAGATAAATGAGTAAATCATACTCTTTTCCAAGAAGCTCAATGGTAGTGTCTCCGACTTTTACCATATTTCGTTCAGTATCAATACTGATATTCCCATAAGATAGCTGACTGGTAGTCATCTTACCAGTTCGTTTCAAGAGGGCTTGAATACGCATTTTTAGCTCCTCTAAATAAAATGGTTTGGTTAGGTAGTCATCAGCTCCAAGGTCAAAGCCATGCCCTTTATCGTCAAGACTTTCTTTAGCAGTCATAATAAGAACAGGCGTTTTGATGTCTTTTTCTCTTAATTCTTTTAGGACTTGAAAACCATTTTTTTCAGGTAACATTAAGTCCAGGAGAATAAGATCATAAACACCACTTTCAGCCTCATAAAAACCTTCATCTCCATCAAAAACCTGCATAACATCAGCAAAATCATCTAAAAAATCAAAAATCGAATTAGATAAACTTAAATCATCTTCAACAAGTAATATTTTTATCATCGCATTCTCCACTCACGTCATCATATATTATCTTTTATCATACCATAGAAAACTTAATTTTAGCTAAAAAGAACTAAAAAAGAGAAAACAGGGCACTGTCTTCTCTTTTAGTATGATTAATTAGTATGCTTTTAAGACTTGGCTAACTGCTGTTTTTCCTGATTCAATCAGTTGAACACGAGCTCTAATTTCATTGATACCCATTTTAATATTACGACTAATAGCCATATCATCAGATTTTGGTTCAAAGAAGGCTCTATATTCCTCTAAGCGAATTTGTGTTTTGAAGTTGTTGGCAGGGTAAATAACAAAACGGTCAAAGCTCATGTCTCCTCCAAGTGCTGATTTGATCCATTCCCAATCTTCACGTGCCCATACCCAAACAGGTTCTTGAGTGTATACTTGACCTAGTAAACAATTATACCACATTGCTAAATCTTGAGGTTTAACAATAGCTTTATCCTTCAAACTAACTAAAATGCGTTTTAAAGTTTTAGCACTCTTTGTTTTTGACAGCGCAAATGCAAGATCAAGCCTCAAATTATTATCTGTCGTGGCAATATAAGTGTCAAAATAATGATCAACAATAGTTTCATTTTCAAAATATTTCATTTGATTTGCTAAAACTAAACGACGAACAGCTGCTGGAATTTGAGCAACATCCTGCTTATAAGCCTCAAAAATAGATTTGGCTTCTGCTATCACTTCTTCTTTTCCACTATTGATTAATTGATTTAAGACGATTTGGCGAACCATTTCAGCTTCGTCAGATTCACCCGCTTGTTTTTGGAAACCTAATTGATCATAGTCAGCTTGGAAAATGCGCACCACCAAGCGTTTAAATGCTTTATCTTCTTCACTATCTTCCTCAATAAAGCGCTCTAAACCAATTAAGATATGATTAATAGCTGATGCAACCATATAAGACTTCGCTTTTGTTAAACGAGCAATCAAACTTGCAAGCTCAGCATAGCCAATAGCTCCGCTTTCAGCTAATAATCGACGTTCTTGGAGCACTTGCAACAGACTAACACTATCCAATTGATCAATCCCATCAATTAAGTCATTAAATAATTCTCCTTGATAATGACTAATATAATGAGCTGTGTTTTCAGTATTGAAACGTAGTGGTTCTTTATGTTTAGCAGCTAATTGACTGTAGTTTGGGATAATCATCTCTTTTTCAGTCATAATATCTGGTAATTCCGACCAAGTACTATTTAATGGAATAGGCCAAATTCTTTCCTGTTCAACCCCTTCACCAATAAAGAATTGTTGCTGAGAAAGAATTAGGTGGTCATTTTCAACAGATGCCGTTAGGACAGGATAGCCGGGTTGTTCTAACCAAGCATCCATAAAAGCAGCAACATCTTTACCAGAACTATCCGACAAAGCATTCCATAAATCACGTCCAATTGTATTTGAATATTGATGTTTTTCAAAATATAGAGATAATCCTTTAGCAAAATCGCTATCGCCAATCCAACGTCTTAGCATGTGCATTAATCGACTGCCTTTTGCATAAACGATTGCTGGATCAAATAAAGTATTGATTTCATCAGGATGATTGACATCAACATGAACAGATTGCACACCATCAGTCGCATCACGTTTAAGAGCTAATGGCACACCTCCTGTTTGAAAGTCTTCAAAAATTTTCCATTCAGGTTCAATAGCATCAATAGACACATATTCCATCATGTTGGCAAAACTTTCATTAAGCCATAAATCATCCCACCACTCCATGGTTACCAGATTACCGAACCACTGGTGGGCAATTTCATGAGCAACAACAAGAGCAACTTGTTGTCTGCTTGTAGCTGTTGAATTATCATCAACTAATAAATAAATTTCACGATAGGTAATCAATCCCCAATTTTCCATAGCACCTGATGAAAAATCTGGCAAAGCAACATTGTAAGATTGAGGAATTGGGTAGTTTACTCCAAAATAATCTTCATAAAAATCAATAACACGTACTGCAATATCAAGAGCAAATTCAAGTGATGTACTCGGATGAGCTTTAGTTGCAAAAACACCTACATCCGTGCCATTTTTACTTTTAGCAGTAATACCATGTAAGTCTCCAAGTGCAAATGCAAGCAGGTAAGAAGACATTCTAGGACTTGTATCAAATGTCCATAAACCAGTTTCTTTACGCAAGTCAACATTGATTTCAGGCATGTTTGAGAGAACTATTTCACCATCTTGCTGGTCAAATTTGATAGATAAATCAAAAGTTGCTTTTGCATGAGGCTCATCTACGCAAGGAAAAGCTTCACGAGCAAAGTGGCTTTCAAACTGTGTTGAAATAACTTCTTTAGAGATGCCATCAATAGTGTAATAGGATGGGTAAATACCAGTCATATTATCTGTTATTTTTCCAGAGAATTCAATAACCAAAGTCATTAAACCTGTGGTTGGCAACTCTACACGGAGGGCTTCATTGTCATGATCTTCTTTAAAAGATACCGCTTCATTATCAAGTAAAACGGCATGAATCCTTAAGTCTTTTTGATGAAATGAAACTCTATTATCTAAAGCTTCTCCGTTAATGGCAACATTTCCTGTAAATGTTTTTGATTGACGGTCAATGTCTAAAAAAATGTTATAGTTTTCTGGAACAAATTTCTCAATAAAATGTTCAACTGTTTTCATAATGCTCCTTATTCTAAAAAAGTGATTAGAAAAATTCCAATCACTATTATATCATATTTTATTATAATTCAATAATTTTTCCAGTCTTAAGGTAAACGACCCACTCGCAAAGGTTACGAGCATAATCACCAATACGTTCAAGGTACATTAACACTTGGAAGTACTCTTTGCCAGCAAACACAGCATCTGGAGTTTTACGAATTTCTTCAACTGCCAAAGCTTGAATATCACGGAAGTAATTATCAATAATTTCATCATTAGCAGCAATTTCATAAGCTTTAGCTTCATCTGCATTGATATAGGCATTTAACGCATCTTCTACCATGTGCTTAACAGCTTTTCCCATAAGGTTAATTTGTTCTTCAACAATTGGTAAACGTTCTTCACCTTTCATACGAATCGTCGCTTTTGCAATAGACGAAGCATGGTCACCGATACGCTCAATATCACTTGATGCTTTTAAAACAGTAATAACAGTACGAAGATCATTTGAAACAGGTTGTTGGAGAGCAATAATTTCTAATGATTTTTTCTCTAATTTTGTTTCAAATTCATTAACCATGTCATCTTCTTCGATGACTTCTTTTGCTAAATCACGGTCATGACTAACAAAGGCACGAACGGTTTTATTTAATTGTGCTAAAACTTCTGTACCCATGGAATAAAATTGGTTATGAAGTTTATCTAATTCTTCTTCAAATTTAGTTCTTAACATTGTTTTCCCTCTACGATCCTTTTAGTTTATGCGAGACAATTCTGATTTAGTTAATTAACCAAATTTACCAGAAATATAATCTTCTGTTTCTTTGCGTTTTGGATTCATAAACATATGTTTAGTGTTCCCAAATTCAAGTAAATCACCTGCAAGAAAGAAACCTGTTCTATCTGACAGTCTAGAAGCCTGTTGCATTGAACGTGTAACGATGACTAGTGTGTAATCTTTTTTCAATGCAAAGAGTGTCTCTTCAATTTTACCAGCTGATATTGGATCTAAGGCTGAAGTTGGCTCATCCAAAAGAATAATTTGTGGACTCGTCGCTAAGACCCTAGCAATACATACACGCTGTTGTTGACCACCTGATAATCCTAGTGCGGAATCGTGAAGGCGATCTTTCACTTCATCCCAGATTGAGGCCCCTTTTAATGAGGATTCAACGGCTTGATCAAGAATATTCTTGTCTTTAATACCCTTTAAACGCAAGCCATAAACAACATTCTCATAAATAGACATTGGAAATGGATTAGGCTGTTGAAATACCATTCCGATTTCTTTACGAAGATCAACAGTATCTGTCCGAGGGCTATAAATATTATGTCCATTATATGTGATTGATCCTGTTACAGTAACTTCCGGATTTAAATCACTCATACGGTTAATAGCCCTAAGTAAAGTTGATTTCCCAGAGCCTGAAGGGCCAATCAATGCTGTTATTTCATTTGGAAATAAATCAAGAGAAACATTATTAAGAGTTTTCTTTTTATTGTAGTAAACAGAAAGATCTCGTACTTGTAATATTGGTTCTGACATTTTATCCCTCTCTATCCAAAGTGTCCTGAAACATAATCGTTTGTTGACTGGCATTTTGCATTTTGGAAAATGTTACGTGTTTTATCGTATTCAATTAAATCCCCAAGGTAGAAAAATGCTGTGTAATCACTTGCACGGGCAGCCTGTTGCATATTGTGCGTTACAATAATGATGGTATAATTTTTCTTCAGTTCAAACATGGTTTCCTCTAATTGCATGGTTGCAATTGGATCCAAAGCTGAAGCTGGCTCATCCATCAATAAAATATCAGGTTTAACTGAAATAGCACGGGCAATACAAAGTCTTTGTTGTTGTCCACCTGAAAGAGTGAAGGCTGATTTATGCAAATCATCTTTTACTTGATCCCAAAGAGCAGCTTGTTTCAGTGACGTTTCAACAATTTCGTCTAATACGCGTTTATCTTTGACACCAGCTCTCTCATGAGCAAATGTAATGTTACGGTAAATTGATTTAGCAAATGGATTTGGACGTTGAAAAACCATACCGATGTGCTTACGAATCTCATAAACATTCATGTCTTTGCGGTTAACATCAATTCCTTGATATAAAATTTCGCCAGTCACATTTGCAATATCAATGGTATCATTCATACGGTTAAGACTTCTCAGATAAGTAGATTTCCCACAACCTGAAGGGCCAATTAAAGCGGTTATTTTATTTTTTTCAAACTCCATATCAATCCCTTTAATTGCTTCTTTACCACCATAATAGACATGTAAGTCTTTAGTAGACAAAGAAACAACTTCCTTTGGAAACGTGATAATATGGCGTTCATTCCAATTATATTCTGTCATGATTACTCCTATGTCTTATTTAGCCGCTGTCATTCGAGAATGTAATTTTTTACCAATAAAGCGAGCTGATAAATTGAAGATTAAGATAAAGATTAATAGAACTGCTGCACTTCCTGCAGATACTAAAGTACCATCTGGAATTGTCCCTTCACTGTTAACTTTCCAAATATGAACAGCTAATGTTTCAGATTGACGGAAAATTGAGATAGGACTTGTGACACTTAGTGGGTTCCAGTTTGACCAGTCTAAAGCTGGTGCAGATTGACCCGCTGTATAAATTAAGGCTGCAGCTTCACCAAAAATACGACCAGAAGCAAGGACAATACCAGTTACAATACTAGGTAGAGCTTCTGGAATAACCACAAAGAAAACTGTTTCCCAGCGAGATAGTCCTAGAGCAAGACCTGCTTCTCTTTGTGTATGATGAACATGAAGTAAACTGTCTTCGACATTACGCGTCATTTGTGGAAGATTGAAAACTGTTAGTGCTAGGGCACCTGAAATAATAGAGAAACCATATTGGAATTGAACTACGAAAATCAAGTAACCAAACAAACCAACAACCACTGAAGGTAATGACGATAAAATTTCAATACAGGTTCTAATAAAGTTTGTAAGTGGACCCTTTTTAGCATACTCTGCAAGGTAAATGCCCGCTCCAGTTGATAAGGGGATTGAGATAATTAGTGTAATGATTAACAGAAAGAAAGAATTATAAAGTTGAATCCCAATTCCTCCACCAGCTTCATAAGAAGATGACTGTCCTGTTAAAAAATGCCAGCTAACATGAGGAAGTCCTCGAAGGAGGATAAATAAAATTAATGAAGCTAGAATAGCTACAATGATTCCAGCAATGGTATATAAGGTACCTGTTGCTAATTTATCAATTTTTTTAGCGTTCATAATTTCTCTTTCTCTCTTTCCTAATTAATTTAACAAGTGAATTAAAGGCCAGACTCATTAATAAGAGAACAAGTGCTAGTGACCACAAAACATTGTTTTGAACAGTACCCATAACGGTATTTCCGATACCCATCGTCAAAACAGATGTCAAGGTTGCTGCAGGTGTCGTTAAGGAGCTAGGCATAACAGCTGAGTTCCCAACAACCATCTGGATAGCCAATGCTTCACCAAATGCTCTAGCCATACCAAAGATGACTGCTGTGAAGATTCCTGGACGAGCTGCATTTAAAACAACACGCCAAATCGTTTGCCACCTTGTTGCCCCCATGGCCATACTTGCTTCACGATAATGACGTGGCACAGCTCGAAGACTATCTGTTGTCATAAAGGTTACTGTTGGTAAAATCATAACAAAGAGCACAAAAACCCCTGATAAAATACCAAATCCAGTCCCTCCAAAGATTGAACGAACAAAAGGCACAACAATTTGTAAACCGATAAACCCGTAAACAACAGATGGAATACCAACTAGCAATTCAACTGCTGGTTGAAGAACTTTAGCTCCATATTTAGGTGAGATTTCTGTCATAAAGACTGCAGCACCAATAGCAAAAGGTGTTGCCACCAAAGCAGATAAAATGGTTACTAAAAAGGAACCACTAATCATTGGTAAGGCGCCTAAAATTGGCATACCACTTTTATCTTTAATACTTGGTTGCCACTCTCTTCCAAATAAGAAATCAAAAACGTTAACTTTGTCAACAAAGAAAGTTGATAAGCCTTTTTGAGCAACAAAGATTAAAATCATCGCAACAATAAATACAATCAATGCCAAGCATAGAAAAGTAATGGTCTTACCAAATTTTTCTAGACGTGAATTTTTTGAAGGTGAAACTAATTTTTTAGCTAATTCCTGATTATTCATAATTCCCTCACTACTTTTTGGAAACTTTGCCGTCATGAGTTTTAACAACCTTCATATCGGTCATTGGAATATACCCCATGTGAGCAACAATTTTCTTTTGCACTTCTTCTGACATCATATAGTCAAGAAATTCTTTGGTTAAGCCATCAGCTTTGCCATAAGTATACATGTGTTCATAAGACCAAATTGGCCAGTCATTAGTCATGACATTTTCAGGTTTTGAAGCAAAACCATTCAATTTTAAAGACTTAACTGAATCATCAACATAGGAGAAGGCTAAGTATGAAATGGCACCTGGTGTTTGTGAAACAATTGATTTTACCATACCATTGGAATCTTGCTCTTGACTTTGTTTAGCATGAGTCCCTTTCATAATAACAGCATCAAAAGTGGCACGCGAGCCAGAACTAGCTGCTCTATTAATAACAGAAATCGCTAAATCTTGACCACCTACTTGTTTCCAGTTGGTGTATTCTCCAGAAAAGATTTTTCGTAATTGTTCTGAAGTTAAATTTGACACCTTAACTTTGGGATTTGCAATAACAGCCAAGCCTGCAACTGCAACTTGATGATCTTGAAGTTTACTTGCATCAATCCCATCTTTTTCTTCAGCAAAAACATCGCTGTTACCAATTTGAACAGATTTTGATTGAACCTGTGATAAACCTGTACCAGACCCACCACCTTGCACATTAACTGTTTTTCCTAGATTTTGTTTACCAAATTCATCTGCAGCAGCCTCTACTAAAGGTTGCAATGCTGTTGAACCAACGGCCGTAATGGATTCTCCTTTTTGAATCCAACTAGAACAAGCTGTTAAAAACAGTGTCGAAACTGCTAACAAACTGAACAAAAAGAACTTCTTTTTCATATTCATTTTATTTTTCCTATTCATTAAATATAAAAGGAGTTTTATAATAAACTCAATTTTAATAGTAACATATATGGCCGTTCTTTAAAAGAACTTTTACCCTCATCTTTTTCAAATCTCACTCCAAAATAGTAGCCACTTTATTATACTAGTTTTCACAGCTATTTAACAAGGATTGGATCGTCTCACGATGGCACTCAGGAATAAACATAACTTTCTGTCTGGTGCTAAAATCGGGTTCTTTTCCATCCATAGTTAACAAGGTATAACCTAAAGGTTTCCCAAGAACAAGAGCTGCTGCATAATCCCATGGTTGAATGTAAGAAAAATAGGCAAATAATTGTTGAGTCATCACCATCATCATTGAAATACCAGCACCACCATAAATCCTTAAACCTAATGTTTTACCGATAAAATCAACTAAACCATAATCATTATTACGGTACATTCCTGAATTACAAGCAACTAAAGACCTATTTAAAGGTTTTTCTTCATAAGGAGACACTTTTTGATGGTTTAAAGTCACCTCAAATTGGCCACCACCTACCAAAAAACGGTCATTGATCACATCATAAATGATACCAAACTGCCCTTTTCCCTCTTCAAAATAGGAAAGCATAATGGCAAAATAATCCCTTTGAACAATGAAATTAATGGTCCCATCAATCGGATCCAAAACCCAAACATGGCCATCATCAATAGGATGCCTAACGTTGTTTTCCTCAGCTAGAATATGGTCTGAAGGATAGCGATTCCTAATGCGGTCAATAATCAAATCTTGCGTTTCATGATCAACATCAGTTACCAAATCATCATGACTCGTTTTAATTTCAATAGCTAGTTGCCTTGACATTCTCTTTTTGATATAAGCTGCCGCTTCCAAGACGATTTCTTTAGCAAATGCAAATTTATCTTCCAAAAGAAAAATATCCTTTCTTTATTTCTTTTGCTTTTTTGACGGCTTGATAGGTTGAATAGCCACTTGATTTTTCAAAGTCTCTATCGATTTGTTTTTCTTGTGATTTACTCGTTACTACTGTTTTAAAGCATCGATATGCTTCTAACAATTGTTGAGCATCTACTTTTTTTTCATAAGCTAATTCCACTTGATTCAAAAAATGAAGCACTGATGTAATGTCGTCAGTGCTCCAGTTTATGTCAAGTGGATATGTATAGTTTTTATCCGACATACTATCCCTCAATTTCTGCTTTAATAGTCGCTTGACGTAATTCTTGTTTACGGTAATCTCTTGGCAAAAATGCCCTGATTTCATCTTCATTAAAACCAATCTGCATTCTTTTTTTATCCATGATAATTGGGCGACGTAAAAGACTTGGGTTTTCAGCAATCAAGTCAATGAGATGAGGGATTGATAACTCATCAACATCAATGTTTAATTTTTGAAAAACCTTCGACCGGGTTGAAATAATATCCTCAGTTCCATTTTCAGTAAATGACAAGATGGCTAACAACTCTTCACGACTTAATGGGCTTGTAATGATATTATGTTCTTGAAATGAAACTTCGTGTTTCAAAAGCCATGCCCTTGCCTTACGGCAACTAGTACAGCTGGGAGATAAAAATAATGTAACCATTTTAATCCTCTATCATTATTACTTACCCTATTATACAAAAATTTAATTAAAATGACCATCTTTTTTCCAATTTAATGCAATTTCTTTATCCTTATTTAGCTGAGAAATAAGATCTTCAATACCATCAAATTTTGTCATGTCTCGAATCTTGTCAAGCCAAATAATTTCGATAGATTCTCCGTAAATATCCCCATCAAAATCAAAAATATTGGCTTCTAATCTTAACTCTTTTCCTCCAAAGGTAACATTTTTTCCAATGCTTGTCATTGAGCGGTACCTTTTTTTATTAACCAAGACATCCGCAACATAGACGCCATCTGCTGGTAAATAGGTACGATCGATAGGAGCAAGATTAGCCGTTGGAAAGCCCAAGGTTCTACCACGCGCATCTCCATGAACAACCATTCCTCTTGTCGAAAATTCATAACCAAGCAATTGATTAGCCTTATTAACATCACCTGCTTGAATTAATTCACGAATCCAGGTCGATGAGACCTTTCGATTGTTAATCGACACTTCATCAATAGTGTAAACTGTTCCATCAAAATTGCGTTGCAAGTAGTCCGAATCTGTTCGATTATGACCAAACTTATAGTCAAAGCCAACCACAATATGTTTTGCCCTTAGTTTTCCAATGTAGTTTTTAATAAAATCGTCAGAAGACACTTTAGAAAAGGTCGTAGTGAAATCAAGCAAATAAAGCTCTTCTACTCCGTATTCAGCAAATTTATGATAACGTTGCTCCGGATAACTAATATGTAACAAAAGTTCAGGAGAAAAACGTGCAAATGCTAACTTAGGACTTTCATTGAAGGTTAAGCTTACAATCTTTAGATTCTTCTTTTCTGCTAGTTCTTTTGCTTTGTCAAATAAGGCTTTATGTCCTTTATGGAGGCCATCAAAATAGCCTAATACCAAAATCGTGTCTTTGGTCTCATTAATCTCTTCAAAAGATTTGATTTGTGTAATCTTCATTGTAATCCTGTCTACTTATTTAGATAAGAACCTTCCTAGGTTTATAGAGCTCATCTTGTTTTTCCATTACGGCTACCAATTGGTCTTTAAAAAAGACCGCTAAGAGAGGCTCTATGCTTGGAAGAGCTAGTTTTCTACCAAATGAAATGTCTGTCTTCTCAGTCTCAGTAATAGCTAATTTGGGGAGATCTGAAACACCGTATTCAATTGGAAGGAAAAATGATTCATCATTTCGCTCAACCATTTCAGCAATTTGACCAAGTGTTAAGGCGTCAGCCAATTCCAAACCTGCTGAAGCAGTACGCTCTAGTTTAGACATATGGCTTGGATAGCCCAAAGCTTTACCTAAATCCACAGCCAAGGTTCTCACATAAGTGCCTTTGCTACAAACCACTTTAAAGGTAAAATGACAAAGCCCATCTTTAAAAGTCAATGGACTTGTTCTTTCAAATAAACTAATGTGGACCAATCTTTTTGGCCGCTCAACTTCCTCACCAGCTCTAGCATACTCATAGAGTTTTCTACCATTAACTTTAACTGCTGAGTACATTGGAGGGATTTGGGTAATGTCGCCAAGAAACGTCTCCATCGCAAGGTCTACTTCAGTTTCACTTAAGTCTGTGAGAACGTGTTTTTCCTCAATTGTGTCACCACTGGCATCTTCTGTTGTTGTAGCATAGCCTAATGTTACTTCACCTTCATAGACTTTACCAGCCTCAGTCATGTATTCAATAACACGAGTAGCCTTACCAACTGCAATTGGTAAAACACCAACAACATCCGGATCCAACGTCCCACCGTGACCAATCTTCTTTTCCCAAAGGATTTTGCGCAGTTTAAAAACCACATCGTGCGAGGTCATTCCAGCCTCTTTTTTTACATTTATAATTCCGTTTTTCATGCTTTTCTTTCACTATTTTCTATCGGTTTAACTTTTCCATTATAACTGTTCAAAGGCACCTTTGACAAGAAAAATAACTTTATAACTCCTTTTGTAATCCCTCAAATTTCTCACGCATTGTCGGGTTATTTCGGGTTAATTTTTTGACAGAAACATCATCTAATTTATTATTAGCTAAACGTAATTGGTTCTCACTTGTTGTTAAGAAGCGTTTAACTTCTTCCATACGTTTAATAGACTTGTCAATTTCTTCAATGGCTTTTTTGAAGTTTGTGCTTGCTGAATTGTAGTTTTTTGCAAAGGCATTTTTGAAAATATCCAAATCCTCTTCAAAATGGGTAATGTCAATATTTTGTTCACGCACTAATGCCAATTCCTGCTTATAAGCTAGCGCGTTCATAGCGGCATTTCTCAAAAGACCAATCAGTTGAATGAAGAATTGAGGTCTTACAACATACATCTTAGGGTATTCGTGACTGACATCCACGATGCCAGTATTATAATAGTCATTATCAGCTTCTAACATAGTTACAAGAACAGCATACTCACAGTTTTTCTCTTTGCGGTCTTTGTCCAATTCCTTGAAAAAGTCACTGTTTTTATGCTTGTTTTTTGTCTGGTCTGCTTCATTTTTCATTTCAAACATGATTGAAAGAAGTTCAATACCATTAGCATCTGTCTCACGGTAAATGTAGTCTCCTTTAGAGCCTCGGCTAGATAATTGATTGTCTTTTGAAAACTGAGCATTTGGAAAGGCATAGCTTCTGACTTTATTGAATTCTGTCTCTGCATAAAGCTCTAAACTTTCACCAATAGCTTTGGTTGATTGTTGTGCTTTGAAATTTTTATAGAATTCAACCTGCTCATTAGCTGCCTTTAATTGGGCTTCAAAATCACTCTTTAAAGAAGATAATGACAGTTCTTTTTCTTTATCCTGAATAGCTAGTTGATTTTTAAGGCTGTCTTTTTCTTTTTCAAGGGCATTAACAGTTGATTGAAGTTTAGATTGATTTTCTAATTCTAATTTTTCAATCTTATTTTGCAAATCAAGGAGACTTTGATCTTTTTGTGTCAATTGCTTTGTCATCTCTAAAGCATTTTCAGAAGCTAAACGATCGAGTTTGGCCTCTAAAGAAGCAATTATTTTATCTTTTTGACTCAGAGCTTCTTGACGACGAAAAGTTTCTTCTTTTTCAAGTTGCTCCAAGTGATGGCTTAGGCTTTGAATGTCTTTGTCTTTTTCAGCTAACTGATGTTGTAGTTGATTTTTTGACTTTTCTTCAAGCAAGGCAATTTCATTTTTAAGGCGATGACTAAGTTCCTTATCAAATTCTTGACCGCGCACTTGCGCTAATAATTGCGTGTATTCTGATTCATCTATTGTAAACACCGTTTGACAGTGTGGACATTTTAATTCTTTCATGCCTGTCTCCATTTTCTCAATTATCACTACTTCATATTATAACAAAAAAGATTAGGAAATAGCTTCCTAATCATATTCAGTATCATTTTTATAGTCATGGTAAAAACTTGTTTTTTCAGTGATAAACCGTTCTAAATCTTGCAAGAGTTGAAATAGTAAGGCTCGCATTTCAAATTCCTGACGACTCTGTGGCAACTCTCTTTGACGGTAAACTTCCAAAAGTTGTTCAATATCATCAATAAGAGTGACTGCTGAATTTTTCTCGCTAAGTTGTTTAGCTGTCTCATGAAACAAATGAGATAAGAGAATGCTCTCTCTACTTGGTTCTTTAATTGCCAAACTGGTTTTTACCATTTGTTTTAAGAGGGTATTTTGACGTCTTCGCATCTCAAAATAATGGACCTGATAGTTGGTTTGCTGAAAGAGCTTATTATCACTCTCGCGGTAAACCAGTTGGAGGGCTGCATCCAAATCTAAATCCAATTGCCTAACCATTAAGTTCAATTCCTGACCATTTTGATGAAGCAAACAGTCTTCAAGTTGATAAAGAATTGCTTTCATCTTTTGCTCTATTGTTTGATGAAATGCTTTGATTTGTGAGTCATTTGACCCCATATAAATATTCAGCAATAAGGCTAAGCCAGTTCCAATTGCAAAAATAGCAAATTCATTCAGAAGTATTGAGAAAGCTAGACTTTGAGAGGTCATCAAATGCGTTACCAAAACCGTAATTGGAACAAGACCGGATTCAATCTTAAAGTAGTACAATAAAGGAACTGCTAAAACAAGGTAAAGGGCGAAAGCTATTAAACCATAGCCTAAAAAGAAAAACACTGTAATCGCAATAGCAAATGCTATCACAAAAGCAAGCAACCTATTTTTAGCAACCATCAAACTGGTCTGTCTCGTATCCAAAACACTTAGAAGTGAAATAAGTCCTGCCGATAATGCATAAGTTAAGCCCAAATACTCAGCAATAATAATAGCTAAGACAGTTGCTAGAACCATCTTAATCGTTCGTTCAAGTAATGACATGATTTCCTTTCTTTAAAGCACACTTTTTTCAATTTCTTTTTGAATACGAGCCCACTCTTGCTCAGCTCTATTTACCTTCCGGTGATAATCATTTAACCCTTGTAAATAGTGTTTGATCAAATAATCTTGTTTCAGTAGTGGAATTATGGGAATTGGAATTTCGAGAAGTTCTTTTGTTGATAAATTAATAACGTCTTTCCCATGATCTGCTCTTTCCAAAAATGCTTGACCTAAAGGAGAATCCAAGAAAAATTTCAAATAATAGCCCTTACAATTAGCCTTTGGGCGTAAAATAGTGATATTAGATGATGCAACAACTTCTTTAGCCTGCTTATGAAAAACACAAACTTTTTTAACGGTTCCTTTTGAAGCAATTAAGACATCACCATCTTCTAGGATGTATCGAAGTAATTGCCGTCTTTCTAATTGGAACCTTCTGAGATGATCATAATCAATACCGTCTTTCCCCATATCGGACAAATTGATTAAGGCAAACTCTCCTTCTTCAATCTTACTTGAGATGGCTTTGCCCTTAAAGCAATCCACTAATTCTTTCAGTGCTATTTTCTCTCTACTATCAGTAATATAGCTTTCTATCATCTGATCCATACTTAGTATCTTTCTATTTTTTTATAGTATTAAAATACTAACATGTTTTTGAAGATAAAACAAGTAAAAATAATCAGTCTTTAAAAGAAAAGATTTAATCAATAGACTTTAAAGCTTCAAGCATTTCTAAATGTTTAAGTCTATGATGAACACTTATCCCTAAAGCTATAATCAAAAGGCAAACTGCCACAATCGGCAACAAGTAGACATATAGATCGACTTGGCGTCCAAACTGCATGTTATCAGCCCCAATCAAACGCATCATCAATCCGTGTAGTTTCTGCCCTGATAAGATACCAAGAAAAATACCAAGTAGAGATAAAAGAATGGTTTCTCGGTATATATAAAGACCCACTTCTTTATCATAAAAACCTAAAACTTTGATGGTTGATAATTCCCGAATCCTCTCAGCAATATTGATAGTGGTTAAGTTATATAAGATAACCAAGGCTAATAATAGAGACAGAATCACTAAGAGAGTCATCACTTGATTTAACGACTGTACAACTGCTTTTACAGAAGTAATGATTTGACTATTTTGCGAAAGAGCCTTAACAGAAGGATAAGTTAGCAACTTTTTAGCGGTCTTTGATAAGGAATGTCCCTTGCTCACATTTACCAAATAAGCCTTGTCTGTTGTGATAGCTGTAAAATTCTTTTTGTAATAAGCTTGGTTCATAACGATAAAGTGCCCAACATTCATCTCAATAATATGCGACACCTTAACCCTTATCTTATGATTTTGAGTATCCCTTAAATCTACCATCTGACCAGCTTTTACATGGTAAAAAGACGCTAACTTTTCTGACATCACAATACCATCTGAAGCCAGGTTGACTTTCTTTTTACTAGACACGTCATAGAGTGTCATAAAGGGCTCTAGTGTTTTCGCATCAGTAGTAAATAGACTAACTTGAGAGCCTTGACTTTGTCCTTTTATCTGAAATTGAGAAGCAGCAAAGTTTACCGTCTGATAGGCGCCCACCTCTTTTGAATTGAGGAAGTCTAAAAGGTGACTTTTTGCCCTATCTTCAGCATCTGATTGTTCAATTAGGAGCAAATCATAAGGGCTTATCTTTTGAAATTGGTGATCAATAACTTTTGACAAGGAGGATTGGATGCCTAGACCTGAAAATAAAAGAGCAACTGATCCTGCCACCCCAAAAATGGTCATTAGCATTCTTTGTTTGTAACGAAAAATATTTCGAATAGTAACTTTATAGGTAAAAGATAGTCTTTTCCATAAAAATGGGATTTTTTCTAAAAGAACCTTTGCTCCTTTTACGGGAGGTTTTGGTAATAATAGCTGCGCTGGAACATGACTTAGTTCTCTACGAACAATCACATAAACAGGTAATAGCGCAGAAAACAGTGCCAATAAGTAGGCAATAGCGGCATAAGACAGGTAAAAATCCAATCGTGTTTGTCCTAGAACCATAGGCTTTGTGATAATTTCAGCAATCAATGGTGATAAGAAGTAAGTTCCCCCCAGTATTCCAACTGTTGTCCCTAAAAAACTGGCTAATAACCCATAAATTAAAAACTTAGATAGGATTGCTTGCTTACTAAATCCCAAAGCCTGCAATAAGCCAGAATTTCGTCTTTCCTCATCAACAAAACGTGTCATCGTGGTAAACGTAACTAAAGCTGCTACCAAATATAGGACAATGGGAAAAATATGACTAACCATTCCAATAGACCTTATAGAAGTGTCATAAATATGATAACCTTCTCCTCCAGGTAACTGATGTCTATTGAAGATGCTGTAGCTGGCTTTGGGCAATAAAGACAACTCTTTTTTTCTCTGATTGAGTTTTTCTTCCTGAGCATGAAGTTCTGCTTTTTTTGCACTTAAGTGATCTTGCAATTGTTCTTTTTGCTCAGCTGGTAATTGCCCTAATAAGACTTCTTGCTGTGATATGTTTTCTTTAGCTATTTTTAGGGCAGCTTCAGCCTGTGAAAGACTTTGTTTTTGGGTACTTTCGGTGGCTTGATTGGCTGCTTTAGCATTATCAGAAAAGACTGCTCGTGTACTGACCCCCAGAAGTTGGACAATTAATTATTGCAAGGATTTGGTTCTGTATTGAACAGGACTAAGTCCTTTTAGTTTTGCTTTGATTCGTTTGTTGTTGTAGTAAAAAATGTAATCTGTGATAGCTTGTTCAAGCTCATCAAGGGTTTTGTAAGACTTCTCAAGTCCATAGAACATCTCCGATTTGAGAATGCCAAAGAAGGATTCCATCATCCCATTATCTGGACTATTTCCCTTTCGAGACATAGAGGGACGAATCCCTTTGGTTTCCAAAAACTGATGGTAAGACTGGTGCTGGTACTGCCACCCTTGGTCGCTGTGGAGAATAGTTCCACTGTATGAATCCGCTGGAAAAGCCTTCTCAAGCATCGTTTGAACCTGTTTCAAGTCAGGCGAGCGAGATAAGGTAAAGTCAATAATCTCACAGTTATAGCCATCAAAAACTGGCGATAGATAAAGCTTCCCTTCAGGTAAGGCAAACTCTGTCACATCGGTATAACACTTCTCATAGGGTTTAGAACCTTCGAATTGACGTTTAATCAGATTATCAGCCTTCTTACCAACCTCACCTTTGTAAGAAGAGTACTTGCGCTTACGACGAATGCGAGCCGCTAAGCCCATAACTGTCATCAAGCGTTGCACCTTTTTGTGATTGATGAGGAATCCTCGATTTCTGAGTTCTAAATAAATCCGACGATAGCCATAGTTTCCTTTATGTTCATCATAAATCTCTCGAATCAAATTCTTTAGTTCTATATCCTTATCTCCTTGAGCTAGTCGCTTCACTTGATAGTAATAGGTGGAGCGCGGTAAATCAAGGATTTCAAGTAGCGTCTCTAGGGAAAACCGATTCGTTAATGCTTGAATGATTTCTGTTGCTCTTTGAGCTTTGCTTCGTCCCTCAAGCGGTATTCTCTCAGCTTTTTTAGCACAGCATTCTCCGCTCTTAAGTATTCTAATTCTTTCTGAAGACGTTCCAATTCAGTCATCTCTTCTAGCTTTTTCTTAGGCTTTCGTCCCATCTTAGCAGGTCTCCCTCTTGGTTTTTCAAGAATAGTATAACCGTTTTTCTTGTATTGCGCTATCCAATTTGGGAGCATCCCTCGATTTGGCAAGGTATAATCAAGAGAAACTGAGAGTTGAGAGCAACCATGAATCAAGACTTTATCTATCATTTCCTGCTTTAATTCGAGTGAATAATACCTATTTTTACCTTTTTCAACGATTTCTAAGCCATACCGATCCATGAGTTTTATCATGTATGTGAGATTGGCAATGGTTACCTTGTATGTCTGGCTAAGATTGGTCCACGACACGCCGCTCTTTTTCAGCTCATATATTTCTAGTTTATCTTCATAACTTAATTTCATAAGAAAAACACCCCAACTGTTAGATTTTGTGTCTAACTTTTGGGGTGCAGTTCATCGTAAGGCTTTTTCTTTTTCTAATGCTGCTTTGGCATACTGGTCTGAAAAGGCATTAATACCACGCAAATCCGAATAGTTGATTCTAACACTATTCTTTGGGATTTTAAAGGAAGATTCTGATAACAAAGCGTAAGCTGAGAGGTGTCCATCTCCTGAGCGGGTATTTCCTAAGTTGTTTTTTGACCAGAGTTCAGAGGAGTTAATATACCCCACAACCCTAAACTTTTTGCTTTGTAAAAGCTCTTGTTTTCCTGTTTTAATCTCAATGTCTTGACCAATTGGGTAATCTTTTTCAAGCCATGGTGCTAAGGCGATTTCATCTTGCTCTTTGGGATAATGCCCTTTAAGTAAGGGTGATAAAGAATGCTTTTTTTGGGTAGAAAACAATCGAATAGCATCTTCACGCTGACCAAAATTGGCATCCAGTTGATAGGCATACTCAAGCTCTGCATTGCTCAAGTTTGCCAGTTCAGTTTTGTCTTCTTGGTTAAATCCTCTGCTCGCTAATAAGGTTAGATCCATCACCTGATTGTCATCAAGGAAACGGTTGGCTGATTTTTCCATGTTTGGCCCTGTTACTTTAAGTCCAATCAAGGTAAATGATCCTAATGCCATTAATAAAAATAAGGAGATAAAGCGCCCCTTGGACTGTGCCACAGACCTCACTAAATCTTTCCATAGTGTTTTAGTCATCATCTTCTCCTCTAATACTCAATCTGATCAATACTTACAGGATCTGAGTTGCGTTCAATTCGACTAACTTTTGCATCATGAATATGGATTACCCTATCAGCAATTGGTGCCAAGGCTGTATTATGTGTAACAATTACCACAGTGGAACCTTTTGTTTGTGCCATTTCTTGGAGAAGTTTTAAAATTTGTTTTCCTGTTTGATAATCTAAAGCCCCTGTTGGTTCATCACAAAGCAATAACTTTGGTTTTTTAGCCAAAGCCCGAGCTATTGATACCCTTTGCTGTTCCCCTCCTGATAATTGACCTGGAAAATGATCCATTCGTTGTTCTAAACCAACTTCTTTTAAAACCTCAATAGGATCACGGCCCTCCTTAACAATTTCTACTGCTAATTCAACATTTTCTTTTGCTGTTAAGTTAGGAACTAAATTGTAGAATTGAAAAACAAATCCGATGTCCTCACGCCGATACTGGGTCAAGGCTTTACTACTATAACTTGAAATGTCCTTACCATCAACAAAAACATGCCCTTGATCATTGGTATCCATTCCCCCAAGAATATTTAGGACGGTTGATTTTCCAGCACCAGACGGTCCAAGAATTACAACCAATTCCCCTTTTTCAATGTCAAAACTAATACTGTCATTAGCAATGACCTTATGCTCCCCAATCTGGTAGCTTTTACTAGATGATTTCATTTCTATATATGGCATTATTTTAAACTCCTTTATATGAACACAGTGTTGATTTAACTATGTTACTATTATATAATGTCATTAAAGGATAAACAAGAACAAAACAACTGACTTTGTTGATTTAAGGGAGATCATTATGAAACGTCAAACACAATCTAAAAATTGTTTAAAAGAGGCCTTAATCAGTCTCCTTTTGGAAAAACCATTTGAAGCCATAACGGTATCTGACCTCTGTCAAAAGGCTGGCATTAATCGTGGCACTTTCTACCTCCATTATCAAGACAAAAATGACATGATGGAACAACTGAAAAACAATATCTTAGACCATTTATTTTTGATTTTAGATGATGCTAGCATTTACTCAGAACCTAAATTAGTACTGGAAGAATCCTTATATTTCATCAAGGATAATTTCTCATTTGTTGCTGCATTAGCCCAATCGAGTTATGTCAATTTCAAACAAGTTCTTAAAGACTTTATATACCAAGTTCTCGTTACCATAGACAACTACCAAACCATTATCACTAGTCACTACAATATCCCTTTTCCTTATGCCTTAGAAGTCTATTTAAGCTCCATAGAGTGCATAATTTCGTACTGGGTATCACAAGGTGGCAAAGAATCACCAAAAGAATTAACCCAAATTATCTTAAACACCGTTTCAATTGATCAAAAGAAGAACTAAGCCAAGGCCTAGTTCTTTATTTTTTATGTGATGGATTTTAGTGCAGTTAAAGCTGACAAGTAATCAGGTTCTGAATTAACATTTTCAAGATACTGTACATAAACAATCTGATTAGACGCATCTAAGACAAAAACAGCACGTGCCAAGAGCTTCCATTCTTTCATCAAAAGCCCGTAAGCCTGACCAAATGAATGGTCAAAATAATCTGACAGCATGATTGCCTTGTCTAACCCTTCATCACCACACCAACGTGCTTGAGCAAAAGGTAAATCTACTGAAATGGTTAAGACATGTGTGTCTTTCATCTCAGATACTTCTTTATTAAAGACGCGTGTTTGAGTTGAACAAATGCCTGTATCGATTGATGGAATAACACTAATCACTTTTTTTCCTTTGAAATCTGTTAAGGATTTCTTCTGTAAATCCGTCGTGATTAAGGTGAATTCTGGTGCGATTTGCCCTACTTTTAGCTCTTGCCCAATTAAGGTTACTGGTTTACCAATAAAAGTTGTCATGTGTTTACCTCCTGGATTAAATAGATAGGCCTTTAAGAATTCTTATGAACCCCTAGGCTATTATTTTAGCGCAAGAAGACTCTATTTTCGATTAATTTGATTACATCTTTCAAAGAATGCAATTGACAAAAAAAGTTAGATCGCAAAATCTAACCCTTTATAAACCTAATGAGAGGTTGAAATAATTTTTCATGCGTGAGTATACTTGATCATCTCCAACAAAATAGACATGGTCACCCTTTTTAATCACGGCATAGGGGCCAGGGGAAATCAATAATTCTCCTTGGTGTTCGATTGCAACAACTGTCGCTCCAGTTTGATGCCATAAGTTTAGAACACCAATAGATTTTCCAAAATGCTCACTATCTTTATTGACAATAATTTCATAAGGTGCAAGAGGAAATTGCTTACTAATAGATTGACTTTGCATCAAAAAGTCATTAACTAGCAAAGATAGTCTCTCCATTCCCTCTTGATGTTCTTTTAAATTCTCACGAATATCTTCTTTGATAACAGCAATAGAGTGTGTTGTTTCATATTGATTGATAAATTCAATAGCTTTCTCTTTAGAAAGCACAATAGCTCCACTTCCATGTTTTAAGGTTAAGATATTTAAATCAGCTAAAATATTCAAGCCTTTTCTAGCTGTTTCTGGTGAGACATTAAAGGTTGAAGCAATGGTTGTTCGTGATTTTAATTTTTCGCCAACTTCATACTCACCACTGGCAATACGCTGAGCAACTGAAATTGCAATTTTTTGGTACTTAGAGCTGCCAACTTCTCTTTTCCTAACATCTTTAGTCATAGACATCTCCTTTTTTGACTCTTAAACACCCCTTATTAAATCATATATTTCAGAAATTTTCAATAGTAAATTTCCACTACTTTTAGCTAGAAAACGAGAGCTAGCAAAGAATCTAGCTCTCACATTCTATATTAGATTTTTCTGAAAACTACTTCTCTTCATTTTCAGTTTTGACTGTTGTTGCAATAGATTCTTTAATTTTTTCTGATTGTGAACCGACAAATTCAGATGTTGCACTTGCTACGTCTGAAACACGGTCTTGAACAGTAACTTCTGCTGCTTTTTGTTCTTCTTTTGTTCTAATATCAACAACATTGATATTGACTTCTACAACCTTAAGGTGTGTCATAACATCAACATTTTGTGACACAATAGCCTTGATGCTTTCAGCAATTTTAGTAATAGCTTTACCATACTCAACAATGACATCCAAATCAACAGCAACTTCTTTTGAACCCACTTCAACATTAACACCGTCAGTAACAGAATCTGAATTAATCACATTGTTTTTGAGGTTTGAAAAGAAACCACCACTAACAGCAAGTAACCCATCTACATTTTCTAAAGCATGACCAACAATTTTTTCAATCACTTTATCATCATAAGTCAGTTTACTTTTAATCTTATTTTCAGTCATTGTTATTCCTCGTCTTTCTTCAAACCATTAACAAAGCCTTTGACAGTATCTTTAGCATCAGCAAGCATTTCCTCAGCTTTTCCTGCCATTTTTTCGACTTTACCTTCTGTTTCAAGTTCTTTGTCATCTGAAACCTTACCTAAGGTTTCTTTAACTTTACCACCAACTTGATCGATTTTAGCATTGAATTTTTCTTCTGACATTTGTTTTACCTTGACTTTCTACAATATTAGTATTTCTAGTGAGGGTTTAGACTTGAATTATTTTACTCGAGGCTCAGTTTGAAGGTTTTCTACACCATTGTCAACGGTTGATTTGACATTACTAACTTGTTTGCTAGTAAACTGACTTGTAGCCTGAGCAGCATCTGCTACTTTATCTTGGAGGCTAACGCTATCAGCTTCATGTTGAGTTCTTGTTTTGATGTCAACGACATTAACATTAACTTCAATAACATCCAAATCTGTCATTTGTTTAACTTCTTTTTCGATGATTGTTTTAATTTCTTCAAAGATGGTTGGCACGTGTTTTTGGTATTCAGCAATAATATCTAAGTCAACAGCTACTTGTTTTTTACCAACTTCAACATTAACGCCATCACGAACACTATTTGTGTTAACCAATTTTTCTTTAATGTTTGAGAAGAAGCCACCGTTAACAGCCAATAGACCATCTACAGTTTCAATGGCTAAGCCAACAATTTTTTCAATTACTTTGTCTTCAAAAGTGAGTTGTCCATTAATTGATGAAGCAGTTGTTTGTGTGTTTTTAATAAATGTTTCAGTCATTGTTTTTCTCCTTAATAAGTTCTTTGTTTAAATGATGTTATCCTTAAATCTTAGAGTCACTATTGTATAATTTAGACAAAGGACAAAAACATGAAAAAACGCTACTCAAAAGAATTTAAAGAAACCCTTATCGCCTTCTATCATTCTGGTCAATCCGTCACCCAGCTGTCTAAAGAATACGACGTGGCCCCTGCAACAATTTATAAATGGATAGACCTCTACTCTAAATCTAATGAAAGCTCCGTCTCTAAAGCTGATTTTCTAGAATTAAAAAGACAACTGGCTAAAGTTAAGGAAGAACGAGACATCTTAAAAAAAGTATTGACCATATTCGCCGAGAAAAAGAAGTGAGTGCTGCGGATATGGCTCAAACCATACAAACTTTAGCACTCAATGTCAGACTAAGCTGTCAACTCCTTGATGTTCCTGAATCAAGTTATTATGAACGGATTAACCGACATCCATCTAAAACTCAATTAAGGAGACAATACCTGTCACTCAAAATTTCTCAACTCTTCAATGCTAACCGAGGAATCTATGGTGCTCCTAAAATTCATCATCTTCTATTTAAACAAGGGGAAAAAGTCGGGTTAAAACTGGTACAGAAGCTAATGAAGCAACTTCAACTCAAGTCTGTAGTCATTAAGAAATTTAAGCCTGGATACTCACTAAGTGATCACATCAATCGAAAAAATCTCATACAGACTGAACCTACAAAGAAAAATAAGGTTTGGTCAACCGACATTACTTATATTCCTACTCAACAAGGATGGGCTTATCTCTCAACCATTATGGATCGTTATACTAAAAAAGTCATTGCTTGGGATTTGGGCAAGCGAATGACTGTAGAATTAGTGCAAAGAACTTTAAATAAGGCCATTAAATCACAAGACTATCCAGAAGCTGTTATTCTTCATTCTGACCAAGGAAGCCAGTATACGAGTCTAGAGTATGAAGAGTTGCTTAAGTATTATGGGATGACTCACTCTTTCAGTCGAAGGGGATACCCTTATCATAATGCCAGTCTTGAATCTTGGCATGGACATTTAAAAAGAGAGTGGGTGTATCAATTTAAATATAAGAACTTTGAAGAAGCCTATCAGAGTATTTTCTGGTACATCGAAGCCTTTTATAATTCAAAACGAATCCATCAAAGTTTAGGGTATCTTACACCTAATCAATTTGAAAAGGTAAGTGCTTAAAATAAATAGATTAAAATTCTACGTTTGTTACTCTAAAAACTTGACTTAACCTCAAAAAGTGTCAATAACAGCGATTTGCTTTATTTGTATTTATTGATAAATTGATCAATGATTCCAGTCTTCTTGGCGTAAAGCCCACCATAAACACCCAAGACAATAAAGATTATTGCTAGAAGTGTTTTAAAGAAACCAAAGGACATTAGTAAGATTGCTAATACAAGTCCTAATAAGCCACCAAGAATTGGGTACTTATATTTTTCATAAAAGGCCATAATTCTCTCCTATTCTACGCGATTTTTTTTATGGGTTATCTGATGAGTGTCTGCAATATCTTTAACATAGACCTTAAAAGCAATTGGTTGGTCAAGGCCAAAAAATTCTTGCAAGCCCTTTTGAATACCCTCTTGAATGCCATTAATTTGTTCAGATACAGCTACGCGAGAGTCTAAACGCCCAACAACATCAACTTTAAACTTACGCTTATATAGAGTGGCTGAGACATTTGGATTTGTCATTAAGCCAGCATTATGAACAGCTGTTTTTATATAACCTTCAATAGCAGATTTCTTAAGTAACAGAGTTCCTTGCTTTTTACTTAATTGAATTTCTGTATAAGTTCTCGGGTAAAAGATAACAACTAAGACAAAAATCAACGTCACAACTGCTAACACTAGAGCAGTCCAGAAGAAATAATAATACAAGCCTGGATTTAACAATTCAGGTGTTCGATCAATATCCCACTGTAACCAATCATAACTAGCAGGTAAGTCGACATAATTTCTTGTTATCCCTATTACCACAGCAAAGATTGAGAGTAAGATAAGACCTAAGAGACTATAAATAATCTTTAAACTTTTTGCCATATAAACCTCTTTCCAAAATAGTAATTAGTGTATCATATTACTGTCTGATTTCATTAGTTTAATTTCTTAAGTAGAAAAGAAGTAACAACGACAACAATTACAGCACCAATTACAGATGGAATAAGTGCCATATCAGCTAAAGATGGCCCCCATGTTCCAAGTAAAGCTTGACCAACATAAGCACCAACTAAACCAGCAAATATATTTGCAATCCATCCCATTGACCCGCCTTTTTTAGTAAGGGATCCGGCAATAAGACCAATTAAACCACCAACGATTAATGTCCAAATAACTCCCATGATATTCTCTCCTCTTTGAGATTCTAAGACCTCGTTTTTTTATTAAAATACGCCTCTTTTTAAAATGATTTTCAAAATTCTATTAAAAGAGACAACTTAAATAAAATACATAGTGTCAATTTATAAAACCAAATGAAACACAAATTGTAAATTAGCGCTATAACATGTATTTACAAGTTTTATAAAAGTGACCACTTGTTTTTTTATTTATATTGTTATTATACTTCACTTAAAATATAATGCAAGAATTATGCTCGGATAATTTTATTTTTTAAAAGGATAGACAAAAAAACTAGAAATCCATTTTAGGAATTCTAGTCAGTTATCATTAATCTACTTTTTCAATAGGTGCAACACTTGCTAACAGTTTTTTTAATCCAACTTCAGGGAATTTTATTTTCAACTCCATTGTTTTACCAGAACCAGAAACTTCTAAAACCGTTCCTTTGCCCCATTTTTTATGATAAGCAAAATCTCCAATCTCCCACACCTCACTCTTGCTGTTAGCATTATTGGAAACAAAAGGCATTGCTTGTTTGGCATAACTATTAGGACTAGTCCTGTCTGCTTGGACTTTGGCTTTTCGGGATTGAAGTGCTTGAGATAAACTCATTCCCTGCCCAAATTGTTGCTTGGTCTCTTTACTAAATGTCACTCCAAAAGAAGAGTGACTTGGTCTTGCTAAGTCTTGATGGCTTAAAAGTTCTTCTGAAATTTCAGTTAAGAAACGACTTGGCCGATTATAGTTGGTTTTACCAAAGAGTGTTCTGGTACTTGCATTGGTTAAAAAGAGAACTTCTTCTGCTCTTGTAATCCCTACATAAGCAAGACGTCTTTCTTCTTCTAATTCTGACGGATCCTCACTGGATCGAGATAAAGGAAAGACACCTTCTTCCATGCCAATCAGAAAGACAACCGGAAATTCCAAGCCTTTTGCAGCATGAAGGGTCATTAATGTCACTTCTGCACTGTCTACATCACCATCATCAGTATCAGCAATTAAAGCCAAATCATTTAAGAAACGTCCTAATTTGTCTAAACCAGTTTCGTTTTGTTCTTGTTTAGCAGAATTATCATCAAAGTTTTTCGTCACTGATAAGAACTCTTCTATATTTTCAATACGTGCTTGACTTTCTAAGGTGTTTTGAAGACGTAATGCTTCAATGTAGCCTGTTTCTTCTAAAACTTTCTCTGTTAATTCTGTTACGCTCAGTTGATCCAATCTTTCTCTCAAATCAAGTAAGTGTGTTGAAAAATCCATGATGGCCTGCGCAGCTTTTCCTTTTAAAGGAGACATGAAAAGATTTGATGAAGCATCCATCAAGGACATCTGGTGCTCATAAGCAAAAAGACGGAGCTTTTCAAGCGTCCCTGGTCCTACACCACGTTTAGGTTCATTAACGATACGTTCAAATGAGATGTTGTCAGAAGGATTGGCAATAATATTTAGGTAAGAAATAAGGTCTCTAATCTCTTTTCTACTATAGAATTTAGTCCCGCCAACCATGGTATATGGGATGTTAGATTTCAATAAGGCTTCCTCAATTGTACGGGATTGAGCATTTGTCCGGTAAAGCACCGCAAAATCCTTGAAGTTTTTACCCATTTCTTGGCACATATTTGAAACAGTAGAAGCAACAAAGACAGCTTCTTCTCTTTCATCATTAGTTCTGTGATAAACGATTTGCTCACCATCTTGATTTTGTGTCCATAACTTCTTATCACGACGATTTTGATTATGTTTAATCACATCATTTGCTGCTTTCAAGATGGTTTTGGTTGAGCGGTAATTTTCTTCTAACAAAACCACCTTCGCATCTGAATAATCCTTTTCAAAATCTAAGATATTTTGCATGTCGGCACCCCGCCAACCATAAATGGATTGATCAGCATCACCAACCACACAAATATTTCGAAAACGTGATGCTAATAATTTAACCAATTGATACTGAGCATGGTTTGTATCTTGATACTCATCCACATGGATATATTGATAACGTTGCTGATAATAACTTAAGACATCAGGATTCTGATCAAAAAGGCGAAGGGTCATCATGATTAAATCATCAAAATCAAAAGCTTCACTGCGACGTAACTCTTCTTGATATAACTTATAACACTTGGCAACCATTTGAGTATACATGTCAGCAGCTTGCATGTCATAAGCTTTTTCGTCTAAAAGATCATTTTTGGCATTCGAAATGGTTCCTAAAATCGCCCGTTCATTCCATTTTTTAGGGTCTAAATTGAGTTGTTTAAGAATTCGTTTCATTAAAGTACGTTGTTCACCAGGATCTACAATAGTAAAGTTACGATTGTAACCAATATGATCAGCTTCACGTCTTAAAATACGAACACACATGGAGTGAAAAGTTGCAATCAAGGTATCTGATGTTGCCGGATTTAGAGCTAATGCTCTTTCTTTCATTTCACGCGCAGCTTTGTTGGTAAAGGTGATTGCTAGAATATTCCATGGATTGACACATTTCTCATCAATCAAGTATGCAATACGATGCGTTAACACTCTTGTTTTACCTGAACCTGCTCCAGCCATAATTAAAAGTGGCCCTTCTGTTGTTTGGACCGCCTCGGCTTGTTTATCATTCATTCCATTTAGTAAAGGATTCATTCTTTCTCCTCATCTTTAGTCACTACTATTTCTTTCAACCTTAAAATTATATCATTTTTCCTAAAAAAAGGCAGAAACATTTCTTGTTGAAAACAACTTTCCTCAAAGTTTTTGACCAGTTCATGCCTATAGCAATACTTCTAAATTTAAGTCTAAAACAGATTATTTTTTAAAATCTATTGACGTCATTGGTCTTTTAGGTTATGATGGAAACAATTTAATATAACCGAATGAAACCATACAGGAGAAGAATTTTTTTCGCCGAAGGAGTTATACTCTCAGGTGTTCACTTGTTGAACGGGACTGTTGGTGGACGGACTTCTGGAGAGACCTTAATAGGCGCCGAAGGGGCAAGGCTTTACTGCTCAATCTCTCAGGCAAAAGGACAGAAGGTAACAAATAATACTAAAAGAGGCTTTTTGAGTTTCTTCTATTTTGTCACCTATTTTCAGAAGTCATCTATCAAGATGACTTTTTTCTTTTTTGGTACATTCATTCAACTTTACATTTTAGGAGAATTGATATGCTATCTATTATTAAACTAATTGATGATTTGGTTTGGGGACCTCCCCTTCTCATGCTGCTTGTTGGTACGGGGATTTACCTAACAGTTAGGCTTGGCCTATTGCAAGTGCTGAAATTACCAAAAGCCTTTAAACTGATTTTTACTGAAGACCAAGGACACGGGGATATCTCAAGCTTTGCGGCGCTTGCAACAGCGCTTGCAGCAACAGTCGGAACAGGAAATATCGTTGGTGTTGCTACAGCAATTAAATCAGGCGGGCCAGGGGCCTTATTTTGGATGTGGGTTGCCGCTTTCTTTGGGATGGCAACAAAATATGCTGAAGGGGTTTTAGCCATCAAATACCGTACCAAGGATGCCAACGGAGAGATTTCTGGTGGGCCTATGTACTATATTGTTAATGGAATGGGGGAAAAATGGAAACCTCTTGCTGTCTTTTTTGCCTTGTCTGGTGTTTTAGTGGCTCTATTTGGTATTGGAACCTTTGCTCAAGTTAATTCCATTACGTCTTCATTAAACCATAGCTTTGGCTTTTCACCTAAATTTGTGAGCGTCATTATGGCAATCCTAGTTGCTTTTATCATCTTTGGTGGTATCCAATCCATTTCAAAGGTAGCTGAAAAAGTGGTCCCATTTATGGCAATCTTTTATATCCTTGCTTCACTAACAGTTATTTTTATTAAGTTTGACCATATCTTACCTGTTATATCACTTGTTTTCAAATCAGCCTTTACACCTGTTGCAGCTATTGGTGGTTTTACTGGCACCCTTGTTAAAGATGCCATTCAAAAAGGAATTGCCCGCGGGGTTTTCTCAAATGAATCCGGTCTTGGGTCTGCTCCCATTGCCGCTGCTGCTGCAAAAACAAATGAACCCGTCGAACAAGGGCTTATCTCAATGACCGGAACATTTATTGACACGATTATTATCTGTAGTTTAACAGGTCTTGCCATTCTTGTGACAGGACAATGGACAACACATCTAGAAGGAGCTCCTCTAACCCAAGCAGCATTTGCCTCTGTCTTTGGAAACATCGGAGCATATGCCTTAACTTTTTCACTTATTTTATTTGCTTTTACAACCATTTTAGGATGGAGTTACTACGGCGAGCGATGCTTTGAATTCCTTTTCGGAACAAAACCAATTGCTTTTTTCCGACTATTATTTATTCTTATGGTTGCACTAGGAGGCTTTTTAAAGCTTGAATTGATATGGGTACTTGCTGACATTGTGAACGGTTTGATGGCTCTGCCAAACCTCATTGCCCTTCTAGCCCTCTCACCAGTCATCATTTATGAAACAAAACGCTATTTTAGCAGCAACCAGTAAATCTACCGTCTAGTCTTTTTAGGGCTAGACTTTTCTAATTAACTGGAAGAATATGGTATAATAGTCTCATTATTAAAGAAGGAGTTACTATGTCTCAAGACCCTATAAGCAACCTCAAATTGGCAAAAAGAGGCCCTATTGTCAGCATCGTTGCCTATCTCTTAATTACAATTGGGAAACTCGTTAGTGGTTATTTGCTCAATTCCAACTCCTTAATTGCCGATGGCTTCAATAACTTATCTGACATTGTTGGTAATGTTGCCCTCTTCATCGGCTTACATCTAGCCAGTCAACCAGCTGATTCTAACCATCGCTTTGGTCATTGGAAGTTTGAAGATTTATCCAGTTTGATCACATCATTTATTATGTTTATTGTTGGCTTTCAGGTTTTAATTCAAACCATTCAAAACATGCTTTATGGTAAGGCTACGCCCATTGATCCAATTGGTGCCCTTGTAGGTCTAATCTCAGCTATTATTATGTTAGCTGTTTACCTTTATAATAAAAATCTCTCAAAGAAAGTAAAATCCAGTGCTCTTGTTGCAGCTGCTAAGGACAATCTGTCTGATGCTGTCACCTCAATTGGTACCTCAATTGCTATTATTGCTGCTTCATTAAACTTAACCATCATCGATAGGTTAGCAGCTATTGTCATTACCTACTTTATTCTTAAAACTGCTTTTGACATTTTCAAGCAAAGTGCTTTTAGCCTCTCAGATGGTTTTGACAATAAGCACTTAAAACAATACGAAAAAGCCATTTTAGAAATTCCTAAAATTACTGCTGTTAAATCCCAACGCGGTCGCACTTATGGTAGTAATGTGTACCTAGATATTGTTTTGGAAATGAATCCTGACTTATCAGTCTATGAAAGCCATGCAATCACTGAACGTGTCGAGCAACTCTTAAGCCAACGCTTTTCAGTTTATGATATTGACATTCATGTTGAACCTTCAGTTATCCCAGAAGATGAATTAATGGAAAATGTCAGCAAAAAACTCTTTACCAATGAGAAAATCATCTTGTCAAAACTTCCAGACTATCAAGACTATATTTCTGAAGATTTTTACATGATTGATGTCGCTGGAAATGTATTTGACCGCCAGCAATTGATTGCTAAAGAGACTTTTTACCCTAGCAATTTTGAAAACTTCCAGATTAAATCAATCAGTCAAAAAACTAAATTAGTCACCTATCGATTGCAAGGTGAGCAACACACTAGTATTTGGAGGCGAAACGAAGTTTGGTACATGATTTTCCATCAAGTGACCTCCCTAAAACACCCTTTAAAATCAAGACCACGCTATCGTATTCATAAAGTGTGATAAGCTAAAATCAGCCCCTAGGAGGCTGATTTTTTTGTCTAAGATACTACTTGCATAAAGGCAGCAACTAGCTTGATATAAGTGTGAACTAAGGAGGCTTAACTTGAAAATTAGTTAAGAGCAGCTGTTAAGGCATTTTGTAAAGCAACCACTTCTTGATCAACTTGTGCTACTGTTACATTTGGATTAAGTTGTACGCCAACAGCATGTGTAATGGCTTGATTCAAGGTATTATAAACTGCAAAACTTTTAATACCTAATACTTTTTGATCTCTTTCAAAACGTGTATTCCAAATAACTTTATCCAACGATGACTTCACATAAATTGTAGCTCTATCACTAGCTTTTAAATCTGCATAAGTTAGAACTTTTTTCTCTAAATCAGCAATGGCTTGGACTTGTGCTTTTATTGCATCAACAGATGTAAATGGATCAGCAATTCGGATAACTAATTTGGTTATAGCAAATCCCATATCAATATGTGCTTGGTCAACTTTGTGGCTTAATTGAGTTGTTGCAAAAACAATGGCTTGAACAGCATCAGATAGTGCTTCTACTCGAGCACCAATTGAATTGATGTCATAGATAGTTTCTGGATTAAATTTAAGAGAGCTTTTTAGTTTGTCAGCAGTCTCAATTGCTGTTGTCACTGCTTTTTCAGCATCTGTTCCTTTTACTTCTTCTTTAATTGTCTGTAATTGATTCAGGTCTTGATCAATAGTGTTTACAATACCATCTTTTTGACTGGTTAAAGTATTTGCTTGAGAAACTGTTTGATGTTGAGGCACCGCATCATCAGCTAAAACAGATGGCGCAGCTAAAGACAATAAAGCAACACCTGACACGATGACTGATAGACGTAAAATGTGTTGAGAGTTCATTCGACTTTCTCCTTACTAAGACTTTCTATTGCAATAGTTGGATGAATGTAATTGATATATATAAGCACTTATAGGCTATATCATACTACGAGATTAAAATTAGGTCAATTTTTAATCATATGTCAAAATCTCCTCCTTTAGTGAAAATATTAATGTAATGAAAATTTTTTGATTTTTATAGTAAAAAAGGTTTTAGAAGACTTTGCTTAAAAACAAAACGTCTAAATCATCTTAATCCTCACTAATTGGCCTATTTTTACCACAATATATTAAAAGAAAATCGCTCTTTTTATTTTCAAATCCTTACATTTATAAAAAAATTTCTAAATCGATAAAAAATTTCAGAACCTTTATTTTTAGGTTGATTTTTTTAAACTCTCATAACAAACAGATAAAAAACGAGAAGATTTTGATAATCTTCTCGTTAAATTCACTTATCTGCTTAACTCAAATATTAGTTTTTAATGTCCTCTGCAGCAACATCAGTACCGAACCATTTTTCTGAAATGGCTTGGAATTTGCCTTCCTGATAAAGTTTTTTAAGCCCTTTATTGATATTTTTTAGAAGGGTCTTATCTTCTTTACGGACACCAACAGCGAAATTTTCACCTTTATACTCACTGGCAAGAATGGTATAGTTTTCAAGTTCTTTTTCTTGTTTAAGGTAATAATTTGCATAAACCTTATCAATTAACAAGCCATCAATACGGTTATTTTTCAAATCAATGAATGCTTGTGTAAATGTTTCATATTGTCTAGCATCATTATCTTTAACAATATCTTTTAAAACCTTAGGATGACGTGTGAAAGCATCGTAACCTGATGATCCTGATTGCGCCCCTAATACTTTAGCTTTCATGTCCCCAAAACTTGTCATATGAGATGATTTTTTAGACACTAAAACTTGTTCATTTTTCATATATGGGTTTGAAAAGGCCACTTTTTTCTGACGTTCAGGATTCATCGAATAGCCATTCCAAATCATATCGATTTTACCATTTTTTAATTCAGTTTCTTTCAAATCCCAATTAATTGGCTGGAATGTTACTTTAATACCATATTCTTTAAAGACAGCTTTGGCTAGATCAATATCAAAACCAGTATTTTTGCCACTTTCATCCTTAAAACCCATTGGAACAAATGTATTATCAAAGCCTACTGTGATTTCTTTTTTTGCTTTGTAGGCTTCCCAGGCATCTTTTTTTGAGGTATTTGTAGCAGTTGAAGCACAGGCAACTAAAACTACAGTCGATAGAAATGCCATTGAGGCAACTAAAATTTTCTTCATTTTCATATGCTTAACCATTACTTTCTATTTGGGATTGACCTTAATAATACGGTCAGAAATAGATTCTGCAAATTGCAAATCATGTGTAACAACAATTTGTGTAATTCCCATGTCACGATTTTGAAGAATCAGTTTTTCAACCTCTTGGCGTAATTCCGGATCCAAAGCACTTGTTGGTTCATCATAACCAATAATTTGTGGATCAATCATCATAGCTCTAGCCAGTGCAACGCGCTGCTTTTGCCCTCCAGAAAGAGAAAAAGGATAGACATGCATATGCTCTTTTAGACCAAGTCTTTCTAAGAGTGATATGGCTTTGTCTTTTGCGTCAGCTTTACTTACTCCCATTGTAATGGTTGGTGATAAGATAAGATTATCTAAAACTGTTAAATGCGGAAAAAGTTGAAAATCTTGGAAAACAAAACCTAAAAGGTTTCGGTTTTCTAAATGGTCGATGGGAACTGGCTGATCATCATAAAAAATGTCACCAGAGTCGATAGGCTCTAATCCTGCCAACATTCTCAAGAGAGTTGTCTTCCCGCCTCCTGAAGGACCAACAAGTGATAAAATTTCACCATTTGCGACTGTTAGATTGAACCGATCAAAGATTGTTTTTTGACCAAATTGTTTTGAAATATTTTTAAGTTCTAACATAGCCCCTCCTTATTTGTAGTAATTGAAACGTTTTTCAACGTGTTTAGAAATAATCGTCACTAAACCAATTAGTAATAAGTATATGATTCCTGCAATAAACATGGGTGCCAAAGTTGCATCTCTGTTTGCAGCTGTCTTACTGGCCAATAATAAATCACCGACACCAAGCACGTACACCAGTGAAGAATCTTTAACAAGGTTAATCACTTCATTAAAGACACTCGGCAAAACAATCTTGAAAACCTGAGGCATAATAATATAGCGAATGGTTTGAAGGTGATTCAATTTAAGCACCTTAGCAGCTTCATATTGTCCTTTAGGAATAGCTTCAATACCACCACGGAAAATTTCTGCGAAATAAGCAGCATAATTCATAGTAAAGGCTAAGATTGCCGCAGGCATCCGATCGAAGGTGATACCAACACTAGGTAAAACATAATAGAAAAAAATGAGTTGTAATAATAGAGGGGTACCACGCATAATCCAAACATACAGTGTTAAAAACCACTGAAGTGGTTTAAAATTCACTTTCATTAGAAAGGCAAAAAATGCACCTAATGGTATTGAGAGAATAATAACGATAAAAAAGACTTGTAAGGTAATTTTGGCACCATCTAATAAACTGGGTAATACTTGTAAAATATAGGACATAGACCCTCCATGAAAAGATAGATGTTGACATTATATCAAATTATCAGAAAATTTGTTAGTGATTTGTATAAAAATGCAATCAGAAAACTGATTGCCTATAATTATTAAATCTTCTTAACAAACTCTGATTTCAACTTCATGGCACCAAAGCCATCAACTTTACAGTCGATATTGTGGTCACCTTCAACAAGTCGAATATTTTTGACACGTGTTCCTTGTTTGATGTCTTTTGGAGCACCCTTAACTTTTAAATCTTTGATAACTGTGACAGTATCACCATCTTGTAACTGTGTTCCATTACTATCTAAAACTTTTAAGCCTTCTTCAACCATTTCTTCTTCTTGACCTGGTGTCCATTCAAATGCACACATCGGGCAAACTAATAAGGTCCCATCCTCATAAACATATTCTGATTGGCATTGTAAACAATTTGGTAATGACATATCGTCTCCTTAAAATAAAGTTATTGTTATTATTCTACTGTATAATCATTCTTTTGACAATATGAAATCGTTCTCACAAACGTAATTGTTAGCAAAAAGCCCCTCTTTCATAAGAGGGACCATTTTTAAGCTAATGCTTCAATGCTTTTAACGATTTCAGCAATCAACTCTTGATCCTCTAGGCTTGTCACATCTGCAACAACTTTTGGAAGATCGTTTTCTGACAACATCACTTGAAGTTGACTACTTTGTTGGTCATTAACATCTTTATATTTAAAAACATAAGCAACTGTCTTAAGGAGATTATGATAAGACAAATTAGCTGCTTTTAGTTCACGAATAGGTCTGATAAAGCGTTCGTCATAACCTAATTTACGAATTGGTGTACGAGCTACACGCTCAACATCGTCAACAATATAGGGATTTTCAAAGCGACTAATAATAACCTTATGGTAAGCTTTGAGTTCGTCATCATCAAAGTTCCACTTAGCCACAAGCAATGACCGAATTTCAGCTAAAACAGCCTCTAGTTGGCTTTTCACTTCTGGAACCTCTAATGCTTCCAAAATAGTCTTTGCACCCGCATATGCCCCTGTATAAGCTGATGTCGCATGCCCTGAATTAACAGAGAACAATTTTCTTTCAATAAATGGCTCAAGATTATCCTCGTAGTGAACACCTTCAAGTTTTAAGGATTGATTTTTCATGCGACTAGTTTCAACAACCCATTCATTAAATGGCTCAACAACAACTAATAATGGGTCTTCATGACTTTGCGCTGGAACAATACGGTCTACAGCAGCATTTGGAAAACCAACATAGTGGTCAAGATAAGCTTTATTATCTTCAGTCAAATATTTTGAAACTTCTTCAAGCAAGAATTGTGAGCCACCAATCATATTTTCACACGCAAGCACATCAATCGGCTGTTTATTTCCTTGTGCTTGTCTTTTTTGAATACCTTTAGCAATTAATTCAGCGATAAATGGTAAAATATTGGGACCAATAGCCGTTGTGATAATATCAGCTTGCGCTACTGCATCAACAACCGCTTCAGGATTCTCTTTGTTATTAATTCCAGATACATTAGAAACCCTTATATGACGTTTCCCATCCTCAGCAATTTCAATGTCGTAAGAATGTCTGTCGTTCAATGCATTGATAATGCTGTCATTAACGTCAACAAATTGAATGGAAAACCCATTTGCTGCTAAAATTTCACCAATAAAACCACGGCCAATATTACCAGCCCCAAAATGCAAAGCTTTTTTCATTTTTTTATCTCCTTATCGACTCACTATTCAACTGAATTCAGTAATCTAATAATTTGTTCTTCAGACTTAGCATCTGCTAATTTAACCACATTATCAACATCTGCGCAGAAAATTGAAATCTTTTGAATCAGTTGTAAATGCTCATCACCTATACCAGCAATGCCAAACAAGACTGTTGCTATTTGAGGATTTTCTTCTGTGCCAAAATTAACACCGTCTGGAACTTGGACAACTGTTAAACCTGATTGTTTTACTTTTTCTTTGGCAGTATCTGTGCCATGCGGAATAGCAATAAAATTTCCCATGTAAACAGATAACTCTTCATTACGATCAAGCATAGCTTGGATATAATCTTCTTCGACATAACCATGTTGATATAAGAGTTGACCACAATATTTAATAGCTTGCTCTTTAGTCTCAAACGCTTGATCTAATTTGATCAATTCTTTTTGAAATTCCATATTAATTCTCCAATTTCTTGATTTTTTCTGTAAATATTTGATTAAGCAACTGATAAATAATGTCTTGATTTGCTTTTTTATAAATTTCAGTATAAAGATGATTTTCAATAATCGATTGACTAATTGCCGTCATCAAATCTCGCACTTCATCACCTTCTTCTAAGGGAGTTAGCATCACTAAGACCCTTTTGACCAATTCATCTTGACCATTCATAGATTTGGCAAAAACTGGATTTTCCAATTCAAACACTAAGAAAACTGATTTCATTACTTTACTTGATTGCGTATGGATTAATGCCAAATTAGTCTCTGGAATAGCCATTGGACTTTCGTTAAATCGCTTATTGAGTTTCCGAGTTAAATACTCTTTGTCAGAAACCATATCCACATTTTGTATAATATCATCAATGGTGTGATTAAACTGCTTTCGATTGTTTAAAGGTTTTAAATAAAAGCGTTTTAAAATCAGTTGACTGGCATTAAAGTAATCTTTAAAATCCATTTGCATCATCACGTTCTGACTTTCTCTCAATTTGACGTCACGATTAATTTGCACATCTTGCAAAAACTCTTCTAATCCTAACATCTCACTTGGGTTAGGATAAGTTGAAACAAACTGAATGTTATCATGTGATAATAATTTGGTCGCTAAAATAGCATCATAAGTATCAAAATCCGACTCCTCTAAAGAACTACAAGCTTTAGTTGCAATCGACTCAATAAAAGGAGCAATGTTTTTTAGTCGGGAGACTAACAATTCTGTCGCTAAAGGCCTTTCATCCGTTAACAAAAGAATTCTAACAGGATAAATTTGAGGACTACGCCTTAAGCTTGATGCAAAGTGAAGCGTTATCAATTCCAATTCCCACTCTGTTTGAAGATAATTTGGAAAAATTTCCATTACTAAAAGTTGAATAACACGGTGCAAATACTCATTGTTTCTCAAAGCTTCGTGAGCCAAATCAGTGACTTTACTATCAGCAAAAAGAATTTGTACTGCTAAACTAAGACGGATATGATTAAAGAGAAATTTAAATAGGGTTTGATCCTTGGTGAAATTAATCTTGGTGTATAAGGCAACCTTATCAATTAAATTTGAAACATTATAGAAAAATTCACTGTCAAAATTCTCTTGAAACAACGGCGTTTCTTGCCTTTTTAAAAGCAAAAGATCCAGAAGTTTTGCAAAATACAAAATTTCACTGATGGGGTAAAAATCATTAGACTGGCTTGAAAAATCAGCAAAAACTTTTTGAGAAAAGTCTAAAGCAAGTTTACTAACCGATTGATTGTCTTTTTCAATGGCTTGCCAATTGCTTAAAGCCAATAAAATGATAAAAAATTGAAGTAACTTAGAATCCATCTCAGGCAATTCTGACTGATGTTTTTGAAAAACCGATTTTGCAATAACTAAGCGATCAGCAGAGATAAAATCAAAATAACCCATTTTCATCTGCCAAAAATCTGATAAAGAGATATTATTTGAGAGCAAAATAGCTAGAAGCCACCTTTTTTTAAAGGTTTTATCACTAATAGAGTAGCCTTTTTGACGTTTAATTTGCACATCAAAATCACTTAATCGCGTTTCAATTTCAGCAATGTCCTGAATAATAGTCACATTACTAACAGCGAATTCTTCCTGAAAAAAATCATTGGTTAGTTCACTTTGGCTCGTCAATAAATAATATGTCATCAGATTCAATCGTTCAACCTTTGAAAAACTTTCTTGGCTTGAAAATGATTGCAACACATCCAACTGGCCGGTAAAAAAATACTTTTGGTCTTCTTTGATAATACTAATATTTTGACTATTTAAACTAATGGTTAAGTCATTAAGAACACGGTAAACAGTTCTTCTTGACACCTTCAAAATCTCTTCCATATTATCAATTGAAAGCTTTCCATAAGACAGGAAAGCTTTCATTAATTGTTCTTCTCGTTTTGTTAGTAGCATAATGTTATTATACACCAATTTAATTTTATTTTGCCATACGATCAATCATTTTATCGTACTCAGCTGTCGTTACCAAACTGTCAACGACTAAGTATTGTGCATTTGGTGCAAATACTTGTGCATGAGATTGATTGGCAATGTCTGATACAACTAAAATATTTTTAGCATTAAAAGCAGTTAACTTTGAATTTTCAACTTTTGACACTGGAATACCAATGTGACGTACTTTAAAAATCTCTTGCAAAGTGGCTTGCCCCATTGTAGCAGACCCTTTTGACTGTCCATAAGCAAAAACAACTTCGTCAATGATGTTCAAATCAAGAACTTCTTCTGATGCTGATGATTGCTCTACTTGGCTGTCATCAGCTAGTGGCTTTTTTGCCAATTGTGCTACGATTTCATCATATTTTGGTGTTGCTAAAAAGTTATCAACTGATACGTGTGCTGCACGTGGTGTTTTTTGCGCAGCTCGCGCTGCCAATTCTTCTTGAGTAACAATAAGAGTATTAGTAACATCTGTTAAGTTTGAGATGGCTTTATTGGTTACAGGAATTGAAAGTCCTGCTTTTTTGACTTTATCACGGAGGATTGAAGCACCCATAGCTGAGCTACCCATACCTGCATCACAAGCAAAGATGATTTGTTGAATAGCATCACCTGCAAAATTTTCTGAAGATGCTGCTATTGTTTGCCCTTTTGATTGAGCTTTAGCTGCTTGACTAGCTGCTTGAGCAGCTTCCAATGAGCTTTCCTCTGATTTATCAGATTTAAGAATTACTGAAGCAACAAGGAAAGATACAAGTGCTGCAGAAAATACACCAGCTAAAACTGACAATAAGTTTACAACATAGCTATTACCTTTTGGAACCATTCCTATAATTGCAAGAATAGAACCTGGTGAAGCTGGGCCACTAAGACCTGAACCTAGGAGCTGATTGGTAAATGTACCTGTCACACCACCGGCAATAACAGCTAGGAAGAGAGCTGGTTTCATCATAACATAAGGGAAGTAAATTTCATGGATTCCACCAAAGAAGTGAATAATCATTGCTCCCCATGATGATGATTTTGCGGCTCCTTTGCCAAACATGGCAAAAGCAACTAAGATACCTAGACCTGGACCAGGGTTTGCTTCTAATAAGAAGAGAATTGATTTCCCTGTTTGAGTGACTTGTTCTGCTCCAAGTGGTGTAAAGATGCCATGGTTAAGTGCATTGTTTAAGAATAGAATTTTTGCTGGCTCAATGAGAATATTTGCTAAGGGTAACAGTTTCAAATCAACAATTGTTTGAACACCATTACCAATTGCACCAGTAAAAATTGCAACAAATGGACCTACAATCTTAAAAGCGATTAATAGTAATCCAAAGCCAAGTAAACCAGCAGAGAAATTGTTAACCAACATTTCAAATCCTGGACGGATTTTTTCTTGGAAAGCTTGGTCAAATTTTTTGATAACCCATGCTCCAAATGGTCCCATTACCATAGCTCCAATGAACATTGGAACTGATGAACCGGCAATCGCTCCAAAAGTTGCAATTGCACCAACTACTGCTCCACGTTGTCCATAGACGGTGTAACCACCTGTATAACCAATTAATAAGGGAAGCAAATAGGAAATCATTGGGCCAACAGCAACAGCGAATTCCTTGTTAGGCATCCAGCCAGTTGGAATAACAAGTGCTGTTAAAACACCCCAGGCAATAAAAGCACCAATATTTGGCATTACCATGTTCGATAAAGCTGTCCCTAGCTTTTGAACTTTTACTTTAAGTGAAGATTTTTGTTCCATTAGAACGCCTCCTAATTTATTTACATTCTCATCATATCATGTCACTGAAAAAGACAAAACTCAAACTTTGGCACAAGTTTTGTGACAAAAAAAGATAACTGTCATCAGTGACAATTATCTTTATCTGTGATTTTTATTCAACTGTAACAGCCTTAGCCAAGTTACGAGGTTTATCAACGTCTAAACCACGTTGTAATGAGGCATAATAAGCAATTAATTGCGTTGGGATAACCATACCAATTGTTGCTAAATAGGGGTGCACTTTATTGACAACAATATCATCACCTTCACGGTCAAGTCCTTCTTCAACAACTGTCAAAACACTTGCTCCACGAGCTGCTACTTCTTGAATGTTTCCACGTGTATGGGCTGCAACCACCTCACTTGATGAAATCAAACCAATTACAGGTGTACCATCTTCAATCAGTGAAATTGTTCCATGTTTCAATTCACCAGCTGCAAAACCTTCACATTGAATATATGAAATTTCTTTCAATTTTAATGAAGCTTCCATTGCAACATAGTAATCATTACCACGTCCAATATAAAAGGCATTGCGTGTTGTTGCTAATAATTTTTCAACTTTTTCAGCAATCAAATCTTTTTCAGACAAGGTAGACTCAATAGATTGAGCAACTAATGACAATTCATGAACCAAATCAAATTCTAAAGCTTCTTTTTTACCATTAGCTTCACCAACTGCTTTTGATAAGAAAGCAAGTGCAGCTACTTGTGCTGTATAAGCTTTTGTTGAAGCAACTGCAATTTCAGGACCTGCATGTAAAAGCATTGTGTAACTTGCTTCACGAGATAAGGTTGATCCTGGAACATTTGTTACTGTTAAACTTGGAATACCCATTTGGTTTGCTTTAACAAGTACTTGACGACTGTCTGCAGTTTCACCTGATTGGCTAAGTAAGATAAACATTGGCTTTTTGCTCAATAAAGGCATGTTATAGCCCCATTCTGATGCAACACCAAGTTCAACAGGCGTATCTGTTAATGTTTCAATCATAGCTTTTGAAGCAAAACCTGCATTGTAAGATGTTCCAGCTGCAAGAATGTAAAGACGGTCAGCTTCTTGGATTGATTTTACAATTTCAGGATCAATTGTCATTTTACCAGCTTCATCAGAATAGGTTGAAATTAATTTACGCATGACAGTTGGTTGCTCATCAATTTCTTTAAGCATATAAAAAGGATAAGTTCCTTTACCAATATCAGAAAGATCAAGCTCTGCAGTGTATGACCCACGTTCCATTTCATTTCCAGCATAGTCCGTTACAGTTACAGTATCTTTTGTTAAAATAACAAGTTCTTTGTCATGGATTTCCATAAATTCACTTGTTTCACGAATCATAGCCATGGCATCAGAACATACCATGTTGTAGCCTTCCCCTAATCCAATAAGTAGTGGGGATTTGTTTTTAGCAACATAAATAGTCTCAGCATCTTCAGTATCAATCAATGCAAAAGCATATGACCCTTCAATGATTGACAGAGCCTTTTTAAATGCATCAAGGACAGGCATACCATCTTCATCAACAAATTTACCAATCAAATGAACTGCAATTTCAGTATCTGTTTGCCCTTTGAAATCATGACCTGTTAAGAATTCTTCTTTCATTTGAAGATAGTTTTCAATAACACCATTGTGAACAAGAACAAAACGTCCACTTGCTGATGTGTGAGGATGAGCATTTTCTACAGTAGCTTGACCATGAGTTGCCCAACGTGTATGTCCAATACCAGTATGACCAGCAACATCAATACCGATTTTAGAACGTAAATCAGCAATACGACCAACAGATTTAACGAGGTTTGAATGGTCACCATTGGCTACAAAAATACCAGCCGAATCATAGCCACGGTATTCCAATTTTTCAAGTCCTTGCATTAAGATATCAGTTGCATTACGATTGCCTACAACTCCAACAATTCCACACATTTTTTTTACCTAAGTAAGAAAACTTACTTCTTTCTATTAATTATCAAAATTGGTATAGTCTAATTTTCTTTCAGAAATGCTATGTTTACAGTATATAATAATGATTTTTTATTGTCAAACAGAAATTGGTATAGTTTGGTGTTTTTTCACTAAAAAAGAGTAGCCTAATGCTACTCTACTTCAACAAATCCAAAATCTTTCAAAGGTAAAATTCTAAAGGTTACAATCCCTTTAATTTGTGATTGATCAATAAAACCAAAAGTTCTACTATCCATACGATTCACACGATTATCATTTAATACTAAGTACTTGCCCTTTGGTATACTATTGACTTTGCCACCAGAAATAGTCAAAATGTTAAAGTCATCAGTAAACAATGACCCCATAGGGGAGGTGCTTAAGAAATCAGTTTTTTGTTTTTCAATATAGGTTTGATCTTCAACCTTATTGTTCAAATAAAAAATATCGTCCATATAGGTCACTGTTTGTTCTTCACTTGCAATGACACGACTCATATAGTCTTTACCTTTTACAGTGTAGACCACGAAATCTTTGTAATTAGGTTCCATATTTTTTTTGACAGTGACGATATCGCCTGTTTTAAGATAAGAATTGGCTGCTGCCTGATCAACTTTAACAGTAGAAAACACAAAAACTCTTAATAGAATTGCAACAACAATTAAAATAAGTCCAAATACTATATTACGAATAAAATCTCTTTTTACCATATTTACTCCTAGTCTTTACACTATTATAGCATGATATCTATAATAACAAAAGGTTAGAAGTTTCAATAGTTTGAATGATTAGAATATAAAAAAGCCGTGAAGGTTATTCACGACTTGATTTTTGATTATTTTACTGTACGAACACGCATTGTGTTTGTTCCACCAGTACCAACTGGTACACCAGCAACAATGATAATGTTGTCGCCTGATTGTACAAGACCTGATTTCAAAGCAACTTCTTCAGCAACTTCAAACATGTCATCTGTAGATGCAGGACGCTCAGCTAGGACAGGGTTAACTCCCCAGTAGATCATCAAAGCACGTTGAACTTTTTCGTCAAAAGTTACAGCTAAAATATCTGAATCTGGACGGAATTTAGAAATTGCGCGAGCTGTATTTCCAGTTTCTGTAATAGTAACAACAAGTTTGATATCCATTGAATGTGTTGCATCTTTAACTGCTGAAGCAATAACATCCGTTTTGTTTGTACGTGGGAAAGTTGATGAATCTAAACGACCATACTCATTAAGAAGAGTTTGAGCATTTTTATCAATTGTAGCCATTGTACGAACAGATTCTACAGGGTATTTACCATTAGCTGATTCACCTGAAAGCATTGTTGCATCAGTACCATCAATAACAGCATTGAAAACATCTGAAACTTCTGAACGCGTTGCACGAGGTTTATCAGTCATCGTTTCAAGCATGTTTGTTGCAGTAATAACAGCTTTACCTGCAGCATTAACTTTAGTAATAATCATTTTTTGGAATACTGGAACCATTTCAAATGGTACTTCAATACCCATATCACCACGAGCAATCATGATACCATCAGCAGCTTCAATGATTTCATCTAAGTTGTCAATACCTTGTTGGTTTTCGATTTTAGCAAACAATTGAACATGATCATTTCCAGTTTCACGACAGATTTGACGAACTTCTTCAACATCTTTTGCTGTACGAACAAATGAGATTGCAATAAAGTTAAGACCTTGTTCAAGACCAAAACGAATATCAGCATTGTCACGTTCTGCAAGTGCAGGGAATGGGATTTTAGTGTTAGGGATGTTAACACCTTTTTGTTTAGCGATGATGCCATCATTTTCAACTTCAACGATAAATTGACGGCTTGCGATGTCTTTCTCAACTACTTTAAGACCAAGTTTACCATCGTCGATAAGAATAGTATTACCAACTTCAACTTCGTCATAAATGTCAAGGCTACCAGCAACGCTCAATGCAATAACATCACGAGTTGATTGGATTCCTTGTTCAGTAGCAACACGGATTTTTTCACCAGTTGTGTAGCTGTACTCTTTTGCATCTTCTGCAAACAATTCTGTACGCATTTCTGGACCTTTTGTATCTAAAAGGAAACCAACTTTTTGGCGAGCCATTTCTTCTGCACGACGAACAGTTGCCATACGAGCACCTTGTTCTTCGTGGTCACCGTGTGAGAAGTTGAAACGGAAAACATTAGCACCAGCTTCGATTAATTCAGCAATTTTTTTAGCTGAAGCTTCAACATCAAGTTGTCCAGCCCAGTAGCCATCTTCTCCGTATTTTTTACCACCACGGATTTCTACCGCAGGACCAAGTGTTGCAACAATTTTTACGCGTTTATTCATATTAAATGAAACTCCCTTTTATTTCTGTCGATTACCGACGTTTTACAAAAATAATATTTTATCTCGATTTTACTTATCTTGATAATGAACGATTTAAGACAGCAAAGTCAAGACGTGCCTTATGAGGATTATTAACGATGATTTTTCCATCTTCAGCAAGAGTAAAGAGTGCTCCTTCTTCCTCAGTTCCTAAAATTGGACTTTCAACAAGTTTTTCATTGTGAATGCCTACAGCCACTCCACCTCTACCTTGGTTGAGTAATTCAACAGCGTGTGCCCCCATCCATGAAGCTAAAACACGGTCACGAGCAGTTGGTGAGCCACCACGAAGGATATGTCCAAGGTTAGTAACACGTAAATCATTTGTACAACCAGCTGCTTTTAATTCTTTAGCAAATTCTTCACCGCTCATCACACCCTCTGCAAGGACGATGATATGGTGATTTTTACCTTTCGTTTCAAAGTCATCTTTCATTGTAGATACAACTGTTGCCATGTCATATTCTTCTTCTGGTACGATGATTTGGTCAGCACCAGTCGCAATACCTGCCCAAAGTGCAATATCACCAGCATTACGTCCCATAACTTCAACAACAAATGCACGACCGTGACTTGATGATGTGTCACGAAGTTTATCAATAGCTTCAACAGCAGTATTTACCGCAGTGTCAAAACCAATTGTAAAATCTGTTCCAGTAATATCGTTGTCAATTGTACCTGGGATACCAACAGCTGGGAAACCATGTTCTGTTAAGCGCATAGCACCATGATAAGAACCATCTCCACCAATAACGACAACACCTTCAATACCGTGTTTTTTAAGTTGTTCAATACCAGCTAATTGTCCTTCAAGTTGTGCAAATTCAGGATAGCGAGCAGAATATAGGAATGTTCCTCCACGAGAAATTTTATCACCAACACCTTTTGAGTCAATTGGGAAAATATCACCGGCAACTAAACCAGCATAACCGTGGTTTACTCCATATACTTCTATTCCTTCTGAGATTGCTTTACGAACAACTGCTCTGATCGCAGCATTCATTCCAGGGGCATCACCACCACTGGTTAAAACAGCAATACGTTTCATTTAGGGGTACTCCTTTAATTAATTTAACGTCTTAATTATAGCATAATTCTTTGAAAATTACTTCACTATTATCCGATTTTTATTGATAAACCGTTTTCACTACAAATTCTTTTAAAGCTTGTTCTAACTGGCTTGACACCTCTACGGATTTATTTTGAACTTGCAAAGTTTCTTTCGTCTCTTGGTAATGAATAAGGATTGGAACATCTCCTGGAAACTGATCAATTATCTCTGCTACAGCCTGATCATGCTCATGGTTTTCTAATAAAATCCAATATTTTTTAAGGTTAATCGCACTCATACTATTTAAAATCAGTTGAAGACGTCCATCACGTTCCTTGACACGTCCACCTATATAATACATTTCCCCTTCGATTAGCAACTCTTTAAAACGGATAAACTGCTCTGGAAATAGTGTTACATCCATTTTTTTCTTGGTATCAGTCACTGTCATAAAGGCCATTTGTTGCCCATTTGATTTTGTTCGAATCACACGAATCGTTTCAATTTGCACCAATAAATGCACATCGCTGTCTTTAACCACTTTTGAAATTGAGGTGAAATCCCCTTTAAAATTCTGCATCATTTCAACTAGCGGATGTTTGCTTAAACCGACGCCAATATAATCACGTTCCATCTGATATTTTTCACTGTTTGTAAAATCGTCTGCTTCAACCCAAGCAAAGGAAGAATCCGCAAACAAAGATCCTAACTCATTGACAAAAGTTACTAAAGCATCAGAATTTTCCAAGACTTTACGTCTGTTTTTTTCGAAACAATCAAATAAACCAATGCTAATCAAGGGTGTCAAGAAATCTTTTTTCTGGTATTTTTCTGGTAATTGCATTAAAAAATTTTCAATGCTTGTAAATGGCCGTGCTTCAATAATCCAATAAGCTAAGTCTCTAGGGATTCCTTTGATATTTTTCATGCCCATTAAAATCGTCCCATTTTCAACCTTATCGGTATAAGGAATGGTATTAATGGATAATGGTACCACACGAAAATCAGAATCTAAGGCATCTGTTATATAATCAGCATTAGAGTAATTCATGATAACATCAAAAAAGACAGATGGGTAATGCGCTTTGAAATAGGCTAATTGAAAAGCTAGGGCAGAATAAGCAAAGGCGTGACTTCTATTAAAGCCATAACCCGCAAATTTTTCCATCCGTTTAAAAAGCACTTTTGCTGTTTCAGGCGAACGCCCAAGTTTTGAAGCCCCTTCAAGAAAATCGGCTTCCATTTTGCTCATTTCATTGGCATCTTTCTTGGACATGGCTCGGCGTAATAAATCTGCTTTTCCAAGAGTAAAGCCTGCAAACACCTGAGCAATTTGCATAACTTGTTCCTGATAAAGCATAATGCCATAAGTTGGTTCTAAAATGGGCGCAATGACAGGATCAATTAAATCAATTTTTTCCTGACCCATACGACGCTTAATGAAATTATTAGTGTAATCACTTGCTCCAGGCCTATTCAGGCTGGTTGTAGCAACAATTTCTTCAAATTTTACAGGCTTAATCCGTTTTAAAAGACTAATGGCACCATTTTGTTCAAATTGGAAAATCCCTTTGGTATCACCACGAGCAAAAAGAGCTAAGGTTTTTTTATCTTCAAGATTAATATCTTCAATAAGAATATCCTGACCAAATTCTTTGGCAACCTTTTCTTTCATTTTTTGAACAAATGTCAGATTCCGCAAGCCCAAAAAATCCATCTTTAAAAGACCATTTGCCTCTACTGCAGCAGCATCGTATTGCGTAATCATCATATCTTCCCCTTGCTTGAGTGGAATATGATCTGTCAGATTATCATCACTCATGACAATTCCTGCAGCGTGAATAGAGGTTTGACGTGGATTTCCTTCAATGCGTCTAGCCATTTCAAAGGCTTTTTGATATTCTAATTTACTGTTAATGGCTTGTCTGAAACTGATATTTTTTTCGTAAACACTGGTTAGTGTGTCCTTAAATCCAATTTTTTTACTGAAATGACTAATCTCATACTCGGGCACCCCATAACGCTTAAAAACATCCCGAATAGCTTGTTTTGGACCAAATGTCGAAAAGGTGACAATCTGAGCTGAATGATCCCTACCATAACGATCACGCACATAATGAAGAAATTCTGAACGGTAGATATCCGGCAAATCAATATCAATATCAGGCATGCTATAGCGTTCTTTATTTAAAAACCGCTCAAAAAGTAGGTTATTTTTGACGGGATCAATTCCAGTAATCTGCAAAGCATAGGCCACTAAACTACCAGCTGCTGAACCACGTCCCATTCCCATATAATAGCCTTTACTACGCCCAAAACGTAGAAGATCCCAGACAATAAGAAAATAATCATCAAATCCCATTTCAGAGATAATTGCTAGCTCCTGCTTCAGGCGTTCCTGATAAACCGGAAGCCACAATTGCCTTTGTTTAAGCCCTGCTTCTGTTAACTGGCACAACTCCAAATGAGCTTTTTTCTCACGGTTAAATCTTGGCAACTTCAATTTTGAATCAAACTGATAGTCGATACTTGCAAGGACATTTTCTAAAGTTTCCAAAGCTTGAGGCGCCTTTTCTTGAAAGCGCTGGGTCATCACCTGACAGTTCTCTAAAAAATGATCAGCTTCAACCACAGCAGTCTCATTTAAGTTTAAATTATCTCGAATAGCATGTAAAATCTGCAAGGCTTCACGGTCTTCTTCTTCAAAATACCTTACTTGCCTTAATGGAATCAGCTGGCGCTTTGTTACTGGAATATCAGTTGTTTCATAAATCCCAAGGAAATAATCAAAAGGCAGATCAAGGTCGCCCTGGCCATCCTCATAAGGAATAATAACGGCAAGATTCTGGCAATAATTGACAAGTTCTGAAGGCACAAAACGTGCAGACATTTTTGCACTAGATATTTTCAAAAGACTTTTATAACCAGCATTGTTAAGTGCAATTAAATAAATCGGATGATTTCCTCCATTAATTGGGTAGTCAATTTCCAAACCCAAAATAGGTTGTAGACCATGTTTCTGGCAATTTTTGATAAAATGATAAGCACCATACAAATTATCTTTATCCATTATTCCAATTGATTGGTAACCCAAAGCTTTAGCTCTTTGAATATAGCTTTCCAAGTCAACCAAACTATCCATAAAGGAATAAACTGTTTTTGTATCGATTTGTGCAAACATGGATCTCTCCTTCTTAATTAGTATCTCTATTATACTATGAATTCCATTTAGATGCTGATTTTATTTACTCTGAATGAGTTTATCAAAAAATGAGAAAATATCATTTATCTTGACTTTTCTCATTTTTTTCTGTATTATTTAAATGATACAATAGTTAATTTTATATAAAGAGAGGAGACCCTATGTCTTGGAAATTTGATGAAAAATCGCCAATTTATGCTCAAATTGCGCAACATATCAAGATGCAAATCGTGAGCCAAGAAATTAAAAGTGGCGATCAACTTCCAACAGTTAGGGAATTTGCTGAAGCAGCTGGTGTTAACCCTAACACCATGCAAAGGGCATTTACTGAACTAGAACGCGAAGGAATGGTATATTCTCAGCGCACTGCTGGTCGTTACGTTACGGATGATCAAGAATTAATTGCAACAAAGAGACGCGAATTAGCTCGAAACGAATTACAATCCTTTAGTCATAATATGGAAAAAATGGGATTTAATCGCCTTGAAATCATTCCCGTTTTAGAGAGCTTTTTAAAGGAGGAAGCTTAAGATGTCACAACTCTTACAACTACACCACGTCTCAAAGTCCTATGGAGGAAAAAAGGTTATTGATGACCTCACCTTCACCATTCCAAGCGGTAAAATCATCGGACTCCTCGGACCTAATGGCTGTGGTAAAACAACCCTAATCAAAATGATTAACGGCCTCTTACAACCAAATAAAGGTGACATCGTGATTGATGGTTTTCGCCCGTCAATTGAAACTAAAAGAATTGTTTCATACTTACCAGATACTTCTTATCTTCGAGAAGAGATGAAAATCAGCGATATCATTAATTATTTTGATGATTTCTATGTTGATTTTAATAAGAACAAAGCTCACAGTCTCTTTCGAGATCTTAACTTAGACTTGGATGAACGCCTTAAAAACCTATCTAAAGGCAATAAGGAAAAAGTTCAAATTATTCTTGTTATGAGCCGAAAAGCAAAATTATATATCCTAGATGAGCCACTTGGTGGGGTTGACCCTGCCGCAAGAGAATATATTCTTAAAACAATTATCAACAATTATAGTGAGGATGCTTCTGTTCTAATCTCTACACATCTCATTTCAGACATTGAACCTATCTTAGATGAAGCCATCTTCCTTAAAAATGGTAAAGTTGCTATTTCAGGAAATGTCGATGACCTTAGAGAAAATGAGGGGCAATCTATTGATTCTCTCTTCAGAAAAACTTACAAAATCTAGGAGAAAACAATGTTTGGAAAATTATTTAAATATGAACTTAAATCAATTGGAAAATGGTATTTCGCTTTAAATGTTAGCATTATTGCTATCGCAGTTATCTTATCATTCACATTTGAATTGCTTTCTAGTAAAGTCAACGAGACCCACCCCAAAATATCATGGACAACGGATATTCTCCCAATGATACTGACACTGATTTTTGGTTTTCTCATCGCTGGATCACTCCTAGCTACTTTACTCATTATCATTCGTCGCTTTAATCAAAATGTTTTTGGTCGTGAAGGTTATCTAACGATGACTTTGCCCGTATCAGAACATCACCTTATTCTCTCTAAACTTTTGGCATCATTTATTTGCATGATTTTTAATAGCTTTATTTTAGTTATCGCAACCCTGATTTTAATTATTCCTCAGGTAAGTGTTGCTGAATTCCTAAATGCTTTTCGTGATTTGGGACAACTCATCCTTGAAAATCTAGACTTAACTGGATTTGGCATTAGCTATCTTCTTTTGTCAACATTTTCAGGCATACTGATGATTTACCTTTCAATCTCAATTGGTCAACTTTTTGCCAATAGACGAGGTCTAAAAGCCTTTATTGCCTATGCAGTTATAACAGTTCTTATAACTATTCTCTTCTCACAAATCAATACCAATCTCTTTCGTTTTGATTTTAACGAAACAATGGATCTTGACTTTTTGAGAAATCGTTACATGTATGTTTTACTTGGAGAAACCGTTATTGAATTGGTCACTTTCTATTTTGCAACACATTTCATCATGAAACACAAATTGAATTTACAATAAAAAGGTTGGATCATTTTCCAACCTTTTTTACTTGATAAACCATCTGATAACATCTCCACCAAAAATAAAAAGATAACTATAGCCGATAATTGAGAATGGCTTAGCAATCACAATAATTTGCATAAACCGCTTTAAAGACATATTTGTTAGAGCAATAATCATAACCATAGCATCAGCAGGTGAGATTGGAGATACCATACAGATGATAAAAAATTTTTCGAAACCTGATGTTTCTAATCTTTTTTCATATTTTAAAAAAGTTTGGTCATCCATAAATAATAAGATAAATTTTTTCCCATAAACCCGAACCAACTGAAATAAAATAAAACTTCCTATTATAATACCAATGTAATTGTAAATAAAGCCTTGAACAGGACCAAATATTAGAAAGCCAGCAACTGTCGTAATCCCACCTGGTATAACAGGAAAAACAATTTGAAAAATCTGTACAATGATAAAGACAACCGGCCCCCAAAACTTATAGTAATGAACCAAATCTTTCAAAGCATTGCTATCATTTAGAATTCCTAATTTATAGAGCCAAAAAGCAATAATAAAACTTCCTATTAAGGCAATAACCCCTAAAACTTTAAATAATTTTTGAAAAAAAGAATAGGCTTTTGAATTGTGCATTTTCATAGCTTAATCATACCACAAGAAATTGATTTTTGCTATCTGAAACTTTTTTTGGTATACTAGTCTAGTAAAGTTTAATTTACTGTTTTTTAAGGGGTTGTTACGGATTCGACAGGCATTATGAGACATGTTTTGCGACCCATCGGCAGATGTAAAATGCCAGTTAAATATAACTGCAAAAAATACAAACACTTACGCATTAGCTGCTTAATAACCAGTTAGCGTGACTTCTACAAGATTGCTTGTGTCCTGCTAGAAGTCTTAAAATAGCAAGCTACGAGTGAGGTTTTGTCTAGAGCCTTACTAAGAGATTTTTAGACTCGCACATCAGTGGCTTGAGTTATGTGTCCCTGACGGGTTAAATCAATACATAACCTATGGTTGTAGACAAATATGTTGGCAGGTGTTTGGACGTGGGTTCGACTCCCACCAGCTCCATCTTTATTTCGTAAAACTTACTAAACCTTCTTAGAACCTTGTTAAATCAAGGTTTTTTGTTTTGTTCTTTTCTATACCTTTCTATTCTTTCTTACATAAGAGACAACTAATAGACAACTAGTTAGCTTTTTTGTATTCTAGTAAAAACTTTCTTCTATTAAATATAATAATTAATATTTTTATTTCCGTTATAACCGCCATTATGCTAAATGTCCGTTGTAGAGGACGTAAAAAATAATTTAAAAAAGTTGATAAAAACGCTTGACATTATATACAATATTGTATATAATAAGTATATAAAGATAAGAAAGAGGAAAAACAAAATGGCTAAATACAACAAATCAGAAATCATGACACAAGCTTGGACATTGTTCAACAGTGATAATTTTGATACTTGCGACTATGAATACGCTACTGCTTTAGTATATGGTCAAAAAACTTTCTCTGACTGTCTTAAAGAAGCTTGGGGTCGTGAAAAAGCTATCGTTGAAAGAATGGCTGAAAAAGAAGCTAATGCTCCTCTTTCTGAAGAAGCTAAAGCTTGGGACTGGGCTTGTCGTAAACTTGGCGTAACTGCTGAAGTAACCGCAGTAGAAAAAGTTCGCTACGTTGACGACATGGCTAAAGAAATGTGGTCAACAAATGTTTGGAAACAAGCAATCAAAGCAGTTCAATTATATGCTACTGTTGCATAAAAAAAGGAGGAATTATGAAAGCAGACAGTAAAAAAATAAAATGGTTATTGGAAAATGAGACTCAGTATAAAATATCGAAAAGTACAGGTGTTGCACAATCAAAATTGTCATCTTTAAAAAATGGCAAAATAAAGCTCGGGAATATATCGCTAGAAGTTGCTAGCAAACTAACAAAATATTCTGAGGAAATTCAAAAAAGTTGATAAAAACGCTTGACATTATATACAATATTGTATATAATAAGTATATAAAATAAATAAGCAAAAGAGGAAAACAAAATGAAAAACTACGAAGTAACTAACGAAGCTAAAAACTTAAACACTCAAGTCGAAACAATGGGACAAGCAGTTGATTTATATAAACAATACGGTTCTGATACAATTGTTTGGAGCATTGACAAAAATGAAGATTTAATTGATGAAGTAACTGAACTTGTTGCAGAATATGCTGAAAAAGGCACAGTAATTAAATAATATGACTGCTAAAAATGACTTGACAGGACGGCGCTTTGAGCGCTTGACTGTTTTAGGTGATGTTGGCAAACGAGCGAAAAATGGTAAGGTTTTGTGGCATTGCATGTGCGACTGTGGAAAAATAACATTTGTTCGTGGTGATCATTTAAAAAACGGAAAAGTTAAATCGTGTGGTTGTCTAAATGACGACCTTAAAAGAAAAAGGTATAAAGATTTAATTGGATATGAAAACGATAATTTTAAAGTTATCGTCAAAAAAGAAAGTGAAAATCAACGTGTCGATTGGCTTTGTGAATGCAAGCATTGCGGTAATTACACATATCTCAATTCAAACGAAAGTGAAGTCACGAAATCATGCGGTTGTTTGCTAGGTGCATCAAAAGAATTTATGAACGCTATACGAGATCCTGAATCTTTAAAGTCGACAAAACCGACTGCTAAAAGCACAACTGGCGTGCGTGGAGTTTATTACAATAAGCGTAAAGGTAAATATCAAGCATTTATTAATGTTGATAAGAAAACAGTTTATCTTGGCCAATTCGCAAGATTAGCTGACGCTGAACATGCACGAAAAAATGCGGAACAAGAATTTTGGAATAAATAAAAAAAGCCCCCACTGATTAGTGAGGGGTTTTCTTATATCTTATTAAGTTTAAATCCTTGAATGTATCGGACGTGAGCTTAGAATGAAACTTATCGCAAGTGTTGATAATGCAGATGTTTCTTTTAAATAACACAAAAAACCGCCCTCGAATTGAGAGCGGTTTTCATTTACATATCTGTAGCGTCAATGAGATAGCTATCTTCTACCCATTGAGCAGATTGTGGATGATTGATCCGTGACCAACCATTTATTTTTTCATACACTCTTACACGAGTGCCTGCGACAAGCAACTCTTTATCCTCTGAATTTGCATCAGGTTTTGACTCAACATAATAGTCTTCTGACAGCGTTGCTTCATAGTATGGCATATTGCTATTAGTTAATGGTGTATTAACGTCTAACTCATGCTCAAATTGAGATATAGCACTTGTTGTAACATTTGGTGTTTCTGATTGTTTACCAACGTATCTGTACGCATACACATATGGCATTCCATTCCAGGACCAAATTTCATCATGATTGTTAACTGTAATGCCATTATACCCATAATTACAATGTATAATATTGTCAGCATCAACAAAAATCCCTGCGTGACCACCTGCCCCTGCAGATGCTCCACGTTGACCCCAAATAAATATGTCACCACGTTGCGCAATCCAACTTGTATTTTCAGCAATTAAAACATAACCATTTTTAATTAACCAATCGTGCATATATTCAGTGTTTACTGCCCAACCATTATCAGATGCACCTGCGCTTCTCAACGCAAAATAAACAGAACTTGAGCAATCGTAGCTACTCGGTCCGTTTCGGTAGTCCATTGAGTAAGTAACTTTACCTTGTCTAGCAGCCATCCAAGCAATAGCTTGCTCAGTATTTATTGTCATATTATTTCTCCTTGTTAAAAAATGGATAAACGATAAGAGCAATCAACGAAATAGGCACATATAAGATTGCAATTGCTACTACTAATGCTAATCGTGTGATTGCTCTCATGTTTTTACTCCTCGTCTTTGATTTGCGATACATTCATCAAGATACATGTTAGTCCTGATAACAATACTGCTGATAACATTGTCGGCCAGTTAATATCTGTGATTAACACACTTGACCCAATAAGACCAACAGCAGTCTGCGCCATAGTTTTAATCGTTTTGATTAAGACTTTTTTTGACCATTTTTCAATATTCATATTATTTTCCTTTCAATGTTGATTTGATTTCGTTGATGTCTGATGTCAAATTTTTGATTTGCTCTGACAAAACTTGCAATGTTTGGTTCTGTTGCTCAACGGTTTCCATACGTCTATTTAACTGTCTAGCATCTACTTTTAGGTGTTCAACTTCGGACTGCAACAATGTGATGTCAGTAGCTTGCTTGATAGACTTAGAGTTAAACATGTTGTAAATCGTCATGATTCCAACGACAAACCCGACTGCGCTGTAAATAAAATCTGTCACATAACTACCTCTTTAGTTTTCCAAAATGCGTTTGAGAGTTTCTTCGTCACACATAAGTGCAAGTTCTTCTTTAACTTTTGTATTGATCAATTCAGAAAATTTATGTTTCAAAAATTGAGTCCATGTTGTTTTTTCGTAAAATAAATTAATTGCAAAAAGTTTAATCATCATATCTATCCCTTCTTTCTTATAAATGAGTTTAATTAAGTGCAACAATATCTTCATCGGTTATAGTACCTTTCGAATACAAAATTTCTATTAATTTCATAGCAGCCAGATTGCCAGTTGTAGCCACTTTGTCAGCTTTTTCAACCAATTCGTTAAATTGATTAAATTTCTCAGACAGTGCCTTTGCTGGGTCCAATTTTTGAAAAATCAATTCCTGACAAAGTTTCATAACTTCATCTTGTGGCGTATTTAAATACTCTTTTGGTAATTCCAATGGTATGTGCCAACCGGCGTGTTCATCAGTGCCATCAATGATGACACTTGTTCCTGACAATGACCCATCAGCCATTTGCTTCGGATATTTTGACGTTATATTTAACATAAGTAACTCCTTTCTTGAGTTTATTATCTGTTTTATTCGAGTGTTAATTTTACGCAGTTCTTAACCAAATATATGTCGTAATATACGGTTGCATGTTGTTATGCGCTTGACCACCACCAACCGAGTTAGTTTTTACACCTTGTGTGTAACTAGTTTGAGCTGACCTCATAACACTCCCAACGTTTTGCCAACCGCTCGCATTTCCTGCGGTTCCAGCTTCTGTGTTAACCTCATGCTGATGGGCTGGCAACTCATTGACTGTCAATTTGTGAGTCTTAGCACCACCTGTCTTACCGACAGTATTAAAATCTGAGTCATTTTCGTTTACACCGACAATTGTTTGGCCTTGAGCGTATCTGACCCACGTACCACCCATTAACGTGCTTGGATTAGCTGATGACGTACTCATATAGATTGCCCCGATTGGGTACATCATGTTTAACAAAGCTAATTTACTAATCGCAAATCCATCAACAGTTAATGATTTAGTCTCTGTCTTGCCACTAATGTAGACATCTCCCTCAGCATCAATGATGCCACGCTCCCAAACTTTACCAAATGCCACTCCAGTAGGTGCTTTGGTCATCAATGCAAACTCACTTGATATCGTCTGAGTAACTGGCGATGCTTGCATAAGACTATCACTGAGTACAATTCTAACTATCCACGACTTTGATTTGTCGTAAGTTCCACCAAGATTTAATAGCTCACCGTTAAAGCTTGATACAGTTGTCCATGTATTAGTCGCTGCACCGTTGTCTGTAACAAAAATACCAGTATCATAAGGTGCAACATCAACTTTTATTTTAAGTTGATTTTTTTGGATTCCTCCGACCATCAAAGGTGCGATTTTAACGATAGGTGACAATTGTAAAATGTTTGGATTAGACTTAGCTCTTGTGACTTTAAACGAGGTAACAAAAGGTAGAAAATAATCAATCACATTAATACTTACGTCAACTGGTGCAGATGTTAATCCGCGACTATCAGTGACAGTTGCTCTCACGGTTGCTGAGCCGACATAATCCATCATGCCAAGTGTTCCACCGTTAGCAGTTATCACGTTGCCTTTGCCAACAATTTCGGCACGATAACCAACGATACTTGCACCGTTTGAGCCAGTAGCCCCGCTAAATGCGACTTTTACATTGCTTAAAATCCGTACAAAGTTATTACCAGTGATTAGACTACCGGTGGAAGTATTAGCATCAGATAAGCTGATACTTGTCAGCTTTGGCTTATAAGTTGCATTATCCGGCACAGATACTGATAGAGAGTATTTATTCTCTCCGATTTTTGATGACCCCGAGTAGGTCTCGACCGTAAATGTGCCAGTACCTGTTAATTCGTTTGGCATTAAGCTAGCAAATGATGTTGGTAAAGTCCACGAATAACTCGTATCAACTCCAGTTGCAATCGTGCCAGTTGTACCTTTAAAGTCATACTTGATGGTGTGTTTAAAGCTAGCATCTTGTCTTGTGACGTTGATTGCTACTGCACTACCCAAAGTTCCACTAATCGCACTTGATGTACTAGCACGCTTAATTGTCGGCAATCTGATAAGCTCTGATACGCTTGCCTCACCATAATTGCTAAAATTAATAGGTAAGTAAGCAGATATATTAAATTGAGGTTTAGAGCCATCAGAATTATGATTAACTCGATAATCCTTAGCTAAAATCTGCTTGTATTGACCTTGGCTGATAGATGGGTTGATATTGACAGTCTCAGACCAACCGTCCACTGTAATTTTCAATGGTCGATTCTCAGACAGCGAAATCATACCGTACGATGACATGCGTAAGAACACTTGCACGTTAACTGTGCTAAAGTTTCCAACTGTATTTTGAGAGTTCCATGCCGAGATAATCTCAAGTGTTAGGTTTCCACCCCAACCACCAGTAAATGTATTAGTACCCATGATTCACCCCCTATCCTATATACCTGATGACATTAAAGTTTGGATTAGCATCATACACTTCTTCAACATATTTTCCAATCTGTATGCGCTCGGTAAACAGACCGTTTTTAATCATCAAAGTGTCACCAGTTAACGTCATCTGAGCGGTACCGTTTGTGACGAAGCTAATGCTATCCTGTGACATAAACAATTTAGCTTTACCCTCTTTATCACCAATTGCTATCCCCTCTTCGCCGATGAGTGTTTCGTTGTTAATAAATTCAAATTTGGCTGATGCCTCACCAAGTTTTTGATTTAGCTCTACTGTTCTATCAAAGAGCGATGCTATATCAGACGCAACCTTTTGTTTTTCGTCTTTTGTGGTTGTCTCGTACCACAACTTATATCTAGCCTCAACTTCGCTAATAGTGTTTTGCATAGCCTCGGCAATTGCATTTTCACGAGCTAGTGATGTTCGCTCCTCGAGCGCTAGCAACTGCGCTTGGGTGAGCGCTAGGTCTGCTTTTGAGTCGATTTTTGCATCGATGTCTTCAATCGGTTGTAACCAAGATTTGTTAACAACATTACCAATCGTGACATTAAGGTTATCAAATTTAACTATGTCATAATCTACTTTAGTGCCATCAAAATAACGGTTAGTGTAGACTAGTAGCTTTGTATCAGCTTCAATTTTGGGGCATTTAAATGTTAATTCAAAGCGTCCTTTTTGATTAAGATCAGACAAATTTTTCAAAAAAAACGGAAAAATTGAATTAGCTGATCGTGACCACAAAGCGAAGCCAACTTGTTTGGCGTAAATTGTCAATATTGTTGATTTTTCAATAATTTCAGCATCAAAGCTAATAGTATACGTTTCGCCCTCTTTAAAAATATCAGGAATATTAATTGCTTCCACAAATGCATTAGCCCAAGCTTTTAAAGTAAAGGACTTAGAGGAGTAGTTATTAATAAGATATTTACTAGCAAGCAAATTACCTGTACTCAAAACGATAGAGCCAACCATATCAACCCATTTGTACTTGGTAGGGTCTGAACTGTCTGCACTTACATAGTCAGTATATTGACCGATGTAACGCTTACCGTCAGATACGGTTAAACTGAAGTCTGTTTTACCATCCGCACTGTTTGCGTAAGCAGTGTGCCAATATGGGGTCTTGCCATCTGCACCGTCAATTAAATTAGTTATTGTATAGGAACTACTCGCTAGTATTGCCAATAGAATCACCTACTTCCGTCTCGTCGAATAAATCGATGATTGGCGTAGCCATTCCATAAGTTTCCCAGATTTTTTCAATGGCTTCTTTTTTCGTATCAACTTTAAAATCAATGATTTCAAGTTGTCCGCCTAACTCAATATGTGCTTTTATCATCCGTTTACCTCACAAAAATAAGTACCTTTGATATTAATATCAGTTGCTTTAACAGTAATTGACTTACCTGTTTTGTATTGATTGCCAGTGCCACCAAAGTTAGCATCTAAGACGCCATTTTGGTCACGCTTAGACCATTTGTAAGTGTATTTGCTACCAGTTGTGTCAATCTCCTGTCCTGACTGATAGAGCTTAGCGGTAATCGTTGTTGATCCTTGATTGTTTTTAAATACGTCTCCAGACGTTGATTCCATAACAATTGCAATTGGGTCTGAGTAGTCAATTAGTGTTGCAATTCCAGTTACTACTGTTCCAGACGTTCCACCGGCTTTATCAATAATAACAGCTTTGAAAGTTTGTGCATTTGTGATAAAATCTGCTGTAACTGTTAAAATGCCTTGCGATGTCACGTTAACTGCTGTTGGTGCAACATTGGCGCTAGCCCCTACTGTGTTGGTTTGGCATAAATACCAACCAAGACCACCGTCTGCATCATAACCAGTTGAGCTTGTTGATACTACAGAACTAGAAGCATAAAAGAATTTAATTTGTTTATTTCCGCCTGATAACTGACCACCCTTATATAAATCAGCATTGATAGTTAAAGTGGCTGGTAAATTATTGTAAAATGCACCACCAGAACCAGTATAGACACTAGCAATTAATGGCGATTTTGCTAATTGAATAACAAACAGGTCTATGGTTGCTGAAAACGGAACTAACAACCCACTAATTGGGTCTAACCAATTCCCGGTTGCAATAAAGCGTGAACCATTTCCATTTATTGGCACATTGACTTTAGTTGTTAAGACACTGTTAGAAGTGCCTGAAAGGTACTGAGTATCAGTGTTAGTTGTGCTAGTAATAGATGTAGATGCACCGTTATCAATCCGAGACCACGTAACAGGTCCTGACACACCTGATAAAATCGATGTTCCGCTCCCAGCCTTTGTTAAATTTAATGTTAATGTCTGTGGTGTACTAGCGTAAGATGGGGACCAAGTCTGCCCAGTTCCATCATACATTTGAGTTGTGTTTGCGCTAGCTGTTATAAAAGCGCTTAAAACAGGTGCATCTGATAAATCAGTCAGTGTAATCTGACCACTCGAAACTACTACCATTTATTTTTTCTCCTTTTTAAATTGGTGTGACATCACAGTCAAATGTTGCTCGTTGCCAGATGTCAAATTGTGTGATTGTTATTGATTTTTGACTTGTCTGATGTTGTGCATTCCAAGTCTTATCAAGAGTTCCGTCAGCGTTTTTTTTAGTCCAAACGTAGGCAAAATCATTTCCTGCTATGTCTATCTCCTTGTTATCACGCCAAAGTGTCGCAATTAAACGAGTGCTTATAATGTTGTTTTTAAATATGTTGCCATTTGATGACTTGATGACCATCAAGATTGGTGATACACCGTCGCCTGTATTAGTAAATGTTATTTGCCTTGTAGCTACTAAGTCATTTCCAATAAATGCATCAACTGATACTAAAAAAGGCTTTTCAATCGGAACTGTTGAACCGTCAACGGTATAAGTTAGACCACTAGCTAGCAACGTGTCAAAATTCCTAAATTGGAAGGTTGCATTAAACTTTTTGTTTGATTTCCACAATTCAGCAGTAAGTACGCTTCTTCCAGTGCTATTTTTAAACGTAGTCCCGTTGTCAGTGATTAATCTTAAGTCGTATGGTTTAGCTTCTTCAGCTATATCATTCATGCGGTCTATTAAGATTGATGATGTTTTGTTTTCGAGGGCTTTGTAGTTATCAAAAACAGTTTTATTTTGATTTGGCTCTGTAAACGATATGTGTTGTTCGCTGACCCTCGCTTCTAATGTCAGGCTAGGACTGTACTCTTTATCGCTGATTTTAACTGTGTCACCAACATCAAGATTAGCTACATATCCAACAACTTCGTAGGTAATCGCAGGATAAGCGTTTTTTCGTAGCGTTGCTAATGCAGTTGATATAAGCACTTCCTCTGCATCAGTTTGGACTTCAATGTCTTTTCTAATCCAGTTATCGTCTATCTCTCTTCCACTGAAAGCAGATGGATAGAGGTCTTTAGAGATTGGTGCATATAACATCCCATTTTTTACATAAAATTCAACATCGCCTTTATCATTTTTCCACTCTCTGTAAAGAGCATTTGAGATAGTGATAGTTTTTTCTTCGCTCGTTGTTGAGGTCTCTGTTGTGCTGTCTGGTGTAGGCTCTGTTGTGCCATTGATGCGTTTTCCTTGGACGATTTCAGGTGGATAACAAACAGTTTGGACAACGCCTAAATAAGCACTAGCTGAGTAGTTACGTTCTTCAACGTATTGATGCCCTGCGAAGTTTTGCTCTAAGACTGTAAGTGTATCGCCAGAGATAGCTTTAATAACTACAGTATGCCCCCAACCGCTAGTATAGACTGGGCCACCTGCGTTTGCTTTGATGTTTGCAATCGCACCCGGTATCAAATCAGCCACGCTTCGAGGGACTATTGATTTCCAGCCGAACTGACCCCAGTTGTAATCTGTGCCGATTTGTGATGCTGCCATACCGCCGCCGATAAGCCCTCTTAAACTAGTGACACCTCCACCAAGACCTGGACCGTTTAATGCATTTGCATACCAAGCAGACAATGCGTAGCACTGACCACTCCCAACCAATCTACCTTTTAAAGTCGACGCTTGATCAAGTACGGATTTTGTTTTACTGGCAATCTGAGTAACTGGCGATTGCCCGACTGTACCCATGGATTTAAATTGATTGTCAATATTATCCATCGCATTGTTATTATTGCGGTTGATACCAGACCTAATGTCTCGCATTAACGGTGCATAATGAGCATATCCAGCTGCAGCATAATCATATGTTGCACCGCCTACTCTAAACAGGCCCTTTGTATAGTCGTCAATAGTATTTGCACCTTTTACCTTATAGATGCCTTGCTCTGCCAAAAGATAGGTGTAATCTTTAAAGTAATCAGATATATTAGCAAAGTGCATATAATAACCGCCCTCTGCTGATGGTCTCGGACTACCTTGCGTAACTTTAACACCTGATGGCCTTGTTGTTGAGCCTGACCACGTTAAACCACCCCAGTTATTATCGACACGAGCAACGTTGGAATTCCCCCAAAATGACTCTAAGTATAGTTGACTAAATACGCCTGACGGTAACAATTTATGTTGTGTACACAGACTTAATATCTCGCCGACAATAGCTGATGGAATGTTATGCCCAGCGTAATTAAGATTACCTCCTGACCAAGTAACAGTTCCAAGTTTTGCTGACCCCTGTTTAACAGTTGTAGTCGTTGTTGTCACTGTAGCTTTACCTCGTGGATAAACTGCATTAAATACACCAGTCTTATCAATCTTACGTCTAACACCATCAATATTTTTGCCATACGATAAAATGACATCGTCACGGCGTTTTCCTACACCTTGATTCTTACCATCATTTTTTTTGTAGATATTCATGACAAAAGACTTTAAACTAGAGTCGCTTTTAAGATTTGTCACAAATTCGATTTCTGCATCAAAATTATTAGCAATGGATAATAAGCGTTTGAGATTAGTATCTTGGCCAGTCCATTCGATGGTTCGTTTTTGGTCAGCTACCTCATTGACTCCGATTGTTATCGCACCATATTTTAAAACACCAAATAAATTGCAATAATCAACAAATGACAATTGATTTGCAGATTTATAAGGTCCTGCATACTCGTTTAGTAGTTCGAGATTCAGATTTTCGCAGTAACAATGGATTTCTGTGTCTGTTTCGTCAGTTGTCATAACATTAAACAAATAAGTGCGTCCGTTATATTTAAACGAAACAAAAGACCTCTCTGTTAATGTCAGATAGGCCTTTTCTTTAACTGTGTCTGATTTGATACCTTTTTTGTAAACGGTAAACTCAAAAGTCGAGTTAGCTGTTTTCAGGTATTGCGAAAACTTGTCGTTGTAATAATTCAAGGTATCTTGCTTGTCATTGTCGATAAAAGCTACCTTTTCAAGACCTGCATTGTGTATTGTAATAAGCATTATAGATACCTTTCTTCAAATTTAATTTCAACTTGCGGTTTTGATTCTACCCACTGTGAAGTGTACAACTCTATGTTTGTTTTCCCTGGAGGAATTTTGATAAAGTCTGGGATATCAATAATCTCGCTTATCTTTTTAATTCCGTCGATTGTAAAAGTGTCATTTTCACTATTGATAACAACTTCGCTTCCTGCGCTGAATCTATTTGGTACATCTTCTATTGACTCGATAAAATCTTTACGATAATAGAGACTGTCTAAGTACAAGTGCGCAACCATTGGATTGCTACCAATAGAACCAATAATGACGTGTATTTTTTTAGATTTACGGCCCTTAATTCCTTTTGCTACCAGCGGGATTGAGGACCCTTTCCACGCTACAGATAACTTGTCGTCATTTCGTTTAATTTCAGCAAATCCATTAACTGTATTAAATGGATTTTCACTAGACTCATTAGTCCCTTTAAAAGTAAATCGTTTTAAAACTTCAAAGCTGCCGTTACCATCACTGGCCAAAATGTTGTACTCACAATCTATACCTTGAGACCTCTTATAGGTTTCGACACCATATAAAAATTGGTCATTTTCGTCCGATACGGTTACTTGGATAAAGCCATATTGGTTAAAACCATCATTCCACATCGTTTGTCTCCACCAAATGCAATCGTTCAACGAGCCTGCCTCTCCTTTTGAGTCAGCGGGTATTGGCCAAGTGAGACTTCCTCCGTTATAACCTGTCATATTTCTATATGTTGTCTTGATGTGCTTTTTATCCCACAAGTCAATAACAGACAATGTGTTTTTAAGTGTTAGCAAATTAGTATTATTGATCGCTACGTTTTTTTGAGCATTATTAAACCCTTGGACAATCTTAGCATCACGATAATCAAGCAATATTTCAGACTTATTGACAGTTTCACGATCTGTTTCTTCTCGACTTCCAGCCTCGAATATCCCTGTTTGATTTACCAATCCTAGATAACCATTTTCCGTGCCGTGTTTGATGGTGATAATGGGGAATGCGTCCGTATTACCGTTATTAGTCACTTCAAAAATTTGCTTGCCGTCCGCCTCAGACATCACAGTTGCTTTTTTATACGTGACGGAGTGGGCTACACCGTCTGGAACAAGCAGTTCCAAACTTACTAGACTTAGCCAAGCGATTGGATCGCTAGCCGATATTTTATTTATTGGTATAGCTAGATAATATTTGTCAGGCTCATCGCTAAAAGTCACTTTAACTTGCTCATTGACATTAAAAATACCAGCTAATTTATGTTTTAGCTGGTTTAATGCGTACTCGTTTGTCCTGTCCTTTAAATAAAAATCAACTGTGATTATTTTTGCGCTAGTCTTGATTTTTTTAACATGTAAGCCAATAAATGGGGCGTCATTAGTTTCGGCTTGCCGATTGTTACCGATGTCACGATTGACAGACATGATAGTGATGAGGCTAGATAAATCCACATCATTAAAAGTCATTGTAGTCATCTAAACCTCACCTCTCAATCGTTTTAATGTCATATCTCGACTATTTAAATAGTCTCTCATATCTCCACCTGTTGTTCTAGCGACCTCATGCCCATTGATATTTAACACAATAGGGCGTTTAACAGCTTCATTTGCTAATTTAAGGGCATTTTTAGCTATTTCATCATTACCGCTGATCATTACCATTCCTGATTGCGAACGAGCGCTCTCTTTTGCATATTTCATGCTAATATCATGTGGAACTACCACAGAGCCACCAGGCAAGTAAGTTAACTCCCCACGTCCACCTTCATTCATTCGAGCGAAGCCACCTTGCCAATTGTCAGTACCTCTAGCAAGGTAAGGGATATTCCCAATAGTGCCAACATTCACCCCGGGAATTTTATTAACAGTGCCTATTAAGCTATTAATGCCACTTATTGCGCCATTGATAATGCCTATAACACCATTCATAACTCCTTTAAAAATAGCAACAATTCCACCTAATATTCCGCCTAGCATATCCACAATTCCCTGCCAAGCTTTGCGCCAATCCCCAGTAAATACACCAGTAATGAAAGTTATTAATCCTCCTAATACTTCAAGTATGCTTTTTACTATTCCACTAATTGTTTGAAATGAAACGGTCATTACATTTGCGATAATTGCAAACGCCCCTTTAAATACAGCGCCTAAAGTTTCAAGCACAGGGGGAAGAACTTTCCCAAAAAGTTCAGCAAGTGTAGAAATAAATGGTTCTGCTTTTTTTAAAAAGATTGACAATTCAATAGCTATATCCTCTAATGTCTGTTTAAAACTGTTATATAAAGGAATTAACGATTCTTCAACTACTGACATTATTATTTCTTTTATTGCTTGAAAAACAGGCAATATAAAACTATTCCAAACATTTGTTAACATCGTTGAAATACTTGTCCAAATTTCTGTTACAGCAGTTCTAAAAGCTTCGGAATTCGTCCATAAATCTTTTATAGCTAACACAACTAATCCAACTGCAAGAGCTATACCTGCAAAAATTGCGATTATAGGTCCAGCACCAAGCGAACCAAATACACCTGCTAAAGCTCCGCCTTCAGCTGTTAACGCTCCAAACCATCCAGCTATGCCAGATATTGCGCCTCCTATTGTTCCAAATGCAGTTATTAAACTACCAATTCCAACAATTAATTGCCCAAAGACTAATAAAACTGGTCCAGCCAATGCAACTACCCCAAAAGTCCATTTTTGCCAAGGTTCAAGTGGTAAGTTGTCCCATATTGTTTTTAATACATTGGATACATTGGTTACAAAAGTTTTAGTGGATTGTTCTAGTTCATTCATCAATTTTTTTATATCTGCATTCTTATCACCGAAACCTGCTGATAGGTTGTTTAATGATGATAACATCTGATTAAAAGACCCACTTATAGTTGATTCAGCTTCTTCTGCAGTCGTTCCAGTAATCCCAAGCTCGGTTTGGATTACATGGATTGCCTCGATAATATCTGACAAGTTGTTTATGTCATATTTAATTCCTGTTAGTTCTTCAGCTTTTTCAAGCAATCGTTGCATTTCTTCCCTTGAGCCACCGTACGTTTATATTCGCCATAAGTCGTTAATTTATGACCGTTCTCTTATGAACTGCTATATATTTCTATATAGACTAGACTATCTCTTGTACATTTCTGCACCCTCGCACTTCCACCCACTTGGGTGTACTCTACTCCATTAAAAAAGCACCTTATTTTATAAATAAGAATGCTTAATCTGTTTCGATAGTCGTTACACTTTCCTTTAAAAAAGGCTTAGCACGGTATTGTCATGCACATAATAATGTGTTTAGAGTTTCACCGTTTTCACGAGGTTTATACTGAGCTAGTTTTTTAGGTTTACCCAGTTTTAAGTTATCTAACCATTTATACCCCCACTTTCGTGGTATTTAAAAAGGCTTACGATTTTTCGTAAACCTTAAGGGATTAGACTATATCTTCAACTTTTTCAAAGATCCAGCCTTTTTTATCATGCGCATTTGGATTCGTCCTTTTTTTAGACGAGTGCTTCTGATATCGCTTGTTGTAAACAACTTCGCTGTCAGATGTTCCAAAATACTCAGCACAGGCTTGTCTTGATTCGAAAATTATTTCTTTGCCATCGAGATGTGTCGCTCTAACTTTTCTCCGTTTATTTATGCTTCTTTGTTCATGGCCAAACGCCAATCTATTTTCTGATGGAGTAACCCATCTCAAATTAGAAACATCATTATTAGAACGGTTTCCGTCTATATGGTCTACCCATAGTTGTTCTTCATTTTCAGGTTCGTCAAGAAAAGCTTTAGCTACAAGCCTATGGACGTGTTTAGCAACAACGATTCTAACGTATCCGTTATTCTTGCCCAGCACCATAATCTGACCTGTATCATTTTTCATGACTCTTCCTTTATTGCTTATAGAATACCCCGGTAAATCATCAATATCTTTCCACATCTCCATAGCTTTCATTCTCCTTTAAAGTTGGTGTGCACTTCCCATATCGTACTAATAGATACAGTACTGAGTAACAAACTCATAGTCGTTTGACTTTCTTTATATATTATACCAAATTATCATCTATCAGTCAATAATAATTTGGTTTATACGCATAAAGCTTAGCACAGGATAATCATGACGAAAAGCTATAATCGTTTTAGACTTCCCCTGTTAGCAAAGCCATCTCAATAGCCATTTCCTGCTATATTTTGACTTCACACCCCTAGTAGGGTTCACACACTTTCATCTACATAGTCACCTATGCAGCGGACATTAATTCTATCGTAAAATTACCTTTCGCAAAACCTTGGTAAGCATTTTGGATTAACTCAATAGATGTACCCATCTTGTTGGCGTTGTCAGACATGTCAATGATAGCTTTATCTGCCACCTTGGCAGCCTTAGCAGTATCCCCGCCAAGACCTTGTAATAAGCTAGCTGAAAATGAAGTAACTTGTTCCATATATTTAACAGATGATATTCCAGCTGTTTTATAGGCTTTTTCAGCATTTGAAATTACTTCTTTTGATGAGCTTTTGAACAGTGTTTCAACACCGCCCACGGCTTGTTCCAGATCTGCGTAAGCTTTGACTGCGTAACCAACCGCCCCAACAATTGGAGTTGTAATCCATTTTGTCATGTTAGAACCAACATCCGCTATTTTTTCACCGACACCGCTCATTTTATCGCCAAAACTTCTTAACTTTTCAGAGGTATCTCCTATGCTTTTTGACATTTCACTGAAAGTTCCCGAAGCTGTTTTATTTGCTTCTTCAGTTTTTTTCTTTAAAGCTTCAACTGCTTTTTGAGCTTTATCAAATTCCTTTTGCATGCTCGAAGCATCACCTGTTACGTCAACACCTAAAGTATAATCAGCCATTATCTACCTCCTCTCTGTTTGGTTTTTTTAAGTTGTTAGCTTTGTAAATTGCATCAACCCATGACTTGCCTTCAGTTTCTTCCGATATAGATATAATTTCTAAGTGAGCTGTGACAACATCCATATTTGCTGGTTGTTGCTTACGTTTCCAAAGGTCTGAAAACTTACTGCCTTTTTTACGCATAGCATTGCTAACAGCGTTTAATACTGCATTCCTCATAAACTCATTATCTCTAACCAATTTATCTTCCCAAGCTTTACGAATAAACAACTTTTCTCTTTTTGTTAGTTCTAAAAAATCGTTTTTAGTTATTCCAAACTCAACAAAGAAAAAAGCGAAGTCAATATCTTTTTCGTATTGCTTCGCTAGTTCTATATATTCGTAATCAGTATTATCTTCACTCCCACCGAGATACTCTAACTCAACTAAGCGCCTAGGAAGAAAAAAGGGCAGTCACGCTGGACAGTGGTAATAATCAACATGTTTACATAAGCAAAACCTTTTGCATTTAAAACTTTTTCGAAAACAATAGAACCTTGTTCAGCAGATACTCGACCACCTTCAACCGCATACAATGCATTTGAAAAGTATTGTCGCATAGTTGCCAAAGACAGCATTCCCTTATCACTCATAATAATGCTCATAAAAGCTTTACCTGTGATTGACTCAATATTTTCAATAGTTTTTTCGTTATATTTTAATTCATATTGTTTTTCATCAATTGTAATAATTTCTTTTTCCATTATTCCTGCTCTCTATTATTCAGGCATAGCTACTACTAAATTAGCTTGATCTGTTAATGTTGACAAGTCAACTAATGCACCGTTACCATCTAAACTGATTGAGTAAGTCATACCGTCATCATATGGTGCTTCTAGTGAGTAATCACTGACATAAGCTAGTCCGCCAAACATGCCTTTTTTAGTTTTACCGTTAACAACTTTGATACAAACTGGATTGCTTGCTTCAAACGCTTTGCCTAGTTCTTTGTGTGTTTCGTCAGAAGGTATGTATAGACCATCGTTGTCAATAGACCATTCTTTCATACCAGCGATTTTAGATTTCCAACCGCCTTTGGTATCTTTAGACGACACTTCGATTGAATCTGCTGAACGATTAATTGTCAACCCTTGTTGCCCACTGATTGCCAATAATTTAGCCCCAGTTGCATCAAAAATTGCCAAGATAATGTCTTTCCCTGCAATTGCTTTAGTGGAGCTTGCATCAAAGTTACAATACACACCACTATCAAATTCTGTTCCCATTATTTTCTCCTTTTATATCTTTGTTTTAAAGCCATAAGCGACTTTTATTTCATAGGCAATAATCGCATGATTCTCACCTGTTTCATCCTCTTGTAAGGACTGCATCCCAGTTTCTACTTGTCGTAGCACTTCAACACCATCTGGTAATGCCAACTCCATTGTTAAAGCTTCTTCTAAATCTTCAATCATTTTATAGATTGCAATTTTAGATTTTCCTTTTTCTGAAATTGCATGTATCCAAATGGTAAATACTTCGCACCACATGACTTTTGTGTCTTCTGGTCGTTTATCCACAATCTCAATAAAATAAAAAGGTGAAGGCGCATCTTCTGGGACAGAATCATACGCTACAACACCTGTATATTTTTCAATTGTTTCCTTTAAAGTGGCATGTAAATCTGTCAAACCTAATTTTTTTAACATACCTTACCTCTTCTTTCTTAATTCAGCTAACATATCTTTAAAATAAATTTGACGTTGTTTTTGAACGTTATTGAAAAGATATTTTTTACCGTTGACATAACCAACTTGCTTGCCTTTTCTTACTATCCTACGCCCATATTCAACGTGCGGAGCATAGTCTTTTGTATAGTAAAAAGAACCTGTATAAGAACCATCTTTAGATGAAATTTCTTGCTTTCTTCTTGAACGTCTTAATTCCCCAGCGCTATGGTTTTTTGTTTGTTTACCAACTGGCGTGCCTGGCGGTCTAGCCCCTCGATTAAACATTTGAGTAAGGCTTTTATTGACAACACCATCCCATCGAATAGCATTCATTGCCCTAAAACGTTCTTCAAGCTTTTCAGTGCCTTTAATTGTAAATTTCATAAGCGATAACCATTAATCAATAACAAACGCCAACGACCTAAATCTTTAACTGATTTTATATCGTAATATTTGCCGTCTAATTTAACTTGTGATGCCTTTTTAGCTTCACCTAGTGTTATTGTATTACTTATCATTTTACGATTGCTAGACGTTAAATCTCGACCGTATACAATCTCATCATTGGCGTGCCACTCCGTAAACCTCCCTTTATGACTTACAGATTCTGATTTAGTTATGATGTCATTTCCAAGGGTGTCTTTTTGTCCTGTTGATACGTTAGTTACCAAATTAAAAGTGGTATATCTCATAAGAAACGTACCACCTTTTTATTTAGTATTGCTAAACGGTCTTTTTTGTAACTTGTCAACTCTTCGCCGTATTCTGCCAATAAATCATTAACAAATGTTGTTCTAATTGTGTCGGCGTCTTCGCTCGAGATTCCCTCATAGTATAATCTACGATACATTTTAACCACAACATCCACAGCAATAGAGTTAAAAATAGGATTAAAAATAGCATCTCCTACTTTTAAGTTAATACGATCAATAGCGGTTTGAACTAATTCAGAAAGAAGTAATGGATTAACATTGGTTTCGTCAGATAACCTTATTTTTACACGAGCTAGAATGTCTTCATTAGCACTCATAAGTCACCTCATTTCTTTTCAATTAATTCAATAATTTCTTCCTTGTTTGTTTTAGCTGGTAATTCAATCCCTAATTCTTTAGCTTTTTCTTTTAATTCAGTTACTTTCATATCGTGCAAGTTTTCAGATGCTGAAATAAAAGGTTTGTGATAAGCGTTATTAGTTGACAACAGACTTTCTAATCGTTCCTTTGTTGGTTCATAGCCTTTACGAGGAAAGACATCTCCAACCTCGTAAACAAAGCTATTATCTAATAAGTCAAAGAAACGTTCTTCAACTTTATAATTCATTTATTGAACTCCTGCTGTAAGTTGTACTTTAACAATTCCGTCAATACGCTCAGGATATAGTAAAATTCCAGATGCTAGTAATGTTTGGATTGTCATTGTAGTATTTTCAGTAAAGTGTGTCATACCAATGAACCCTGTTTCATCGCCTGATAAGTTAAACTCACGAGCAACCGCAGATGAATTAGGGTTAATGTGTGCCAAGATTAAGTTTTCTGGTACAGTTGCCCAAATTTCGCCTTTTGTGATGTCATTTGTGGCAATGATTAAAGTGCCTGTGAAGTCAACTAAGTAAGTCAATCCAAATGCTGTTTGTGTTGTGATATTCGCTTTACCAACATATTCAGCAACATCCATTGAGTTAGCAAAGACTACAGCTTGCTCAGAACCATAATCTTCAAACAAGACTTGTAATTTACCCCATGCAGTAGCTAGAGCGCCTTGTAAACCGTGTGCAACAGCTTTTTCTGTACCTGTTCCAGTTTTCAAAGAAGTCACAAAGTCTTTGCGGACTTGTTTTTGTAACTCACGGATTAAAGCGTTGTCTGTATTTGTTACTGCTTCATTAGAGCCAAACATTTGGATATCTTCAGCAGTAGTTGCTTTACGATATTTTTTTAGTGAAATAGTTTTTTCAGAATGTGTTTTACGAGCAACTTTGGATAATGGGATTACTTCGCCTTCTGGTACAGCCCCATCGCCTAAAGTAACGTCATATCCAGAGTATGTGCGCAATGTCATGCCTTCATTAACTGAGATTTTACGTGTGATTCCGAGCATTTCAACCAATTTATTTAGATTAGCTTCAAATTTATTAGCTACGTCAATTGTAATTGGATATTTTAAGTCAGTTGATTTGATCAAGTTTTCTTCTGGGAATGTGCGTGTTGTTACCATGTGTTATTTCTCCTTTTAATTAAATAAATGTAAGTTTTCAGAAATTAAGCGTTGACGTTCGTTTGTGTCTTTTACTGCAAAAATGTCAGCTTTTGTCAGACTATTGTTTCCTTTACTTGTTTTTGGTAAAGGCGATTTCAAACGTTCATTAATTGCTTTTTCTAGGTTTTCGTTAAATAAGTCAATAAAGCCTTCAACAGCTTTTTTTGTATCATCTGCATTGTCAGCCACTAATTGATTAATCAAATCATCACCGATTGACAAGTTAGCTTCATTTAACATGCCACGAGCGGTCGTAGTCATTTCTGACCGTGTGCGTTCTGCCTTAAGCTCCGCAAGCTCTTTGAGAAGTTGGTCTTTTTCATGCTGAGCCTTTTGTTCTGCATTCATTCTAGCAAGTTTTTTTGCTTCATCTTCTTTATCTGCTTGTTCTTGCTCCCATTTACTACGTGCAGTTTCTAATGCTTTAGCTACCTTCTTATCAAATTCAGCTTGATTCTTAGGGTCTGACAATACTTCATCAAACGTTGGTGTTTTAGTTTCCTCTTGTGCACCAGATTTATCTAAAATTTCTTCGTTTTCGTTCATTTTTTCCTCCTGCCCCACACCATTGCATAAGCCCCAGTGCATTGCGATTTTATTTAAGTAGTTTAATGTCATGCTCAGGACATAATAAAAAGACCTGTCAAGGTCTAAGCGAAATATTTTGTTAGTAGTCTATTCCTACCAGTCAAGATGTTAGATCACTTCCTTTCAGTTTTCTGATGGTTTCAAGGTGTGATGCTCCTTTCTGATTAATCTTTATATGCTTTGTTTGATATTTTTTTATAAACATCCACGTATGTTTCATCCATGTCACCATTATGAGTAACTTCGGCATAATTACCTTGATTAGAGCTTGAGTGCAATTTGTTTGTGCTAACCAAAGCTTTCCAGTTTTGTAGAGTTTTGCTAAACCAAACTACATAACAGTCCTCTGGCTTTACTTCTACACCAGACAACCGACTAAATTCTTTTGAAGCTAATTCTTTTGCTCTTTCTAACATATTAATTCTCCTTTTTTAATTTTTAATCAAAAGCATATCCTGCAACACTTGTTAAGATATATACTTTCATATTTCATTTTTTTCTTTCTATTTTTTCAATTGCTCTTTAACTACTTGATAAGTGCTAACAATTATTGCTATTAGAATCACCAAAGCAATTAAAAACAAAATGAACCCGCATAATTCACTAAATAAAGTCCAAAACATTAACTATTCTCCTTTTCATATCTGTCTACATAGTCATCTGGGATAACCATTGCGAACGTACTGCGACAATTGGCATGCATTGGCGGGAAATTCACTCCAACTTGTTTAGATTTCATTGGGAATTTTTGTCCGTCAAGCCCTTTACATAATGAAGAGGTATGACCGTCTAACACAGCCACGAACTCAAATTCGTCATATAATCCACTATCTTCAAAAGGCTTCATCATTGCTTGATTATTAACGTATGTTCCCTCAGTCGTTAGCAACCTATTTAAATTACTATTTGACTGCTTGCTGAACCTATCTCGTAATTGTTTTGTTAACTTGTCAAAGCTATCTCCTCGGATAATGCCATTTTTAAAGTCGGTTGTTAGATAATTAACCAACTTTTGTTTATTCCCCCAAATTGCTTCAGAAAAATCTCCTTGACCAGTCCAATTATCACGTATTAAAGTTTCAACTGCTACGTCATCAATTTTAAAACCCATTGTTTTAGCTGTTTCTTTATAACCTTTTTTAAACGTCTTAGCTAAATGAGCACTAACAGCTTCCTGTTCAATTGCTCCAATTTCTAATTGTTGCATCTTGATGCTTAATTCAAGCCCTTGAAGTCTATCCAACTTATAGATAGAACCACGGATAGGAGCTAAATCTTTATACTGTGGATATTTTTTAACAAAATTATCATAATTTCTGTAAAGTAAGTCTTTATCTTCTTTTGATAACCTTTGTAATAAGTCTCTATACTCAATTACATTATCTTTACCATACTTGCTAAAATACACCCCTATTTCACGTTCTAAGAGCGTTTCTTGTTCAGAGTAGTATTTAGCCATCTTATCTTTCAAAAGGCTCTCATCACGCTCTAAGGACTCCCAAAGCTCGCTCTGTCTTTTTTTCCAGTAATTATGTTTGTTCATTAGCAATTACCCTTGGGATATATGGACTGCTTTCATCAAATTCTGCTTTTATTCGCTCTAGTTCTGCCTTTGGATTATCTACATTAGATAACATAGCAAGTAATGTTTCGTCAGACAAAATACCTTTCAATGCACCTACAATTTGACTTTCTTCTAGCATATTAGCTGGTACATTGCGAGTGAATTTATATTTAATAGATGCCCATTCATCGCCTGAAATATCAGATGTCGGAAACGTTGAGATAATCTTGTACCGTCTATTCATACCAGACGTGAATTTGCGCTCTTTTGTTTTTGCTAAATTGTCCATAGCCTGCAACTTGTATCTTAGTGACACTCCACTAGAATTGCCAAATTTCTCATCCGATAAATTAACCACCATAGCAGTTCTAAAGATTAAGTCTTCTAAACGATTCAATAGATTTTCTTGTGTTCCGTCTGCGTCTGGTTTTTGTAAGAATTCTACTATCAAGTTAGCTGTAGCTTCATCTTTTAAGTTAATGATTCTGCTATCTCGTAGCGTCTTGAGGTTTTCTTCGTCTAACTCTGCCCCTAATACCAACAAATAAGCATCTGCATAATATTCAACATCATTTGCCTTTTCTGATATTGCCTTATTAAATGCATTAATCAAAGTGATAACATTGTCAAAAATACCCTTTTTCTCTTCATTTTCGACATATTCAATCATTGGAACGTCATCAAAATTGTGTGGCTTAGGCTCATCAAACACGAAACCATCCTTGCCCAAAACAAAGTAAGTAATATTTCGATTATCTGAAAAAGTTCCTTCAATTATTCCGTCTTTATTTTTAAAGTATCGAACTGCAAAGAGAGGTATCTCTCTAATTGAATCATCGTAAATAATAAATGCATCCATTGGTGTTAGATATGTTAGTCCTATTTTTGCAGTTTCATCCGCAAAGATAAGCTCATATCCATGCCCATAAATAGAACATATCTTAGATAACTCCGCATTATTATCATCTTGGTCGTTGTATCCATCTAAAAAATCAAGATACTTATTAACTTTCTCATTATCATGACTTACTTTAATTGGATTGCCAATAAAATACCCATTAAACGTATCTACGATATACTTTGCAAAGTTGACAACCAAACGATTATCTGGCTTATATTTTTCTTTTGCCTCTTGCTCTAAAATGTCATGTAATCCCTCATACATTTTCTTGCGTTTTAAATAATGTGGGACAAGCTTCGAGTGCTCAGCAATTGCTTGCGTTAATAACTCACTTGTCATTTCCGTATCTCTTTGTTGTGTAAAAATATTTGACACTAGATACCTCCTTTAAATGTTTTAACTATTGTTTTATGATTTCTCATATCGTCATTAAATGCGTACCGTGTGGCATCGATAGCATGATTATCTTTATCCTCTAGGCGTGGTTTAGGATTGCCATCTCTATCCACTTGATAATCAATGTTTTCAAACTCAAATGCGATCTTAGGTGTTCGTTTTGGATCTATACATATAAAATCCAAGTCATCAAGCCAGCGCTCCCCAAATTCAACTGAATCAGGACCTTTTTTAACGCCTTTGATACGTTTGATACCAAACTCATTTCTTAACTCTGCTATCGACTTAGGTTCAGCGCTATCTGCGTATATTTCATCATTTGAATAGCCTTTTGATTTTAACCATTTTGCTAACTGCCTATTTGATATCTTCTGACCGTAGTATTCATCCATTGCATAAATACCGTTACGCTTCTTGTCGTAATGCCATCTAACAAAAGCTAGAGGGTCAGTAGCATAACCAAAGTCAACTGCCATGCGTATGTTATCAAATGATTGTAACTGCTCGTCCGTAATCTCTTCAAAGCGTAAGTTATCAAAAGGAACAACACCACTACCAATAGCCTTACCGAGATACTCCCATTCATAACGACGCTCAGAACGTTGTCTAGTGGCTTCTGCTTCCTCTATAAACTCTTTAGCTATAAATGGATTATCTAAGTAAGTAGAAGCGTGTACGAACGTGTTAGACACCTGAAATTGTGTCTCATATTTTTTGTTAACCCAAGATTGTTTACGTTTAGGCGGATTGTATGTATAAAAAAACTTATAAAAAAGGCCATCGCCAAGCTCTCCACGTAGTAGTGAGTTAGTAATAGTCTTTACTTCATCTTCAGTTTTAAACTCTGCAAGTTCTTCAATCCAACCAATAGCAAACGGAAACCTGCTATCTTTTAACGACTTGATACGCTCAGGGTTCTGCGCCCCTCTAAACACAATATAGTTGCCTCTGGGGATGTATGTTATCCGTAGTGGTGATTTATTAAACTTAAAGTACCGCGTCAATCCTTGCTCTGAAATAGCCCATTTTAATTGTTCATAAACCGACTGTTCAAGTGTGTTATCAGTCTTACGGATACAAACCGCATTGACAGGATACTGTACAATTAAGCGTGTGATGATATGTGCAATGTTAGATGACTTACCAGACCCACGCCCACCTTTACAAGCTACGTGTAAGATATCTTTGTTCCATGTTGCCTGCACTACTGGTTTAAAAGCGATTGGAATGATGTCTGCTATATCAATTATCTTTTTTTGCATCATCTAACCAACTATTTGTTAATACAATAGGCTCATCAATGGATATTTCTTGCTTGTCGGTTACTTTGTGACCAGTCCTATCTAATAAATCTTGTGCCACTAAATACTTAACTTGTTCACTGCGACCATTTAATAATAAATCACGATACGTCTTAATAGCTAACCCAGTTAAATCACCTAAAACTTCACGCTCAATTTTTAATTTAGCATCGTTATAATCAGGATGTTTTTTCCATTTGGAAACAGTTGTCACATCCACGCCAATTTCTTCAGCAATTTCTTTTTGAGTTTTATTTGTTGAAACCGCTAAATATATGGCTTTTTGCATTTTTTCACTCGCCAAAGAATCACCTCCAAACTTGGCAAAAGTTTACATAATAAAAAGCCACTCAATGAGTGACTAATCAAACTGTAGCGATCGGACTCGAACCAATACGCCAACGCTTTACACGTTGCGAGCAAACCTATTACTCTACTACTACAGTTCTATAAACGTTTAATAGGAACAGTCGGAATCGAACCGACACAGTGACATCTAATGTGCCAAGAAGTAGCTATCAACCAGTAGCTTTCCAATCACTACTCTATGTTCCTATTGAGATAGCAGGATTCGAACCTGCGACACTTCCATTATTTATCTCTAACTGAATAGTAAGTTCGATTTATTTATAAGTAATCGTCTAATCATATGTAGACCAGTTGTTAATTGTTATCTCTTCTTACTATTCCGATAATACAATAATACAGTAATACAAGTGCGACTAATAGCGTTATTTGTCGCAATATAAATTTTATTTTATCTTTAGCTTTTTAATCAATGATGCAACTCCATCGTAATATTGATATCTTGAAAAACATTCGCTAAATAATTTGTTACTTTCATTCTATCTTCTAGGTCTTCCCTCCCTTTTTCTGTTTTTGGTACACTCTTTTTGCTACGCTTGTAATTAGCTTGAACAGTATTGTCTAAATATGAAATCAATTTTTTATATTCGTTATGGTGCTTTTGCAATTCTAATACTTCTGTATAATTGAAAAAACTTTCTACTGGATTGTATCCTAAAAGATATTCATAAGAATACCCAGATGCTTCAACAAACGCTCTAACCGTGTCATCAACCTTGATTTTTCCTGCCTTTTTTGAATACTCTTCTATCAAATCGTAAGTTATTTCAATACCATAAATCCTATTTGCTTCTTCAATACCGTCATAACTCAAATACTCATCACATGTTTCTAAAAAATCATTCATCACTGCTATATTGTTTATTACTTTAGCCATTTTACCCCCCTATATAATCCCGTAATAATCTGCAAAAATTTCCAATATCCTTGCACGCTTACGATATATTGTAGCTCTGTCGTAACATGTTTTGTGTGCTATTTCTTCCCATGAGTTAACACTGCCTCTTGACCATCTTAACCAGAATATTTCTGTTAAATCGCCGTCTAAGGTGTCTAGTGTGCTCTCTATCGCTTCTTTCTGGGCATATAAGCTATTTAGTCGTCTGTCACTATCCCAACGCTCTATGATGTTTTCTGTGGGCTTAGATACCCTGTTTGCTTTTCCTCCTCCTATGTTTACATCTTCATTTGGAATATCTGTTACTTCAAGCTTTCTGACTGCTATTTTGTGGTCTATGCTTGGATATTCAAATAATAATTCATCTAATGCTTTTAACTGCGACATTGTAAGTTTACCCACTATTAAGCCCCCATTTTATGGTATAATATAGTTACGAACTAATACCAAAGTGTCCTTTTGTGGGCGCTTTTTGTTGTCTTATCGGAGTAGCTATACCTCTTTTCTTTTTTTATTTTCGGACAAGCACACGATCCGCATTGAATTCTCACAGTGCCTTGAATAATAACAGATGACCGATAATCTGCGTTAGAATGTGTACTTATTATGTAAGGAGCCTTTCTTATTTTTTATTATTTTTTCGGTCTAATACCAACCGCAGGAATTGAACCTGCGTGATACCGTTGTTGGTTATAAATCGGACAGCGCAACCCATTTAAATTGTGGAAACTGTTCTGCTTCTTTGCGTGTGCAGTGGTATGCGTTAAAGAAACTTTTACAATACAATGGTTTCCCATCGACGTTCATCTTAAAAAAGTAGGATGTTTTATCATCGCCAATCAACACACCTAATTCTTCATTCATTCCGTCACCTCTTCCGCCACGAACTTAGGAATTGTCACTTTCTGCGGTTCGTCGATTTGGGAGATAATTTGCATAACATCCGCTAAATGCAATTTATCTGGTTTTGCGTTCATTTTGGCAAAGGCTAAATTATGCAATTTCTCTTTCGCTTCCTGTTTATTCATCTTTCTCCTCCGCATGTTCCTTTGTAAATAACTTTCGCCATTATAATCTTCATTCTTCCCCACCCACTCTAAAATACGCACCATCTCATCTTCTTTTGGTTCGTCTATTTTGGTTATGATGTCAATGACACAACTTTTGTTGATTAAATCAACCTCGAATGGTCCATCTTCCAAAATAAAACTCCATAAATCATTAACTTTTTTAATCGCTTCCTGTTTATTCATCTGTTTCCTCCAATGTCATTAAATTGCATAATTTTAAATTTGTGTAATCGCCATCTATCGGTTTAACGTACTTCCTGTCAAAAAATTGCATCTCCATTAGAAAGCGCAAAGGTACGTTGTTCGCTCTTCCTGTCTTAGGACTGATAATATTCACAATCAATTCTTTCCTGTCTTTGCGTTTAAACTTCATACCTTTCTGAATTATTTTGATTGGCAGCCCTCCATTTGTACAAATCTGTTTCAGCCTTCCGTAATCACTTATTTCGTACATTCGCTCATGTCCAATCAGCGGAAACCACTTTTCGTCACGATACTTGTTGGTATTCAATGGCGGTTCTTTCTTTTTCTTTTTCATTCAAATTCATCTATTTGTTTTTGTGTGAAATGTTGTTTCGATAAACAACTACGACAATAATCTATGCTAATATCAAGTGGATAATGTCCGCATTTAGAGCATGATAACATTCTGTGTGTATAGATTAACTTTCCATTTTCGTCCGTAACCGGCACTTTAATCACTCTCGCCATTATAATCTCCTTGTTGAAAATGTAATAGATACATTGGCTCTATATGTAAAATCAAGGCAACATTCATGACATTGATTTATGCGTTCGTCCTCATCCATGTACGAATAGTCCTCGGCTACATCGAATGGGTCGTGCCGAGTTCCGCACCAAGGGCAAAAAATATCATCTTCACATTCCGTCTCAACTACTTTCCCGGAAAGAATGTCATCGGTAAGTTGTCTCTCATATTTCTCTTTCTCACAAGAAAAGCAAAGTTCCGAGAAACAATACGCCACTCCTTTTTCACATTTTATACATTTTTTCGCCATTATAATCTCCTTCCTTTCCCACCTCTATTTATTTATTAGACTCTCAACCATACTTTTACAGTTGTAGCAGACACAATTTGGTTGATGTACGTTATGGCTCTTCCAAATTTCCCAACCATTATTTTTCATAAATAGTTCCATTTCATTTTGACTATTTTTTTTAACGACAAGCAAGCATCTGCAAATATTGCATTCTGCTATGTAAATTCCATTTTCTTCGTATCGTACAGCCATTACAATCTCCTATTTCCCCACCCACTCTAAAATACGCACCATCTCATCTTCTTTCGGTAAGTCATTGTAGTAAATCCGTTCTACACGCTTGACATGTATTCCTGTAGCTTCGCTGACAATTTCAAAAGGAATGTTATTGCAGTCAATTTCTTTTTTTAATAACTCCGCAACGTCCAAAGGTTTTAACGAATCGGTCATTCTTGGTGCGTATTTTGCTTTGTTGACGTATCGTCTAGTGTGTATCATAGTTTTTCTCCAAAAAATCATATATTGTCATCTGCTTCGCATTTTCAAAGTGGTCATTAAATAACTCATGCTTCATCCTTATCCCCCATTCCCTGTCAACTCTGCTATCCGTTTCGTCTGTCTACTCACTTGCTCAGACAGCCCTTTGATTTGTTGGTCTTTTGATTTAAGTTCTGTTTTGAGGTGGTTATTACGTTGTTTTAATTGATTATTTTCTTTATTAACAGTACTGCAAGCGAGCGCAATGCAAATAACAAGTCCTAATAAAACAGAGTTGAGCCAAGACAAAAAATCATTTTTCATTCCACTTCCTCCAGTAACTTGTATTCTTTAATTTTACGGTCTATATCGACTTTTTGTTTCTCTAATTCAGCTATAGCTGTAGATATATTAAGCAACTGAAAATCAACACCAGTGGGTTCATCCCAACCGCCACCACTTAAATTCGCACCAGCCCACCCTTCTTCACCAAACTTTAATGTTTCCCAAGGTTCTTCGTTCCAAATGTTATCTTCGATTGCTTCCTCTAGTTCTTTTTGCGATGTGATAATCACTTCGTTTGTATATCCATCTGCATCACTTTTTCCGTAAGTTCTAGTAATTCTTAATAGTTGTTTCATTTTTATACCTCCAGTAAGTCAGGATTTTCATATATGTTTCCAATGATGTCGTGATTATTTGTTACATCGTAACTCTCACCTGTGTTTCTATGACCTAATCTATAATCACTTTTTTTTAGTACAACTACAAATCCAGCCTCTTGCTTTAGATAAGCAACATATCCAACATTACCATATTGATTCACTACAATATCTTTTTCAAAAATTTCCACGTCATTATTATCAAACAGACCTGTTGATTGCATGAGAATATAGTTGTCAAGATTATCCTCTACAAAATGAAACGTCTCTAAGCGACCAGAGCGAAACTCATCATCTGCTAAGCTGCATCTGTATATTTTGCGTTCACTTGTTTTAAACCCCTCGACGCTATACATTTTTTTAGTTTTTTTGTTAAACCCTCTAAATTTAATCATTCCACTTCCTCCAAAAATTCCTCAACTAACTTCGTGACAGCTTCTTGATGAATTCTAGTTGCTGACAAATTACCTACGACTCTCAATCTGTTATATTCACTTTTAAGTAACTTATATTCTTCTTTAAATTCATCTAGTGTCATTGGTTCTTCCACTTCCCATTCACCGTCTAGGATAGCTTGGGTAGCTTTTAGTTTTAATTCATCAGTGTTAAAATTTTCACTTAACAATCCATCTCCTGCAAATAACCAATTTATTAAATCTGTCTTTATAGCTGCATCTTCAATTCCATTAAAACTACTTAATACTTCATCTTCTTTTTTCGTCAACTTAATCATTTAATCACCCCACACATAATCAAAAACAGTAAAATAGTTGCAATTGCTAGAAACACTAGCAGTAAGTAAACTACGATCATTCGTCATCATCTCCTAAATAAATAATGTTTTTCCGTTTGTTTTTATTAAATATAAATATTTGACTGCCTTCTTCGCTAGTATTAAATCCATATGCTTTATCATATGTACTTGCCTTGCTTGGACTTTGTACCTGATAATGGGTAACACCGCCTTTTGAGATACTTGTCTCATGGTGTAAGTGCCCAGTAAAGATATATCTGCTACTAGACAATCCCCATTCTTTGGCAAAATAAGTTGTAAAAATATCTTTTAGATCCGTTAACTTCCGTCGCTTATCCCCGTGGTGACCTAGCACAATGTTATTTCCAAGCCAATGGCATTTATATTCATCTATGGAATCGTCTACGGATATGTTCGGATACATCTTCTTGATCGCATTTGCAAACATAAAGTCAATTGATGGTGCGTGATTACCCCTTAGGTATACCAGCTCTACTTCAATTGCATATTTAATTGATAACTCTATTAATGGTAGTAGGAATTTGTAACCATCTTCAATGCCTGCCACAAAGTCAATATCATCAACCTTAGTCCCTTTTTCGGTCGTTCCAAGAAAGTTATCTACGTGAAAATAATCGCCATGAATACTAATAAGGATTTTTTTGTATCCCTCTTTAATCCATCCTTGGAGTTCTTCATTGATTTTTTCGTAATCTTCAAGTTTGTTATGACCAAAGTGCATATCAGCCAATGGAATATAAAGGTATTTATTTAGTTTCTTAGTGGTTGGAAGGAATTTAATTTTTCTATCTGTTACGTTTTTCAGTAAATGCAACAATTTCTCTGGTCGCATCTCAACCATTGGACGTTTACTAAAGCTCACACGGAATTGGAAATTGTAGAATGCTTCACCATCCATAGGCGTTGGCCACTCATTAAACTTAACGTGATCGTCTACTTTCCACTCATCTTTATCCATACCAGCGACATCAAGGATAACATCCTCTGTGATTGTCTCGCCTTGAATAATTAATGACTTGATTTTGTTTGTAAATGATAAGTCAGTGTTTCTATGCATGTCATAGTGGCTAAGAGTTTTATGGCTACCGTTTTTCCGCTTAAACTCTGCATACCAGTCCGCATTTTCTTTTTTACGACAATAGCTTCTTAAGTCATCACCTTTGTAATGATCAGGGTTATCAAGCTTATTTAATTCTTTAGTCCTATTTTCCCAACTCAAATCAAAGTAGTTTCTTAAAATGTAAATTACGTTTTCTTGGTTAAACTGTTTAGCCATTCTCTACCTCAGCAATCATCAAATCTAGGTATCGTCTAGCTTTCTTTAGATCCTCAATACCGTTCTTTTTTTGAAATCTCAAAATGTATTTAACAACATTGCACCAATGGAATGCTTGCATACCTGCTAAATCTCCAATGAAATTTTCTTGTACTTCAAACACTTCTAGTCCATTTTTACCTTGATAGTGTGATACGTTTTTTACGTTATCTTTAAAAGCGTAAGCGTAAGCATCCATTGGACTATCAAATTTATTTACTTTCTTATCCATTCACTAAACCCCTCATAATAATTTTTGCCTGTCCTTCGGTTGGTGTTTTTGCACGTAACCAAAACTTTTTGTTTTAATTTTTCCAAAACTTTTTCTAAATAAGTTTGTTCAATATCGTATTTAAAATTCAATCTGTTTAATCTCCATTTCTATTCTTGGATTCGGACTATATAATTTTCTTGCGTGTAAATCACAAACTAAGTTGTCATCTTTCCATACGATTTCTGCCTTACTGATGCTGTCAAAAACTGCTTTTATTAGGTTATCAATATCAGGCTTCTTGTCGTGCCATATAAGCTCGTTTATGAATTTGCTGAACTTTTCCTTTGTCGTTGCTTTTGCACGCTGTGTAGGCTCTTTAGAGAGGCTCTGAGGTGCTTTCATGTAGAAAGTCACATCTACACTAATTGCACCGTCAAAGTAGTCTCCATCATAATTTTGAATTATGTAATTTGTGACTTCTTTTCGCCATTTCATCATCTTTGGGTCTTCGTATGTTCCCCATTTGCTGAATCGTGGTCTTGATTGAGGTTTTGGCTCAATTGGAATGATTGTTTTGCTCATATTAGAACGGTAAATCATCTTCATCAATTTCAATAGTTTTAGAATTGTTGAAATTTTGCATTTGTTTATTTTCCTGTTGAGGTGCGTTTCCGTCAATAAATTCTGAAACTAAGATTTCTGGATATTTATTTCCGTTGTATTCGTTTAGTCTCAAATTTCCGCTTACTTCACACAATTTTCCGATATTTGCTTCTAAAGTTGGAATTAAGTCTTTAAAAACTTTGATTTTGATATGACTGTATTTCGCTTCTCCAGATTCATCTTTACCGTTATAAATCGTCATTGACGCTTCCATAAATTTATCTGTTTTTTTGTTATATTTTTCGTTAAAGTTAATAAATCCTTTATTTGTAATTCCCATTGTTTTTTCCTCTTATCCTTTATTTCCTAGTTTTCCGATGATTTCCAAAACGCTATCTAGTTGATTCATCAATAAATCTTCTAGTTTTGTAACGCCTGCTTGTTTACAAATGTAAGCAATCGCGCTTTGCATTTTATCTTCTGTATCGCACTTAATCTCAAGTAGAGCAGTGATTTTGTCAAACTCTTCCACGCCAATTTTTTGAAACGAATCCACATCTTCTTCTCCCATAGCAAACAAACCTTGCAATGCGTACTTTCTAGCATAAGATCCGACTGCACCAGTCCATTGCGGAACTTGCATCTGCTGAATTGTTTTACCAGCTTTAGTTACAATTATTGGCACTTCTCCAAGTTCAGCAATACCAAAGCTTTCATAAGTTACTTTTGTATCTTCTTCTTCAACAATTGATTTTGAAATGTAGAATAACCGTCCTGCAAGTTCTTTAATTTCATCTTTAAAAGTAAGAATCCAACCATCTGTCTCTTTTTTAAAATGTGTTTCAATCTGTTCAGCATTCCTAAAAGCATATTTAACATCACCTTTTTTTGTTTTTGGAATCTGCATTTTTTTCTGAATCTCAGTAAATTTCATCGTCATTTAATTACCACGCTTTCGTTGTATCCAATTTCTGCCCCTTCGATGATTTGTCCTGATTCAATTGCTTGTTTAAGTTCTTTTTTCATTGGTTTATATGTGATTGTTTCGCTCATAAATTCAAGAGGTATTTTTGTTTCATCAATGATATTGACTGCTTTTGAACTTCGCTTGCTAATAGTAAATAAGTCTGTTTCGATTTTTTTCTTATTACTCATTTTCATAGCATTGTTAATAATCTCTTTATACTTGTCAGATTTTGCTTGTTCAGCTTTTGCTTTTTCGTCAAAACGTTCTTTTTCTGATTTTAATACAACAACTTTTGCATCCGCATTTGCTTTCATTTTTGCAAAATATTCTAAGTTTTTCTCCAAGTCTTTTTGAAAATCAATGCTTTCAAGCGTATCTTGGAACGATTCGTTATCTAAATCCATTGATTCTAGTTGTGCATAAATTCCTTCTAATTCATATAAGTAAGCCATTCACTTCCTCTTTCTGTGTTTTAGCTGAAAGTTCTCAGCTTTTAGTTTTCTGTTTTCGTTTGCTAGTGTTAGCACTCTGTTTTGGAGTTTGTCAATTTCTTGACCTAATAACTTTTGGACTTCAAAATAATTACTTTCCCAGTCTTCGCTAAATTCAAAATCATCTTCTTTAATCATCATTCTTTTCCCATGAATGCCCATTCCAATAATGGTTATCATCTAATTCTTCTTTTTCTATTGGTGGTTGCATGAAATCTCTGTCATAGTCAAATGTTCCGAATAGCCCTTTATCGTTCATATTTACTCCTAAAATGTTATTTTTGATTGATTCCTGAACTCTCTCATTTCAGCAATCTTTTTGTCTCTTGTTTGGATATCTAAATTCATAATTTTTTCAGCATGTTCTTCGGATATTCCAAAGAAGCTAACTAAGGTTTCTTTCATTTAAAACCTCTTACTTTCTGCGCTATCTGGATAACTAAAAATGTTGTTTTTTGCACCTTTTAAAACCCTACTAACAAAGGCATCATCGTATATGCTTTTTAATTCTTTAACAGTAAAATTTGTATTAATAATTGTGTTTTCTCTAGCATCTAAGATGTTAAATAAGAAACGGTAAGTCCAATCACTAGCAGGCTTTATATTGTTCCCAGTTGTTGATTCTTTCCCTAAATCGTCTAGAACTAAGAAATCACATTCAGTCAATAACTTCGTCATTCGCTCTGCAGTGTACCTTGAACCTTTTACATTAAAACTATCTTGTACCAATTGAACAAGCCTAGAAACAGAAACAAATATTACTGATTTTTCCTGTTTGTACGCTTTAAATGACTCATTTAACTGTTTAGCAATTGACATTGATATATGGCTTTTCCCTGCTCCTGTAGGTCCTTTTAAAACAGAATTTCCGTTCATACCTTTCAAGTAATCTCTAACAACACGTTTTCCATAATTCAACACTTCTTGGTCAGTTTTGTTTGATACCGCAAAATTTTTAAAATCTGCTCTAGCTTGTTCCTCAGATAATATGCTCTCTCTTTTAAATACCTCATACCCTCTAGCAAGCATCGCTTTGTTTTCTGCATCTAAGTCAACCTTTTGTTTTTTAGCATCTCTGCTTTCTGTCTGACATGCCCAGCAAAATTTTCCTTTGCAATGTTCAGGCCTAGTTCTAATAAAAATAGGTGCGCTATGCTTTTCACATGTTTCCCCGCTATCCACTAAAAAGCCACTAGCAATCATGCCTTTATAATCAACACCAGCTGTCAACCCCATTTGTTCTAATAACATTTAGCCCCTTTCTAGAAACCATAAAACTCATCTGGCTGTTTAAGTTCTTCTTTTTGTACGTCTGAAAATCTTTGCCCTTTTTGTTTTTGATTTGATTTTTTATATTCTTCTTGCTTAACATCAACTTGTTCAGGTGTTTTAATTCCTTCATCAATCCAGTTATCTAATACCTTGCTTACATAATTGAAATTTCTAGCACCATTTAACAGTGATGTCTCAATTGCCTTTTTCATTAATTGGTTAGAGACACCCTCATTAGTTAGATAGTCGGTTATTTTCATAACCTCCATACCATTAAAGGTACGCCCCCAAAGGTTTTCTAAATCTTGTAAGAATTTGTTTCCTCCTTCTTCTTCTTCTATTGATATATTAGTATTGATATTATTAGTATTGATTGTGTGTACTTCTGACACTTCTTGACGTGTACTTTCTACACTTCCAAGCGGAAGAAATGACACTTCTTGACGTGTACTTTCTACACTTCCATTGATATACAAGCGATTTGGCTTATTAACACCTTGTCTAACTTCTTTCAAAAGGTTTGCTTCTTGTAATTCTTTTTTTGCTTTAACAATAGTTTTGTTAGAACATTTAAGCACACCTCCGAGTTGCTCATTAGTAAAATACATATAAATTTTTCCGTCTGTGTCATACCATTTGTTTTGTTCCGATAATGTTCTACGGTCAAACAACAACATATAGATTAATTTTGCTTTATCACTCAATACGTTATAAGGTTCTTTCAGTAACCATTGTGGGAACTGATAAAATCTATTGTTTTTAACTTCATCTATGTGCATTCAATTCCTTTCAAGTCGTATATATCGACCAATTTATTTATTTCCTCACTCCTTTAAACGCTTCTACAACTTCATCAACCTCGTGCTGAAAGTCTTCATAATCTAACAACTGTTGTTGCACATCTGCTTGACGTCTGAAAATTGATACATTCAATAGGTAAGCTACATCTACATCAAATACTTCTGCTACGTTTTCCCAAAATACCCAGTTGACTTCTTTACCAATTCCGTGTTCCTCGTAAATATTTAAATGTGTGATACTCATTTCAAGGTTATGTGATTTAAATAATTCAATCAGCTCATCTTTAGATAGATTTAATTCTTCTCGTAATCGTTTTAATCTAATTTGTTTCATTTAAAACCCCTTCTTATTAAGCTTTTCTTTAGCCTCTAATTTAGCTTTTTGAATCTTATCTTCATATTGACAAATTGCATCTAAGTTAAATTCAATGAAATTTGTAACAACTTCATTTAGCAGTTCATCTTTTGAAGTTCCATTTATTTCAGCTAATACTTCTAGATGTTCTTTTTGTGTTTTAGTAACTTTTGCTCTTACAAATGATTTACCTTTATTTTCGTTCTCTGTTCGCAATTTATGCATTTCGTTCCACATCTCCCATCGTCGCCCGTGCAAAATACTTGTTAAATTCATCGTACTTTTCAGCGTTATGTTCCCATCCGTTGTTTTGGATAGTCCACTCTTGTTTTTGTTCTTCTTCTGGTTTTGTAAATAGCCAATTAAAAAATTTCATTTGTTCATACTCCTTAAAAATCGTTGGACGTCTTGCAGATCGTAAGTGTACTTGCCACCTTTTACTTTTTGGTGGTATCTAAATTTACCTTGGTCACGCCAATTTTCTAAAGTAGTTCTACCCCATCCAGTTATTGTTTGGAGTTCTTTAATGCTGACCCAATCAACTTGTCTACGTTGTATTGCTACTTCTTCTGCAATCAGAGCCTTTAATTCTGACCTGCTAATTGTGATAACATCATCCATTGATTAATAACTCTCTTTCTGGTATAATTAAATAAATAAAATATTTTTGTTAACCACTGTCCCCGCAGTGGTTTTTTTAGTGGTATAATCATCTCGAAAGGAGGTGATTATAATGATGATTTCTAAAATTAAATCAATACTTGATAGAAATAATGTTCAAGATTCAGAGAATTTAGCAAACGCCCTTGCTGAAATCCTTAACCCTCGTGAACTTTCTGAAAGTATTGATAATCACAAGACTTCATTGCGTCGCATGCGTGGAGATTTGTGATTGTGGGTAACCGCCAGTTAATTCTGGTGGTTATTTTTTTGCGAAATCTCGAAACTTAGAAAAATCTGTAATTTCAAACTTGATATCTTTTGTTGCTTCTTCTTTTTTTAGATATATAACTTCATCGTAGCAAGAGTTAATAAATTTAAAATTTTCTTCTCCAAGTTCTGTTCTGATTTCTAGGTATTTGTTAAGTTGTTCGTCTGTAATTTTTGTCATTTTCTTCTCCTTAGTGATATACACTTTGATTTTGCATATACGCTCCATAGTATGGATTTCGTTCTTGCTGTTTTTCAACTTCTTTAATCTCGATCGTTGATGTGTTGTCTGACTTTAAGAGTTTAACCAACACATAAATTAAGATTGGTAATAAAGTCAGACTTTGTGTGATTGTTAGTTCCATGTGATTCCTTTCTATGCGATCTCATCTTGTTCAATTAGTGGCAAGTAGTCATTCTCTTTAAGTAATTCATATAAGAACAGCCGTCCTTTTTGAGTCCATGTAGTCGTTACATTTGCTCTTGTGTGACCGTTTCTATCTTGATAATCAAATGTATGGCTATCTGTGTAACCTTTACCCATGTGGCGTTTGTAAAGAATCCATTGACCATTTACTTTATGCTGTACACCTAACTCATATAAAACCTTATTAAGCTTATTAGCGGTCATTCCATAATCTTGTGCGATTTGAGAAACACGTAAAGCACCTTTTGATTCAATAATTAAATCAAGATATCTAGCTTGCTTTTGAGCTTCTTTCAATTCAAGTTGCAATGAGTTTACCTTTTGGCGCTCCTCTTTAAGTTGAGTTGCTAAGTTGATGATTGTATCTGGACTGAGAAGAACTTCCTCAATCTTGCTATCTGTTAGATAAGCACCATGTTTGCGGATCGTTGGTAACACTTCTGTTGTTACCCAGCGTTTGAATTCTTTAGCTTGTGGAAGTTTGCTAGATAAGATTAGTGAGTATAGACCTGATTCGTTTATGATGTATGTTTCTTGTTTTCTACCAAGTTCGTCAGTGATAGGACGTTTCATCCTGTCATCTTCATCAATATGTCTAACTATAGCTTTGTTTGGTTCTTTGTATTCCAATATTTCTGCTACATCCTTACCTACAAAGTAAGGTTCGTTGTTAATTGTTACTGTTCGGACTTCTTGTCCTTTAAAATTAAAAATTTCTTGCATGTTGCTCCTTTCTACGTTTAAACCGTAAATTACGGTAAAAAAATAATGTCATCATATGGAACACCGAATGTGTCAACTATCTTTTGAACATTCTTATATCCCGGTGCGTTTTTTCCTCGTTCCCATTTACTCCATGTATCTGCTGATACACCAATGGATTGAGATGCTTCTAATTGAGTCCAATTTTTCAGGCTTCTTAATGTCTTAAGCGTATATTTCATTGTTCCTCCTTTCTTTGTATAACCATTATATTATGTTTAAAACGTAATGCCAAGAACAAAATTACGTTTTTTTACGATTTTTTTCTGTTTTTACTTTACATCATTACGTTATTGTCGTATAATCTACTATATAAGGAGCTGATAAATATGTCACTAGGAAATAAAGAAGTTTTTGCTAAAAATTTAAATCGCTTTATGGAACGTCGTGGAATTGATAGAAATAAATTAGTCGAAGATTTAGGGTTTAAGTATACTACAGTAACTGATTGGACTATTGGAAGAACTTATCCAAGAATTGATAAAATAGAAATGTTAGCAAATTATTTTGGTGTTCAAAAATCTGATTTGATTGAAGACAAAGAACCAAGACGAGAGCAAACAATAGACCTTAAAGACGTACTTAATCGCACAGTTGCGTTTGACGGTCATACATTAGATGAGAACGATGCCGAATTGATAAAATCATTACTTGAAAATATGGTGAAAAATAAAGAATAGAAAGATATATATATGACAGCTGTAAAATACTTTGACGGTCGTGAGACAGGCAACAGTGGGTTGTATATACAGCCTTGCGACACTATCTTTATCAACGCTTATCTTGATGACATCGACCAAAAGAAAGTTTTGTATCACGAGATGGGGCATGTTGGGCAGTATTTGGAAAATTACTCATTTTTAAAAGAAAAATTTGAAGCACAGGCTGATCGCAATATGATTCATCATTTATTACTGGAATATATTCCATCACTTGATTTCATAGAGGATTTTAACGTTTGTAGATTCATGGATGCGTATAGATTAAAAACCATTTGTGACGAGCAAATGGTAGTAAATGAGTTTAAAAATTTAATATAAATAAGGAGATTTATTATGAATCATCGTGTTAACAAAGTTGCTTATATATTGCTTGCAATATTTTTTGGCGGTTTAGGAGCTCACCAATTCTATTCAAAAAATACGAAATATGGTGTTTTATATTTATTATTTAGTTTGACATTTGTTCCAATGTTGTTAAGTTATTATGATGCTTTTAATGCTGCTATGACTAAAAGTGATGAAAATGGCAAGATTGAAATTCCTTCTAATCAGAAGAAGTTTATCCCAGTATTGGTAGTTACCTCTATTCTTGTTATTACTGCTATATTTGCACCAAAAAAAGAAGAAGCTAAAAAAGTTGCGTCTCCTGAGTCAAAAGTAGAGAAAAAAATAGAGCCTAAGAAAACTAAGAAAATTGAAGCTAAAAATGAAACGAAAGCCGAAACTAAAAAGCCTATTGAAAAGAAAAAAGATACTAAAACAAAAGAATCAAGCACTCCTTCTTCATCTTCGGAAGAACCATTTGAACCTGAAACATATCCGTTAGTTGATTTTAATGAATGGAATCATGATAAAGTAACTCTAGCTAGTAAAATCCAAGTGACAGGAACTGTTATCCAAGCTATGAAATCAAATGAAGGTATGAATTTGAGATTGGCAATCAATGACGATTATGACCAAGTTGTATTGATAACTATTGAAAACTCTAACTATAAAGATGTTATTGCTGAAGACGACAATGTAACTGTCTATGGATTAAACGCAGGACTCACTACTTATAAAACTGTTATGGGAAATGAGCAAACTATACCTGCAATGCTAGGGACTAATTATACTGTAAATTCATACGGACAATAAAAAAAGCCCCACACTATCCACCGACCAAAGCGAAGTGTGAGGCAAAAATTTGGAAAGAAAAGAATGTCTTTTCTTGTACTCTATTGTAGCAAAAACGAAAGGTTTTATCAATGGAAATAGAATCTTATAAAAAATCGAATGGTAAGACATATTACAAATTTTTATTGTATATTGGAATTGTAGACGGAAAAAAGAAATACATAAGACGGTCTGGATTTGAGACTAAAGCGAAAGCTAAAGCAACATTGATAAACTTACAAGCTGAACTTTCAGAACCACAAACTAATATGACTTTTGGAAAATTAACTAAACAATGGCTGAAAGAATACGAAAAAACTGTACAAGGTAGCACGTACTTAAAAACAGAAAGAAATATCAATAATCATATATTGCCAAAATTAAGTAATGTAAAGATTGGGGATATTACACCCCTACTTATCCAACAATTAACGGAACAATGGTGTTATGATCTAAAATACGGCGCTAAAATTCTCGGCATTGTAAGGAATATATTAAACTTAGCTATAAGATATGGTTATTTAAATAGCAATCCAGCTTTGCCGATAACTCCTCCTAAGATAAAACGAGAACGAAAAAAGGATAATAACTTCTACAGCTTGGATGAATTGAAAATATTTTTAAAATTAGTGGATGAAACTGATGATATTGAGAAGATAGCTTTATTTAGGTTGTTAGCATTTACCGGAATACGTAAAGGAGAGCTTTTAGCGCTAACTTGGGATGACTTTAACAATAACACTCTGACTATAAACAAAGCTGTTACACGTACATTTACAGGGCTAGAAATAGATGTTACAAAGACTAAATCAAGTGATAGATTAATCAGCTTAGATGATGAAACAGTTGAAATATTGAACGAATTACACGAGACGTTTCCGACATCAACTTTAATGTTCCAATCTGAATCAGGTGGAATCATGACACCTAGCCTACCACGTAAATGGTTATTACAATTAACCAGCGATACCAAATTGCCACCAATCACAATTCACGGTTTTAGACATACACATGCTAGTCTATTGTTTGAGTCAGGACTATCATTAAAACAAGTCCAGCACAGGTTAGGTCACGGTGATTTACAAACAACAATGAATGTTTACACTCATATTACACAATCAGCAGTCGATGATATGGGGACTAAATTTAATCAATTTGTAAGTGACAGACAACTTCATTGACAACTAAAAAGAGAAACCTATTGATATTACTAGTATAAAGTGACTCCCACCAGCTCCATCATAAGGTATCATATGTTCCCCTAACTGATATAAACCTTGTTAATCCAAGGTTTTTTCTTTTTGTTCTATTCATAAGTTTCTATAATTATTGACAACTAAATTGACAACTTCCTGTAACGTTTTTATGACTACTAAAAGTTTTCTTCATTTATTCTGACAGTTATACTCCAACTTAGCCTAAGTCACTTAGAAGCTTTCCAAAGTGTATTAAGACGTTTCAGTCTATCTATACAATTGTAAGAAAAGATGTCAACTAGAGATTCTATCAGAAAAGGGAATATGCTATAATGAAATTACTAAAAAAGAACAGGGTATATTATGAAAAAAAACACTATCATCACACTTCTTGTTTTGCCACTTCTAACGATGATGCTCATTGCATGTTCCAAACACAATGCCAAAGACAGCACCAAAAAAGAAGAGAAAAAAGCAACAATGATAGCCGCTAACCAAGACAAGCGCGCTGCATTTGAAAAAATCTCAATTGCTTCTAGACATGAAAACTTCAAAAATGGAACAAGTCTCGAAGAACTTAAAACTCTATATGGTGAACCAAATAAGCACGACACAAAACCCGCAGGAGATGTAACTCTTGATTCTTATACTTGGACATTTGATCAGGTAACAATTACTGCTAGTTTATACGAAAATAGCACAATCATTAAATCAATTCAGAACTTCATCTTCAATCGTGACCTGAAATTAGGACTTAAAGAATATAACAAAATCAAAGAAGGCATGACTTATAATCAAGTCACAAAGATTCTAACAGAGCCCGATGATTACACACAAGCTATTTCAACTGATAAAGAACAACTTCAAGCCGTTTGGATTAGTGGTCTTAAAACAGATTCTCAAGGCGCAAACATTTCACTCATATTTGAAGACGGAAAATTAACAAAAAAATCACAAAATGCCCTATTAAAATAATAAAAAAGAACAACTCGATAAGCAAGGTACTCTCTTCATGTTCCTAAAAACAATAAGAGAACATCTATCAGCTTAAGAGTTGGTCTTTTTTTAGTCAACTATCCACCTTGAGGGAATCGAACCCCCATTTCAAGAACCGGAATCTTGCGTGATATCCATTACACTAAAGGTGGCAACACCCTATTAGTATACCATATTTTCCAAAGATGTAAAATGCATTAAGACAAATAACTTCTAAACAAACAGAAAGTTCTAAAATGAAGTTAGCCATCTGAGGGTATGAAAAAACATCTCAAAGAGATATACTTGTAGTTCACCACAAACACAAGATAGGACACTTTGAGATGCATGAACATTATACACCAAAAGGAAAACATTTGACAATAGCTGAGCGTTACTTCATCGAGAAATGGAAGTCAGAAGGAAAGTCCAATAGAGCCATCGCTAACTTGCTAGGTAAAGCGCCTCAAACCATTCATAATGAGGTTAAACGAGGACTTGTTAGACAACAAATTCGTAAAGGTAAATTTGAAATGATTTATCAAGCTGACTACGCTCAAGCTAGCTATGAGAATAAACGACGAAATTCTATTCGTTCTATTGGCTTGGATAAAGATACGAAAGAGAGGATTCTGCACTATATGAGGCAGAACTTTTCACCTGAAATGATGGTGAAGTCGAAAGGTATAGCTGTTCCTGTTTCAACCATCTATTATTGGATTCATAACGGACACCTTGGCATCCATTCTGATCACATCTTGTATCCAAGGAAAAGAAAGGGAAAATCAAAGAAGGCTAGCCCTCGTTTCAAACCTGCTGGTCAATCCATTGAGAAAAGACCTGATGCGATTAATCGTAGACTTGAAAATGGGCATTATGAAATTGATACGGTCATTCTAACAAGGGCTAAGAATGAATGTCTACTAACTCTAACAGACCGCCGTAGTCGTCACCAGATTATCAGACTCATTCCGGATAAGTCTGCTCAGTCGGTCAATCATGCCTTAGAAAGTATAGTAAAGACTCACTCTATTCACTCTATTACAGCTGATAACGGAACTGAATTCAACAGACTTTCTCTTGTCTTTCCAAAAGAAGATATCTACTACGCACATCCCTACGCTTCCTGGGAAAGGGGAACGAATGAGAACCACAACAGACTGATCAGAAGATGGTTACCTAAAGGAACAAAGAAAACGACCCAAAGAGAGGTCGCATTCATTGAAAATTGGATAAACAACTATCCTAAGAAAATATTAGACTACAAATCTCCTAAAGAGTTTTTAACCGTTGGCTAACTTGGACTTGAAATTTAGCACTTCTAAACAAACATTCTAAAATGCACGAATAGTATAGGATCACGATCATAAAAAACAATTCCTAAAACAAGCAGCATATTAGAAAAAGAGGAAACACTTACTGAGGAGATTCATAATTGCAAATCATCTCAAACATTTTAAGAAATTGGTGAGCTTAGATTTACCATTTTAGCAATAAAAAAACCAGAAGAAAATCTTCCAGTTTTTTGGATTTATTACAATTCAATATCACCGAACAAGTCAGCCATTGAGAAACCAGTTTGAGTTTCTGGTAATTCGTAATCACGTTTAACTTCACGTTTTGGACGACGTGGACGCGATTGACGATTTTCGTCTTTGTTGCTGTTGTTAGCGTTGTTATCTTCAGATTGTGCTGGACGCTCCTCTAAAGCTTTAATTGAAAGTGATACACGCTCATCAGCAGCATTTACTTCAAGAACTTTAACAGTTACATCTTGACCTACAGAAAGTACATCTTTTGGATTTTCAACACGTTTGTGAGAAATTTGTGAAATGTGAACAAGTCCATCAATTCCAGGTAATACTTCAACAAAAGCACCGAAGTCAGTCAAACGTTTAACTTTACCTTCAACGACATCGCCTTGAGCAAGTTTTTGTTCAACGCCATCCCATGGTCCAGGTGTTGTAGCTTTAAGTGACAATGAAACACGACCTGCTTCTTCATCGATTGAAAGTACTTTAACTTCAACTTCTTCACCTACAGAAACAACTGATTTAGGTGAAACATTACGTTCATGTGAAAGTTCAGTCACGTGAACAAGTCCATCAACACCACCAAGGTCGATGAAAGCACCAAAGCTAGTTAAACGAGCAACAGTACCTGTTACAACAGAACCTTCTGAAAGTTTTGAGAAAACTTCTTGACGAGCCTCAGTAGCTGCTTCTTCGATAACTTCACGACGTGATAAGATAAAGCGGTTTTCAGCTGCATCAACTTCTTTGATTTTAGCATCAAACTCTTGACCAACAAATTTTTCTGTGTTGCGAACAAAACGAGTGTCGATCATTGAGGCTGGGATGAATCCACGTAATCCTTCAAACTCAACTGAAAGTCCACCTTTAACAGCGCGAGTTCCTTTAACAGTAACTACTTCACCTTCACGACCTACAAGTTTGTCCCATGCTTTGCGAGCTTCCAAACGTTTTTTAGACACTAGGAAAGTAACTGTATCAGTATCTTTACCTACTACTTGACGAAGAACAAGTACTTCAACTGTGTCGCCAGCTTTAACAAAATCGTTAATGTCTGCATCACGATCGTTAGTCAATTCACGAAGTGTCAAGACACCCTCAACACCAGTACCATCAATAACAACGTTTGCTTGACCGTTATCTACTGTTAAAACTTCCGCAGTGACAACATCACCAGGGTTGACTTCGCTAACACTGTTTAGCAAATCTTCAAATTCATTCATTCTAAAAAATCCTCCAACAAAAGCTAGCTTCAGCTAGCTTTTGATAACAATATATTTTCTCAAGGTAACCCGCAACGACAACAACTCTTATCTTTGACGGTCTCAGACAATATCTGATACCTCTGACTGGGGTAGCTGGATTCGAACCAACGCATGAGGGAGTCAAAGTCCCTTGCCTTACCGCTTGGCTATACCCCAAAGTGTTTATCAGAACTGCTTGCTCAATGAAGTTGAACAAGCAGTTCTGATTATGGAAAGAGAGGGATTCGAACCCCCGAACCCGAAGGAGCGGATTTACAGTCCGCCGCGTTTAGCCTCTTCGCTATCTTTCCATAGCAACAAAAACTATTCTATCATAGTTTTCGTGTGTACGCAAGTATTTTACCTAATTTTAATGATTCAAATTATAGTTTTCAATAATGTTTTCAACTGCTTGCTCTAATTTTTTAAAGAAAGTATCAGCACTTCCATTTTTGATAACAACAAATCTATCATCTAGTTCAGCAATCTCACCCACAAGTCGTTTCCCGATATGTAGTTGATAACCGTCCACAATTTTATTTTCTAATGATACTTGATGGTCAACTAATTGAATCTCAATTTTTTTGTCTTTTTTACTCATCTTTCACCTCACTTTAACCATTTTACACAAAATCAAAAAAGCTTGCAAGAGCAAGCTTTGATTTTAATCAACTTTAACAATCCAACCTTCTGGAGCTTGGATGTCACCAAATTGAATGCCAACTAACTCATCATAAAGACGACGTGTTACAGGTCCTACTTCCGTTTCACTGTAAAAGACATGTTTCTGATTTTTATAATCAATTGCACCTATTGGTGAGATAACTGCTGCTGTTCCACATGCTCCCGCTTCGACAAATTTATCTAATTCTGCAACTGGAACATCCCCTTCGATAACGGTCATTCCAAGTCTCTTCTCAGCAAGTTCTAGAAGTGAATACTTAGTAATTGATGGTAGAATTGATGGACTGAGTGGAGTGATAAATTCATTGTTTGCCGTAATTCCAAAGAAATTTGCAGCACCAACCTCCTCAATTTTAGTATGAGTTGCTGGATCCAGATAAATAACATCTGAGTAACCCGCACTTTTAGCTTGTTTCCCTGGTAATAAAGAGCCAGCATAGTTTCCACCAACTTTTGCTGCTCCTGTACCATAAGGGGCTGCTCGGTCAAAATCTTCTGAAACAATAAAGTTGGTTGGTGTTAAACCACCTTTAAAATAAGAACCAACTGGCATTGCAAAAATAGTAAAAATGTATTCATCAGCAGGTTTAACGCCGATAATGTCACCAACACCAATGAGTAAGGGGCGAAGATAGAGTGTTGCTCCTGTACCATAAGGAGGTACATAGTCTTGGTTAGCCTTAACGACTTGTTTAACGGCATCAACAAACTGCTCTGTTGATACACGTGGCATTAACAATCGGTCAGCCGTATCTTGTAAACGTTCTGCATTACGGTCTGGACGAAAAAGTTGAATCGACCCATCTTTTGTCCGGTAAGCTTTTAATCCTTCAAAAGCTTGTTGCCCGTAATGAAGTGCTGGGGAACTCTCTGAGATATGAAGGACAGAATCTTCACTCAAACTTCCTTCATCCCAAGAACCATTTTTGTAATGTGAAACATAACGAAATGGTAATTTATGATATTCAAAACCTAAATTATCCCAATCTAAAGTAACTGTCATTCATCTACCTCATTTCTACTTTTTATTATTGTACCCCAAATTTGATTTTTTTCAAGTTTTTTTGGAATTTTTTTAACTTTCTGAATTATTCCCAAAATTAAAAGAGCTAAGCTCTTTTAATGTATTCTTGCTGCTAAAACTTCTTGATCTGAAATAGTTTCAGAGATAAACGAGCCGTTACTTGTACGCTCAGACAAGTTTAATTGGGCAAGATTTATTTCTTTGCTTTCTCCTGTTTTACTCATTACTTCAAGAAGTTGACTATCTGCTGTTTTTTCATCTATGTCAGAGAATAAATCAATATCCTGACCAAGGCCTTTTCCAATAACATTTCCTGCAAGGAAAACTCTGTGAGGTTTATTTTTTAGTTCACGGAGCACTTGCAAGCCACGGTTAGCACGACTTGTCGCTGGAATCTCTGTTGCAGAAACACGTTTTAAACTGCCTCTTTGCGTCAAAATAAAGAAAGATGGCTCGGTCACTAAGAAGGCTGACACAATGAAGTCGTCTTTTTTAAGATTCATGGCTTTTACACCTGATGTTTTGAGCCCTTGTTGAGGCACTTCTTCACTTGAGAAACGTAAAGCATAGCCGTTATGAGAAACCAGCATGATGTCTTCAAAGAAAACAGGTTGTAAGCCAATGACCTTATCTTGATCATTCTTCAACTTAGCATACTTCATTGACTTAGATTTATAAGTTCGCCATGGGCTAATATCAGAACGATCAAAGCGCTTAATTTGACCATATTTAGTGACCGAAATGTAAGAGCCTTTATCAAATTGGTCGACCAATTCAGCATAAATGACTGCTTCATCAGTTGCAAAATTACTGATATTTTGAGACAAATGCTCTCCAATTTCTTTCCAACGAATATCAACTAATTCATGTACAGGACGATAAATGACATTCCCTAAATCAGTATAAAGCAAGAGATGTTGGGTAGTCTTGGCTTGAGAAACAAATATCAAATGATCATCATCACGTTTACCGATTTCATCATGCGTGGAAGCGTTATATGACCTTGGGCTTGTCCGTTTAATATACCCACCTTTTGTAACACTGACAAATGTTTCTTCTTCAACAATTAGACTTGCAGTATCAATTTCAATGGTTTGTGCTTCTTTTTCTAACTGTGAACGACGCGGATTAGCAAATTTCTTTTTAACCTCACGCAGTTCACGTTTCATAACATTATACATAGTTGCTTCATCACCAATAATAGCTGACAAAGTCGTAATGAGATTGCGAAGCTCATCTTCTTCTTTTTGTAAAGTGACAATATCTGTATTTGTTAAACGATATAACTGTAAAGTAACAATTGCTTCTGCTTGTTCCTCAGAAAAGGCATAACTCACTTTAAGGTTTTCTTTAGCATCTGATTTATTTTCAGATGCTCGGATTAAGGCAATCACCTCATCCAAAATTGATAAAACACGAATTAGCCCTTCAACAATGTGCAGCCGTTTTTCTGCCTTATGTTTGTCAAATTCAGAACGTTTTACAATGATATCTTTACGGTGACTGATATAACTTGAAAGAATTTTTTGAAGTCCAACTTGCTTAGGGGTAAAATGATCAATAGCAACCATATTGAAATTATAGTTCACTTGCAAATCAGTATATTTCAACAAATAATTGAGAACCGTTTGACTATCGGCATCTTTTTTCAATTCAATTGCAATTCGTAAGCCTGTTCTGTCAGATTCATCACGAACCTCAACAATACCAGGAACTTTATTATTAACACGAACATCATCAATTTTCTTAACCAGAACAGACTTATTGATTTCATAAGGGATTTCAGTAACAATAATTTGCTCTTTGCCACCTTTTAAACTTTCAATTTCTGTTCTTGAACGCACAACCACACGCCCCTTACCTGTTTCGTAAGCTTTTTTAATCTCATCAGCACCTTGAACGATGCCTCCAGTTGGGAAATCTGGTCCCGGTAGAAATTCCATTAATTTATCAAGACTAGCTTTCGGATGGTCAATCATGTGGATAACAGCATCAATCACCTCTGCTAAATTGTGTGGCGGAATATCTGTTGCATACCCAGCAGAGATACCCGTTGCACCATTAACCAATAAGTTTGGAAAAGCTGCCGGTAAGACCGTTGGTTCTTTTTCAGTATCATCAAAGTTCCATGCAAATGGAACCGTATATTTTTCAATATCTTGAAGCAAGTAGCCTGAAATTTCTGACAATCGTGCTTCTGTGTAACGCATTGCAGCAGGTGGATCTCCATCCATAGAACCATTGTTCCCATGCATTTCAACAAGGATTTCACGATTTTTCCAGTCCTGGCTCATACGTACCATGGCATCATAAATAGAAGAATCTCCATGTGGGTGGAAATTCCCCATAATGTTACCAACTGATTTAGCTGATTTACGGTAGCCTTTTTCAAAAGTATTGCCATCCTTATTCATCGAATAAAGAATACGTCTTTGAACAGGTTTCAAGCCATCCCGAATGTCCGGAAGAGCCCTTTCTTGAATAATATATTTGGAATAACGTCCAAAGCGTTCTCCCATAATGTCCTCAAGGGACATATTTTGAATATTTGACATAAATTAAGATACAAAGGCGGTAAAAATTCGACTGAAAATAAGAACTTGCAGGAAATCCTGATTTCCGTAGCAAACTATCTTTTTCCCGAGAATTTAGCCTTTGTTCAGTTCCTTTCTATAAATTGAAAAGATGATTTCGAATCAGTTTCAAATTGAACACCGCGTTTAGGACAAGGTAAATTTCTTATTGTTTTCTAATAGCATATCTAAAGACATCAATACTTTAAAAAGTCATGTTACTTCTTTTCTTGTAAAGAAAGCAAATGTTGATAAAATTTCTCACTCCATTTAACATAACCGTCATTATCATATTCTAAATAAAAACACCGATGTTTCAATGCATTAGGAATAACTGGTTCAAAAAGCGCTTGATAATGTTTGGGAATAATGCAAGCAAAAAGTGAATTTAGAGAAAACTCATCTTTTATTTTTGCAGGATGGTAGCCATCAAAAACATATCCTTTTGCTGCTGTAATTGTATCATAATTAAAATGAAAACTAACTCCTGGAACAAATTGTTCCATCAATTCTGTTTGACTTGGAGAATAGCCTAAATGTCTCTCCATAGCTAATCGATAACCGGAACTAGTATTAGACCATCCAAACATGATGTAATCAAAATAATCACATGGATCATTAGCGGCATTTCGACTACTTTTAACAAGGTCAGCAGAAGATAAATCAAAAACTTTTGTAGCTGCTAATAATTTTTGAGACTTTAAAATAGCAATTGCTGAAGTAATTGTACAAGTATGACTTAAAAAATCACAATAAACAGACTGACCATGAGTATCATAGGTTCCTGCTACTATCTTTGATAATGGTCTAAAAGGAAATTCTACGACTGATTGCTTTAAAAAAATATTTATTTTAGTGATAATTCTAGAATTTTGACAGAAAAGTTCTGTATTTCTACCATAATATTTTTCATAAGCAATAAAAGCAGCAATTTTCTCCAGTTCCCAGTTTTTAATATCAGGATAATGTGTTAATGCAAGTTGATAAACACCATCCCATTGAATACTGTAATCTTGTTTACAAATAACTAACTTCATATATTCCTTCTAAACTTTAAATTTACCTGCTATTTGCTTAAAATACTGTATTTTCTTCCAAAGTAAAGGTAACATTATCTTCAATCCATTGGCGGCGTGGTGCTGCTTTATCTCCCATAAGAACTGATACTCGGCGTTCTGCACGCGCTAAGTCATCAATTGTAACACGAATCAAAGTTCTTGTTTCTGGATCCATTGTTGTTTCCCAAAGTTGGTCTGCATTCATTTCACCAAGTCCTTTGTAACGTTGCAACATTGCTCCTTTACCAAATTCCTTACGAAGGTCGTCTAATTCACCATCTGTCCAAGCATAAGCAATTTTTTCAGACTTCCCTTTGCCTTTAGACATTTTATAAAAAGGTGGCAATGCGATATAGACATGTCCTTCTTCAACAAGTGGTCGCATATAACGGTAAAAGAAGGTTAACAGCAAGGTTTGAATATGTGCACCATCGGTATCTGCATCGGTCATGATAATAACTTTATCATAATTAATATCCTCAATGGTAAAATCAGCACCTACACCTGCTCCAATGGTATGAATCATGGTATTAATTTCTTCGTTTTTAAGAATATCTGCCATTTTAGCTTTTTCAGTGTTTAAAACCTTACCACGCAATGGTAAAATAGCCTGAAACTTACGGTCACGGCCTTGCTTAGCAGAGCCTCCGGCTGAGTCTCCTTCGACCAAATATAATTCATTTTTCTTAGGATTTTTAGATTGTGCAGGCGTTAATTTCCCAGATAATAAGCCTTTATCCTTTTTATTTTTCTTACCATTACGAGATTCATCACGCGCTTTACGAGCAGCTTCACGTGCATCACGCGCTTTAATAGCCTTACGAATAAGATTTGAAGCTAACTCTCCATTTTCTAAAAGGAAATAGGTTAACTTTTCTGAAACAATACTATCAACTACCGGACGAGCCAGTGGGCTTCCAAGTTTGTCTTTGGTTTGCCCTTCAAACTGTAAATGTTGCTCTGGAACAAGAATAGATAAAACTGCAGCCAAACCTTCACGATAGTCAGAACCTTCTAGATTCTTATCTTTTTCTTTTAAGAGGTTTGTCTTACGTGCATAGTCATTCATGACTTTTGTAATGGCAGCTTTTAACCCTGTTTCATGAGTTCCACCATCTTTAGTACGAACATTGTTAACAAAGGATAAAATATTATCAGAAAAACCATCATTATACTGTAAGGCAACTTCAACTTGAAAATCTTGATCTTGCCCAGCAATTGAGATAACTGGCGTCAAGGTTTCCTTATCTTCGTTCAAATAAGTAACAAAGTCCTGAACACCGTTTTCATAGTGAAATTCTTCTACCAGTGCTTCATCACCACGTAAGTCCGACAGGGTCATCTTTACGTCTTTCAACAGAAAAGCTGATTCTTTCAGACGTTCTGCAATTGTATTGAATTTAAAATCAGTGGTTGAAAAAATAGTATCATCTGGCATAAAAGAAACCAGTGTTCCAGTCTTAGACTTGGGTGCTGTTCCCACCTTTTTAAGTGTTGTAGCTGGTTTGCCACCATTTTCAAAACGCTGACGGTAAACATTGCCATCACGTGTGATTTCAACTTCAAGCCAGGAAGACAAAGCATTAACAACAGATGAACCAACACCGTGAAGACCTCCTGAGGTCTTATAACCACCTTGGCCAAATTTTCCGCCGGCATGAAGAACGGTAAAGATAACTTGTACCGTTGGGATTCCCATAGCGTGCATCCCAGTTGGCATCCCACGTCCACTATCTGAAACACTTACTGACCCATCTTTATTAATTGTCACTTTAATTTCAGTTCCAAAACCTGACAAGGCTTCATCAACAGCATTATCTACGATTTCCCAAATTAAATGGTGAAGACCAGTCGCATCAGTTGACCCAATATACATGCCTGGTCGTTTACGAACTGCATCCAGACCCTCTAAGACCTGAATAGCATCATCGTTATAATTGTTTATTGTTATTTCTTTCTTAGCCAAAAGTGACCTCCAGATTTTTTCATCTTTTTTATCTTACAAGTTTTTCTCGGAATTTGCAAAATAATTTTTCCTTTTCATTAAAAAAATTTGCTATTGGTTCTCAATACAAGGGAATATGATATAATATGAATATGAAAATAACACTATTATTAATCATCTCCTACCTTTTAGGATCTATTCCTACTGGACTATGGATAGGACAACATTTTTACGCTATTAATTTACGAGAGCATGGTTCTGGCAATACAGGAACAACAAACACGTTTAGAATCCTTGGCTTTAAAGCTGGAATAGCAACATTAACCATTGATATCTTAAAAGGAACCTTGGCAACTCTCTTACCAATTTTCTTTGGTGTTACAGGAATCTCACCAATTATTTTTGGTTTTTTTGCTGTCATAGGGCACACCTACCCAGCCTTTGCCAAATTTAAAGGAGGAAAAGCTGTTGCAACCAGTGCTGGAGTTCTCTTAGGCTATTCTCCACTTTACTTCCTGTTTTTGGTCTTTGCTTTTGTTATCATTCTCTATCTTTTTAGCATGATTTCCTTGTCAAGCATCACAGTTGCAGCATTAGCTGTTCTGACCTCATTAACTTTTCCCGCTTTTTCTTTTTTATTGCAGAGCTATGACCCCGTCTTAATCACTGTAGTTATCTTACTTGCTAGCATCATTATCTATCGTCACATTGATAATATCGACAGAATTCGCAATCGCAAGGAAAATCTTGTTCCTTGGGGCTTGAATTTAAGCCAGCAGCAAAAATAAGTCAAAACAGCCTCTTTCAAAGGAAAGAGGCTTCTTTTTAAGCATGATAGACAATTTTTCCATTCATAATGGTATATTTCACACATCCTTTAGAGATTTGACTATTCATTTTCGAATCATGGTCAGCAAGGTTTGCTTCTTGAGCCGAAAAAATCATGAGATTTTCTGGTCCACCTTCAGCTAAAAAACTGACAGAAGAATAATCAGCTGAAGCTGTTTCTATTGCCATTTTCTTCAGCAAGTCCATCAGCGATAAATGCCCCTTTGCCACCAGATATAAGCCAAAGGATAAGACCGCATCCAAGGCTGACATTTTTTCCTTACCAGATATACTAATTGCAGTCAAATTAGGAGAGACCATTAAGCCTCTGGCATCAATTTCCTCAACACCAATAGCTTGAATGTCTTCAGAAATCTCAATAATGTTCCCCTCTCTAATATAAATGTCTCGCACACCATAAAAACCAGATTTAGGGTCAATAACACGTCCATTTTTTATTAATAGCATGTTTCCCCTTTGCTATTCTTAAGCTAACCAATCAATTGGCTCAATCCCATTTGCTTCTAAAAAGGCATTTGTTTTTGAAAATGGTTTACTGCCAAAGAACCCCCTGTAAGAAGATAAGGGACTTGGATGTGCAGACTCAATCACACAATGCTTTGAATTGGTGATTAATTTCTTTTTCTTACGGGCAAAGCCACCCCATAAAATAAAGACAATCGGCTCTTCTTTGTCATTGAGCAACTTAATAATCGCATCAGTAAAGGGCTCCCAAATAAGACCTGCATGGGCATTGGCTTGGTGTTCTGGAACAGTTAAACAAGCATTTAATAACATTACCCCTTCTTGTGTCCAAGAGGTCAAATCATGTTTTTGGCGCTGGCCTATATCCTCAGTCAATTCTTTCAAAATATTTTGCAAAGAAGGTGGAGCTACGACATTCTCTGGGACCGAGAAAGACAAGCCTTGTGCTTGATTTGGGCCATGATAAGGATCTTGACCTAATATCAAAACCTTAACGTCTTCATAAGGTGTCGCTGTCAAAGCATTAAAAGCTTTTTCTCGAGGAGGATAGATAATCCCTTTGGCGTAAACATCATCTAAAAAGACTTTGATTTTAGAAAAATACCCCTCTGGTAATGCCTCTTTTAACTTAAAATACCATGTTGAATGTTCCATAAAAATACCCTTTCTAGCTGCGCGTAAGCAATGCTAATTCCTAATTCTTATTGCCCTTATTTTACCACAAATGCTAACGAAAAACCCTAGGAAAAAAATCTCCTAGGGTAACATTTCAACATTAAACAGATAAGCGTAATTTATTTTCAAGTTGTCTTTGGAAATGCTCAAAAGCAAAACATAAGGTCCAATAAATCAAAGCCACCAAAACATACATAGACATATAATCCCATTCTCTACCACCAACAATTTTGGCATTTTGGAAAATATCAGGAACAGTTATCATAGCAGCTAACGACGTTGATTTAATCATATCAACCACTACATTACCAAGAGGTGGTATGGCAATACGAACAGCCTGTGGTAAAATAATTTTTTTGATGATACTTGACTTTGGAAGGCCCAATGCTTTTGCTGCTTCCCATTGTCCAGCATCAACTGCCTCAATAGAGGAACGAAAAATTTCAGAGATGTAAGCTGAACTCACCGAACTAAAACCAATATAAGCACATAAGAGTGCTGGTAACTGAATACCATAGTAAGGGAGGCCAAAATAAAGCATAAACAAGACAACAATCATGGGAATCCCACGCATCAAAGAGACATAAGATTTAACCAAAGACCTAATGATTTTAGATTGAGAACGTCCCAAAATAGCAAGTATGATTCCCAAAAATAGCCCCGTCGTAAAACTTAGTGTGGCAATACCAAGTGTATAAGGCAAGCCTGAAATCACATAGATAAAGCTTCTTTGAATCAGACTAAAATCAATGAATGCCATCTGCTATTTTCCTCCGTGATTATTCAATATCTGAAACGTCAACCTTTTTGAAGTTGTATTTTTTCTCTTTAGAAACATCTTGACCTGCAAAGAATTGTTCAGAAAGTTTTGTTAGAGTGCCATCTTTTTTCATTTCTTTAATGGTATCATTTACTTTCTTTTGCAACTCACTATTGCCTAATTTAATGGCAAAGTTTGATTCAGAAGGGTTGTAATAAACATCTTTTAAGACCTTAACCGGAATTTCTGGTAAAGCTTTTGATGCCATTGATTGTAGGTAGAAATCGTTTAAGATAACATCTGTACGACCATTTGCAACGTCTTGAAGGTAAACGTCATTTGTCACATTGTCATAAATAACTAATTCTGCTCCGTATTTTTTCGCAACTTTCATATATGATGTCGTTGAAGCACCAGCAGCTTTTTTACCTTTCAAGTCATTCAAACTCTTAATTCCTGAATCATCAGATTGACGAACAATCATTGAGCCAAATGAATACTTGTGAGAATCTGTGTAGAGGAATTTTTTGGCATTTTTACTATCTTTTTCAATAGAATAACCAGCCATATCAATCTGACCACTGTTAAGAGCTGTTAACATGCCATCAACACCCATTTCTGTGAAGGAAATCTTCAAACCAAGGCGTTTTCCAACTTCTTTGATGATTTCAACATCATATCCAGTCAAATCATTGCTTTTTTTATCATGAAATGATTGAGGATAGAGTGTTCCAGATGTTGCAACTTTGATCTCGCCTTTTTTCTGGATAGCATCCCATTGAGCTTTAGACGTGTTATCTTTGTTAGAGGAACAAGCAGCTAAAAAGAGCAAACTAGCAAATAAGGTAAAAACTAATGTTAATTTTTTAAACATTGTGACATTCCTTTTCTTTATATAATATATTTATCAGAGTAGCTAATAGCATCTCTGAAGGTTTGAAATCAAGGGTTACTTAATAAGTAACCTTACGACATAACTCCAATAAAAAAGCTCAAAAATGAGCAAGGCATTAGAAAGCTCTCTAATGAAGCTAGAAATAGTATAACACTAGACTCTAAAAATCACCTATGAGAATGCTTACCAAAAAAAGAAACCTATACTATAATAGATTTCCTGTTTTATAACATTTAAAAAGTCTTAAATTGTTGAGCACTTTCAAACTGCTCAGCTACTGCTAAAAGCAAGTCTTCTCTACCTTTGGCAACAAGTAATTGAATCCCAAGTGGGAGACCTTCTTTTGTCACATGTGTTGGAAGGCTTATGGCTGGCTGACCTGTTAAATTAGCCAAGGGGGTATATGGATTGACTGCTAAACCTTTGTCAAACATGTCATAAATCAGAGCAGTTTGCTCTTCTTTTGATGCTTCTTCAGCAAGTGATAGTTTCGCCATCAAATGAGCATCTGGATCGAGTTGACCATGTTTTGGTGCTACTTGAGTAGTTGTTGCTGTTAGCAAAAGATCATATTCCTCATGTAAGTGAGCCATTGTCACACTAAAGGCATCCCATTTTTGCAAATGCAATGCGTAATCCTTAGCCTTGAGGTTAAGACCATTTTGATAAATAGCCCAAGTCATGGTTTCCATATCATTTTTAGTGATTGCTCTATTGAGGCCACTTTCAATATGTTGAAACATGGCAGCTGTCTCAGCAGCATTCATAAAATAATAAGAAGACATGACATCATGCATCTCAAGAGGAAGTTTTTGCAAACTAAAAACATGATGACCCGATGCTTCTAAAAACTGGCTAGCTTTTAAAACCGCATCATAGGCTTCTTGAGGTAATGGTTTACCATCTGGCGTCTGCAAGAGACAGGCCACTTTTAAAGGCTTTAGTTCTTTGGAATAAAGCTGGTCTTTTGATAGTTTTGCAAGAGGAAATGGACTTTCCACCTGATAGGTTTGCATGTGATAAAGCAATGCTCTAGTATCTTGAACAGATTTAGTCAAGGCAAAATGAACAGATGCCCCTTGCCAACCACGGTAAGAGGAAGGACCAACAGGAATTCTACCTCGACTGGGTTTCAGACCAATTAAACCATTAAAAGACGCTGGAATCCTAATAGATCCTCCGCCATCACTAGCTGGTCCTAGAGTAGTGATGCCTGCCGAAAGAAGAGCTGCCGCTCCTCCAGAAGAACCGCCTGCGTTGCGACTGTTTGCCATTGGTAAGTTGACCGGTCCATTAGCTTTGCTATCGCTAATATTTTTAAAGCCAAATTCAGGCGTGTTTGTTTTTCCTAAAATGATAAAGCCTAGCTCTTGCAGTCTTTCTACATAATAATCCGTTTGCTTAGGAAAATAATGCTGAAATAAACGAGAGCCTGAACTGGTAGGTAGCCCTTCCATATCTTGGCCTAAATCTTTTAGAAATATTGGAACTCCCGCAAAGATACCTTGCTTGAAATCACCCTTTTTTGCTTCAGTTAGAGCCTCTTCATATCGGTCTGCAGTAATCGCATTTAAGGCTTTATTACTTTTTTTAGCCCGTAAAATAGTATCTTCAACAATCTCTGCTGCTGATACTTCTTTTTGACGAATAGCCAGTGCAAGCGCACTGGCATCTTTAAAACTATTCAATGTTAGTGTTTCCCTACTAATTTGATTTGAGCATGGTCTAAATAATGCACTTCTAACTGTGCTAAGAGCTCATTATAATAAAAGCCGTTTTTCAAGTCTAAATGATCATCAAGTGCGTAAACAGTCAATAAATAGTCATGATCCTTATCCGGTGGTTTTGGCCCGATATATTGCTGGTCAATGACTTTAACAGACTCAGGTAAAAACTTGCTGGTTAAGGAATTTTTGCCTTCTAAGTGATTTTTATTCAGCATGGAATAGTTTGCTTCAATGGCTAAATCTTCTGGAGAAGCGTTAGCTACTAACCAATGGATATAAGGGAACCCACAAACAGGTACCGCATCATAATCTAAAAATGTCCAAGCTAAACTTTTTGTTCCCTCTGGTATATCCATAATGGCAAAAGGAAAAGACTGAATAGCCATACCTTCAATCGTTTCTTTAGCAGCTTTAGCATAATTATCTGGAATGATATTCCCTTCAAATGCAACTTCTAATTTCATTTCTACCTCCTAAACTGGGATAGCCTCTTCGTAAATTTGGCGACCATCCTTACTAAAATAACAACAAGTTTTCCCGACTAAATCAACTTGCCAATTAGCAACACCAGCCTGAGCACAATCCTTGCAAAATGCTAGAAAGTCACTGTCTCCTGCTTGATGCCTTTTCAGATTTTTTAAAAAGGCTTGTCTATCTATCTGATCTGCAACAACTTCCACTTTCACAGTTGGCAAGCTTATGGTTTGACCATCTTTTGCTTGATAAGAGGCTTGACCATCTAAAATGCTTAGCCTATTAGACACAACCCCCATTTGAATAAAAGCTTTAACAAGTTGCGGAAAATTCTTCCCTCCAAATGCTTCTTGAGCAGTAATAATAGCGTCTTTTGTAAACATCATCTCTCCAATCTTTGATAAGTCTATTTAATCATAAAATGCCTAAAATAACTATTTAAAGACTCTAAGAACAGTTAAGGACGTGAACTTTTGAGAACTGTCCAATAATAAGAGACCTCTTCATACCCCTGATGTTCATACATTGCTCTGTTTTCTTCTTCTGAAATAAGAATCACCTTCTGATAACCTTGGCTAGCAGAAGATTGCAGAGCTGAACCAATGCCTCTGCCACGGTAGTCTTCAAGAACAGAAAAATCATCAATCTCTACATAATCACCGTAATCCCATGCGGTCACATCGCCAATCAGTTTATCCCCATCACTAGCAATGTAAATCTTTGAACCTTTTTCAGGAAGATTTTCCTTATTAAAGGCGAGCATTTGTTCTGCATAATCCTGACCAAACTCAAGATTTTGCTGGTATTTCAACTGTAGATAATCTGTTAAAGTTTCAGAACTCAACTCCTCTATTCTAATAGTCTCCAAGTCTGCCTTTTTCAGATTAAGATTGGCTAAATCATTGGTAAAAATAATATGCTTTGAGAACTCAAAACCTTCTTTTTCTAAATACTCTTGTAAGTCAGTTGGAATGGGCATTTGTTCAGGGAAAAATACCATGGCATAGTCATCCGGATAGTCTTTTTGCTCTTGGCTGAGATAGGCCATATCTTCCTTAAAAACGTGAAGTGATGGCATGATTTTATAGTCCATATAATTATCATAATACCGTTCGTTCATTTGAGGATTCTTCATATGATAATAAGATGCTGTCTCTTTATAGACTTTATTGTGACTCATTAATAAGTTTTTAAATCCCATATAGTACACCACTTTCTCATAAATAATAGTTAGATTATAACACGTTATAGGCAAAAAAACAGGATTTCTCCTGCTTTTACATGATTATTAAAGCCAATCTTCTGGATTTTCTTTAAATTTTGACAGCAGATTTAAGCTATCACTATTAATATAGCCTTTTTCTATTGCAACTTTAATCAATTCAGTATAGTTGGACAAAGTATCAAGGGCAAGACCTGCTTGAGCAAAATTGGCATCTGCTTTTGGTAATTGATAGGTAAAGATAGCTAAGACCCCAAGCACATCAGCTCCCTCTCGACGTGCGGCAGCTGCTGCATCAAGGACTGAACCGCCCGTTGAAATCAAATCTTCAATGATGACTATTTTTTGCCCTTGTTGAACACGCCCTTCCATCTGATTGCCTGCTCCGTGATCTTTGGGTTTGCTACGAATATAAGCAAATGGTAACTGCATTTTGTCTGCAATAATTGCTCCGTGTGGAATTCCCGCCGTTGCTGTTCCAGCAATGACTTCTACATCTGGGTAAACTTCTCTTATTTTTCTGACAAAAGCATCTGCTATTAAACTACGAATTTCAGGGTAGGCTAGTGTCACACGATTATCTGTGTAGATGGGAGATTTAATCCCTGAAGCCCATGTAAATGGCTTTTCCGGTCTTAAGTAAACAGCCCGACAGTCAAGTAATGCGGCAGCAATTTGTTTCGCTATGGTCATTTTAGTTCTCCTTTATGTATGGTATTTGTATTGATTGAAGCATTCCACTCCTCTTTGATAGCTTGATAGGAAGCCACAGGATCTTGTGCTTGAGTAATTGGGCGTCCTACAACAATGTAGTCACTCCCTATCAATCTTGCTCGACTTGGCGTCATCACGCGCTGTTGGTCGCCAACTTCAGAACCACTAGGTCTGATTCCTGGTGTTACACAAGAAAAATCATGCGCAAGTGTCTGCTTAATAGCTTCAACCTCATAAGCCGAACAGACAACTCCATCTAAATCCGCTTGAGCAGCTTTTTTAGCATAGTGTAAGACCGACTCTAATAGAGTCGACTGGATTGTTTGATCCTCTTGCATTTGCTGTTGACTGGTAGAGGTTAATTGGGTTACCGCAATCAAAAGAGGACCATTACCAAGACCTCTGCGAGCAGCTTCTAGCATGGTAAGGCCACCCGCGGCATGAACGGTTGTCATCTTAATCCCCATTTGAGCAAGTACTCTCATCGTTGATTCTACAGTATTTGGGATATCATGTAACTTAAGGTCTAGAAAAATATCATGCCCTAGTGATTTAACATAAGTGATGATTTCAGGCCCGACTGCGTAAAAAAGTTCCATGCCAATTTTAACATAGAGTTTTTCTTGACAAGGAAAGAGAGCTAAGAAGGATTTTACTTCCTCAAAAGAAGCAAAATCAAGAGCGATGATGGGACGTTTTTCAAGCATAGATAGACTTCCTCTCTAAGATAGGCAAATAGACAGACAAAAAACCTTGCTCTCCAAAAAAGCAAGGTTACAGAAAATACGAGTGCAGGTAGCACTCTTTTATTTCGTGAACCTTTTAAGCCTCTCTGGACTCTATTAAAGGTATGTATTTGCCTTATTATAGCCTATTTAATTCTTTCTGTCAAAAGATGGCATTTTTTCCAATCACAAGCAATAAAAGCGCGAGCAAAAAAGCCATTCACTAGGAATGGCAGTTGTTAATGACTGTATTAGACTTCCTGAGCTGCGAAGCTATCAACAGAGGCCATTTTTGGGCTCTGGTAATGCTTTCTAAAAGCTTCTTCTTCAAGGTTGACCATTTTGATATGCTCATAGAGAACATGAGGCACAGGCTCTTCTTTGAGGGACATGATGATAACTTTCAGTGATGAAAACACATCAATCAAAACCCCAAAGACTCGAACCCTTTTGTCTCCTAAAATGGCTTGAAAAACTTCCTTGGACTGGCAAAGGTTAATCAACTCTTCCAGACCTTTTACCCAGTTAGAAACAATGTTCAAGGTTTTATTCATTAATTTGAAGGCACTTTCTTCATACCAGAAGGTTGATTCAATTAAGCGCTGTTGCTTATCTAAGGTGTTGATAATGGCTACAATATCACCAAGTTCTGATTGCACCAAATGCTTTGGGAACTCACTTCCTAAGATAGATGGAGTTCTTTCGACCAAATTCAACTCATCTTTGAAGAGGGTCAAATAATGAATACTGACCAATAATTTTTGAATTAACGTTTTATGACTATTTTGTTCAGTTCCACTCATACGACACCATCCTTCACAACACTCAAACAGAGAAATCCATATAATTAATATAACATACGAGAGCTAAAAGGGCAATGAAATGCTATAAGAATTAACCAAGACACTCGGATTAATCCCGGCCGAAAAGGTCGCGAGTGTAGACCTTTTCTTGAACATCATCAAGTGCTGAATCGTAACGATTTGCAATGATTGATTGAGATGTTTTTTTGAACGTTTCAAGGTCATTTACCACCTGACTACCAAAGAAAGTTGAACCGTCATCTAAACTTGGTTCAAAAATAATAACTTTTGCACCTTTAGCTTTAATCCGTTTCATAATGCCTTGAATAGATGATTGTCTAAAATTATCGCTATTGCTCTTCATTGTTAAGCGGTAAACCCCAATAACCACTTCTTTTTCCATATTGGGATCAAATTCACTTGAGCCTTCATAAGCGCCTGCTAATTCCAAGACTTTCTCAGCAATGTAGTCTTTACGAGTGCGGTTACTCTCAACAATAGCTGTCATCATGTTTTGAGGCACATCTCTATAATTGGCCAACAATTGTTTGGTATCTTTCGGTAAACAATACCCCCCATAACCAAAAGATGGGTTATTATAGTGGTCACCAATTCTCGGATCAAGACCAACACCGTCAATAATAGCTTTCGTATCAAGTCCTTTTGTCTCAGCGTAAGTATCAAGTTCATTGAAATAAGACACCCGTAAAGCTAAATAGGTATTTGAGAAGAGTTTGACCGCTTCAGCCTCGGTAAAGCCCATAATCAAGGTTTCAATCGGTTCTTTAATAGCGCCTTCTTGTAACAAGCGAGCAAATTCATTCGCTTTTTGTGTTAATCTTTGATTAGATAAATCAGTTCCAACAATTATTCGACTTGGGTAGAGATTATCGTATAATGCCCGTGATTCCCTTAGAAATTCTGGACTAAAAATAATGTTAGTTGTATTGAACTTTTGACGAATACTATCTGTGTATCCTACTGGAATCGTTGATTTAATGATAATGATTGCCTGAGTGTTAACAGCAAGAACTGCTTCAATAACAGCTTCAACAGCCTTCGTGTCAAAAAAATCACGCTTGCTATCATAATTTGTAGGTGCTGCAACAATAACAAAATCAGCATCTTGATAAGCCGACTCAGCATCCAATGTTGCCTTTAAATGAAGTTCTTTACTGGCTAAAAACTCTTCAATTTCCTTATCTTGAATAGGTGATTTCTTAGCATTAATCAAATCTACCTTTTCAGGAACAATATCTACCGCTATAACCTGATGATGTTGTGCCAAAAGCACGGCCATCGAAAGCCCAACATAACCCGTACCAGCAACTGCTATTTTTTTCATGGTATCCAACTTTCATTTTTAATTTGACTTGAATTTTTTAGTTCTTATATTTTTTATCAAATTAATTACTAAGATATTTTTAGTAATTAATAAATACGAAAAGTAGATTATAAAACCTGTTAAAACAGTAATTAATAAATCAAATGTTGAAACTTCTAGTTTTAAAACGAGTAAACTTAACGTAATAGTCATAATTATAGATCCTATAATATAATCTTTTGATTCAATAAAAATTTCCCTGTAATTTAGATTCAGTATTTTAAAGACAACCACTGTCTGCAATGCACAAACTAATACCTCTGAAATTAGTGTACTGATAACAGATCCTAAACTTAAAAAATGAGGTACTAAAATAAAGTTCCCAACTATATTAATAATAGCCCCTAAAATAACAGTTACTGTATAAAAATTTTGTTTTTTTAATGGTATTAAAACAGCTTGACCTGTTACACTTGAAAACCCAAGAATCAATGTTAATGAAGATAAAAATTGGACTAATAAAACACTTGCTTGAAAATCTTTTCCTAAAAACCACGGAATCATTATAGGAGAAATCGCTATCAAGCCTCCGCACATTGGAAAACCAATGAAGCTTACAAAAAGGATGCTTTTTTTTATTTCACTTTTAACTTTTAAAGTATCTTTATTACTTAGTAAATTGGCAATTCTTGGTAAAAGTACTGTACCAAGAGATGTAATAACCGTTAAAAGAAGTCTTACTATCCTGTCAGCTTGTGAGTAATAACCAACCTCTATATCATTTGCCAGAACTCCCAATAAAATTTTATCAACAGATGTATATATATATACTGCTGAAACTGGAATAAAAAACATTAATATTGGCCTAAAGTGTTGCCTAATATTTATTTTTTTTAAAGAAATTATTTCAATGTAATCTCTACAATAAGGCCACATTGTCAATGAACTCATTAATAATGAAATTGACATCAATAATGAATATATTATCAAATCACTATCTTTATTCACAAAAATAAAAATTGCTATTGTGGTAATAATTTTCAGTGAAATATTTCTAATAGCTAGCTTTTTAAATTCTTCAAGCCCTTGAAAAAACCAACTAATGTCAAAAATAGTAGAAAGAATCATTATGTATTGCGATAACAAAAGATTTGAATATTTTTGCTGAGTTATTGCAACGTAGAAAAAAATAGGTGTTGTTATTAAACAAGCTATTAATCTAATAATAAGTATTTCAAAAAAAAGTTTACTTATTTTTTCTTTATTATTTTGATTAAATGCAATTTCTCTTTGTGCATAGCCATGAGAACCTAAAACAGAAAGAATCATGAATAATGTTGTTATTGAAAAACTATAATTATACTCTCCAATGCCTTTTGGCGATAAAACCCTTGATAGATATGGAGTCGTAATAACAGGAATTATTATTGATAGTAATTGATATAACAAATTGAAAAAATAATTCAATTTTATACTGTTTTTTTTCATAATATATCTCTCTATGTTAGTGTGTGTTCATCTGGTATTTTTTATTAAATAATATTTGATTTTTCTAAAATCCTAACAAATATATAGCGAACATATTTGTAAAATTGTATTGGTGGTAACCAACTTAATAATCTATTTTGTTTAATCTTAAAATTCTTCTGAGTTAATTTTTCCAAGAAATCGTCATCTGAAAAACTGCTTTGACAAGTTTTTAAAGAAGTGTTAGGTAAACTATTAAACAAAACTATCCAATCTTTAACAATAAATTTTATATCAAAATTTCTTCTAACAAAATCTTTTGCATTAATAGATAATTGATTAGTCTTATCCTTATCAATTAATAGACTTATAATTGCATCAGCCAAATCTTTCTTTTTATTAACTAAAATTCCAGTTTCATTTGACTTAACTGTCTCTTTTAATCCAACTTTATTGATTGATACTACAGGTACTCCCAAGGCTTGAAACTCAATTGCTGCTAATCCAAAAGTTTCTCCAGTCGGAGTTATATTAGCAATTCCAATTGTAGACTCAGACATTTTGCTTAGTTTTTTTCTTCCACCTAACACTCCGACATATTCAATTGAGTCTTTAAATTCTAAATTAATTTTCTCTTCTAATTTTTTTAGTTTTTTAATTGACTTTGAACTATAGGATGAATTTAACCTATTATTGTATAGTTTATTACCGCCAATAATACATAAATTTGCATTTGGTATAGTTTTTTTTATTTTCGGCCATGCTTTTAATACATCTTCATAGCCACTTTTAGGATATAAATTTCCAATATAGCAAACATCATATTTTTTAACATTGTTAATTGGCAATTGACTGTAATCTTTAAAGTTAATACCATTTAAAATTGTTACACTTTTTGAAAATAGTTTTGAGTCTTTTAATAATAGCCTTTGAGAGTTTGATACACAAATATTTTTTACAATCGATGGACTTAATAACCTTGAAAAAAACTGAAATGTTTCTAAATTATGTGACCAAGTAATAATTTTAACACCGCTTTCAGCTATTTGATTCATTATTTTTTTTTGAATAAATGGTCCTCTTATTACTAAATAATCGAAATTATCTTCGTTAACTCTTATAATACACTCTTCAAGTGATCTTACAATTTCAATCTTCATTTCTTCAGGAAAATTTGCCATTTCATTGACAAATAAAGACACATCAATCTCACCAGTTTGACCTAAATGATAACTCAATGAATAAGTTAAAAACTGTGTGCCACCTATTCCTGGATTAGCTGCTTCGGGGTCAGAATAATCAATATTTGGATTAATTGAATCTAAATAAAACGCTACTTTCATAGATACTCCTTTTCCTGTTCCCAAAAATTATTTTTAGAAAAAATGTAATACATTAGAATCCAAAAAATAAATATCGAATTGAAAAAAATTTGCGTTGCAAAACCTTGAAAAATAATAAAAATTAAAATATTTTTACTTATTGAATTTTCAATTTTTATTTTTTTTATCAATATATAGTAATATAATATTCCGATTACTAAACCACATTCAATAAAAATTCCTGAAGAAGAATTAAAATACGCATTTTGAATATGATTAACAGCCCACTGTTTACTCCATGAAAAGCGAGTTCCTGTAATTTCCATATAATTTGTAAGATTATTTAAACCTAAACCAACTATCTTTTCTTTAAGTGGTAGCTCATAGAAAGTAACCCAACCTTTTATCAACCTCAAATAATTAGTGTATGAAAATGTACTCTTGAATTGAAAATTTGTTAGAGAAAATTCCATAAAAAGACTTAAAATCTTTAATTTGATAAAACTAAAAATTGGTAGTAAAAAAATAACAACCGTTGAAAATATTCCACCGAAAAATATTAGACATTTTTTAAAAAAAGAAATTGAAGATTTAAAAAAAGTAATTAGTCCTAAAAAAACAATCATCATAATGCCTAAACTAGAACCTGAAAGAAAAATACCTAGAAAAATAGTAAAGGTTCCAAAATAATCTTTTTTCTTATAACATAGTAAAAAAGCTGGAAAAATAAAACTACAATAAGTTTGAGGCTCGGTAAAAAGAGACATCGGTCTTAAACTTTGTTCAACCCAATTGGAGCTATCTGATTGAGGTAAAAGTAAAATTGCATTAATTGGTTTTTTCAAAACATATACAACAAATGATTGAGCAATAATAATCAGAGTACAAAAAATAGCAAAATTTCGATATTTATAAAAAAAACTATCTTTATCTACAATTGCATGACTTATTGAAGTTATTATAATAATTAATAATATTGAAAAAAGATTTTTGATAAAAATAGCAAAATCCAATTTAAATAATATAAGTGAAATCATTTGTTGGAAAAAAATACCAAGCCATAAAATGATAAGTTTTATATCAATGTATAATTTCTTATGTATAAAAATATTTATTAATGTTAATGTCAGTAACAGCAACATTCCATAGCTGAAAATAGCAGTTTTATATTGTAGTAATATACAACTTAATACTATTGACCATGCACAAATATCTTCAAAAGTAAAATTTATTTTTATTTTTTTCAATTTTATTTCCTTAATTTATTCCTATAATATTTATCAGTTCAAATCAAATATAATTTTATTCCACGAAAATTTATTTATACTCAACTGAGAAATTTGTTGCATATCTGACTGAGTAATTTTTTCGAATTCTGATAAAACATAATTTAGGTCAATAATATCTTCATTGGAAGCAATTTTTATTGTTGTATTAGAGAAAATTTCTCCTAATGGACTATCTCCACTAGTCAGAACTGCAACTCCTCTACAATAATATTCAATTACTTTTATTGTCGTATCAATATCTGCATCTCTTCTATGCAATGCTAGACAACCTAAGCCTAAGTCAAATTTATCGTATAAATCATTTAATTCCTCAGTTGTTTTCGTTCCATGGAAGTACACATTCTTCAACTCTAGCTTTTCTGAAAGCTTCTTTAAATCATCTAATGTTGAACTTTTTCCTATAAAATTAATTTCAATGACTTTTTGATTATATTCTTCATTAATTGCTTTTAAACCTTTAAGAATTCGGTCATAACCATGATAAGGATATATTGTACCTACAGCAACAAGTGATATCTTGCTATAGTTTTGTTCATATTTTTTTATTTTTAAACTATGTGTATCGGCACCATTAGTAATTTCGATCATTTTTTTAAAAACTTTAACTTTTGAATTACTTTTAATAACAATTAAATGGTTAATAATCATATATATTACTGGCCAAAAGATAATGTCTAAAATTATTTTCACTAAAGCTCGATACTTTTTTTTTGATACTCTAAATTGCTCTGAAAAGTATGGATATGTCGGAATTTCATAATAAATTTCAATATTATTTTTTTTCAACCATAAAAGAAAAAAGACAAGTGAAAAACTTGGAATCATATGCCTAATATAAACTGCACGAATATTATTTCTTAAAATTATTTCTTTTGATAATTGAAAAAGATTTTTCCGTGATACCTCAAAAATTTCATTCTCTGTATTAGCATAAACAGAGTTACCACCTTGTTTTGTAACAATCCATCCATCAGAATTTGCATTTTTAAATCCCTTAGCCTGCGCAATTATCTTTTTATAGATACCCTCATTAGGATTTAAATCAATGTTAGCTAAAAATAAAACATTTCTATTTCTTTTTACCATTTTTTATTTTTCCTTTTTGTTTTTCTAATAAATATAAGTAAATTATTCTACTTTTTATTATTTGAAAAAATGACCTCTTGTTGTTTTTTACAGTTAGTCCACCATTGGAAACATTATTATCATGTCTCCTATATTTAATAAGTTGATTATCAATTAAAGAGGTTTTATAATACTTTTCAGATATTAGCGTAATCCACAAGTCGTGTGGAATATTATATTTTTTTTCTGGGAATGGATATAGTGCATCTAATACTTTCCTATTAAATGCCATACAACATCCAATGTATCTAGTTCTGATGAAATTAGGTAAAAAGCCATTCGAAATATTGAAGGTTTTAAAACGTGATTCCTCTAATAGATTTAAGTTTGAATCAACTACAAATGCATCTGATACAACAAAATCAAAACTTTTTAAATATTTCAATGTGATAGTGACTTTGTCTTCTAACCATATATCATCTTGATCTGATAAAAAAATATAATCTCCAGTTGCCATACTCATTGCATTATAAAAATTTGAAGAGTAACCTCTATCATTCTTATTAAATACTAAATTAATTCTTTTATCATCTATCTTTTTTATTATTTCTACAGTACTATCTGTTGAACCGTCATCTGAAATAATTAATTCATCATAATCATTTAATTGAGAAAGAATACTAATAATCTGTTCTTCAATATATTTTTCACCATTAAAAGTTGCCATACAAACAGTTATCATTGTCAATTTATCTAACCTCTTTTTATGCTTTTCAACTTTTCTGAATTCCCCCATACTGCTTTTGAATCATATGGTCTATCTGGAAACACTCCATATTCTAATTCAATATCTAACTTATTTTCTATAATGAATTTTTCTACTCGATTAGCTAAACTTTCTGGAAAACCATTACAAATATTAATAATACCATTTATTTTATTTTGAGAAACTGTTCTAGTTACACTATCGCAAAAATCATCATAATTAATAAAGTCGAATTGATTTAAACCAGAAGTAAATGGAAATTTTTTTTCTCCTCTAGATGCTGCTTGTATTATTTTAGAAAAAATTGAATTACCATCTGGTGTATTACCTACTATATAAAATCCTCTTAACCATTGAAAAATAATATTGTTCTCTTTACAAAGCTCCTGAATAGAAAGTCTCAACGCATTTTTACTAATTCCATACAAACTTTGAGGATTTGCTGGAGTGCTTTCATTAATTGATCCCTCATAAAAACCAATCTCATGCATTGTTCCAAAAACTGCTACATGTTTAATTCCAGAGTTCACCATTTTGGAAATAAAATCGTAATGTTTATGAAGGTCTTTTAAATGAGATTCTGAATTATGAATAAAACCATCCCTCCAAGCCAAATGCAAAAGAATATCTGGTTTATCAAAATATTCGAATGGATCATTCACTTCAAATAAATCTGCTTCAATTATTATTGCTCTGCTGTCAATAAGTTCCGATCTGTAATCTGTTGCAATAATTTGATGTCCACTATTTAATAAATGTTTAACGACACCTTTTCCTAAGTATCCATTTGCACCTGTCACAAGTATTTTCATACTAAAAATCTCCTATTTTTTCCCACATTTCTTTTTTGAAATTAAATTTCTTTATTACCTTTGCTGGTGATCCTATTGCAATTGAATTTGCTGGTATTGATTTACTTACAGTTGAATTTGCACCAATTATAGCTCCTTTTCCAATTTCAACCCCTGGTAATATAACAACATTTTCACCAATCCAAACATTAGATTCTATTAAAACTGGTTTTGAAAACAATTCTCTTGAATTCGGTTTTGTCATTGGTGAATCTTGTGAAGTTGATGAATAATTCCCGTGACTTGTATCACTAATAAAAACTTTCGATGCAATCAATACATTGTCTCCAATAGTAACATTTTCATGGGCAACTAAGTGAACATAATCTCCAATTTCACAATCCTTGCCAATAATAAGTCTCTTTTTTGAATCACCTTTTAAATCTATACGACATGCATGACCAAGCGTTAGACCTGAATCATACGAGAAACTTTTTACACCTCTTAAATAAAAAGGCCTTCGAATCAAGCGAGCTTTTTTGAAAAAAATTTTTGTAAGCATAAATGAATACGCTGTTGTAAAAAACTCCGAAATGCTATATTTATTATTCATCATCCTGTTTAATCCCTAAAGTATCGTATAACCAAAATTCTAAACTATATTTTTTATAAACATCTTGATTTAATGCAGAATATTCTGTTTCAAAGAATTCTCTATCAATTTCAATATTATGTCGATCAATAATTAAAATATTGTTTTTATTGTAAAAATCATAGTTTACGATTGAATTATTAGTCGTAATTATTTTTTTATTCAATCCAATCATTTCAATTGTTCGCATCGTTAAGCCAGTTTGATTTGGATGTTGAATATCTAAAACAACTTTTGAATCTAGAATTGTTTTAATAATTTCTTGACTATTTTTCTTTACAAAACTAAATTCTGAAATGTTTGCTTTTAAAAAATCTTTTTTTACAATTTTGTAAAAATAAAACATAAACTTCCCTTGAAGAAAATTAAAAAAATAAAATTTAAGATTATTTTTTTTTGAATAATTAACAAATTTTGTCAAGATACTATATCTATCTGAATGAATTGTGCCAAATGAACAAATATCATATTTATAAAATTGTTTCTTATATGGTTTCGCATACTCATCACTATAAAATAACGGTCTAAAGTTAAATCCTCGCTCTTCACTGTCTTTTTTATCAAATGAAGATATAATATCAAAATAAATTAATTTTTTTTCAATATTTTTTACATTTGATATCGAATCCCACATATATAAGCAAAATTTCGCATTCTTAAAATATGCTCTATATTTCCTTAATACTTTTAATGTTGGAGTTTCACACTTCAAAAAAAAGACATAATCAAAACAAATATCTGAAACATTATTAAAAATCAAATCAAAATATTTTTCGGTACTTTTTGAAAATACATTAGGATTAAGTTTTAGTAATGCTTTTCTATAAACTGATGAAAATGGACGTTCATCAAAGAAATAAACGTCTGCTCCTAGTTCGACCATTTTATCTTTTATTACATTTTCATAATTAAAGAAAGAGGGAGAGAAAAAAAGAATTTTTTTCCCTTGTAACACACTTCTACTATATTTTTTCATTGTTTCTTTCCGATATTCGTATTGACTCTTCAAATCCTGTAACATTATAGTCAAAAGCTTCTTGTGACATTTCTTTACTATAAACTAAATTCCCAAAGAGCTTATTGATTTGACTAAAACCTTTTAAAGATTTAATGATTGGGTTAAAGAGAGAAGTTAACAGTGTGCTTTTTCCATTAACTTGACGAATGACGTTTACTAATTGACTTGTTGTCACATAATCTTTATTTTGTGGAAAATGGATTCCACTCAATTCTGTTTCAATTGACAAGCGAACAAATTCTAAAAGATTATCAAGGTAAATCATGCTTCGTTTATTAGCAACTTTGGGAAAAATTGGCGTAAACTTTGATAACTTTGATAATCTACTGTAATTACCTGTTGCCTGTGGTCCATAAACCATTGGCGGGCGTAGAATAAGTACTTTAAAACTATCTGATTGTAAATCTTTTAAACCTATCTCTGCTGCTAGTTTACTTTTTCCATAATAACTTGATGGATTTTCCCTAGTTTCACGTGTTATTTCTTCTGTATCATTACCATAGACACTCATACTACTTAAAAATATAAACTGTCTTAGACCAGAATGTTTAGCAATGGTAGCCAACTCTATAGGAAGTTTGGTATTAACCTTTTCATAGAGGTCTGAGTTCATTTGCTTTTCATTTTTATGAACAATAGCTGCCACATGAAAAATGCTGTCATAAGGTGAAAAGTCAAACGTTTTCCAGTTTGGATCAATCATGTCTAAAGTATCAACATGATATTGTTCCTCTGATTGTTGTAGCCATTTTTCAAGGGAAGTTCCTATATAAGAATTTGCACCTATATAAGAATTTGCACCTGTAATAAGTACTTTTTTCATTTTTCTCACTTCTCCTTATTTTGCTCTGGTCCACCCTCTAAGACGCCATCACTTTTTAAAACACTTACAAATGTTCCAAAAAAGCATTTAAGATCAAAAATAAAGCTTAAATGCTTATAGTAATAAGCATCTAGGGCTACTTTATCAGCAATCTCAAGTTCATCACGCCCATTGATTTGAGCCCATCCTGTTAAGCCAGGTCGAATGCTATTAACCATATTCTTGTCACGTTCTGCAATCAAGTCAAATTGATTCCATAGTGCTGGTCTTGGGCCTACAATGGCCATTTCACCTTTGAAAATGTTGAACAGTTGTGGTAGTTCATCTAAACTGGTCTTTCTTAGAAAGGCACCGACCTTTGTTATCATGGCAGACGGGTCTTTTAATAGGTGAGTTGGCATTTCAGCAGGAGCATCGACATACATGCTTCTAAATTTGTAAATCATAAAATGACTATTGTCTTTACCAAGTCGCTTTTGTTTAAAAAGAATAGGCCCTTTAGAATCGATTTTAATGGCAATCGCTACAATTGCTAAAAGAGGGCTTAATACTATGATGGCAATTCCTGAAATTAAGATTGCTAATAGTCGTTTAATATAAGGATACATGCTTACTCCTGTTTAGCGTCATTTATTAAGGTTTCTTTAAGTTCTTTATCCGATAATTGGTCTAGTCCATTTACAATGGAAAGGACTTGGTCCAAAGGTTTTGAGCTTACTCTGCCAACAAAGATTTTGTCATGAACTTGTTCTGAGACACGTTCGCTGGTTGATAAGAGTTCCTCGTAAAGTTTTTCTCCTGGTCTAATACCAGATTCAACAATAGCAATCTCATCTTCAGTGTGCCCACTCAACTTAATCACTTTTTTAGCTAAGTCGAGAATTTTTACAGGCTCACCCATATCAAGTACAAAAATCTCACCACCACTAGCTTGAAAACCTGCTTGGATAACAAGTCGACTTGCTTCTGGAATTGTCATAAAGTAACGGGTCATTCTAAAGTCAGTGACGGTTACTGGACCACCCTTTTTAATCTGTTCTTTAAACAAAGGGACAACACTTCCACGACTCCCTAGAACATTACCGAAGCGGACTGCTGCAAATTGCGTTTTTCCAGCTTCATTTAAGCCAGTTACAATCATTTCAGCAAAACGCTTTGTTGCCCCCATGATATTTGGAGGATTAACAGCCTTGTCAGTTGACACCATCACAAATTTTGGAATGCCAGCTGCTTTTGCTGCTTCTGCAACATTTTTTGTTCCGAAAATATTATTTTTGACAGCTTCTCTTGGATTATATTCCATTAATGGCACATGCTTATGTGCTGCTGCATGGTAAACCACATCTGGTTTATAGTCAGCCATAATCTTAAACATTAAGTCACGGTCCTGGATATCAGCAATAATCGGAGTAATTATGATGTTATCAGAATATTTAGCATTCAGTTCTCTATTAATTAAATAAATAGAGTTCTCCCCATGTCCTAATAATAAGATTTGTTTAGGCTTAAAGTGGGCTACTTGACGACATATCTCAGATCCAATAGAGCCTCCTGCACCTGTAACCAAGACCGTTTTTTCACTAAAAAAAGGTTGCAAAGCACTTTGATCTAGAAAAACTTCATTCCTGCTTAATAGGTCAGCGATGTCAATTTCTTCAAAGGTATTGAGGGAAACATTTCCCATGACAATATTTTCAATGCTTGGCATATTGTTTACTGGAACATTAGCCTGACGACAAATGTCTAAGATGGCCTCACGCCCTTTACCGTCAAGACTTGGAATGGCAATAGTTACTTGATTAACTTCATATTCAGCAACCAATCTTGGGATAGAATACTTGTTCCCCATAACTTTAATGCCATGGAGGTAAGTGCCTAATTTATTGATATCTGAATCAACAATACCAACAATTTCAATATCTTTTCCCTTATTCAAAACAGTTTGGATAAAGGTGGAACCCCCTTCACCTGCACCGACTACCAAAATCCTTTTCTTTTCTTTTTTTCCTTTTTCGTATTTGCTTAAATTGAATTCATGCCATAATCGCCAAGTTATTCTAGGGGCTGATACCAAGAAAGAACTAAAGATATAAGCCAAAAAGATAAAACGACGACTAAAACTGTCTAAGAAAAACAAGTCAGTGAAGTAACCAACTAAAAAGGCTAGGAAGAGGTTAAAGACTACTAAGGAGATTGTTTTTAAGTCTGTAAACCGATTAATAATAGAAAAGACATTAAATCGAATGCCCAGAAGGGTGTAAATAAAAAGTGTTACAACAAGAGTAATAAAAGTTCCCTTGTCAGTTAAGTTATTACTATATGCCATTAAAAAAGCATAGGCTGAAAGATGGGAGAAACTAATCATTAACACATCTAACATATAGAGGATTACTCTTTTTTGACTTCTTTTCATCTATTTTTCTTTCACTTTCTGGAATGTTTTTTACTTTTGGATGATTTTTTGGTTTTGCCATAATCTCCGTAGGAACCGTAAGCGCCATAAGAACCAAGTTGTTGATCTACTTTATTAAGAATAACCCCTAAGAACTGTGCACCACTTTGTTCCATTTGTTCTTTTGCCTTTTGCACAAAACGACGTTTAATAGAACCTGCTTCAGTTACCAAGATAGTGGCGTCTGCTTTTTGCGCAATGATGGCAGAATCAATCAACAAGCCTATTGGTGGGGTATCAATGATAATATAGTCAAATAACTCTTTGACTGTGTCAATCATAAAATTAAAATTACTATTTTGAAGTAAGGTTGTTGGATTTGGTAGCACTTGACCTGATGGGATCAACATGAGATTTGGAACATCCGTTCTTGAAATAACACTTGATAATTCAGCGTTTCCTGATAAATAACTTGAAAGACCCTCATACCTGTCATCAGATTTAAAGGCACCTGACATCACTGAATTACGAACATCTGCATCAATGAGGAGGGTTTTAAAACCTGCTTTTGCAAAGGAAATGGCTAAGTTAATCGATGTGGTTGACTTTCCTTCACCAGGTTGAACAGAAGTTAAGACAATTGCCTTGTAATCACGACCACTAAACTGAATATTAGTGCGAATGGAATTATAGTATTCTTCTGCATGCTGATAATGCTCACGTTTACTTCTTACTAAATTTAATTGTGACATCCTTAACCTCTTACATTTTATTTGTGTTTGGAACCATACCTAGTAATGTCATACCAAGTACATCTTCAACATCTTCTGGACTTTTAACACGGTCATCTAAAACTTCTTTTAGGATAACTGCAAATATACTTAAAACAGCACCAACTAGAAGTCCCATCACTGCATTGCGTTTACTATTTGGCGATGACGGTTTGGTTGGAAGTTGAGCTTTTTCTAAAGCAGTGACATCTTGAACTTTCGTCACGTCTTTGATTTTTTCTGAGGCTACTTCACGAACGGCATTCGCTAAATCTTTAGCTTTTTGTGGTTCATGGTTATTTACAGAAATTGAGATAACACGGGTATCTGCCGGTACAGTTACTGTAATCATTTGGCTCAACTCTTCTGGTGACATGCTAACATTTTCCTTAGCAATAACATCATGCATCACATCACGCGAGGTAATGATTTCCTTGTAGTCATTAACCAAGTAACCACCAGCCTGCAAATCGGTCGCCGTAAGGTTATCTGACTGTTGACGATTGATAACATATAACCTTGTTGTTGAGGTGTAAGATGGTTTAATGAGAAACATACTTGCCACCAAGGCTAAAAAACCAGCTAGTAGCGTCACAAATAGAATCACTACTTTTTTCTGCCAAATTCTCTTTAATAGACTAAGAATATCAATTTCAATTGATGTGTTTTCGCTTGTGTTCATCTTTTCTCCTATAAATAATCATTTTCAATCAGGGTTTGAGGGGTTGTGATAAAAAGTTCTCTAGCGCGTTTTCTACCATAATGTTTCGTCACATGTTGATAAGCTTCTTGCATAAAGGGTGGGCGTTTTTTTAAATTGTGCATGTCACTTGCAATACAGTGCACTAAATTTTCATCTAAGAAAAACTTAGCACGTTTTTTAAAGACTTTTAAACTATCTCCAAATAACTTGGCTTTCAACACATGAGAACTATTGACTTGAGTGTAACATCCCATATTAATGAGTTCCTGAACCCGTTTAGCATTTAAGGCCAAAGCATCGTAACGTTCTATATGAGCAATGATTGGTGTAATACCAAGCATAATAACTTGAGAAAGTGCCGTATGAATATCGCGCCATGGCGTGTTCATGGAAAATTCAATGAGGGCAAAGCGTGTGTCATTCATTCTAGGAATAAGATTCTGAGCCAATTTATCAAGGATATCTTCGGTGTAATAGAGTTCTCCTCCATATAGAATGGTTAATCCCTCATATTCTTTTTCAGCCTCTCTTTTAAGGTGAAGAAATTTATTGTAAATATCATCCTCAGGTGTTTCAAACATGCCTTTTCGTCTGTGAGATGTTGAAACAATGGTTCGAACACCTTGTCGGTAACTTTCTCCAATTAATGCTAAACTGTCATCAATTGTTAAGGGACCATCATCCACATCGAAAACGATGTGGGAATGGATGTCAATCATTTACTTTCCTCCATTACTGCTTTTATTGCTTCTTTGGCTTGATTAAGACTGGCATCGTCCAATTGATACATGTAAAGGGCTGAACCTGGCATCGCATAGGATGGCAATTCACCTGTTGAACCTGTCCCTGTGACATCTTGTGAGGTAATGTCATAAGACTGGTTGCTTTCCAATTGGGCATTTGCAATTGTCATGAGCTGATCTAATGTTAGATTGGTTTGAATAGAAGTTTGCAATCCTGTCACGATTTCTGAGAATTGGGCTGGCGATTTAATCATTGTTAGTTTACGAATGATGGCACTAACAACTTTTTCTTGATTTTTACCACGATCACCATCTCCGCCTTCTAATGATTTTCGCTCACGCACAAACATCAAGGCTTCTTGTGAATTAAGTGAAATCTTTCCAACAGGATAATCAAAACCACCTGCTGAGAAGGCTTTGTCATTAACAACTTCAATGCCACCTAGCATATCAATTAAGTTCAAAAAGGACGTGAAATTGATTCTAGCATAATCAGTCATTTCAATACCATAGAGATTTGCTAAGGTTGCCATTGACGTTTCTACACCATAAATTCCTGCGTGGGTCAATTTATCAAATTGATCACCACCACCATTTGGAATCTTCACATAAGAATCTCTTGGTGTTGTTGTTAAAAGCACTTTATGAGTGTTCATATTAACTGTCATGACAATATTAACATCTGATCTAGAAACGGTTGAAATCGGACCATAAGTATCAATACCGCTGATATAGATGTTATAAACGCCTGCCTTAGTGACATGTGACTTTTTAGCCTTAATGTCTTTTTTAATTTTATAACTATAGATGGTTTTAACCTTATCACTAAACTGTAAATCTTCTTGCCCTAATAATGACATATAAGCACTGTTCATAACCATTGCTTGAGACTGATTGCTTAGCATTTTTTGATAGGCTTCTGGATAAGAAGCAACTTCTTCAAGTTTTAACTCTTTCTTTTTAGCCGCTTTAATGTGCTTTATGAGTGAGTCGATATTCTCTGAGTCATTTTTTAGAGGTGCTTGAACTGTCTCTAATTCTGATATAGAATTGATTGCACTCTCTTTGGGAACAATAACAGACATTTCAATCTCTGAGAAAGAGGCTGTTTTATTGATTTCAGCTGTAAAGTCAATTGTTGATTTAAAGGTAAATAGCATAATAGCTAACAAAATAGTGCTAATAACCAAAATAAGACTGGTCAATCCCTTAAGCTTTTTCTTGATAATGAGAAAAAGACACATAAAAAAAACAAGGACTAAGCCAATGCTTAAAACAAGGTTTAGCTGCCTAAAAGCAAGGAAGTTATAGAGGTACATCCAAAAGCTAATAATTATTGAAAGACCTGTATAAATTATTAACAATAGGATATTTATTAAGCTTAGATTATGTTTCTCTTTCGAAGAACTCTTTCGTTTACTTCTGGAATGTGCCATTACTTTTTAACTCCAAATCATCTAGTTTATATAAAAATACATTGTTATTATAGCACTTTGTGCATTTTATTGCAATTCCCATCAATATCATTTAAGTCTAATTTTCTCATTTTTGTTGATTGAATGAGAGAAAGAAAAGAGAATGCATTTTACTCCTCATTTTCTGAAAGCACTTCATCTATTAGACTTATAGCTATCTGTTAGGATTGAACATTTTGACTTGAAAGATTATTTCTTTTAAGATAGACTGTCATTATGAGAATACAACAATTACATTACATTATCAAAATCGTTGAATGTGGCTCAATGAATGAAGCTGCAAAGCAACTTTATATTACACAACCCAGTTTATCAAATGCTGTTAAGGACCTTGAACAAGAAATGGGAATAACCATTTTTATTCGAAATCCTAAGGGCATCACTCTGACCAAAGATGGTGTTGAATTTCTTTCTTACGCTAGACAAATCATTGAACAAACCTCTTTGTTGGAGGAACGTTATAAAAATCATGACAGCAACCGCCAGCATTTTAGTGTTTCGTCTCAACACTATGCCTTTGTGGTTAATGCCTTTGTGTCCCTTTTAAAAGAGACAGACATGACCAAATATGAACTTTTTCTTCGAGAAACAAGAACTTGGGAAATCATTGATGATGTCAAAAACTTCCGCTCAGAAATTGGTGTTCTCTTCATCAATGACTACAACCGAGATGTTTTAACTAAGCTTTTTGATGAAAATCAATTACAAGCAAACAAACTCTTCCAAACAAGACCCCATATTTTCGTTAGTAACAAACACCCCTTAGCAGACCGCTCTAGTTTAGATGTTGAGGACTTGCAAGCTTATCCTTATTTAAGCTATGACCAAGGCATTCATAACTCCTTTTATTTCTCAGAAGAGATGAAAGCACAGATGCCCCATACCAAATCCATTGTCGTTAGTGACCGTGCGACACTTTTTAACCTCATGATTGGTTTAGACGGCTACACCGTAGCTAGTGGGGTTTTAAATAGTAAATTAAATGGTGATCAAATTGTTGCCATCCCACTAAATGTTCCAGATATTATCGATGTTATCTATATTAAACATGAGAAGGCTAACCTCTCCAAAATAGGTGAAAAATTTATAGATTACCTCTTAAAAGAGGTCAAATTGACACAAAAAAAGGAAATATAATCACAAAAAGAACCTCCTTATTGGAACAGTCTAACTGGTTAAGTTACTGTTACTTGTAAGTGGTTCTTTTTTAATCTTATGCTTTGTTTTCGTTAGCAATATATGACATGATAACTGCATTAACCTGATCACAATAAAATGGTTGTCTTTGATAAGAAACCCCAGAATAAAGGGCCAAACTGATAATCTGATCCAGAAATGCTTGTGACGAGAAATGTGTGGTACGGAATAACTCTTCCTCATCAAAGGCTTTAATCAAGTGTGCTAATGGGTTTCGAACAGATTTTTCAAACACCCTCAATTGATTAACTTTTTCTTTTATGTCTACAGGTAATTGAGACAATTGTAATAAATCAGCTAAACTCTTAGAAGTCACATTGCGACTCTGGCGTTTTGAGAGATAGTCCTTGAACAAAGGAATATCTGCTTCCTGCATTTTTGTAAAATCCCAAGTGTCATACTGATCGTTTTTAGCGTCAATAATATAAGTATCAATGTTAGGGATTTGGCTTTTGATGAGTCTTAAAAAGAGTCTGTAAAGAATTGGTGAGACAGCTCTGACAAAATCAATCACGTCACCATTTTTGATTTTGATTTCTAAATCAAGAATATAATTTGCAATTTGCTCTTCTTCAATCCTCTCATTTAGGTAGAGTTTGAGGTCAGTCTCATTCTCAATAAGGTTTGCCATTCTTTGATTCTCAAAGAGAAAGTCTAGATTTAACTCTCGTCGCTCTTTCATCAGCTCCAGCAAATAGAGGGCTTGCTGCGGAAAATCTTCCCATTCACTAGCAATTTTAAAAGCGTAATTATAAGCATAGACATCCAAAAGGATGCCTATTGTTTTATAGTGATTAATCATTTGCAATTAAGGTTTCAAGGCCAACTTGCATCATGTCAGTGAAGGTTGTTTGACGTTCTTTTGCACTTGTGTCTTCACTTGGGTCGTTCAAGTTATCTGAAATAGTCATGATTCCAAGAGCTTTAACACCATGTTGTGCTACTAAATAATAAAGTGCAGCTGCTTCCATTTCAATGGCTTTAACACCAAATTTACCCAAAGCCATATTACGTTCAGGCATATTTGAGTAAAAGACATCTGAAGATAATACATTACCAACGTGTGTTGTCATGCCAAGCTCTTTCGCAATATGGTAAGCCTTATCCAAAAGCCCAAAGTCAGCAATTTGTGGGAAATCAAACTCTGGAAAATCGTTACGGATAATATTTGAATTAGTTGCTGCAGCTTGGGCAAGAACAAGTTCACGAACATGAACATTAGGGTCGATAGCACCCGCAGTACCCACACGAATCAAGGTTTTAACACCATAATCAACAATCAATTCACGCGCATAAATAGAAATCGAAGGCATTCCCATACCAGTTCCCATCACAGAAACACGGTGCCCTTTATAAGTACCAGTATAGCCAAGCATACCACGAATTTCATTGAAACAAACAGCATCCTCAAGGAAATTTTCCGCAATAAACTTAGCACGAAGAGGATCCCCAGGAAGAAGAATTTTATCAGCAATCTCACCAGGAGCCGCAGAAATATGAATAGACATAATAAATGATACTAAGGGCGTTAAAAGGACACAGTCAAAATAGGAAGTTGATAGAAAATCCTGATTTTCTAAGAAACTTATCTTTTTGACCAAGTCCTTAGCCCAAGTTCAAATATCTGAACTCGCACCCTTACCTTTCTTTGTTTTTAGGAACTTTTTTCCAAACTTTTCCTTGTCTTACAGGTTTCTGGGACAAGGATAGCAAGCATCCACTGGATGTTTGCTACAGCTTCAGTTCCTTTCTTGTTTTTATTTTTGATAAGTTAGCCCGAGTTCAAATATCTGAACTCGCACCCTTACTTTTCTTTGTTTTATAATTCAACCAAAATAGCTTTGATTAAGCCTTTGAAGTTTTCTTTAATTTGTTCTGTGACTTCAACTACTTCTTCATGGTTCAATTCAGATTGGAAACCAGCTGCAAAGTTTGTGATAGCAGAAATGCCGAGCACTTTCATGCCTGAATGTGCAGCCACGATAACTTCTGGAACTGTTGACATTCCAACTGCATCAGCACCCATTGTTTTAAAAGCACGAATTTCAGCAGGTGTTTCATAAGTAGGTCCAGTCACACCAATGTAAACACCACCTTCAAGTTTGATGCCCATTTGATTAGCAACTTGATTAGCAATTTGACGGTATGAAGCTGTGTAAGCATCTGACATGTCTGGGAAACGAAGCCCAAATTCATCAAGATTTTCACCCATTAATGGGTTATTCCCTGTCATGTTAATGTGGTCAGTAATAGCCATCAAAGTACCTGGACCATAAGTAATACCACCCGCAGCATTAGTTACAATAATCCCTTGACACCCAAGAGCTTTCATGACACGTACCGGGAATGTTACCACTTCAAGAGGATTGCCTTCGTAAAAATGGAAACGACCTTGCAAAGCTAAAACCTTACGACCTGATAAATCACCATAAACTAATTTTCCAGCATGACCAACAACTGTAGATTGGCCCCAGTTAGGAATATCAGCGTAGTCAATAACAATAGCATTTTCAATTTCTTCTGCTAATTCTCCCAAACCTGATCCTAAGATAAGACCAAATTCAGGAAGTTCAACGCCTTTAGTTTGTAAATAAGCTTTCGTTTCATTAATTTTTGTCATCAATGACATCTCAAATCTCCTCTATCATTACCTAGCATATATGACCTGACCATTTTCCTTAACAAATGGACTAGGAAAAGGAACAGGCAGTATTTGCAACACTTCTTCAGATGGACGACACAATCTTGTACCACGCGAAGTAACCACAATCGGACGATTAATTAAAATCGGGTCTTGCATCATGGCATCAACAAGTTCCTCTTGAGAAACATCGTCTCTGCCTAAAGCATGTTTTTCATATTCTGGTACATTGCTGCGCAGAACCTGTTTGGCAGTCAGGCCACAATCAGAAATGAGTTGAACCAATTCTTGTCGTGTCGGCGGGTCAATCAGGTATTCAATAACTTTAGGTTCAATCCCTGCATGACGAATCATCGCTAATACATTGCGTGAAGTGCCACAGTTAGGGTTGTGGTAAATGGTTATCTCTTCCATCAGAATTTAACCTTTCTTAAACCAATTCAGATAAGAAACTGTTTCCAATCATTGCTTTGTCAACACCAAAGTTTTCAGCAACTGTCGCTGAAATATCAGCAAAATGCCCTTGAGAAATCAAGCCATTAGCTTTAAATGATGCTGAGTAAGCCAACAATGGGATATACTCACGCGTATGGTCAGTACCAACATAAGTTGGGTCGTTTCCATGGTCTGCAGTGATAAGAAGTAAATCATCTTCTTTCATGTTTGCGATAATTTCAGGCAAACGTTGGTCAAATTCATGTAAGCAATCACGGTAGCCTTCTGAATCACGACGGTGACCATACATAGCGTCAAAATCTACAAGGTTAGTAAATGAGAAACCTTTTGTGAATTCAGGCAACTGTAATGTTTTAATCAAGGTATCAACACCATGGCTATTAGATTTATTGTGGCCCATATCATTAGTAATTCCAGAACCGTTGAAAATGTCATTGATTTTTCCGACAGCATAAGTTGGAATACCTGCGTCAGCCAATTTATTCAAAACAGTATCTTGGAAAGGTGACACAGCATAGTCATGACGGTTTGAGGTACGTGTGAAGTTTCCTGGATCTCCCACATAAGGACGTGCAATAATACGGCCTAAAAGCGCTGGACGTTCTAAAGTGATTGAACGAGCATATTCACAAATACGGTAAAGTTCATCTAAAGGAATGATGTCTTCATGAGCAGCAATTTGTAGAACAGGGTCCGCTGATGTGTAAACAATAAGTTCACCAGTTTCCATTTGGCGAGGGCCAAAGTCATCAATAACAGCTGTTCCAGAATAAGGTTTATTTGCTTCACGGATTACCTTACGGCCAGAAAATTCCTCAATTTTTGTTAAAATGTCTTCAGGGAATCCGTCCCAGAAAGTATCAAATGGTTCTGTAATGTTCAAGCCCATGATTTCCCAGTGACCTGTCATTGTATCTTTACCAAGTGATACTTCTTCTAATTTTGTAGCATAGCCGCTTGGGTTGTCTTCAGCAGGTACTGTCTTTAAGGCTTCTGGACGAGGGATATTTCCTAGACCAATTTTAGCCATGTTAGGAACTGACAATCCTACAGTTTCTGAAATATGGCCAAGAGTATCTGATTCTGTGTCAGCCACACCTGCATTAAAGAATTTATCTGAATCTGGTGCAGCACCAATTCCGACAGAATCTAAAACGACTAAGTGAATACGACTAAATGTTGACATAAGTCTCCAATCTAAGGGAGGTTACGGTTGGCTCCCTAAAACCTATATAATAATACTGCTAATTAAGACTCTTTCTTTTTATTAGCTTCTAAAACCTTGACGCCATCTTTTCCAGCCACAATAACTTTATCAACCATGCCATTAAACAGACCATGTTCAACAACACCAACGGTTCGATCAAGCATGTCACCAAATGCAAATGGATCCTCAATACATTTTAGATCTAGGTCAATGATGAAATTTTGCATATCAGTTACTAGACGATTGTCACCTTTCATTCTAAAAGAAGGTTTAAATCCCTCTTTTTCAAACACACGAAAGAGACGCTCTGCTCCATATTGAATGACTTCAACAGGAAGCTTAAAGGCACCTAAATGGTTGACCATCTTGCTTTCATCAACCACCCAGATATAGTCATTGGTTGGTGTAGCTACGATTTTTTCCATCAAGAGTGCTGCTCCGCCACCTTTAATGCCATTAAAAGCTTGGTCCACTTCGTCAGCGCCATCTACAGTCACATCAATGCTATCAATCTCATCAACTGATTTTAAAGGAATGCCAAGCTCTTGAGCTTGTTGAGTGGTCACACTTGAAGTCGTAACCCCAACCACTTGGAGGCCTTCTTCATTGATACGTCGTCCAATTTCCTCAACGAAATAATAAGCCGTTGAACCGGTTCCCAAACCGACAACCATTCCATCTTCGACATACTGCGCAGCTGTTACACCCGCAATTTTTTTTAGTGCTTCCATGATTCCTCCTAGAAAATAAAATTGAGTCTTTAGCACCTTATTATACCATGAAAGCGCCAACTTGTTAACGGAAATCTCTAACTTTCTAAGAAAATTTATAAAAAGCATCCCCTGTTCTTAGAGCAAAGCCTTGCTTTCTCTTGAGACTTATTCTAAAATAAAGGCATGAGTATAACTAAAGAATTTGATACAATTACCGCTATCTCCACTCCTCTTGGTGAGGGTGCCATCGGCATCGTCCGACTTTCAGGTACAGATGCCCTAAACATTGCTAAAAAAGTTTTCAAAGGAAAAGACTTGGCTTCAGTTGCATCCCATACCATCAACTATGGGCATATTTGTGACCCTATGACACAAAAAGTTATTGATGAAGTCATGGTTTCTGTCATGTTGGCTCCTAAAACCTTTACAAGGGAAAATGTGGTCGAAATTAATACCCACGGTGGGATTGCTGTTACCAATGACATTTTGCAATTACTGATTAAGCACGGTGCTCGAATGGCAGAGCCTGGAGAATTCACAAAGCGTGCTTTTTTAAATGGTCGCGTGGATTTAACCCAAGCTGAAGCTGTCATGGATATTATCCGTGCTAAAACTGATAAAGCCATGAACATTGCTGTTAAACAACTAGATGGCTCCCTATCACAATTAATTAATAGTACCAGACAAGAGATTTTGAATACCCTAGCTCAAGTTGAAGTGAACATTGACTATCCTGAATATGATGATGTCGAAGAAATGACAACAGCTTTGATGCGTGAAAAAACACACGAATTTCAGACACTGCTTGAAAACTTACTAAGAACTGCAAAACGTGGGAAAATCTTAAGAGAGGGACTCTCTACTGCTATCATTGGTCGTCCAAATGTTGGAAAATCAAGCCTTCTTAACAACCTACTTCGTGAAGAAAAAGCTATTGTTACAGACATCGCTGGTACAACACGTGACGTCATTGAAGAATATGTCAACATCAAAGGCGTGCCCCTAAAACTAGTTGATACCGCAGGAATTCGTGAAACCGATGATTTGGTTGAAAAAATTGGTGTTGAACGCTCTAAAAAGGCTTTAGGTGAAGCTGACCTTGTACTGCTCGTTCTTAACAGCTCTGAACCACTAACTGAACAAGACAAAGCACTTCTTGAACTCAGCAAGGGCTCAAATCGCATTGTACTACTTAACAAAACAGACCTTCCTCAAGCTATTGAAACTGAGCAACTTCCTGAAGATTGCATTCACATTTCGGTCTTGAACAATGACAATATTGACCTTATTGAAGATCGTATTAATCAGCTTTTCTTTGATAATACCGGCCTTGTCGAACAAGATGCCACCTATTTATCAAATGCTCGCCATATTTCATTGATTGAAAAAGCTGTTGAAAGCCTACAGGCTGTTAATGAAGGCCTCGCACTAGGAATGCCAGTTGACCTCTTGCAAGTTGATTTAACAAGAACATGGGAAATCCTCGGAGAAATCACAGGAGAAGCCGCCCCCGATGAATTAATCACCCAACTCTTTAGCCAGTTCTGTTTAGGAAAATAAAAAAGTCCAGTGGACTTTTTTATCCCGAACCTAGAAATTGAAAAGTGAGGCTAAAAGTCCAGTGGACCTGATTTTTCACTTATTTCTTGAAAATCAGCATAAAAGGGTTACCAAACCTTTTATCTATCCCAATTCTAAAACAAGATGCCTAATAGAGACCACGCAAAAATGAACCCTTTCGAGTTCATTTTTTTATTTTATTTAATCAATTCATAGATAGCTTCTGCATAAATAGCAGCTGAGCGGAAGATATTCTCTAATGGCATATACTCATTAGCTTGGTGCATGGTATTTTCATCACCTGGGAACATGGCTCCAAAGGCAACGCCACGTTCAAGGAGACGTCCAAATGTCCCTCCACCAATGACTTGTTCATAACCTTTAAATCCCGTTTGTTTTTCATAAACAGCAAGGAGCGTTGAAACCAATTCATCTTCCATTGGCACATAATGTGGTGTATGCTCGTGCTCTGATAAGGTGACTTGCGTAATGCCTTTTAGGTTTTCCAAGCCAGCCTTGATAACAAAAGAATCAATCCCTTTTGGATAACGGAAGTTAAGGGCAATAGTATTGTCATTTGAGTTAGCATCAAATGAGAAGACGCCAGCATTCATGCTAAGGGCACCCATTTTAGCATCAGAAAAGGCTAAACCAAGTTTTTTAGCATCAAAATCCTCATGTAAAGTGTTTCCAGCAATACTTAAGAAAGCTTTTGCAGGTCCTTCAAAGGCAAACTGATTTAGGAATTTTGCTAAGAATGTTGCACCATTGACACCAGCTTCTGGTGTTGAGCCATGAGCCGATTTACCAATGACTGTAAGCTCAACCTTATCATCTAATGCTTTTAGTGAACCTTTAAGATTGTTTTCTGATAAAAACTGTGTGAGTGCAGCTTCTAAAACATTGAGTGGGTGAGATGCAGTGATTACTGCTGTGGCAGATTCAGGCACCATATTATCTCTTAACCCACCTTTAAAGCTATGCAGAGCAAAGGCACCTGTATTTTCACCTTCAAAATGAAGGTACTCCGTGATATTACCTTTTTCCCCATTGATGATTGGGAATTCTGCATCAGGCGAGAAGCCAAAGTCTGGATTTTTCAAGCCATTATGTGCAAAATAGTAATCCATGTCTCCCCAACCAGATTCTTCATCCGTTCCAACAATAAAACGAACTTTTTTAGAAACTGGCAAGTCCAATTCTTTGATGATTTTAAGAGCATAGTAACACGCAAGTGTTGGTCCTTTATCATCTGATGAGCCACGCGCATAAATTCTATCATCTTTAATGACTGGTTCATAAGGATCCGTGTCCCAACCACTTCCAGCAGGGACCACATCTAAGTGACCAAAAATACCAAGAACCTCATCTCCTTGACCAAATTCAAAATCACCTGCGTAATTATCAATGTTACGGGTTTTGTAGCCATCGCGCTCAGCCATTGCTAAGAAATGTTCTAAGGCTTTAACAGGCCCAGGACCAAATGGCTGTTTGTCATCCACTTGACTGTCATCGCGTTCTGAATTAATCCGTAATAAACTGATTAAATCATCTAGCATGACTTCTTTTCGTTTGTCAACTTCTGCTTTAAAATCAATCATTCACTGTCTCCTTATCTTTAAATGGGAATAAGTTGTATCATCAATACAACTTATACTCTCACTAATTCATTTATGGCTATCATTATAGCATGTTTGCATTAAAATTGCTTAGAAAATTAACGACGCTCAATTAACTCATCAACTGGAAGACGATAAGTAGGTTCTGGTTTATCATCGCTGTAACCAACAGTAATTAAAATTTCTGGTCTAAAACGAGGATCAATATCCAAAATGTCGTTAGCTGTTGCTTTATCAAAACCTAAAATCATGTTTGAAGCAATTTTTTGGTCAGTCAAAGCCATCACAAGATTCATAGCAACTAAACCTGTATTAAGTGACAAGTAGTCACTAACAGTCTTCTCATCAAACTGAGCATAGCGTTTTGGTAATGTTTCCATGTAATAAGCAATCATATCGTCTGGTAAAGATTTTGCGCCAATGCGAGCAATTTTACGAGAGCGTAAAGCTAAATCAGTATCTGAGAAAATGGCAACAACATATTGCGCTGCTTCAACTTGTACTTTATTGCTTAAAACCATGTCTTTTGCAAGGGCTTCTTTGTTATCTTCAACAATGACAAATTTCCAAGGTTGAATATTATTAGCACTGGGAGCTAAGGTTGCAATTTCAATTGCTGTGCGTAAATCTTTAAAATCAACTTTTTGATCATTAAATGTTTTGTAAGCATGTCTCTTTTTATTCAATTCTAGAAATTTCATCGTAAAACTTCCCATCTATTTTTTATTCTGTAACAGCTTTATTTTACCATTTTTTGAAACTGTTTTCATTGTTTTTTCTGCTATTTAAAAAACTTTTCCCATTTTAGGTTAAACTTGGTTAAAATGGTCTAAAATCGCTTGCGCAACTCTCTCAGGAATTCCCAAATTCCTGATATCGTCAACACTTGCTTGACTAACAGCAGCCATATTTTTGAAATGCTTAAGTAAAATCTGCTTGCGCTTTGGACCAAGCCCTTCAATCCCATCAAGTTTTGAGGAGAAAGAATTCTTGCTTCTGAGCTGACGGTGGAAAGTAATCGCAAAACGGTGCACTTCATCTTGGATACGGTGCAATAAGAAAAATTCTTCTGAATTTCGTTGTAACTCAACTACTTGTAAGGGATCACCGTAAAGCAATTCATGTGTTTGGTGCTTATCATTTTTTTGCAAACCAGCAATCGGAATTGATAGACCAAGTTGATGATGAACAATTTCTTTAGCACTGCTCACTTGTCCTTGTCCACCATCAATGAGAATTAAATCAGGTGGAGCTGTCTTTTCTGTTAGCATTCTACTGTAGCGTCTGTGTAAGACTTCACGCATGCTGGCGTAGTCATCTGGTCCTATAACTGTTTTTATCTTAAACTTACGGTAGTCTTTTTTACTTGGTTTTCCATCTTTAAAAATAACCATTGCAGCAACTGGACTGGTTCCTTGGATATTAGAATTATCAAACGCTTCAATTCGACTTGGCCTTTCTATGCCAAGCAGCTGCCCTAAATTCTCAATAGCACCTTGGGTCTTTTTAAGGTCTTTTTCTAAAAGGTCAAATTTTTGCTGAAGGCTAACACGTGCATTTTTTGTAGCTAGTGACACCAACTGCTTCTTTTCTCCTCTTTGAGGCTTAATGATTTTACTAGGTACAATAGCTTGAGCCAATTCCAAATCAATATCACTTGGGATAAAGATTTCTTTTGGAAGGAAATGCCTTTTATCTTGGTAAAATTGCCCCATATAGGTTAAAAAATCATCCTCAGCATCATTATAATACGGAAACATATTAACATCACGTTGAATCAGTTTTCCTTGTCGAACAAAGAATACCTGAACACACATCCAGCCTTTGTCTACATAATAACCAAAAATATCCCTATCTTTTAAGTCTTTACTCATGACACGTTGCTTGGTTCTCATCGTCGCAATGCCAGAAATCAAATCACGATATTCTGCTGCGCGTTCAAATGCCATATCCTTTGAGGCGGCCAGCATTTTTTCTTTTAAGTTATTAACAATCTTATCATCTTTACCATTTAAGAACTGTTTAACATCTTCGACCAAACTATCCCAGTAAGCTTTGTCAGTTTGACAAATACTATGGGCATGGCATTGGCCGATATGATAATAAAAACAGACTTTGTTCAATGGGTTTTTACATTTCTTAAAAGGAAAAATACGGTCTAAGAGTTTTTTAACCTCATTTGCTGTGTAGGAATCTGGATAGGGACCAAAGTACAAACCATCATTCTTTTTAATCTGTCTCGTAATTAAGAGTCTCGGGAAAAGCTCATTTGTGATTTTAATAAAAGGATAAGATTTGTCATCTTTTAATTTGATATTGTATTTCGGCATGTTCTCTTGAATCAGATTAATTTCCAAGAGCAAGGCTTCTGTATTTGAGCCTGTTACAATGTATTCAAAATCCTCAATTTCTGAGACTAATATTTCTGTTTTGGTATCGTGACTTCCCCTAAAATAAGAACGGACACGGTTTTTTAAATTTTTAGCTTTACCAACATAGATAATAGTGCCATTTTTATCTTTATGTAAATAACAGCCTGGACTATCAGGAAGTAAGTCTAATTTGTGTTTGATCAGTTCATTCATGTTTTTATTTTATCAAAAAATAAGCTATTTGACTGCAAAAAGAGCTGGATAAGCCCAGCTCTTTTAAGCATTTGCATTTAGCCACTGCTAAACTCGTTTGAAATCTTTTAACACAAACAAGCTATCTGATCCACTTATTTTTTAGGCCTATAAACCAAATGCTCATTGACAAAGGCTGTGAAGCCGAGTTCACTTAATTCACGGCCATAACCAGAGTTTTTAATGCCACCAAATGGTAATTCTGGTAAACTAGTCCAGCCTGAATTAATAAAGGACATGCCCGTTTCAATCTTAGCAGCAACTGCTTCAGCATGTTCTTTGTTACTACTAAAGATTGTACCACCTAAGCCATAACTTGAATCATTAGCAAGTTCAATAGCTTCTTCTTCTGTGGCCACTTTATAAATTTCACCAACAGGTCCAAAGATTTCTTGATAGTAAATGGGGTTATCTTTTGTCATTCCAGAAATAATGGTTGGCATAACAAAGTTACCAGGATGATCAATAGCTTCACCACCATAAATCAATTCTGCCCCATTATCCAAAGCTAATTGAATTTGAGCCAAAACATCTTCCTTGGCTTGTGCAGATGACAAGGGAGCCAATGTGGTTTCTGGATCCATTGGATCACCCCATTTAGCTGTTTTAAATGTGTTTGTTAAGAGTTCAACAAAACGGTCATAATCTTTTTCAAGAACGACAAAACGTTTAGATGAGGTACATACTTGACCTGCATTGTAAAGGCGTGAGAAGAAGAGGACATCTGCTAATTGATTCCAATCAGCATCATCTAGAATGATAAAAGCATCATTCCCACCAAGTTCCATTGTTGTTTTCTTAAGGTTTTTACCAGCAACTTCAGCAATAGAAGCACCGCCTCGTTCAGAACCTGTTAGACAGACACCAACCACGCGTTTATCTGCAATAATGTTAGAGACTTGTCCATAAGATACAAAAAGATTTCTAAAGGCTGCTTTGTCGGCACCTGCTTCACTGACTAATTCTTCAAAGGATTCCGCAGAGCGTGGACAGATAGACGCATGTTTTAAGACCATTGGGTTTCCAACAATAAAGTTTGGTGCGAAAACACGCATGATTTGATAGTAAGGAAAATTCCAAGGTTCAACTGCTAAAACAACACCCGTTGATTGTTTAAGAATATAAGCTTCGCCGGTATCAGTCTCGAGAGTTGTTGATGTTAAGAACTCATCAGCCTTATCAGCATAGTAATCAGCAATATCAGCACATAAATCCACTTCACCTTGAGCTTCCGTGAACAGTTTCCCCATGTCTTTGGTCATGATTTCAGCATACTTATCACGGTCACGGCGTAAGATAGCTGCTACTTCTTTCAACTGAGCTTTTCTGTCTTCCAAAAAGTCATCCTTACGCCATTTCTTATAAAGCAAGTGACCTTCTTGTAAAATAGCTTCTACAGCTTGATCCGTTATGTTATCATACTCATGAAGCACTTCATTAGTGCAGGGATAAATCGTTTTATAAGCCATAAATAAGCCTCCTCATATAATAGTAATTTTAGTCTATCAAATTTTGGAAACGATTTCAAAAATATACTATGCCAATTTAAATGTCTTAGCATTAATGTAAAATCAGACTCAAAAGACTCTTATAATCCTTAACTTCATAAGTCGGTTGAGCCTGTGACTTATTGACAAGATGATTTGGATTATACCAAACCGTATCAATTCCAGCAGTGTTGCCTCCTAAAATATCAGCTGTCAGGCTATCGCCAATCATTAAGGCACTGCCAGAATCAAAGCCTGGAATTTGCCTTGCCATCCAATCATAAAATGCTTTGTCCGGTTTTTGACTGCCTGATTGTTCCGAAATAAAAACCTTTTTGAAATAAGACTGAATATCAGAATGGTCTAGACGGCCTGTTTGAATGGCAGTTATCCCATTTGTTGCCGCATAAATATCACATCCAGCAGCTTGAAGGGCATTGAGCAAGTCTGCTGCTCCTTCATAGGTTTGTCCCTGATTTTTCAAATGCTTTTGATACTTTTTGGCCAGTTCACTACCATCAACCTCTTGTCCAAAATGCTCAAACAATTTGGCAAAACGCGTTGAAACCAACTCTGCCTTAGTCAATTTTTTAAGCTCCAAATCACGCCACATGGCTTTATTCATTGGTTTATAATAGTCTTTGTAGGCTTGAATGTCTTCAACCTGACATTCCATTAAAAGCTCCGATAAAGCAGTTTCTTCAGCCACATCAAAATCCATTAAAGTATGGTCTAAATCAAAGAGCAAATACTTGTAATTCATAATAGATTCCCTTCTGTTTTCAATTCTAATCATTTTTAAAGTGTCATTATTATAACATAAGTCTCTAAACTGGTTACTTAGTAGCATATAAAAAACGATCAAAAGAGATCGTTTCTGGTATTATTTGCTTTTCTTTTTAGCAATAAGTTGGTCTAATGATAAAGCACCACTTCCGGTAAAAATAAATAGGAAGAATACTAAGGCATACAAGGCTGCTAACTCCCCTTTATTAACATAGGGCAAGAAGATATTACCAGCAAAACCATGAAACATAAAATAAGCCACTGCCATTTGTCCTGATAATAAAAATGAAGATAGGCGCGTGAACAAACCAATCATGACAAGAAATCCTGCCACCAATTCAATCATACCGCCAACCCCTATCAAAGAAGTAAGTGCAACTTGTCCACCAAAAACCCCAAAAACTTTATCCAATCCATGGGTTAACATCATGTAGCCTGCTGCTAATCGAAGCAAGGCTAAAGCATAAGGTTTATAAGATTCTAATTGTTTTTGCATTATTTTCCCCCTCCAGCTTCTTTTATTACTAACTATTAGTAATAACATCTTTAGTCTACCGGAATTAAGGATTGGCTGCAAGATTTTTGCTTACCACAATAATTGTCTTAATAAAAAACCTTGACTGATTGTGTCAAGGCCTTTGGAATGGGCTAATAAATCCCTCTAATAACTTCTACACGGCTAATAGATTCTCCATGCATTTTTTCAACCCGTAGGGCAACATTTTTCAAATAAACAATTGATCCTACAGAGATGGTTTGCTCATCTTCTTCTAGTTTTCGAGTCATAAAGCTTCTTAGTGTATCATCTTTTTCAGCCTTGATTTTAACATGGGCAATGATATTGACCATCTTAATTTTATGACTCGCACGAATAATCATCCGTGAAGCATCATCAAACTGGATGAATAAATAACGCCTTACTGCAAACAAAACAGCGACAGCTATTATCCCTAATAAAAAATCTGTCATGTTAGGATGATCAACAATTAATTGACGGGTAATGGCAAATAAAAGAACCTCAATAACTGTTCCTGGTGATGGTTTTGAAAGCATTTTAATAAGCTCGACGCCAACAGCCAAAGACATGGCACGGCCAAGAACTAGCTCAAACAGGTTATTGTTGTCAATCCTACTAGACATAAACCCCGCCAAATCACTAATAAGCGAAATAGCAAAGAAAATCATAGCTACTGTAAGAATAAAAGACAGGGCTAACTCTAAATAATGTGAAACTTCTGTTTCAAGATCTTGTAAAAATTTTCTCACACGGTCTCCTTTAAACTGTTTTGACACTAAACTGTCAAAAATTCTCTGCACTCTTATAGTATCATAAAAGTCACAAATACAATAGCAGCATAACTTCTTACCAAAGCCTTTAAAAAAAGAGACCTTTTGTCAGCTGGTTCTAACCCAACTACCGGTCTCTTGTATTTGGGGTAAGCCTTTTTCTTACCATGTGCCCATCATTAATTGCATCACAAGACTAACAAGTGTAATAGATAGCCAACAAATTGCCCCTAGGAAAATAGCTTGGCCTCCTGTTTTAATCAGTTTTGGAAGATTGCTATTTAAGCCAATTGCTGCCATGGCCATGACAATAAAGAATTTCGACAAGACTTTTAAACTGTCAAAAATTGCCATTGGTAAGCCAAATACACTGGCCAAACTTGTCACTAATGAAGCCAGTAAGAAAAAGATGATAAAGGTTGGGAATGCTTTTTTAAGGCTAAATTCTTGACCTCTAGTGCTCTCTTTTGCATGTTTAGCTTTATAGTAGGATAAAAACAAAGTAATTGGAATAATAGCCAAAGTTCTGGTTAATTTCACAATAGTTGCCCCATCCAAGGTATTTGAATGGTGCAGGGCATCCCATGACGCTGCTGTTGCTGTAACCGACGACGTATCATTAACAGCTGTACCAGCAAAAATAGCGAAACCATGATTCGATAAGCCTAAAAGCTGTCCAAGGCTTGGAAATAGCAGAGCTGCTAAGATATTAAATAAAAAAATAACAGAGATAGCTTTGGCAATTTCATCTTCCTTAGCATCAATGACTGGAGCTGTCGCTGCTATAGCTGACCCGCCACAAATGGAAGACCCTACCCCAACTAAAGTTGCCGTATTAATATCCAGTTTCAACTTTTTTTGCAAACAATAGGCGACTAACAAAGATGTTGCTATGGTTGATAGAATAATCGGCAACGATTCTAAGCCAACTGACATGATTTGTTTGAGGTTCAGTCCAAAACCTAACAGCACTACAGCAAATTGCAAAATATATTTTGAGGTGAAAGAAATCCCAGCCTGACTTTTTTCTCTCTTTTGATAAAACATTGCACATAACATGCCACTTAAAATAGCAAAAACAGGGGCTCCAATTAAGGGCAAATAGTGGCCCAAAAGCCAAGATGGAAGAGCAATTGCAAGACAAATAAGTATGCCTGGAATTTTTTCATTGATTGATTTCATACACTACTCCTTACTCGTCATCTATTATAACCCTTTTAGATAAGCATGTAAAATCTAGGCAAAACACGCAGAAAAAACGAAAAAAGCGAGGGAAATCCTCACTTATTATTAGCTGTAAAAAACCTCTTCCTGGCTATTGTTGCCGTCTACTTTAAAGTCAAGAGCTTTTAAAATGGCCATGTCCTTCTTTGAAATTTTAAAATCCAATTGCTGATTTGAAATCATGTGTTGTGGATTTTCTGTTTTTGGCAGGGCAACCATTCCAAGTTGAAGCACATACTGAATACATAGTTGAGCAGGGGTTACATGATAATGGTTAGCCATTTCTTTAATTTCAGGACTTTGTAAAGCTTGCTCATACACGATAGGAGAATAAGCTTCTAAAACAATAGCCTTTTGCTGACAATAAGAAATTAGCTCTAATGGGGTGTTCCCAATATGAGTCAAAATTTGATTAACAGCTGGCTTAATCCTAGCATGTTTTTCAATGGTTTTAAGGTCATCCATTAAAAAACAAGATAGCCCGATTGACTTAATTTTACCTGCAGAGTGAGCATCCTCAAGAGCTCGCCATACTTCTAAATGATTAGCAACTTTATGAGTAGATGCATTACCTGATCCTACTTGTGAACAGTGAACAAGCATTAAATCCAAGTAATCAAGGCCTAATTTTCTAAGCGAGTCATCAATAGATGCTACTGCTAGTTCATAATTTTGATGCTCAGCAGTCATTTTACTTGCGACATAGATTTCTTCGCGAGGCAAACCTGAAATAAAAAGACCTTTTCCAACACCAACTTCGTTACCATATGCCTGAGCAGTATCAATATGACGATAACCAAGTTTTAAAGCTTGAGAAACAAGAGATTCTGCTCGTGCATTTTCAACTAACCAAGTGTTTAAACCAAGTGCTGGGATTGCTAAACCATTGTTTAGCTTAAGTCTTTCAATCATCTTCCAACCTCCATTTAGCTTTATTATACCACTGGCCATGGATAGGAAGTCAAGCAGAAACCTTATTCTTCAGCTTTACTTCTTACTCTCCTTTAGATTTTGCTTTGGTTTTTTTAAGGTATTTTGATAAGGTCAGTTGGATTTTTTCTGTCACTTCTCGCTTGCGATAGCCTGTATAATCAATAATCAATTGCTGGACTGATTTCATGATAATACTTTTTTTCGACTGGTCAAGAGAATGCAAACTGCCTATAATTTGAAAGAAAGTAACAAAAGCCTTGTCATTCAATGTAAAGGCATTAAGGCTTGTAATACCACTTGAGATGAGGGCATCAAATAAGCTATCACAGACTAATTTCAAATCACGTTTTGATAATTGTTTCGTCCAATCCTTAAAAACCAACTCAAGGGTTTTACTTAAATGACTTGCTTGGGTTGCTTGTTCAAACTGCCCATCTAAGCTAACTTGCCAATTACAGGTTTTATGTTGCAAGAGTCCAAAAGAAGCACTTTTAACAATTCTTGGCTTGACATCACAATAGAGCATAACACCAACAACAGATTCTTGAGGCCTGATAACCCGTAGACGTTTACGGATAGCACGATAACCCTCTCTTTGCAAGAATTCTTCCGCCAGTCCTGGAGAATCTAACAAATAAATAACTGTTAATTGTTCCTGCAAGTCGCTGGCTAAAAATGCGGCAGCATATAAAGCCAAATGCCCTCCTTTGGAATGACCACTTAGAACAAGCTCTTTGTTTGGATGATTCATTAAGTAAGCATTGAGATAAGAAAGCGCTGAGCGATTAGCTGCAACTTCTTTCATATAGGTCAGTTTAAAATCTTCTTTCCAGCCAATCAAACTGTCATCTGTTCCTCGAAAAATCATTTGAGTGTGGTTTATTTCAGGAATGGTAAACACCATAGCCGCAAACTGTTTCTCAAATTCGGGATCAACTTCGTTGACATAATGTGACAAAGATAAGTCATTAAACCGTTTAGAATCTCTGATGGCACAAAAAAGTGCTACCCGTTCTTTGGTAATCAAAAAATTATAGACACTTGCTTTTGTGTCATCCTTGTCATTAACAAGCATCTTTGAAAGGTCAAAGACACCTGAGGCATCTACAGATTCCTCTACCAAATCATCAAAAGACAGGTATCCAATTTCATTGATAGCAGCAATATCCAATTCATTAAGGGGCAAACTATGAAAATCACGATGGCTATTAGCTTTAATGTAATCTATTAGTGTTGCTATTTTCGCACCTCTTTTCTTAACTATAATTGACCTGGTTTAAAAACATTACAAATGGGCATCCCCGCATTCTAGTAGCACTACTGATTATTCTATTAGTAGAGCAAAAAAATGGGCATAAAAAATTCAACTATTAAAGAAAATTACATCCCACATTTCCTGGCTTTACGGTGAACATGCTTGAATCACTACAGATTCCTCTCCATCTGTGTTTGTTGTGGGACAAATCCTAGCCTTTCATAAAATGCATAAGCCTCTTTATTGGCATTCCAAACATTTAAAGTCACCTGATAACAGCCTTTTTCACGCGCAAAATCCTTTGCAAATGCCATTAATTGACGACCAATCCCCTGCCCTCGATAATGAGCATTGACACATAAATCCTCTACATAGAGTACCTTTCTTGGAATGCGAACAGGACTCTCACTGACTTTGAATTGCAAAAAGAGATGCCCAAGCACCTTATCATGATCATCCGTATAAACATAAATGGGCTTATTAGGGTTATAAAGCAAAAGTTCCAGCTCCTTTGCATCAAATTTACCACCATCTGCCCTAAATAAATCCGGCCGAACCGTTTGATGGTGCCTCCTAATTTCCTCCAACAAGAGTAACAGTTCTGGAATATCATGTCGTGTTGCTAAACGTATCATTTTTTCCTCTTACTAATGGCTAACGCAATCCATCCCACTCAGCATAAAATTCTTCTAAATAACTTTCTAAAAAAGCGTGTCTTTGCTGCGCTAAAAAATAGCCATATTCTGTATTCATCAAATCTTTTAACTGTAATAATTTTTCGTAAAAATGCATAATAGCTGTGTCCTTGCCATTGCGATAATCATCAACAGACAAGTTCTGTCGTGCTTTTCTATTAGGATCATGAATCAGTCTTCCTTTATGACCCGAATAGGCCATACACCGGGCAATTCCAATAGCTCCAATAGCGTCGAGGCGATCTGCGTCTTGAACCACTTTAGCCTCTATGCTTTCAGCAGGTTTTCCATGCCCTGCTTTAAAAGAAATACTTTCAATGATGTCCCTGATTTGTTGCTTTTGGCTAGCTGCTAAAGACTGCTGCTCTAACCAATTCTTCAAGTCCTTTTCAGCCTTTACCCTATCTTGATGAAGTTTTTCATCTGTCATGTCATGCAACAATGCTGCTAATTGGCAGATGAATAGATTGGCATTTTCTTTTTGAGCAATGGTCACTGCTGTGTTGCGGACACGTACGATGTGCCACCAGTCATGACCGCTTGCATCATCTGCCAATTTTTGTGACACCCATTTTTCAGCAGCTGCTAAGATATCTTTTTCTTTGGGACTTAACATGCTTACTCCTTTTTGCCATCAAAAAGCGACAGCCACTCGCCATAGCCTTCTTTAGCCATTTGCTCATAAGGAATAAAACGTAAGGCTGCGGAGTTGATGCAATACCTTAACCCACCTTCTTCTTTTGGCCCATCATTAAAAACATGACCCAGATGGGATTGTGCCTGTCGACTCTTAATTTCCACCCGACGCATGCCGTAAGAATTATCCTGATGATTGGTCACCTGACGATTATCAATCGGCTTAGTAAATGCCGGCCAACCACAACCTGACTGGTACTTGTCATCTGAAGAAAACAAAACCTGTCCATCCACAACATCAACATAGATTCCTTTTTCAAAAAAGTGATCGTATTCCCCAGTAAAGGCTGGTTCTGTTGCTGCTTCTTGTGTAACCTTATAGGCCAAATCACCAATAGTTTGTCGTAATTTTTCCTTATCAATCATCATTTTACCTCCTCATCACTTTAGTCCTATTGTAGCAAAAAATAAGCCATAATGAGCAGTCAAAGTGTTGAATAAAGCACAAAAACTCACTTTTTACAGTGAGTTTTGGTTTATTTTTTACTATCTTCGTCCATTGAAAGAACACTCAAGAAGGCTTCTTGTGGGACTTCTACTGATCCGATAGCTTTCATACGTTTTTTACCAGCTTTTTGTTTTTCAAGCAGCTTACGTTTACGAGAAACGTCACCACCATAACATTTTGCCAAAACGTTTTTACGAAGAGCTTTAATGTCACTTCGAGCAACAATTTTTTGACCAATAGCAGCCTGAATCGGTACCTCAAACTGCTGACGCGGAATAATTTTTTTCAATTTTTCAACAATCAATTTTCCACGTTCATATGCAAATTCTTTATGAACAATAAAGCTTAAAGCATCAACTTTTTCAGCATTTAACAGGATGTCCATCTTCACTAATTGTGATTTTCGGTATTCTGAAATTTCATAATCAAAACTTGCGTAACCACGTGTTGATGATTTCAGTTTGTCAAAAAAGTCAAAAACAATTTCAGCAAGTGGAATTTGATAAATCACATTAACACGATTATCATCAATATAATCCATAGTAACAAAATCCCCACGTTTACGCTGGGCTAATTCCATTACAGCACCAACAAACTCTTGAGGAACCATGATTTGTGCTTTAACATATGGCTCTTCGATATGATCAACCTTTGTTGGGTCTGGAAACTCAGATGGGTTTGACACTTCAAGCATTTGTCCATCAGTCGTCATAACATGATAAACAACAGATGGTGCCGTCATAATAAGGTCAATATTAAACTCACGCTCCAAGCGTTCCTGAATAACATCCATATGAAGAAGACCAAGGAAACCACAACGGAAACCAAAGCCAAGAGCTTGTGAAGTCTCCGGTTCAAACTGAAGACTAGCATCATTAAGTTGCAATTTTTCAAGAGCTTCTCTTAAATCATTGTATTTGTTGGATTCAATTGGATACAAGCCCGCAAAAACCATTGGGTTCATTTGTTTATAGCCGTGCAGTGGTTCTTGTGCAGGATTATTTGCAAGTGTCACTGTGTCACCAACACGTGTGTCAGCTACCGTTTTAATTGATGCAGCAATATAACCAACATCACCCGTTGCCAAGAATTCACGACCAACTGTTTTTGGAGTGAAAATACCAACCTCAGTCACATCAAAAGTTTTACCATTTGACATCATTTGAATCTTATCACCGGGTTTGACAATACCATTGATGATACGAACCTGTAAGATAACACCACGATAAGCATCGTAAGCTGAGTCGAAGATTAAAGCCTGCAATGGTTTTTCAACATCACCTGTTGGTGCAGGAACTTTTTCAACAATTTGCTCTAAAATCTCTTCAATTCCAATACCAGCTTTAGCTGATGCAAGCACAGCCTCTGAGGCATCTAACCCAATAACATCTTCAACTTCTTGACGCACACGTTCTGGGTCAGCTGCTGGCAAATCAATTTTATTAATAACTGGGAGAATCTCAAGGTCGTTATCCAAAGCCAGATAAACATTTGCCAAGGTTTGCGCTTCAATTCCTTGCGCAGCATCAACAACTAAAACAGCACCTTCACAGGCCGCTAAAGACCGTGACACTTCATAAGTAAAGTCGACATGTCCTGGTGTGTCAATCAAATGAAGGATGTAGGTTTCCCCATCTTTTGCCTTATAATTAAGCTCAATAGCATTGAGTTTAATGGTAATGCCACGTTCACGTTCCAAGTCCATGGAATCAAGCAACTGCGCTTGCATTTCACGGCTAGAAACTGTCTCCGTTTTTTCTAAAATTCTATCTGCTAAGGTTGATTTCCCATGGTCAATATGGGCAATGATAGAGAAATTACGAATTTTCTCTTGGCGTTTTTTTAATTCTTGACTATTCATTTTTTATTCCTATACACATTTTTCGTTTCCCTCTATTATATCAAAAAAGCCTATAAGTAGCTATAGGGCAAGACTTGGAATTTTGAAGCATTCTATTAGACTGAAATTTCAGAATATTCCTGTTTTTATGAAATATTTGTTACAGAAATGTCATTAAAATGTTCAGAAATTATGATAAAATTGAGGTATGAAAAAACTGAATCTCACTGGAGAGAGATTTGGACGGCTTACTGTTGCTAAACGAACAGATAAACAAGCTGGAAACAACGAAATAGTGTATATTTGCAAATGTGACTGCGGGAAAGTTATTGAAGCATACACTTCCTTGCTTAGGCAAGGACGCACCCGTTCATGTGGTTGTTTACACAGGGACACACGAATGAAAGACTTGTCTTCACTAACTGCCAAAAAGAAAATTGTTGATGGTGTCCAACTGGATATGTTTGAAGGTAGACAAAACAAAAACAACACAAGTGGTTACAAAGGCGTTTACAAACACTACAAAGGTTATGTTGCTCGTATTTGTGTCAAAGGAGTTCATCACAGAGGAGTTACACGAAAAACAAAAGAGGAGGCTTATCAGGATCGCTTAGCGTTGGAACGTAAATTCCTTCCTCGACTTGACTCTTAAGACTTAAAAAAGATAGGATTCATTTCCTATCTTTTTTAGCTACTGCTTTTACTCTTGACTTGCAAACCAGATATCAATTTCACGTCTTGCAGCGTCGATAGAATCTGAACCGTGCACCACATTTTGAATGCCACCATCGTCTCCTGGCGCTTGCCCAAAATCTCCTCTAATTGTTCCTGGCAGGGCATCTTTAGGATTTGTAACCCCCATCATCATACGCCAGGAAGAGACCACACGATTGCCTGACAAAACACCAATCAACAGAGGACCACTTGTCATGTAAGCCTCAATCTCTGGAAAAAACGGTTTATCAACCAGAAAATCATAATGTTTTCTCAGAATTGCTGCATCAGCCTGACGCAATTCCAACTTCTCAATCACAAAACCCCTACGCTCAATACGTTCAAGAACCTGACCAATCAGCCCCCGCTTAACACCATCTGGTTTAATCATAAAAAAGGTTTTTTCCATAATGCCCTCACTTAGCTTTTTTATCAGTATAGCATAAAAAAACTATTTTTGAAAGCGGTTTCCGAATATGTAAGTTATTCAAATGGGAAATATTGCCTTAAAGAAACACACAAAAAAACACAGCTCTAAAACGGTGTAGCCACACTTATAGGTACTGTTGTAGTTTTGGGACCATTCAAAATAACACAGCTCTAAAACTAAAGGTGTTGATATTATATTTAATACTAAGTTTTGGGACCATTCAAAATAACACAGCTCTAAAACTAATTGTCTAACTATTTCCAAAAATGCCACGTTTTGGGACCATTCAAAATAACACAGCTCTAAAACGAAGCAAGAAGAATTTAAAAAAGCTAAAACGTTTTGGGACCATTCAAAATAACACAGCTCTAAAACATGAAGCTGGCAACTGTTTATAGTCGTATAGTTTTGGGACCATTCAAAATAACACAGCTCTAAAACAATGAGACAATAGCTTTTACTCAAAAAGGAGTTTTGGGACCATTCAAAATAACACAGCTCTAAAACACGGTACTGCTCAGATGACACTTACTGGTGGTTTTGGGACCATTCAAAATAACACAGCTCTAAAACAGGTATCAAGGTCTTTGCCTGATGGTGAGGGTTTTGGGACCATTCAAAATAACACAGCTCTAAAACAAAAATCATATATTGTCATCTGTTCCGCTTGTTTTGGGACCATTCAAAATAACACAGCTCTAAAACCTCGTAGCTAAATTTTTTCTACAAAATTTCGTAATCGCACTATTTGTCTCAGCTAGACTTCTATCTTGATGATCCTTTTAATTACTATTGTCTTTCTTAATACTATTATACCATATTTTCAGTTAGCATAAAAAGATCTTCATCTAAAACATATTGAGGAAAATCATACATCTTTCTTGGTTCCAAAAATAAGACTGGTTGACTAGACAAACTAATATATTCTAACAGTTTCTCAAATTCATCTCTAGTAAAGTATGCTCCACTATTAATAAAAACTAGTAACTTCTTTTTAGTTAAATATTTAAATATTTGTACGATTTCCAGACATTTTTCAAAAAACGTATCGCTTTGAGTTTCAATTTTTGGTAGTGTAAAATATCTTGTGTAAACACAAAAAAGGAATAAATCCTGTATAGTAGAGTTACGACACTTCACTAGAAAGAGATTTATTCCCATGACTCAGTTTACCACAGAATTACTTAACTTCCTAGCGCAAAAACAAGATATTGATGAATTCTTTCGATCCTCTTTAGAAATAGCTATGAATGATCTCTTGCAGGTTGAACTATCAGCTTTCCTTGGATATGAGCCATATAAAAAAGAAGGTTACAATACAGGTAATAGCCGTAATGGGACCTACTCTCGACAGTTTGAAACGAAGTATGGCTTAGTCAATTTAATCATTCCAAGAGATCGAAACGGCGAGTTTTCACCAGTTTTATTACCATCTTATGCTAGACGAGATGACCACTTGGAAGAGATGGTGATTAAACTCTATCAAACTGGCGTTACGACACGCGAAATCAGTGACATTATTGAGCGCATGTATGGTCACCACTACAGTCCAGCAACGGTGTCAAATATCACAAAAGTGACTCAAGAAAGTGTCACTGCCTTTCATGAGCGTTCCTTTCAAACTAACTACTCAGTCTTGTATCTAGACGGAACTTACTTACCCTTGCGACGAGGTACGGTCAGTAAAGAATGTATTCACATTGCACTTGGTATCACGCCTGAAGGGTATAAATCAGTTCTTGGCTATGAGATTGCCCCTAATGAAAATAATGTCTCTTGGTCAGATCTTCTTAAGAGGCTACAAAATCAAGGACTTAAGCAAGTTTCTCTAGTTGTTACAGACGGGCTTAACGGTGTGGATCAAATCATCCAACAAGCCTATCCAATGGCTAAACAGCAACGGTGTCTGGTTCACATTGGTCGCAATATCTCCAGTAAGGTCAAACGAGTAGATAGGGCACCTATTCTAAATCAGTTCAAGCAGATTTATCGTGCCACAAATTTACAGGAGGCTATTAAATTATTGGAACAATTTGTTTCTGAGTGGAAACCTCGTTACAAAAAGGTTATGACATCACTTGAAACAACTGAAAATCTCCTAACTTTCTATCAATTTCCACATCACATTTGGTCTAGTATTTACTCTACAAACTTGATTGAATCACTCAATAAAGAAATCAAGCGACAAAGCAAGAAGAGGGTGGTTTTTCCAAATGAAGAAGCCTTAGAACGATGCCTTGTAAGTATTTTCGAAGACTATAACATTAAGTTCGGAGCTCGTATTCATAAAGGATTCGGAGTATGTTTTGACACACTTGATAGCTTATTTGACTAATATTCAAAAACTCTACTCTTGTGTTTACACAAAATTATTGACAGTATCCAATTTTTACACCTAAGGCCTTAATTAGCTCTAAAACTGTGATTTCATCGTATTCTAAATCCAACTCATTTTCTAAACATTCATAAGCAATTAATTCGGTAATAGTTGCAGCAAGTTTTTCGATCATTGATTTTACTTCTGGTTTATCACTTAATTGAGTTTCCAAATCAGAATGAACCAGTTTCAACAATGACGGAGCATTTACATCATACCCTAAAATATCAGTCACAAGCATCACTTCTGATTCTTTTATAGATTTAAATTTTTCATCAAAAAGTTTTAAATCATCTTCTTCAGAATATTGACAAAAATGCTTGGCACACGATGAAAAAACTGTTCTATTTTCAATAACTAAAATTGTTCCTTTTTCAATTGTAATCGGTTCATCAAAAACTGGAAAATTAAGTTTCATCCTTGTATTCCTCTCCTAAAAACACAATCCTATCATCAGAATTTGCAATACAAGTATCTCTATTACCATTTAAGTAAATCATTCGTGCAAATTGTTTCTCCGTAACTGTTAAAAGTGTTATGTTTCCACTTTTCGGATTATTTTCTTGCAACCGATCAATCATCGCAGTATTTGCAGAATTATTCAACAGTAATTTACTATATACCGAAAATTGATGCATAATAAAACCTTCACTCAGTAAAAATGTTCTAAATTTACGATATGCTTTTCGTTCTTCTGATGTATCAGTCGGCATATCAAACATTAGTATCATACGCATATATCTGTAACTCATACCCTAAATTCAGGAACTCCTTTCCCCTCATTATTCAAAGATTTGACTACTTTTTTTGTATAATCACTTACAATATTTGATAAGTACATTTCTTTATTATTATATAAATATGTTTCTGAAAAAATTGAAAACAGATAGCGTTTAATCTGTATAAAACTTTTATTTCGATTCTCATAGACAATCTTATCAACTATTATTCGAAAAGGTTCCATAATATCACTAGCAAAATTAAAGTGGTTAAACTGATTAGAATGCTTCAACCCAAATTGAGTCATACAGCCACAAACAACCAATTCACGAGCAAACATACTTAACAAAAGTGTATAGCCATAATCTAAACCTGCATTAATAACATTGTCCTGTTCACGACTAAAATCATTTCCAAATAAAGTATTAAAATATATTCTTGCTGAGTGTCCTTCTCTATTAGTTGGATCAAAAATTTCTAGACCATTATAAAGATCAATTATTGACTGAGATTTTTCATAAAAACCACAAGAACCTAAATACATGCTTTGATTTAAAATCTTTTGAGCAATAATTTTTGTCCATACTTCTGCTCTTAAATCTTCTGGCCATGAAATTTGCTTAGATAATTGTAAACTAGAATCATGTCTTCCATAATAGGGAGCTAACAATGCAGTTGGTAATCTCTTATCATCGCAAAAAATAACTAAAATATTTTCATCAATTAGTCTTTTTATTAACATCGTTGATAGCACAATATCTGTAGTTTCTAGTAACAAGATGTCAATCTCGGACAGATGAATCATTTCCGTCCGAGACGCATCCTTATAAATAAGATGGTTACTTTTATATGATAATTTAGAATGTGTATTGACAATAACAGTTCGCCAACCCATTATTTCCCTCCAAGTTTACTTAAATCAATACGTGTTTCATAAAGTCCGGTTGGTGATTGATAGATTAATGTACTATTTATAATTTCATTTGTTGATGAATAACGTTTCCTATCAATATCACCATTAAAAAATTTAAAAGCTGACGGTGCACCCAAATCGGTAAATGTGAAAAGGTTTAACATATTAATTGCTTGTTCTTCTATACTAAAGTTGTCTTTTTCTTTATAAAGATTTTGTATTTTTATTAGATTACTATCTGCCAAAATATAACGATTAGAGTATTCCACAATAATTTGCATTATTTCATCAAAATAATACAAATGACTTTCAACATAGCTTCTCTTTTTCTCTCTATCTTCCTCTTTTCCAGTAAATTTTGTATAGTGAGATGCAAGATATAAGAATTTAACATATTTATTAGGTAAGGCCAGTTCATTACCTTTTTGCAATTCCTTTGCACTAGCTAGAAGCCGTTTCCTACCATTTTCTAATTCAAATAAACTATATTTTGGCAGTTTAATAATAGAACTAGTTTGAATATCCTGATAACCTTTCTTTTCAAGAAAGGCAATAGGATCTTTTTCAAATTCATCTTGTTCCATTATTTTTATTCCCACAAGTTCTTTGATAGTTTTTAGTTTTTGAGTTTTTCCTTTTGCAATTTTAGCAACTACTAATACAGAATAAGCAATTATTGGGCTATCAAAACCACCATATTTTTTAGGATCCCATGACTTTTTACGAGCAATCAATTTATCAGAATCACCTTTTGGCCAAATAGATTCTTTAGAAAACCCACCTGTTTGAACTTCTGTTTTCATTACAATATTAACCTGAGGATATGACATCACTTTCCGAATAGTTTGCATATCTTTTACTTTATCCCACACTATCTCCCCAGTTTCAGTATTAACTTCGATTTGTGGTCTCGTAAATATGGTATCATCTGCAAGCTTAATTTCTTTTTTAAAGAAATTCATGAGATTGGAGTAGAAAAACATTCTTGTTGTAGCTTTCCCTAAAGAGGAGTCCGGTTGAATCATCAATTTGGCTAAATCATAATGTTTATAGTCACCATAAACAAACTCCGCTTCTAATTTAGGATACTTTTTCAATAGTGCTGTTCCTACAACTGCATTGAGGTAGGCATCCTGAGCATGATGATAATCATTAACTTCACGAAGCTTGTAAAATCCAAAATCTTTACGAAAATCTGATACCATTTTAGATTTCAAAGTAATAATTTTAACATTGCGATTGCTTTTGCTATCCTCAGTTAGATTGCTGTTAAACCGACTATCTAATATTTGAGCAACATGTTTTGTAATTTGTCTAGTTTCAACAAGTTGACGTTTGATGAATCCTGCTTTATCAAAATCACTTAAGGCACCACGTTCTGCTTTAGTTAAATGATCAAATTTTCGTTGTGAAATTGCACCACTTTTCAATTGTTTATACCAAAACGACTTCATTTTATTAACTGTTTCTATATTTGGTACATTATCTGACTTACCTCTATTAGAAGCTTGAGTGGTTAAGACGGTATTATCAATTGAATTGTCTTTTATAAAGCTTTGCGGAATAATATGATCAATATCATATTGACTTAAATTGTCATAATCTAATTCTTTCCCAGTATACATATCTTTACCATCTTGTAAAAGATATAGATATAACCTATCACTTTGGAGTTGTGTATTGCTTACATTGTATTCCTTTAAAATCTTACTTCCTGTATTTTTATGAACTTCTTCAAGTTTTCGTAATCGTTGACGAGAATTTTTAATCCCTTGCATTGTTGATTGATTTTCTCGAGCCATCTCGATAACGATATTATCTGGATTTTGTCCCATAATTTTAACAATCTCATCAACAATTTTTATACTTTGTAAAATACCCTTTTTTATTGCAGGACTTCCTGCTAAATTTGCAATTGTTTCTTCAAGACTTTCGTTCTTAATTGTCTTTTCTTGCTCATTCTTTATTATCTTTGCAAAATCTAGTGAAGAATCATTAATTAATTGCATGAAGTTTCGGTTTGCAACTCCATCGTCTTTTAAAAATCCAAGTATAGTTTTACCAGTTTGTTTATCTTTGATACCATTTATTAACTTTTGAGATAAGCGTCCCCATCCAGTATAATGACGTTTTTTCAATTTTTTAAGAACAGATTTTTCAAAAACATCAGCATATTTCACTAAACGTCTTTCAATCATTGCTTGATCTTCAAAAAGTGTTAAAGTCCATACAATTTCCTCTAGTATATCCTGATTTGCTTCATCATCCAAAAATGCTTTGTCTTTAAAAATCTTTAATAGGTCATGATAAGTTCCTAACGAAGCATTAAATCGATCTTCAACTCCCAAAATTGTTACTGTATGGAAACATTTCATTTTACTAAAGTATTCCTCTTTCAATTGTTTTACAGTTACTTTCCTTTCTTTTTTAAAAAGTAAATTAACAATTTCTTCTTTATCTTCAGATGATAAAAACACAGGTCTTTTCATGCCTTCCGTCTGATATTTAACCTTAGTCAACTCATTGTATACCATAAACATTTCATAAAGGGGACTATGTTTAGGAAGAACTTTTTCTTCAGGCAGATAGGTATCAAAGTTGGTCATTCTTTCAATAAATGCTCTAGCTGAAGCCTCTTGATCCACTACTTCTTCAAAATTCCAAGGAGTAATTGATTCATTTGATTGACGTTTTAACCAAGCAAAGGAACTCTGACCATTTGCTAACGGGCCGACATAGTATGGAATTTTAAAAGTGAATAATTTCTCTATTTTTTTCTGATTTTCTTTTAAGAAAGGGTAGAATTTTTCTTGGCGTCTAATGATTGCCTTAAGTTCATTCAGATGAATTTGATGTGGAATTGAACCATTATCAAATGTTCTTTGTTTTCTTAAGAAGTCTTCCCGCTCAAGTTTAGAAATTAGTTTTTCTGTACCATCTAATTTTAACAAGATAGGCTTAATATACTTATAGAACTCTTCCTGACTTGTTTTACCATCAATATAACCAGCGTAGCCATTTTTCTCTTTATTATCAAAGATTTCCTTATATTTTTCTGGAATTTGTTTCTTAACTAAATTTTTCAAGAGAGCCAAATCCTGCTGATGTTCTTCATAACGTTGTACCATTGATGCTGATAAAGGAGCTTTTGTACTTGCCCCCTTTACAGTTATAATATCTGAAAGTAAAATTGCATCAGATAACTTTTTAGCAGCGATGAATAAGTCGGCATATTGGTCGCCAATTTGAGCTAAAAGATTGTCCAAGTCTTCTTCATAACTGTCCTTAGAAATTTGAAGTTTAGCATCTTCTAATAGTTCAAAATTAGTTTTAAAATTTGGTGTTAACCCTAACGCAAGCGAGACAAGATTTCCAAAAAGCATATTTCTTTTTTGATTAGGAATTTCCGCAATTAGATTTTCTAGTCTTCTTGATTTGCTTGTTTTAGATGTTAGTATTTTTTCTGCATCAATAGAAGCTGTTTCAACAATATCCTCCTCAAATAAATTATTATAGATATTTACTAAATTTAAAAACAACACATGAACGTCTGTATTTTCTGAATCTAAATTTCCTTCAATCAAAAAGTGACCTCTAAATTTAATAATATGGGCTAAAGCTAAATAGATTAATCTAAGATCAGCTTTTTGATCACTATCGGCTAATGTCTGCCTTAGATGATAAATAGTTGGATAGTCATTATGATAAGTAATTTCATCTTTCAAATTCCCAAAAATAGGATGATTTTCAAACTCTTTATCATCTGAAACCAAAAATGATTCTGATAAACGTGGAAAAAATGCAATGTCTAGCTCGTTCATTTCACTTGAAAATATCTTTTGTAACTCCTTGATACGATATTTTCGTCTTGTATACCTTCTTCTTGTTGTTCTCTTTAAACGAGTGGCTTCCGCAGTTTCACCATTATCAAATAATAATGCACCAATCAAATTTTTCTTTATTGAAGTTCTATCTGTAGTGCCTTGAATTCTCATTTTTTTTGAAGGAACCTTGTAATCATCTGTTATAACGGCCCATCCTACACTATTTGTACCAATATCAAGTCCAATTGAATAAGGTTTACGCATGTATTTTCTCCTTTTTGCCAGCACTTTTTTAAAGTGCATTATTTATGTATATCAATTAATTAATAATTTCATAAAATAAAAATCGATACTGTCAATAATTTTGTGTAAACACAAGAGTAGAGTTTTTGAATATTAGTCAAATAAGCTATCAAGTGTGTCAAAACATACTCCGAATCCTTTATGAATACGAGCTCCGAACTTAATGTTATAGTCTTCGAAAATACTTACAAGGCATCGTTCTAAGGCTTCTTCATTTGGAAAAACCACCCTCTTCTTGCTTTGTCGCTTGATTTCTTTATTGAGTGATTCAATCAAGTTTGTAGAGTAAATACTAGACCAAATGTGATGTGGAAATTGATAGAAAGTTAGGAGATTTTCAGTTGTTTCAAGTGATGTCATAACCTTTTTGTAACGAGGTTTCCACTCAGAAACAAATTGTTCCAATAATTTAATAGCCTCCTGTAAATTTGTGGCACGATAAATCTGCTTGAACTGATTTAGAATAGGTGCCCTATCTACTCGTTTGACCTTACTGGAGATATTGCGACCAATGTGAACCAGACACCGTTGCTGTTTAGCCATTGGATAGGCTTGTTGGATGATTTGATCCACACCGTTAAGCCCGTCTGTAACAACTAGAGAAACTTGCTTAAGTCCTTGATTTTGTAGCCTCTTAAGAAGATCTGACCAAGAGACATTATTTTCATTAGGGGCAATCTCATAGCCAAGAACTGATTTATACCCTTCAGGCGTGATACCAAGTGCAATGTGAATACATTCTTTACTGACCGTACCTCGTCGCAAGGGTAAGTAAGTTCCGTCTAGATACAAGACTGAGTAGTTAGTTTGAAAGGAACGCTCATGAAAGGCAGTGACACTTTCTTGAGTCACTTTTGTGATATTTGACACCGTTGCTGGACTGTAGTGGTGACCATACATGCGCTCAATAATGTCACTGATTTCGCGTGTCGTAACGCCAGTTTGATAGAGTTTAATCACCATCTCTTCCAAGTGGTCATCTCGTCTAGCATAAGATGGTAATAAAACTGGTGAAAACTCGCCGTTTCGATCTCTTGGAATGATTAAATTGACTAAGCCATACTTCGTTTCAAACTGTCGAGAGTAGGTCCCATTACGGCTATTACCTGTATTGTAACCTTCTTTTTTATATGGCTCATATCCAAGGAAAGCTGATAGTTCAACCTGCAAGAGATCATTCATAGCTATTTCTAAAGAGGATCGAAAGAATTCATCAATATCTTGTTTTTGCGCTAGGAAGTTAAGTAATTCTGTGGTAAACTGAGTCATGGGAATAAATCTCTTTCTAGTGAAGTGTCGTAACTCTACTATACAGGATTTATTCCTTTTTTGTGTTTACACAAGATATTTTACACTACCTAAAAATCTCTTTAAAAATGTCAATAAGTAGCTTTATTATTTCTAATATACTCTTGAATAAATTTATTTTCTCAATTTTAAATCTCGATTCCTCATAATACAATTATTATAACATTGTTTTTAAAATATTCAAATGGATTTATTTTAAGATTTCTGCTAAAATATAAGCTAATTGTATTATGGTTTTAGAGCTATTTTGTTTTGTTTTTCCTTGACATTTTAATAGAGATATTATATTATTATTTTGTTGGAACCATTCAAAACAACACAGCAAGTTAAAATAAGGCTTGTCCGTAATCAACTTGAAAAAGTGAACACCGATTCGGTGTTTTTTTATTTTCCATATTTCATTCATATTATATTTTATACTTCCATTCTACTCTTCAAAAACCAAAAAAGCAAACGTTTTCAAGTCGTTTGCTTTTTGTTATTTTCCTGTTTTTTACTGATGCTATAGAGGGTCCAGAAGGCCAATTCATAGAGGATGAAAAAGGCTATAAAACAGTGCCTAAAGAAGCTTTCGGGTAAGATCCAAATAACTGGGTCTGTTAGGGGATTAAAGGTCCAGTTGCTCTTGCCTGCAAAAAGGATTTTATGAAAAAGAATGAAAAACTGTTCAAAGCCTATCATGAAAGCAAAACTTGCAATTAAAACTGGGCAGACGGCTGCGCTGAGAAAGGCATTTTGGTAGAGCGGCATCAGTTGTTTTTGAATAGTTGTTTTTAAAAATTTAAGACTTGGGAATGCTAATAAGACAAAAATAGCCTGTGTCACATGAAATAAGATTTTCACATCTTGAAAATGAGCGAGACCATCTTTAGAAGACAAGAAACTTGCAAAGGTTAAGGTCTGATGAAAAGGATTGGTCAGATATGACATGAGTCCATTAAAATGACAGAGAATAGATGCCTTTGTCATGTAGACAACTTTATCAATCCCTAAAAAATCAATTTCTAATGGGTAGCTAAGCCAAGCTAGGTAAATTGTTGCAAGAACAGCAAAAGATAAAAGCCAAAGCCATAAGCCAATTACACGACATTTTTCTCTCATTTAAAATCCCACTCATCAAGGCTTTTAAGGACATAATCTGGTTGGATGGGCAATGTAGCAACTTCTTCTGGCTTTGTAAATCCTGTTGTAACCAGCAATGTCGCGATGTCATTTTGAATACCAGCCATGATGTCAGTCAAATAATTATCGCCAACCATCAGAGCATCTTGGCGCTTGATGTCAAGAATTTCTAAAGCCTTGTTCATAATAATAGCATTTGGTTTTCCAATAAAAACCGGTTTAACTCGTGTCGCTGCTTCTAACAGTGCCACTAATGTTCCAGCTCCCGGCAATAGACCACGTTCTGTTGGAATATTTAAATCTGGGTTTGTCCCTATAAAGAGTGCCCCTTTTTCAATAGCTAGTGTCGCAGTTGCTAACATGTCATAAGTCAATTGAGTGTCTAAGCCAACAACAACATAAGCAGGGGTTTCCTTATCTTCTTGATAACCTGCTGCACTAATGGCTGATTTTAGTCCTGTTTCACCAATAACATAAGCGGTTTTACCACGATTCATGTCATTCATATAGTCAACTGTAGCCATTGTTGCAGTATAAATACTCTTAAGTGGAGTTTCAATATTAAATTGCTTTAAGAGCATTTCCTGGATCATTTCAGGTGTTCGTGTTGTATTATTAGTTACTAATAGGTAAGGGAGCTCCTTAGCTTGTAGAGACTCGATAAAAGCTTTGCCAGCTGGAATCGGGTCTTTCCCCATATAAATAGTACCATCTAAATCAATTAGATATCCTTTGTATTTCAATGTATTCTCCTATTCTGTGATTGTTTCCCATGTGATAATTGCTTGCGCATTCATGGCGTTTTCCGAAGTAATTTCATGGTAAGACTTTAAATCCTCTAAATGGTAACGAGAGCTAACTGTGCCACCTGGGGCAACTTCTTTGAGGTATTTAACTTGAATGTGTTTTGGTCGATGTGATTGTAAAAAGGCAAAGCCCATCACATCATACATCCACTCCAAATACTTGCTATTATTAACATGTCCATTTAAGTCGATATCATAATACCTCACATTATAGTCTTTTTCAACAGCTTCTTGTAGTGCCTGCATTCTTGGTGTACGGCGCAGTTTTTTACTGAATTCAGACTGATAAATGGCTACTAACTCTTCTGGAATTGGGGCGACCTTACGGGTATCAAAATCCATCAAAGCAAAATGAGTAACCAAACAGCCAATTTTTTCACCCTCTTGGTCAAAGAATGTGAATTGACGGTAACAAAAATACTTATTATAAGACAAGGCTTCTGTTTCTATAGTGATGGTCTCATGCAATTTTGGAATTCGCTCAAAGCTAAACTCATGGTCTGTGATAATCCAAACAAAACGATAGGTATCTAGAACATAAGCGTCACTTCGTCCTAATTGCTGAGATTGCTTGCCAGAAATAATCATACAATAGGCAAGTAATAAAGGCAATTTAACATCACATTTAACATCACACAAATCAAAAGAAAGCCTCAATTGTTCTCGGTATTTTAATCCCATTTGTATTCTATCCTATCCTATTCTAATATAAATTTCTCAGCGACATTGTCTCCTAGAAAGAGACCTTTTTTTGTCATTCGAATGACCTTATCATCATTAACGAGCAAACCTTCTTCTTGTAGCTGACTTACAACTGCACCATAGAGCTCCTGAAACGAGCATTTAAACTTTTCTTCAAAAGCTGTCACCGATACACCTGTTTTTTTGCGCAAGCCTAAAAACATTTCCTCTTCCATCATTTCTTTTTGACTGAGGATTTCCTCGCTTAAGCGCGCATCGCCATCAGCCACAGCCTTAAGGTAATGTTGAATTGGAACTCGGTTTCGGTAACGAACGCCATTTAAATAACCTGATGCCCCAGCCCCACAACCATAATATTCATCATTATTCCAATACATAAGATTATGCTGGCTGTAAAATCCTGGTTTAGAAAAATTTGAAATCTCGTAATGTTCAAAACCATTGGCTTCCATTTCCCTGATAATATATTCAAACATTTCAGCTTCTAAATCCTCCGTTGGCAGGTTTAACTTGCCACGGCGCATCTTATTCATAAAGACAGTGTGATGCTCTAAAATAAGGCTATAAAGGCTAAGGTGAGGAATATCAAGTGCTAATGCTTTTGCCACATTTTCTTTGACTTGCTCAAGTGTTTGACCTGGTAGCGCATAAATCAAATCAATTGAAATATTATGAAAGCCAGCTTCCTTTAAGGCCGAAATCGTTGAATAAATTTGCGCCTCATTATGACTTCTTCCAATTTGTTTTAAATGCTTATCATTAAAAGTTTGAACACCTAGAGAAATGCGATTAACTGCTGAAGCCTTCAAAACTTCAATTTTATCAGGACTTAAATCTCCAGGATTAGCTTCAATTGTAAATTCCTCAAGCATTTGCAAGTCCAATTCTCTACTAAGTTCTGTCAAGAGATAATCTAATTGAGAAGCTGTAATGGAAGTCGGTGTTCCCCCACCAATATAAAGGGTGCGCAGCTTTTTGACATCATAATAGCGAAATTCAGCAATAAGAGCCTGAAGATAGGCATCAACAGGCTGGTTTTTGATGAAAACTTTTGAAAAATCACAATAATAACAAATCTGTGTGCAAAAAGGAATATGGATATAAGCTGAACTTGGTTTTTTTAACATGAAACTATTATACCATTTTGACAGTAAATTGGCTTTGTCAGCCTACTCCTTTTCTGAAAACCATTTTTCCATTCTGACAAAGGGATAAGCACTCCCATTGGTCTTTTGGTTATAGACCGTCACACCTTTATAGCCCATTTGACAATAAAGATGTTTGGCCCTCTTATTAAAATCAGCCACCTTTAGAACATGACATTTGGCAGCAAATTGCAGCTTGGCATAGTCTTCAATTGCTTGAAAAAATGCTCGACCGTACCCTTTTCCAACATAGTCTGGCTTCATCCCTAAAACTATTTCCAGTTGATCATGTCTTTTAAAGAAGCCAACAAAGCCAAAAAGAACCCCATTGCGAAGAACCTGAAAATAATGATCCCCTCTTTTATCAGCTGAGAGTATCTCTTTATAATCTTCTATATCAGCAGTCATATCATAAAAATCGTAAGGAGGCTGATAATGCCATTTATTGGCAATCTCTTCAGCAGATTCCTGACTCAAGGGCATAAGGTAAAAGCTTGGCTCTGTTATAAGGCGGTGAAAACTTTTATTGATATTTTTGATGCGCCTTTTTTGAATATCCTTTTTTTCAGTTTGGAAAACATAAGAAAGGTAGCCTTCTTGAAATTCTGGAATCATCTCAGTAAATAACTTATGACAAGGGCTGTCCAAACCTTGTTCAAAATCTTGTTGGTTTTGGTTCATGTACTTTCCCCTAGTTGATGTAGTCATTTTATTATAGCAAAAAAGTGTCCCATTCAGGACACTCAATTCTTTTTAATCAATTCCAATTTCAGAACGCACAACATCAGCAATGGTATCAACATAATAATCAACTGCTTCGTCGGTTGGTGCTTCTGCCATGACACGTAAGAGCGGCTCTGTTCCACTTGGTCTTACTAAAATACGGCCATTGCCTTGCATTTCTTCTTCCATTTTACCAATGATAGCAGCAATTTCAGGCACTTCCATAGCTTTTTCTTTCATGCTATTTTCAACACGGATGTTTACCAATTTTTGTGGGTAAATAGTTACATCAGAAGCTAAATCAGATAGGCTTCTGCCTGTTTCTTTCATGACTTTAGTTAATTGAATAGCAGTCAATTGCCCATCACCAGTAGTATTGTAGTCCATGATAATAACATGACCTGATTGTTCTCCACCAAGATTGAATTCTGACTGACGCATTTCTTCTACAACATAACGGTCACCAACAGCCGTAATAGCTTTGTTAATGCCATGTTCATCAAGTGCTTTATGGAAACCAAGGTTTGACATAACAGTTGTTACAATAGTGTTTTTAGCTAGCATTCCTTTTTCTGACAAGTATTTACCAATGATGAACATAATTTTATCTCCATCAACAATTTGGCCATTCTCATCAACAGCAATCAAACGATCACTATCCCCATCAAAAGCTAATCCAATATCTGAACCTGACTCAATAACTAACTCTTGCAATTTTTCAGGATGTGTTGAGCCAATACCGTCATTGATATTAAGACCATTTGGTTCTTCACCAATCACAGTAATTTCAGCTTCTAAATCTAAGAAAATATCACGCGCTGACACTGATGCTGCACCATTTGCAGTATCAAGAGCAACTTTCATGCCATCAAGTGCTAGACCAGTTGATACTAAGAACTTTTCATATTTACGTAGGCCCTCTGGGTAGTCAACTAGTGTGCCAAGGCCTTCTGCACTAGGGCGTGGAAGATTATCTGTGTCTGCATCTAATAATGCTTCAATTTCCAATTCTTGGTCATCTGCTAATTTGAATCCGTCGTTACCAAAAAATTTGATACCATTATCTAAAGCAGGGTTGTGACTAGCTGAAATCATGACACCAGCACTAGCTTTTTCTGTACGAACAAGATAAGAAACTCCTGGTGTTGCAAGGACACCTAATTTATAAACCTCAATCCCAACAGATAAAAGACCTGCAATTAAAGCTGACTCTAACATTTCACCTGAGATACGAGTATCACGAGCGACAAAAACACGGGGTCTTTCTGTTTCATGTTGACTTAAAACATAGCCACCAAAACGGCCTAATTTAAATGCTAACTCCGGTGTTAATTCAACGTTGGCTTCTCCACGAACGCCATCTGTTCCAAAATATTTTCCCATAATTCAATAAGCGTTAAACGCATCCTCCAATGATTTCTTTTCTATTCTTTCTTTTTAGTTGTTAATTGAACGACAACTGATGATGGTTCTATCGAGACAAGCTCTGAGTCAAGGCTGACCGTTTTAGTCGTGTTTTTAGTGACATCTGAGATATCAACTTCTGCAATCACTTCTGAGATTGTGTCCAGAACATCTCGACTTCCAGAAATGGTTGCTGTTTCTTTTGAAAGTTTTGGTTGTACTTCACTCAAATTTGAATCAAGTGTTCCAACAATAACTGCTCGAATAGGTACAGTCTTTGTAATTTTTTTAACTTTAATTGATAGGCTTGTTTTAGCAGGGCTTATGGCACTTGCTAAAATGGTTCCATCAGCAGAAACAGCTTGCAAGGTCACTGTGTCATTATAATCTTTGTCTAGTTTAACATCCTCTGGCAATTTCGCAACAACATGATCAATCAATTCAATTTTTGATTCATCACTAGTTACTTCCACTTTACCAAGTTCTGTCGTCATTTTATCAATTTCAAACCCCCTAGGGATTTGTTTAGGGTCTACACTGCCAGCCACTGAAAATACTTTTGTTTTCTTTTTGCCAATTGTGACTGAAATTTTATCAGGAGTCACTTTAGCTGCTACACCATTAGGTAAATTTGTCACCTTCAAAGGAACGGTTACCTTACCTGGTTTACTTTCTGTTAAATCAGCTACAATATTAAAGCTACGCGTATCACTATTGACTTCTGAATCTAGTTTAATACGGTTGGTTGACGTCAGATAAACCTGTGCTCCATAAGAGTATTCACTAATGAAATATTTATCACTATCATACTTGAGATCAATTGGAACATCAGATAAGCTATGCGTATAGGTTTCGATTGTGGTAAAGCCTTGAGAGTTGGTGCTAGTTGATGCTGCAGTTAGAAACAAGAGAACAGCTAATAAGATTGACACCAAGCCAAGCCAAAGACGACTAACAAAAAAATTTTTCACCGTTATTGTCCTCCCAAAATTTTCTGATACCAAGCCTTTTTAGCATTTGTATGATTAACAAGATAAGACCTGAGAACTGACTCAAATTCTGAACGGCTAAGGTCATGCATGAATTGCCCTTTTCTTGTCACAGAAATACCACCTGTTTCCTCAGACACAACAATGGTAATCGCATCAGAATTCTCTGATAAACCAATAGCTGCCCTGTGGCGAGTTCCAAATTCTTTTGAGATGGTCATTGATTCTGACAACGGTAAATAAGCTGAAGCAACTGCAACCTTATTATCTGCTATCACCACAGCACCATCGTGTAAGGGGGTATTTGGTATAAAGATATTAATCAAGAGTTGACTTGAAATTTCAGCATTTAAGGGAATCCCAGTGTTAATAATTTCCTGCAAGGTTTGCGTTTGTTCGATAGCAATCAAAGCCCCAATCTTACGAGGACTCATATATGCTACAGATTTTAATAGGGCTTCTACTAATTTTTCTTCATCACTCTGAACTTGCCGCTGCACAAAAACATGTGTGCTACGACCAAATCTTTCAAGACCGGCTCGAATTTCAGGCGCAAAAATAATAACCCCCGCAATAACCCCGTAAGTGATAACTTGATTCATCAAATAGGTAATAGTAGTGAAGCCAACCCACTCAGCTACAAAACGTAGCAAAATAAAGAGGACGACTCCCTGAACCAGGGACATGATTTTTGTTCCAGCTAGAGCACTGATGAAGCGGTAAATTAAATAAGCAACTATTAGAATATCTAATAAATGCACAGCAAATACCAAAGGATCATCAAATAAGCTCATGATAAATTTAGCATCAATATGACTTAGATTACTCATACAACTCTCTTTCTAGATTCTTTGAACGTTAAGACATTTCCATTATACCACTTTTCAGTAAGTTTTTCTGTATTCATAATCTATAAATCTGTGATAAAATAGAATCATGAAATTAAAGACACTAACAGGCATTATAGCCGGAAAATCTGCACAGGCCCTGCTAAAAAGCATGGGGCGAGGCTCAACCTATCCTGGAAAATTAGCTTTGCAGTTTGATAAAGCAATCTTAGATACCCTAGCAAAAGACTATGAAATCGTTGTCGTTACGGGAACAAATGGTAAAACCCTTACGACTGCTTTAACCGTTGGCATTCTATCAGAAGCTTTCGGGGAAGTTTTAACAAACCCTAGCGGTGCCAACATGATTACAGGCATTGTATCAACATTCCTCACAGCTAAAAAAAGCAAAACAGGTAAAAAAATTGCTGTGCTTGAAATTGATGAAGCTAGCCTTCCAAAAATCACTCAGTATATCACACCTAGTCTTTTTGTCTTCACAAACATTTTCCGTGACCAAATGGACAGATATGGAGAAATCTACACCACCTATCAAATGATTATTGACGGTGCTAAAAATGCACCGCAAGCAACAATTATTGCCAATGGAGATAGTCCTCTTTTTGCTTCCAAAGATTTAATCAATCCTATTCATTATTTTGGTTTTGAAACAAACAAACATGAACCAAAACTGGCCCACTACAATACCGAAGGTATCCTTTGCCCAAAATGTGAGCACATCTTACAGTATCGTCTTAACACTTATGCTAACCTAGGTGACTACACTTGTTTAAACTGTGGCTTTGAAAGACCACAATTACACTACAAATTGACGGAACTAACTGAAATCACTAATTCTAGCTCTGCTTTTATCATCGATGGACAAGATTATAAAATTAATGTTGGTGGTCTCTACAACATCTATAATGCCTTAGCAGCTGTTTCTGTTGCTGAGTTCTTTGGAGTAACACCTGAAAAAATTAAAGCAGGTTTTAATCAGAGTCGTGCTGTCTTTGGACGACAAGAAACCTTTACAATTGGAGATAAATCTTGTACTCTCGTTTTAATTAAAAACCCTGTTGGTGCTAGTCAAGCTCTTGAAATGATTAAACTCGCAGACTATCCATTTAGCCTGTCGGTACTTCTGAATGCCAATTATGCCGATGGTATTGATACCTCGTGGATTTGGGATGCTAATTTTGAACTGATCAATGACATGCCAATTACTGAAATCAATGCTGGTGGTATTCGTCATTCTGAGATTGCTAGACGCCTACGTGTATCAGGATATGATGAAACAAAAATTACTGAGAACAAAAACCTCGAAGATGTCATGGCAGCTATTGAACAACAAGAAACTGATCATGCCTACATTTTAGCTACTTACACTGCTATGCTGGAATTTCGTGAGCTTTTATCAAATAGACATCTGGTTAGAAAGGAGATGAACTAATGACTTATACTTCACTTCAATCTCCTCAGGATAAAACTTATTCTTACCAGATCCGAATTGCCCATCTCTACGGAAACCTTCTGAACACCTATGGTGACAACGGTAATGTATTGATGTTGAAATATGTTGCTGAAAAACTCAATGCTATGGTCACTGTTGATATTGTCTCCATCGGAGACGATTTTAAGGAAGACGACTATGACATTATTTTCTTTGGCGGTGGCCAAGATTATGAACAATCCATTGTGGCTAAGGACTTGCCAAGTAAAAAAGAAGCCATTGCAAACTACATCGACAAAAACAAGGTTATTTTAGCCATTTGTGGAGGCTTCCAGCTTTTGGGTCAATATTATATTCAAGCAAATGGTGTGAAAATTGATGGTATTGGGGTTATGGGTCACTATACCCTTAATCAAGACAAGAACCGTTTTATTGGCGATATCAAAATCCATAATCAAGAATTCAATGAAACTTATTTTGGTTTTGAAAATCATCAAGGAATGACCTTCCTGTCTGATGACGAGAAACCACTTGGAATTATTGAATATGGAAATGGTAACAATGACAAGGATAATACAGAAGGTGTACACTATAAGAATGTCTTTGGTTCTTATTTCCACGGACCACTTCTTTCTAGAAATGCTAACCTAGCTTATCGACTCGTCACTACTGCAATTACAAATAAATATGGTCAGGAGTGCTCACTTGCAAGTTACGCCAGCATTTTAGCTAAAGAAGTTGCTGAAGAATATGCTGACGTCAAAAGTAAGGCCAGTTTCGACAATTAAAAGGGGCTGGGCAAAAAGCCTAATATAAACAAAACCGCATGAAATCTTTCGTTTACAAACGTTGATTTCATGCGGTTTCTTATTTCGGAAATTTGAAAAAATCAATGAGATTTCGACTTTTTGCCCAGCCCCTTTTTATGTCTTATGCAACAATTGCTTTTGCAACTTCTTCTACTGTCATTCGTGAGAAATACTGTGCAATATCAATTGTTTGTAGTTTTTCTAAAATATCTTTATATTCATATCTGCTTCCAATAAGTAATGCTTCAATGTCTTGAACATCTTTAATCCCAAAGAAGTCACCATAGATTTTGAGACCTTTAATAACAGAATTTTCAATATTTGCGAAAGTATTGATTTTACCAGCCGCATAGCGAACATTACGTTCAATGGTATATTCTGGAGCTTTACCGTAAGTCCAATCCCAAGTTCCAAATTGATTATCTGCTGATTCTTGGATTTTAGCCAATTCATCTTCAGATAAGACGTATTCTGTCATATCAGGGTAGGTCTCTTTCATTTTTTCCAGGATTTTTTCTGAAAATTCATTAACTGTTATTTTTTCTGGTAATTCATTTAAAATATTTGTTACACGGGCACGAACAGATTTAATCCCTTTAGACTCAATCTTGTCCTTGCTTACTTTTAAGGCATCTCCAAGAACAGACATGTCAACATCAAACAAGAGACAGCCATGGTGCATCATGCGACCTTTATGATAAGCTTGTGCATTGCCACAGAATTTTTTACCATCAATCTCTAAGTCATTTCGACCAGTAAATTCAGCTTTAACCCCTAAATCAGCTAAAGTTTCAATAACTGGTTGTGAAAAAGTCTTGAAATCGAATGCTCCTTCTTCAGACTTATTTGAAATAATAGTATAGTTAAGATTATTTAAATCATGGTAAACAGCACCACCACCTGACAAACGACGCACGACATGAATACCGTGTTGATCAATGTATTCTTTATTAATCTCTTGAATGGTATTTTGGTGTTTCCCAATAATAATTGCAGGTTCGTTAATCCACAAAATAAAAATTTCGTCTTCAGAGACAAGTTCTTTAAAGGCATAAGCTTCTAAGGCAATATTGTAAGCAGGGTTATTACTCTTATTAACAATGTATTTCATTTTTTCTCCTAATTAAAGCGTTTTTATTACAGCTTCTATTGTAATGGAATCGAGTCTAAAATACAAGCTAAAATGCTTGCTGCAATAGCCTTTCAAGGAACAATACTTAAATTAGAAAATCAAAAAAGTTTAGGAAATCCTAAACTTTTTTCAATTGATGTTATTTTCTTTTTGGTGGGTTATGGATAGCTTCACCTAATACGTCAGCAAATGCTTCATACATGACTTCTGAGAAGGTTGGGTGACCATGAATTGAAAGTAACAATTCATCCACTGTCAATTCTGATTCCATAATTGTCGCAGCTTCATTGATCATTTCTGCAGCTGCAGGACCAATGATGTGTACACCAAGGATTTCATGGAATTTAGCATCCGCAATAACTTTAACAAAACCATGTGCTTCATTTGAAGCAATCGCACGGCCATTACCTGTAAAGCTGTTACGTCCAATTAGAACATCACCATATTTAGCACGAGCATCTTCTTCAGTCATACCAACCATTGCTACCTCTGGATGAGTGTATACTGCAGCCGGTGTGAATTCAAGATTAGCTTTACGAACTTTACCATGCATTGCATTTTCAGCTGCAACTTCACCCATACGATAAGCAGCATGTGCAAGCATTTTAGTGCCGTTGACATCACCTGGGGCATAGATACCAGGGATTGATGTTTCTTGATAGTCATCAACTTTGATACGGTTGCGATCCATTTCAAGGTTAAGATTTTCAAGACCATTCATTTGTGGAACACGTCCAATTGACAGAAGCGCTTTTTCAGCAACTAATTCTTCACCATTGTTCAATTTTAATGTTAATTGGTTATTTGCTTCAACAATCTCAGAAACACCAACTGATGTTTTGATTTTCATACCTTTTTTAGAAAGGATTTTTTGAAGTTCTAGTGAGATTTCTTTATCCATAGCAGGAATAATACGGTCTGCCATCTCAACTACAGTAACATCAACACCGTATGATGCCCAAACAAGTCCAAGTTCGATACCAACAACACCACCACCCATAACAACAAGTGATTTTGGCATTTCACGCAAGTCAAGGATATCATCAGATGTCAAAACAAGTTTTGAATCAATTCCTGGAATGTTGATGCGTGATACTTTTGAACCTGTCGCAAGAATAACATTACGACCTTTAATCGTTTGAGAGCCGATTGTAACAGTTTTATCAGGGTTCACTTGACCTAAGCCATTAAAGATTGTCACTTTATTAGCTTTAAGTAGCCCTTGAACACCACCAGTTAATGTTTTAACAACAGAGTTTTTGAAATCAACAGTTTTATCCATGTCGATAGTATAGTTGGTTGAAGCTAAGTTGATTCCACGACCTGCTGCAATTTTCAAACCATCAAGGATTTCAGCGTTTTTAAGGTATGTTTTAGTTGGAATACATCCAACATTCAAACATGTTCCACCAAATTCAGATTTCTCAACAATGGCAATTTTTCCTCCAAGTTGAGCACCACGAATGGCAGCATAATAACCAGCAGGGCCACCACCGACAACAACAATATCAAATTCGTTATCTGCTAGAGGTGCTTTGTCAGCACTTGCTGCAACTTCTTGTGCAGGCGCTTTAGGAACTTCTAAACCAGCTGCTTCAAGTTCAGCTGTTGCTTTTTCAGTTGACGCTGGTGCTGAACCATCTTCAACAACCTCGCCTTCTGCACCAATGTATCCAATAACTTCTGTTACAGGAACTGCTTCGCCAGCTTGACGAACGATTTTTAATAAAACACCAGCATCTTCTGCTTCAATTTCCATGTTTGTTTTATCAGACATGATTTCAAGAAGGATATCCCCTTCATTGACAGTGTCGCCTTCTTGTTTTTTCCACTCGATGATTTCACCTTCTTGCATGTCAACACCAAGTTTTGGCATAATAATTTCAACAGCCATTATTTTCTCCTTTTATATCAGTACTTTAGGATATCTTAACCCCATAATCCATAATCTTATTATACACTTTATTCCATCAGCAATGGTTTCAAGTCTATTTTTATAATCAGATTAATAATTCAAATGGGTTTTCCATTAAGTTTTTAAGATCAACCATGAATTTAGCACCATTCATACCATCTACGATACGGTGGTCAATGGTCAAGCACATTGCCATGATTGGACGCGCAACAATTTCACCATTAACAACTGTTGGTGTTGGAATCGTTGCACCTACACCAAGGATTGCAGAATTAGGTTGGTTAATAATTGGGTTAAATGTCTTGGTTCCAAACATTCCCAAGTTTGTAATTGAGAATGTTGATCCTGACATTTCGTTTGATTTCAACTTACCATTTTGTGCTTTTTTGATAACGTCTTTAGAAGCAACAACAAAATCAGCAAGTGACATTTTGTCTGCACCGTGTACAACTGGTACAATAAGTCCACCGTCTAAACCAACGGCGATACCAATATTAACAAATTCATGAAGTTCGATTTCTTGAGCGTCATTAATTAATGATGCATTTAGGAACTTATGCTCAGGTTTCATTAATGTTTTGACAACTGCCATACCAATCAAATCAGTAAAGCTGACTTTCAAACCTGTTTTGTTCATGATTGGATCAATTAATTTTTTACGGAAAGCCATCATCTCTGTCATGTCAATATCGTAATTCAATGTAAATGACGGAGCTGTTAAGTATGAGTTAGTCATACCTTTAGAGATTGCTTTACGCATTGCAGACATCTTAATAACTTCAACGCCTTCAGGTAATTCTGCTTTAAGCTCTTCTTTAGCTGCTGCTGGTTTAGCTGTTTCTTGTGCAGGTTTTGTAGCTAAAATAGCAGCAAGAATATCTTCTTTCATAACCTTGCCATTATAACCACTTCCCTTGATGTCAGCCAAATCAAGACCCTCAGCTTCAGCCATCTTACGAGCAAGTGGTGACGCTTTTGGTTGAGCATTTTTGAAGTTCTCAACATCGTCTTGGTGAACACGTCCAAATGGACCTGTTCCAGCAACTTGTCTTAAGTTAATACCAAGTTCTGCAGCTACACGTCTTGCAGCAGGTGTTGCACGAACTTTGGCACCATCTTCTTGAGGGATAGCTGTTTTAGCAACAGCAACTTCTGGAACTTCAGTCTCTACTTTTGGCGCAACAGCCGGTGCTGCATCAGCTGAGTTAGGAACTGGAATTTCAGTTGTTTTTTCACTTGAAGCAATCGTGTCTACAGACTCTCCTTCAGCTCCAATGTAACCAATAACTTCCGTTACAGGGACAGCATCACCAGCTTGACGAACGATTTTTAAAAGAACACCCGTCTCCTCAGCTTCAATTTCCATATTTGTTTTATCAGACATAATTTCAAGAAGAATATCGCCCTCGTTGACAACATCACCTTCTTGTTTTTTCCACTCGATGATTTCACCTTCTTGCATATCAACACCGAGTTTTGGCATTATAATTTCAACAGCCATAATTTTCCTTTCCGATTATCATCACTACACATAAATCATTAGCATTTATTTAGCAGATAATTTTAGTCATTTATAAGGATTATACAGTGAAGAAAGCCTCATTGAGTGAGACTTTATTCATCTGTATATTAGTTTCCTTTTTTAGCCATTTTAACAATAGCTGCCTTGATTTTTTCAACATCTGGTAAGATAGCTTGCTCAAGAACGCGCGCATAAGGAACAGGGACATCTTCACTTGCCAAACGTACGATTGGGTGGTCAAGATAATCAAATGCTTCGCTTTCAGCAATCATTGTTGCAATTTCACCAGTGTATCCACCTGTTTTATAGGCGTCGTTAACTAACATTAACTTACCAGTTTTCTTAACAGATTCAATGATTAATTCTTTATCAAGTGGAACTAATGTACGAGGGTCAAGAACTTCAACATTGATACCATCAGCAGCTACTTCTTCTGCCGCTTGTAAAACACGTTCAAGCATACGACCATAGGCAACGATTGTTAAGTCAGAACCTTCACGTTTAATTTCACCTTTTCCAAGTGGAATGTAGAAATCTGGATCTTGGTTAACTTCTTCTTTTTTACCGTAAAGTGCTTTTGGCTCCATAAAGATAACAATATTATTATCACGAATAGCTGATTTCAAAAGTCCTTTAGCATCGTTAGCATTACCTGGAGCAACTACTTTGATTCCTGGAATATGTGTCATCCATGCTTCAAGTGATTGAGAATGCTGTGCAGCTGATCCAATACCTGAACCTGATGCAACACGGAAAGTAACTGGTGTGATTAAACCACCACCAAACATGTAGTTATTTTTAGCACCATTGTTAACAATAGCATCCATCATAATTGTTAAGAAGTCCATGAATGTTACGTCAATAATTGGACGAAGTCCTGTAATAGCAGCACCAATAGCAGCACCTGAAATAGCAGCTTCTGAAATTGGTGTGTCTTTAACACGTTTTGGTCCAAATTCTTCAAGCATGCCTACAGATGTTCCAAAGTCACCACCATAAACACCAACGTCTTCTCCCATAAGGAAGATTTTGTCATCCTTGCGCATTTCTTCAGTCATGGCAAGATTCACAGCTTCACGCAAAGCCATTAATTTTGTTTCTGTCATTTTAATTTTTTCTCCTAATTTTTACAAAATAGAAATTGATTTGTTTCATTAGTTTTAAGGCTAAATAAGTCCTTTAAACTAGTGAATTATTAGTCAACCCAAATATCTTCGTATGCTACTGATAATTCTGGATCAGGACTGTTTTGAGCATACTCATAAGCATCGTCAACTTCTTGTTTAACTTGTGCTTGGATAGCATCAAGTTCCTCATCTGTTGCAATTCCTTCTGCTGTAAGGTAAGCTCTGTATTTGATCATTGGATCTTTTTCTTTCCAAGCATCAACTTCTTCTTTAGTACGGTATTTACCAGCGTCAGCTGTTGAGTGACCAAACCAACGGTATGATTCTACTTCGACAATTGCTGGACCATTGCCACCACGAACATGAGCTACTGCTTGATCCATAGTTTCATAAACAGCCATTAAATCATTGCCATCTTCACAGTAGAAACCTGGAATGCCATAAGCTTCTGCACGAGTGTATAAATGAGGAGTGTTTGTTGCATTGTTGATATTCATTGAAATACCATAACGGTTATTGATGATAAAGAAAATCACTGGAAGTTTCCAAGTTGCAGCCATATTAACAGACTCATGGAATGATCCTTCATTTGTTGCACCATCACCAGAAAAGGCAACAACAATGTTATTTGTTTCATTGTATTGTTGTGTCAATGCTGCACCAACTGCAAGGGCATAACCACCACCAACGATACCGTTAGTTCCATAATTACCTTTTTCAAAGTCAGCCAAATGCATTGAGCCACCACGCCCTTTTGAGACTCCTGTAGCTTTACCAGCAAGTTCAGCCATCATTTTATTAAGATCCATGTCTTTTGCAATTGATTGACCATGTCCACGGTGATTTGAAAAGATGATATCATCATAAGTTAAATGTGCTACTGCACCAACGTTGGCTGCTTCTTCACCAACTGAGAAATGGGTCATCCCTTGTACAAATCCACGACGAACGAGTTTGTTAATACGTGAGTCAAATTCACGAATACGTTCCATTTTCAAGAACATATCCATATGTTTTTCTTTCGAAACTGTTACCATTTTGGCCTCCAAAATATTATATTACATTTTAATGATAATCTTTTTAGCCAATATATGCAAGAAATTGACTCTCGAGATTTTTCCTTTTATATCAAGGCTTATCAAACTATTGAACTTTGTGAAAGCTCTTACTATTTTGTTATACCATAATAGAACTGTTATATATAACAGAAAAAGAAAGGCTAAGCCTCTCTTCATCTTATCTTCATTTTTATTACATTCTTTCATTTTGGAGTAATGCTATGAATTCTAAAGTACTGGTCCTAAATGTCTAGTGCTTGCCCAATTGACTCCCATTCATCCATTAGGTTTTCTTGTTCTTTTTCCAAATCTTCAAGCTGAGCCTGGGCATCCATTAATTGCACAGCGTCATTTGTCATAGTCATCTGTTCTGTGAGTGCCTCAACTTGCTCCTCAATAGTTTCTAAAAGACTTTCAATTTCTGCTAGGCGTCTGCTTAATTTACGCACTTCTTTTTGATTTTCTTTTTGCTGTTGATAAACATTAGGACTTATCACTTCTGACACTTGATCGTCTTGATTGTCAAGAGCTGCTAATTCTTCTAGCTCCGCTTTTTTCTCAAGGTAATAATCATAATCACCTAAAAATAACTGTGAGCCTTCTTCAGTAATTTCCAAAACCTTTGTCGCCACACGGTTAATAAAATAACGGTCATGGCTGACAAATAAAAGGCTACCATCAAAGGCAATCAGTGCATTTTCAAGGACTTCTTTGCTATCAATATCAAGATGGTTGGTTGGCTCATCTAAAATAAGGAAATTATTATTTTCCAGTGATAATTTAGCTAACAGTAACCGGGCTCTTTCACCACCAGAAAGCATTCCGACCGTCTTTTTAACGTCGTCTCCCGAAAACAGAAAAGCTCCTAAACGATTGCGTATCTCCAATTCTGGACGGGTTGAAAAGTCTTGCCATAATTCTTCAAGAACAGTATTTCCTGCAGTGAGGCGTGATTGTTTCTGGTCGTAGTAACCCATATCAAGATTGGCACCATAGTTAACTTGCCCTTCAATAAAAGGAATCTGACCGACAATGGACTTGACTAAGGTAGATTTTCCAATTCCATTTGGTCCAACTATTGCAATGGCATCAAGCTTTGTCAGTTCAAAATCAATTGGCTCTGCTAAGACTTTGCCCTCATAACCTATGGCAGCTTGACGGATTTGAAGAACTTGATTTCCTGATGGCTTCTCCGCATAGAAGGTCATATGGGCGGACTTTGTCGCTGAACTTGGTTTTCCAAGTCGCTCCATTTTTTCCAATTGTTTTCGCCTAGCCTGCGCCCGTTTGGTTGTTGATGCACGAACAATATTTTTTTGAACAAAATCTTCTAATTTTGCAATTTCTTTTTGCTGCTTCTCAAAATTTTTCTCTTCTAATGCTAGTTTTTCGGCCTTTAAATCAACAAAACGTGAATAATTTCCCACATATCGGTCCAAAGCATTTTGATTTAAATCCATTGTTATCGTAGCAACTTTATCTAAGAAATAGCGGTCATGACTGACTATTAAAAGGGCTCCTTGATAATTGGTTAGGTAATTTTCCAGCCAAGCTATCGTTTCAATGTCTAGGTGGTTAGTCGGCTCATCAAGAACCAATAATTCGGGTCTTTCTAAAAGCATTTTAGCTAAAGCCAATCTCGTATTTTGCCCTCCAGAAAGCTCTGAGATGCTCATATCCCACATACTCTCATCAAACTTAAAGCCGTTCAAAATTGCCTTAATGTCAGATTCATAGGAAAAACCATTTCGTTGGCGAAAACTTTCTGATAAATGATCATAGTCCTTCATCAGTTTATCAAGCTCAGCCCCCGTCACATTAGCCATATCCATTTCCATTTGGCGTAACTTAGCTTCATCTTCTCTTAAATCAGAAAAAACCTTTAGCATTTCCTGATAGATGGTTAGTTCCGACTCAAAACGGCTATCTTGTGCTAAATAAGAAAGGGAAAGGTCTTTTTTCTTGTTAATATCCCCTTGATTAGGTTCTTCTTCCCCTACTAGAATTTTCAGCAAGGTCGATTTACCAGCGCCATTTGGGCCTACTAATGCAATACGATCTCTACTGTCTATTTGTAAATTAATGTTTTGAAAGAGAACGTCACCTGAAAAAGAACGTTCAATCTTATTAGCTTGTAAAATAATCATAAGTCTATTTTAGCAAAAAAGTGCCCTTAATGGGACACTTTGATTTATTTTTCAGTATGGAATCACTGATAGAGTGCTTGCACCTTCTCCATATCTCTTTTTTGAATACCTAAATAAGAGCCTGACGATTTCATAACAGAAGGCTTCTCATCTTCATGCTCTAAGCCAATAGCATGCCCCAATTCATGTTCTGCCGTATGCACAATCCTCTCAGAAGAGTAATCATATTGTGGGTCTAAAAGGTAATAAGCATTAAGGTAAACACTAGCATTCCTTATGATTTTAGTCACTTCTTGACTTTCCACTTTAGCAAGACCAGCAGCCTCCATCGTTGAATCATTGGTCTCTTTAGCAATAATATCTGCCCTTTTAAAATCATCTACTATTGTGAACTGAAAAGTTCCAGTTTTATTCCAATTAGTAATAGCTGCGCGGTAAGCATTAACAAAAACAGGATGAGTCGCCTCTATATAAACTGTTGCCTGATTGCTTTGCCATCTGATACCACTAACATGTGCTACCTGGTCTGTTTGATGTAAGTGCCCTTTTTCCGGCTTTGTTTGTGCCTCATTTTGTTTAAAATAATCATAAATGGAAATGACACGGTGAGAAAGATTTGACACTTCATTTGCCAGTTTTGAATCACTATGATTGGCATAATAAAGCAAAGCAAAAATGACACTAAAAAGAATCACCAGTGTTTGAAGAAAGCTCCAGACCATACGCCAAATAAGGGATAAGAGCATTTTCGGTAGCCAAAAAATCAGTTTTAGAAATCGCTTCATGGAATCCTTTCTTTAAGACAATCTTTCTTCTTTAACATAGGTGATTGGTAACCATTCCAAAAGCACCTCTAATTGCTTATTCCAATAATACCACTCATGACTGCCGTGATCTTTTTGATAAGTAATATGCAATCCCAATTCTGTCAATTCACCAACAGCTTTTTCATTGGCAGCAAACAGAAAATCTTCGTAACCACACCAAGCATAAAAGTGTGTTTTTAAATCTGATTCACAGACCATTGAGGTCAAGTAATGTTTGTTAACATCCGGAGATTGTAAATCCCCAAAAATTCCAGTCCAATAAGGTTTTTGCTCCTCATTAAGGATATCAAATGCTCTATCTGGAATAGCAAGTGCTCCTGAAAATGATGCAGCATATGAGAACTGATTGCTTTTGAGGGCTAATTTAAAGGCACCATAGCCTCCCATTGATAGTCCTGCAATAAAGGTCTTTTCCCTCTTGCTTGTCATATTTGGGAAAAAATAACGTAAGACAGTTGGTAGCTCCTCTGCAAGAGCCTTGTAATAAGATAGACCATAAGCAGTATCTGTATACCATCCTAAATCAGTTGATGGCATTACAACCATCAGCCTGGTATGCCGAAGAAGACGCTCAATATCAGTTCGTTTTTGCCAAGAATTCTCATTTCCTCCCATACCATGAAGCAAGTAAAGAACAGGAATATCTAAATCCTCTTTTTCCTCAGCTCGTAACTGATTTTGGTCTGGATAAATCACATTAACCTGTCTTTCCATTCCAAGCACTTCAGAATGGTATTCAATTTTTAAGCTTGCCATAGCTTTCCCTCCATTTACTGTGTCAAGAAGATAGAAGAAAGGGTTGGCCAAATTGGCGCAACTCCTTCCTTGTCCTTATTTATTTTTTCAATTAGCGCACTTCCATAACAACTGGAAGAATGGCTGGACGACGTTTGGTTTGTTCAAACAAGAATTTTGACAAGTCATCCCTAACAGATGATTTCAATTCACCCCAGTCAAAATTATCTTGTTGCAAATAGTTGTCTACTGTTGTATTAACAAGTTCCGCACTTTCTCTTAAGATATCACGACTCTTTTTAACGTAAACAAACCCACGCGTATTGACTTTTGCTTTTGAGACGATTTTCTTCTCACGTTTATTAACAGTGATGACCACGATGAAAATACCATCTTCAGAAAGCACTTTACGGTCACGAAGCACGATATTGCCAACATCACCAATAGCGTTACCATCAATCATAACGTCATTAGCTGGAACCCCACCTTCATGTAAGAACCCTTGATCATGAAGGATCATGATATCCCCACGCTTCATAATATGAATATTTTCTGGGAAAATACCAACTTCTTCTGCTACTAGAGCATGCGCTGCTAAATCACGGTATTCCCCTTGTACTGGGAACAAATAGTTAGGCTGTAATAGATTAATCATCAACTGTAAATCACGTGCATTAGCATGTCCAGATACACGAAGATTTTGCGTAATGAGTTTAACTCTTCCGCCAGCTTTATAAATCAAGTTTTCAACACGAGCAACCATGGCTTCTTTAGAAATATTAGGGGTTGTAACAATGTAAACCAAATCCCCTTTTTTAATTTCAACATAGCGGTGACGACCAGCTGCCATTTTTTGCAAACTATTAATTGGCTCACCCATGCGACCAGCTTCTAAGATAATCAGTTCATGATCTTCAAACTTGTGCATGTCTTTTGGTTTGATTAATAATTTTTCATCAATAATAGTTAATTTTTTTAGACGGATAGCTGTTCTTACTACATTTTCAACATCTGAACCTGTTAAAACAACACGACGACCATGTGTCACTGCTGAGTCAAAAACTTGTTGGATACGTACTAAGTTTGAAGCAACAGCTGCAATGATGACACGGCCTTCAGCATCACCAATAACATTGTCCATTTCTTCACCAACTTCTGATTCACTAGCAATTTGAATCTTACTTGTGGCATTGGCAGAATCAGAAAGTAAGGCCAAAACACCTTCTTTACCAATTTCAGCAAGACGGCCTAAATCAGTTCTATAAAATTCACGCGCTGCAGGATCAAATTTAAAATCACCTGTGTAAACAATATTTCCTTTATCTGTCCCAATAACAACACCTAATGATTCTGGAATAGAGTGTGTTGTTTTAAAGAAGGAAACAAGGCCATCTTTAAATTCAATTTCTGTTTCACTATCCACAACATGGAAATTATTAAATTTCTTGGTGCTGTTATTGCTTTTAACAAACAATTTAGCTAATTCAATAGTGAGTTCTGATCCAAAAACTGGAACTGGAACTTCCGCTAATAGGTAAGGTAAGGCCCCAATGGCATCTGCGTGCCCATGGCTAAGAAAAACTCCTTGAACTTTATCCTTATTTTCAATGATATAATCCAGATTTGGAATAACCAAATCAACACCAAGTTGTTCATTTTCTGGGTATTTTAGCCCAGCATCTAAAATAAACATCGATTCATTGACTTCAACCAAATAGAAGTTCTTGCCGTATTCACGAACCCCACCTAAGGCTATAATTTTAATATCACTCATGATACTCCTCTAGATAATTATTATTACAAACGGTCCTTACATTGTAAGTCGAATTACTGCTTTGTAGCTTTGCTACACTCCCTATTAGTATACCATAAATCTTTCAATTTTCCTGCTATCAAGTCACAAGTTGCTTTTAAAACATCAAAAAACCAGTTATCAAAGAACTGGTTTTTGGCTTATTCAAATAATTGGTAGTAATCTGAAATGGCTAATTGTGCTTTTTCTTCTTTATTAAGGTCTTTAATGATTTTGCCATCCTTCATCACTAGAACCCTATTGCCATAAGTTAGGGCATCTTCCATGTGATGTGTAATCATAAGGGCCGTTAACTTTTCCTGATTGACACAATCATTTGTGAGTCCCATTAATGCAAGACTGGTTTTGGGGTCAAGGGCTGCTGTATGTTCATCTAAAAGTAAAAGGTCAGGCCGTTTCAAAGTTGCCATAAGTAGACTCAAAGCTTGACGTTGTCCTCCTGATAAAAGACCTGTTGGTGTTTGCAAGTGGTTTTCTAAACCGTTGCCCGTTCTGGAAAGGAGTTGTGTGAATTGTGCATCACGATTTTTCATGGACCGCGAAGCTAGTTTTCGCTTTTGTCCCCGTTTTTCCGCAATCAGTAAGTTTTCTGCTACTGTCATGCGCGGAGCCGTTCCCATTTTAGGATCTTGGAAGACACGAGAGAGATAGTTTGCTCGTCTTTCTGGTCCAAACGAGGTCACATCTTTGCCCAAAATTTTAATGTGACCTTCTGATAATTTCAGGGTTCCTGCAATGACATTAAATAAGGTTGATTTGCCAGCACCATTACCACCTAAAATGGTGATAAAGTCATGCTCATAAATGGTCAGAGAAACCTTATCTAAAATGGTTTTGACTTCGTCAAAGCCGTTATTCACAAAAACACTAGCATCTATTAATTCAATTACTTTAGTCATCGTGATAATGTCACCCCCTTAAAGAATTTTTGTCGTAGAACTGGAATCATGAGGCAGATTGCAAGAACCATTGCACTGAAAAGTTTTAAGTAGTTGGTGTTGAATCCTAAGGCAATCACTGATGAGATTAAAAATTGGTAAAGAATTGAGCCAACAACAATAGCAATTAAGCGTTCCAAAAGGGTTAGACCAGTTGAATAGAGCACCTCCCCAATAATGATACTTGCAAGTCCAATGACGATAACACCAATTCCTTTTGAGACATCTGCATAGCCGTCTTGTTGACTAACCAATGCGCCAGACAAAGCAATCAATGCATTTGAAACAACCAAACCCATCACTTCCATACGATCAGTATTAATTCCAAAACTTTTAGCCATATCTTGATTATCGCCTGTAGCAATATAAGCTTGGCCTAAATCCGTGTATAGAAAATAAATCAAGAGCAAAATCATAACAACTACTGCCATAAGCCCCATCAAAAGCATGTTAACATCTGTCGAAAATGGAAGGTAATCCTGCAGCCTCTTGATATCATGCAAGCCCAGATTTGCGCGTCCCATAACCATTAACATCAAAGAGTTGCAAGACGTCATGACAAGAATCCCTGCCAAAAGTGTCGGAATTTTACCTTTCGTGTATAAGAGGCCGGTCACAAGACCTGCCATAGCTCCCGCTAAAACTGCTAAAAAAGTGGCTAAGAAAGGGTTATGCCCATAATTCATTAGAGTAACAGCTACTGCTCCGCCTAAAGGAAAAGAACCTTCTGTTGTCATGTCTGGGAAATTTAAAATTCTAAAGGTCAAATAAATTCCTAATCCTAAAATCCCCCATAGTAAACCTTGTGATACTGATGAAATAATCATTTGGCGTCCTTTCTTATTCTTTTACAATGATTTGAGATCTTTTCAAGACCTCATCTGGAATCTTGATACCAAGTTCAGCTGCTGCTTTCCTATTGAGGATGGGTTTTCCAGTATCTACAATTTTGACAGGCACTTGAGAAACTTTCTTTCCTTTTAATAAGGCTTTGATTTGCTTGGCTGTTTGAACACCTAAATCATATTGATTTTGTGACACTGAAGCAATACTACCGTCTTTAACCATAGTATCCACACTTGAATAAACAGGTTTCTTTGCTGCATTGGCTGCACTGATAACGGCTGAAAAGGCTGAAGCAATGGTATTGTCCTGTGGTATAAAAATAGCATCCACTTTACTTGTCATTATCGCCATGGTTGATGGCACTTCATTGGTAGATGGAACAGCATAAGATAAAACAGTAATGCCTTCTTTGGCTGCTTCTTGTTTAAAGGCTTTTACTTGTGAAATGGAATTGTCTTCACTGCTTGCATAGAGGACACCAACTGTTTTTGTCTGAGGAGAAATGTCTTTAATCAATTTAACTGTTTGAGCAACAGGCACTTGATTGGAAAGCCCTGTAACATTTGCTTCTGGTTTTTTGAGATTTTTGACCAATTTTGCCCCTACTGGATCTGTAATGGCTGACATGACCACTGGAATATCCTTACTTGCTGTTGCTAATCCTTGAGCCGCAGGTGTCGCAATGCCTACTACAATATCATTACCTGAGGATACCAATTGCTTGCTCATGGTTTGTAATTTACTTTGGTCAGCTTCAGCATTCATTAAATGAATCTCAATTTTTTGGTTCTTATTTGGGGATTTAGCCAATTCATCTTCAATCCCTTGTTCAATCTGGTCTAAGGCTTCGTGAGTGACCAGTTGTAAAATACCAACCTTAACCACTTTTTTAGCAACTAAAGGAACTTGATTGTCTGTTTTTTCAAACACCAATGAGAAAACAACTAAAGTCGTAATGAGAATTAGTGTTGCTAGTAAACTTTTATTTTTCATTGAAACTCCTTACTTTTTGAAATACCCTATTTAAAAACAAAAAAAAAGCACTTAGTAAACAGATACTAGGCGCTTTTTGTCAAGTCCAAAATCAGCGCATAGATACTTTTTAGAAGTACTCTAAAAGTCGTATCTATGGCTCCATAAACACAACTTTATCTATGCCAGCTTTGCCAAGTGATGCTAAGTGTTTGTTGTGTCATGTTGGACTTCCTTTCAAGTTATTTTTTATCATTATATCCTAAATTTCAGAAAAAGCAAGAGAATTGTCAGATTTTTTTCGCTACTAATAGACTTATGTTATAATAAAGGAATGAAAACAAGAAAGGAGAAACCATGTCATTTGACGGCTTTTTCTTACACCATTTAACCAAAGAACTCCAAGAAGCTTTGCTTTTTGGAAGAATTCAAAAGGTCAATCAGCCCTATGAAAGGGAATTGATTTTAACCATTCGTAATCATCGCCAAAACTATAAACTCCTCTTATCGGCTCATCCAGTTTTTGGTCGCCTTCAAATTACTAAATCTGATTTTCAGAATCCTCAAGTCCCAAACACGTTTACCATGATTATGCGTAAATACCTTCAAGGGGCTGTTATTGAAAGTTTCCAACAACTTGACAATGACCGTATCATCGAAATCAGTGTGTCAAATAAAAATGAAATTGGTGATGCTATCAAAGCAACCTTGATGGTTGAAATCATGGGAAAACACAGTAACATCATCTTGATTGATAAAACTGAAAATAAAATTATTGAATCCATCAAGCATGTCGGCTTTTCTCAGAATTCTTACAGAACAATCCTGCCTGGCTCTGCCTATATTCAGCCGCCTAGTAGCTCTGCTAAAAACCCCTTTACTATTTTAGATGAAAAATTATTTGAAATATTGCAAACACAAGAGTTAAGCCCTGCTAATTTACAAAAACAGTTTCAAGGCCTTGGAAGAGATACAGCAAGCCAGTTAGCACAATCCTTAACTGATCAAAAACTAAAACAGTTCCGAGCATTCTTTCAAAAACCCCTTCAGCCAAACCTCACTGAAAAATCCTTTTCTGCTGTTTCTTTCACTGATTCAAGACAAGCTTTTGATAGTCTTTCTGAGCTACTGGATTATTTTTATCAAGAAAAAGCTGAACGCGATCGCGTCAAGCAACAGGCTAGTGATTTGATCCATCGGGTCCAAAACGAACTCAGTAAAAACAAAACAAAATTAGGAAAACAAAAAGCTGAACTTGCTGCAACTGATAATGCCGAAGACTTCCGACAAAAAGGAGAGTTGTTAACCACCTACTTATCACAGGTGCCAAATAATAAGGACGAGGTCACTTTAGACAATTACTACAGTGGCCAAAAGATTATGATTTCACTTGATCCGGCTTTAACACCGAATCAAAATGCCCAACGCTACTTTAAAAAATATCAAAAATTAAAAGAAGCTGTTAAACACCTTCACAATTTAATTGAAGAGACTAAGCAAACCATTACTTATTTTGAAAGTGTTGATTATAACTTATCTCAAGCTAGTATGGATGAAATTGAAGACATTCGTGAAGAACTTGTAGAGGCTGGATTTGTAAAATATCGCGTTAAAGACAAGCGACACAAACGTAAAAAACCTGAATCATACTTAGCAAGTGATGGCAAAACCATCATCATGGTGGGGAGAAATAACTTACAAAATGAGGAATTAACCTTTAAAATGGCTAAAAAAGGGGAACTTTGGTTCCATGCTAAAGATATCCCTGGTAGCCATGTTATGATCAAAGATAACCTAACCCCTAGTGATGACGTTAAAACTGAGGCTGCCGAATTAGCAGCTTATTTCTCAAAAGCACGATTGTCCAATTTAGTTCAAGTTGATATGATTGAAGCTAAAAAACTGCATAAACCAAGTGGCTCAAAACCTGGTTTTGTTACCTATACAGGTCAAAAAACCTTACGCGTAACACCTGAGGCAGATAAGATTCAAGCTATGAAAGAAAGACTAAAGCAAAAAAATTGAGGGAAATCCCTCAATTTTTTTGCTATTCAGATAGTTCTTCTAAGAATGCCTGCATGTTTAAATCGTCAGGAACTTGACTTAAGTAGGCAATCACAATTTCTTTAGCCTTATCTCTCATTCCAAATTCTCTAAGCAAGTATGCATATTCTGACAAGAATTCTGGGTTATCTTTCAAATCAGCTTCAATTGCTTGATAGATTGTCAATGCTTGCTCTTCTAAATCACTTGCATGATAAGCTTTTGCCATATTCCACTTGGTTAAAACATTATCCCAGTCTCCATCTGCATAAGCTAGTAAATCATCATAGCGTTCCAAATCAAGATACAAGGTTGATAAACGCATCATCACTTCCTCGTCATCAAGGGCCACTTCTTTTGCACTCAACAAATAATTCTCTGCAGCTTCAACATCATGCAATTCATAAGATAATTGAGAAGCTAATAATAACAATTGCCCATCAAAAGCATTTTTACGTAAGGCCTGTTGAGTCAATCTTAAAGCTTCTTGTGTCTTATGCTCCTCGTGTAAACTCTTAGCATAAACAAACTCATAACCTTGAAAATCCGGATTCATGGCTTCTAGTTGTTTAAAATAGAGATTTGCCTTTTGGTATTCTTCTTGGTCAACTAAAAGTGTTGCCAATTCATAAACAGTGTCATCATCATATTCAATACTAATGGCCTTTTCCAAAAACTCAATTGCTGCTTCAAATTTTCCAAGGCTGGCATAAGCGCGACCAATACGTTGATAGGTAGAAATACCCGTTAGTTCTAAAATATCACGATTATCCAATTTTGAATAATTAGTGATAGCTTCCTGAAACTGACCTAAATCTAATTCAATTTCCGCAAGGCCAAATAGAATTAAGGGATCATCACTAATCTGACTTGCTTCAAGTAACTTTTCTTTAGCCACGTCAGTTAATCCCTCTAAATCATATAAATCAGCCATGACCAATAGAGCATTAAGGTAGTCTGGGCTATCCTTAGAGATGTGATCAAGATATAAGAAAGCCTCTTCGATAGCATCATCTTCTGCCACAATCTGGGCTAAATTAATATTAACCTCTGGATATTTTGGAGCAAGCTTCACATAAATAACCTTAGCTTCTTGTAAAAATCCAATGCTCTCTAGATACTGACCTAACGAAAGCAAACTATCATCGTCATCATTTTTTAATGCTTTGGCAAAATACTTTTTGGCATGTGCTAAGTCTTGTCGCTCAATGGACAAAATCATCTTTTCACTATTCAACATCATTTTTCTCCTCAATGATAATTTTCTTATCAACATATAGGTTACTTACACCTCTATACCAGTCAAATAGCTCTTTAACAACAACTTTGACAGAAGCATAGATAGGAATAACTAAAAAGACTCCCCAAACCCCAAACATTGCACCAGCTGTCAAGAGTAAAAACATGATGGTAATGGGATGAATACTTAGTTTATTCCCTAAAACTAAGGGTGTCACAAAACGTCCCTCAATGGTTTGTTCAATAGTGAAAATAATAAGGACTTTAACTAACATCAAGGGCCCTTGAACCAGTCCCATAATGACAACAGGAATCATAGCTAGAAAACTTCCCAAATACGGAACCATATTAAGAATACCAGCAACAATCCCAAAGGTAACTGAATATTTTAGGCCGACTAAACTAAACATAACAGAAAACATAATTCCGACAATAATAGCAACCGTCACCTGACCTTGAACATAACCTGAGAGTTGATTGTTAATATCACCTAACATACGTGACATGGGAACTCTTATTTTTGTTGGTAAAACTTCCACTAAACCATCTTTCATTTTGCCACTATCTCTTAAAAAATAAAAGAGAATAAATGGAGAAATAATAATCGATACGGTAATTCTTGCTACTGCCCCTGCAAATGTTCCTGCCCAATCAATAGCATTTTTAGAAAAACTTTGCGCATAATCAAGCGCCTTGTCGCTAATAATACCTAGAATATCTTGTAATTCAGATCGGTAATTATTGAGCCATTCATTTTCTAAGAGTTTATTGCCCTCTTTATTAACAATTTCAACATATTTTGGCAAATCTTTTACAAAACTACTGATTTGTTCACTAATTGTAGGAATAAAACCTGAAAAAGCCCAAACTAAGAGTAAGACAATCACTGTAAAGACAACAAAAATTGAATTGGTACGGCTTAAACCAAACTTTTCTATACGATCAACTGATGGTTTTGTTAAATAATACAGCAAGGTTGAAATAACTAGTGGCAACATCAAAACCGTCAAAAAAGAGAGTAGGGGGGTGAAAAGAGAAGATATTTTAGTAAATAAGTAAAGGGTCAAAAAAATCAAAAAAGTAATCATAAGACCAATGACTGCTTGATTATTTAAAATCCACTTGTAAAACCAACTCTCTGAAAACGAATCTTTTTGTTTTTGTAACATAAACTATCTAACCTCTCTATCTATACTATTCGTAAAAAGTAACACTTTTATCGATAAGGTGATGGTCTTCTCCGTAAATAAATTTTGCAGAGAAAAAAGGACTGTCTTCAATAATCCACTTAAAGATTTCGTAATCCCCTTCCCACGTTGGTTTGTTTAATATCTGATTATAGGGCACCCATTCTAGCGTCCCTTCTCGACAGTCTTGATCCGCTATTAATTCCCCTTCAAATGCTGTCACTTTAAAAACATAAGTATACCAATCCAAATTTGGGGTAAACTCTGGAAAAGTAATGATTCCTTTAAAAGCCATTTCTTTGACTGTTAAGTGTGTCTCTTCATAGATCTCACGAATAGCACATTCTTCTGGCGTCTCTCCCGGATCAAGTTTGCCACCAACAGAAATCCACTTGCCTTCATGAACATCATTTTCTTTCTTATTGCGATGAAGTAATAAAAGCGCTTCACCATTATCTATATAACAAATTGTAGCTAACTGTGGCATTTTTTCATTTCCCTTCTAGTCTTCTTTTTCTATTATACCAATCTTAGCAGAATATGCTATAATTTTTATTACTTGGAGGTATCAGATGCAGACAAAAATATACTTTGGAACCTATACAAAAGAAAAGTCAAAAGGGATCTACCAAGTTTACCTTGATGAAACCAATGGCCAATTCACTGATTTTAAAAAAATAATTACACTTCAAAACCCAACCTATTTGTCAAAAACTGATGATTTCCTGTTTTCACTCATACAAGATGGAGATAAGGCAGGATTAGCATCGTTTAATACAAGAAATGACTTGATTAGTAGCGCCCTTATTGAAGGCCCCGCTCCTTGTCATATTGCTGTTGATTGTCAAAGACAATTAGCCTTTGGAGCTAACTATCACAAAGGTGAAATCACTTTATATCACTTTAATCAGCTTGGAAAATTATCACTTACTGATTGCTTCCAATTGTCACATCCTAATCAAGGACAATCTCGTGCTCATTTTGTTGGCTTAAGTCCTGATAAATACCTTGTCACTTGTGATTTAGGCGCTGATGCAGTAACAACTTTTAAATTGGTGGATAACAACAGTCACTTAGAAAAAATTACCCATTACCAAGCTCAAGCAGGTGCTGGTTGTCGCCAATTGGTGTTTCACCCTAATGAAAAGATTGCCTATTTACTGTGTGAACTTAATTCTACTGTTGAGGTGTTAATTTACAATGGCTACGGTTACTTTGAATTACTTCAAACCGTTTCAACCCTACCAGATAGTTATGCCGATTTTAACGCTTGCGCAGCCATTCGAATTTCTGCTGATGGTCGCTTTCTTTATTGTAGTAACCGTGGACATGATTCCATTACCCTATTTAAAATCAGGCGAGATGGGCAATTAGAAGTTCTTGATTATGTTGCAAGCGCTGGACAAACTCCAAGAGATTTTAATATTAGCCCTAGCCAAAATTACCTAATCGTTGCTCATCAAGAATCTAACACTATTAGTCTATTTAAACGTGATCAAGATTCTGGAAAACTAAACTTACTAAGCAATACACTTGAGGTTCCTGAACCAACTTGTGTTCTTTTCGACTAATAACTTGCCTAAAGACTGATATTATGGTTAAATGAAGACAATAAAGAAAAGAGGTAGAGAGATGAAGCCACAAGAACTATTTGAAGAAATTAAAGAAATGATTGCTAAGAAAGATTTTTCAACTGCCAAAGATTTTATTGATGATCATAAAGACGATTTAGGAAACTACTTTGAAGAAGCTAAACAATTGTTAGAGGGTAGTGAAGGTTTTAATGGTGTTTTAGACAAAGTCAAGGGCCTATTTGGAAAGTAGCCACCAACTCTTTTCAGCATCTAGACAAAACCTATCCGTAACGAAAAATTGATGAATTTAGAAAACTACTACTACATAAAGAAAACTCTTAGAAATACTGATATAACAGTGTTCCCAAGAGTTTTTTCTTGTTCAAAAGTAAGAAAAAACTTGAAGAAAATTTCCCAAAATGGACGTTTTCTTCAAGTTGGTAAGCTATCTGCTCTTTTTATTTAATGATTTTTTGTGTTTGAGCGTATTTTGCTTCAACAGCTTCTTTTTCAGCTTTCCACCACTCTTCATGGTCTTGATACCATTTGATTGTATCTTCAATACCAGCTTCAAAATTTGTAAATTCAGGAGTCCATCCTAATTCTTCACGTAGGCGAGTTGAGTCAATGGCATAACGTAAATCATGTCCAGCACGGTCAGTAACATGATCGTAGGCGTCTTTTGGTTGACCCATTTTTTCAAGAATTAATTCAAGTACTTCTTTATTATTTTTTTCACCATCAGCACCAATCAGGTAAGTTTCACCAATTTGACCTTTGGTTAAAATCGCCCATACACCAGTTGAGTGGTCATTAGTATGAATCCAGTCACGGACGTTTTTACCTTCACCATAAAGTTTTGGTTTAATACCTGCTAAAATATTTGTTATTTGGCGAGGAATAAACTTCTCAATGTGCTGATATGGGCCATAATTGTTTGAACAGTTTGAAAGGGTTGCTTGAACACCAAATGAGCGAACCCAGGCTTTAACAATAAGGTCTGAAGCAGCCTTAGTCGATGAATAAGGTGATGACGGGTTATATTTTGTTTCAGAAGTGAACTTTTCACCTGGTCCTTCACCATGTCCTGGTAAATCTTCACGTAGTGGAAGATCTCCATAAACTTCATCGGTTGATACATGGTGGAAACGAATTCCATATTTACGAACAGCTTCTAGTAAAGTGTAAGTTCCAATAAAGTTTGTATGGATAAATGGACTTGGATCGTTTAATGAATTATCATTGTGACTTTCCGCAGCGTAATGTACGATTGCATCAGCTTTAGCAGCCAATTGATCAACTAATTCTGCATCAGCAATATCTCCAACAACAAGCTCAACACGATCACCAAGAATGGCTTCAATATTAGCACGGTTTCCGGCATAAGTTAATTTATCCAAAACAGTAATGTGAACGTCTGGATGATTATTATAAACATAGTGTACAAAGTTTGAACCGATAAAACCAGCTCCACCTGTCACAATAATATTTTTAAATTCTGACATCTTATTTCCTTAATGTAATTTCTTTTATAAATCTTCTGCTTTAAGAGCTTTAACATCTTTTAACATTGGATGATTTTTATCAGCTTCTGACACTTCTGCTTCTTCAATATTTTCCCACTTAATACCTAAGCTTGGATCAGCATAGTTTACAAAAGCATATTTAGGTTTTAATTCCAATGCCCAGTAATCATTAACTAAGTAGCTATAAGAGACTTTGTCTGATAAAACTTGGAAACCATTAGCAACACCACGCGGAACAAAGATACCTTTTGAAGCATCAATAACCGTTTGGTAAGTTTGACCAAAAGAATCCCCTTCACGTAAATCTACCCAAGTTCCAAGAACTTTACCTTCGTCTGCTACTGAAATGTATTTATCCCAAGGTTCTGCATGTAAGCCACGTAAAACATTTTTTCGTGAAAAACTGACATTGTTTTGTAATTTCCCCTCTTTAAAGAAAGATTCTGGAAATCCTAGGGGAAGCATTTTTTCTTTTTGAAAATTTTCTTTAAACCAACCACGGTTGTCACCGCGAACTGGAATATCAAATTCAATAAGTCCTGGAATAGCTTCAATAGGACGGGCAGCTAATTCTTTATCAAAAAACTCTTGAGACATTAAGCTTCTCCAATCAATCTAAGTAGGTATTGGCCATACTCGTTTTTCTTAAGGGGTTGGGCGGACTTGTAAACATCTTCTTTTGTGATGTAACCCATGCGATAGGCAATTTCTTCAAGATTAGCCACTTGTGCATTTTGCAAGCGTTGCACTGTTTCAATGTACTGCGCTGCTTCAAGTAAGCTTTCGTGTGTTCCGGTATCTAACCAGGCAAAACCTCGTCCCATCAATTCAACTGACAAGTCACCACGTTCAAGGTAAGCTTTGTTGACATCTGTAATTTCAAGTTCACCGCGCTCTGATGGTTTGATGTTTTTAGCAATCTCTACAACATCATTATCATAGAAATAAAGACCAGTCACAGCAAAGTTTGATTTTGGCACTTCAGGCTTTTCTTCGATAGAAACAGCATTCATGTTCTCATCAAACTCAACCACACCAAAACGTTCTGGATCTTTGACCTGATAACCAAAGACAGTTGCTCCTTTTTCTTTAGAAGCAGCATTTTGTAACATTTTAGTCAAACCATTGCCATGGTAGATATTATCTCCCAAAATCAAGGCAACATTATCATCACCAATGAAATCTTCGCCAATGATAAAAGCTTGAGCCAATCCATCAGGACTTGGTTGTTCTGCATAGGATAAGGAAATCCCAAACTCTGAACCATCACCTAATAAATCTTCAAAACGTGGAAGATCTTGAGGGGTTGAAATGATTAAAATCTCCTTGATTCCAGCCAACATTAAAGTTGATAGTGGATAGTAAATCATTGGTTTATCGTAAATTGGCATCAATTGTTTTGATGCTGCGCGGGTTAATGGGTACAAACGTGTCCCAGATCCTCCTGCAAGAATAATACCTTTCATCGTTAATCTCCTATTATTAAAATCTTTATTATTTTAACACTTTTTGTAAGCCTTGTCACTTTTTAGCTTGATAAACATAGTTTTCAAGACTATAATCAGAAAGCTTTAGAGAAGTCTCTTTTTCCAATAGTAAGTTGACCAACTCTTTTCCAATTAGTGGACCTATGGTCAATCCTGACGAACCTAAACCACTAGCTGCATATACTCCTGACATTCCAGGAACAAAACCAAAGAAAGGAAGAAAGTCGCTTGTATATGCTCGTGTCCCCACACGATATGATTTTGATTTAGCCTGATTCATTTTAGGAAAATAATGCCTTGCTTGACCTTCTAAACTGTCTAAAACTCTACTACTTTCTGTTAAATCATAGCCCTTGTCATTTTCATGACTAGCACCAACAGATAGTTTTCCATTTGCAAATGGAATAATATCAATTTCCCCTTCTGGCATCAGCAAAGGGTAGTCATCTGTGACAAGGTCGTCAAAATAGTAATCACATAGTTGGCCTTTTTGAGGTCTGACATCAACATGATAAGCAAGTGGTTCAAGAATTTCTCCCAACCAAGCGCCACTTGCTAAGATTACCTTGTCAAAGGTTTGCCCAGCAATTTCATAACCATTTTCAGATATGACTAGACTCACTTTTTCTGAGATTAGTGGGAATTTAGCGGCTTCTAATAAGGTTTTTACTAATTGTGCTCCATCGACACGCGCAGCTCCTGAGGCATATAAAACTTTCTGAAAGCCTTCTAAGTCAGGGAAGGTCTGCTTTACCTGGTCAATGGTCAAAAAGTCCAAGTCTCCTATTAGAGGGGAGTCCACATGGCGTTTTTTTGCGATCTCGTAAAGTTCCTCTAATGCTGCTTCTTTTTTTTTGACCAAATAAACACCTGTCTGCTTATAAAAATCTGTGATATAGCCATCTGCTATCACATCTGAAACCAATTCTTGGTAAAAGTCAGCTCCTAGCCTTGCCAATTGGTACCAGGCTTTATTGCGCCGTTTGGAAAACCAAGGACATATAATACCAGCCGCAGCTTTTGTTGCTTGTCCTTTTCCATAGTCGAAAATTGTTACCTTTTCCTGACCATATTTTCTGAGGTAGTAGGCCGCTGTCGATCCAACAATACCACCACCAATAATTGCAATTTTCATTTTTATCCTATCCTAAAGCGACATCCATAATCATCATAATAACAAAGCCCATCATCAAGCCCATAGTTGCAAGGTCAGTATTACCATTTGTTTGTGATTCTGGAATGAGTTCTTCTACAACAACAAAAATCATTGCCCCTGCGGCAAAAGAAAGGGCATAGGGTAAAATCGGTAACATAGTCATAACTAAGGCCGCACCAAGTACTGCTCCGATTGGCTCAACAATTGCAGACATTGCCCCCCAATAGAAAGCCTTTAAGCGCGTTTTGCCATCTGCTCGAATTGGAATAGAAAGGGTTGCTCCTTCTGGGATATTTTGCAAGCCAATGCCAATAGCTAAACCTAGTGCACCTAGTAGTGCCGCTTGAGACATTTGACCATGTGCTAAAGCACCAAAAGTGACCCCGACAGCCAATCCTTCCGGAATATTATGAATGGTTATGGCTAAGAATAAAAGGGCTGTTTTTGATAATTTTTTAGCTGGCTGAATGCCCTCTACCTCTGATACTTCCTTGTCTAAATGCAAATGGGGCACAAGAGCATCAACACTACGTAAAAATAAACCTCCAACCATAAAGCCAACTGCTGCAGGTATCCATGACCAGTTACCGTATGTAGGTTTGGCAAATTCAATTGAAGGAGCTAATAGAGACCAAAAAGAAGCTGCAATCATTACGCCAGCAGCAAAGCCCATCATTAAATCAAGCAGTTTACGGCTTATCTTTTTAAAGAAAAAAACAATAGCAGCACCAAAAATTGTGCATCCCCATGTAAACAAACCAGCTAAAAATGCCATAAAGACTGGATCTTGCTTGGCAATCCAATTCATTCCCATTTCCTCTTATAAGTGGCTAAAAGGGTTTGTTGATTCTGAACTTTCAAGAACTTGAAGGTCCCAACCCCTGTCACTTTTCCATTCTCTTAATTTCGATGCGATTTTTTCAATAAATAGAACCTCAATATGGTGTCCTGGATCTATGGCATAAAGCCCTTCTGTTAACATTTCTTGTGCTGTATGATAATAAAGATCACCGGTAATATAAACTTGGGCACCTTTTTCAAGAGCACTAGTGTAAAAATCATCTCCACTGCCACCACAAATTGCAACACGACTAATGGTTGGATTTGCCTGATTATAGCGAATTATTCTAACAGCATCTAAAGCAAATATAGTTTTCACTTTTAAAGCTAATGCTTCCAAGGTCATCTCGTCCACATCGCCAATACGACCAATACCAAAACCTTCTTGAGTTTCACAGAGATACTCGGTATTTTTAATGTTTAACAGCTGACAAAACCAATCATTCAAACCATCTGGAACAATATCAATATTAGTATGACTAACATAAACAGCAATATCGTGCTTCACCAAATCAAGTAAGATATCCCTTTGAGGAGATGAGACCAAATCCTTAAGACCTTTGAAGATTGGAGCATGTTTTGTAATGATCAAATCAACCTTGTTGCTAATAGCCTCACGAACAGTTGCTTCACGAACATCTAAAGTTACCATTACTTTTTTGACAACCTTATCTAAGCTTCCGATTTGTAAACCAACCACATCGCCAGAAAGAGATAACTGAGGGGGACAATAGGCTTCATATACCTCGATTAGTTCACTTGCCTTCATCTGAAATAGCCTCCTTAATGGTTTGCATTTTTTGCTTAATAGCTGAGCGGTCTAGCAGGTTATCCTCTGGGATACAAGATAAAGCATACTCTAACTTATCAAACTCTCTTGACCATTTCTCTTTGAAAATCTGTGTTTTTTCAAGACCTAGGATAGGACCAAAACGTAATTCCTTAGCAGCCATAACTTGTTGACCATGTTCTGCAACAATGATTTCATAATACTTATCATTTTCAGCCAGGATGCTCTCTGCAACAATTTGAAAGTGATTCGTTTGAAGCCAACTACGCAAATCATCTTCTCTGTTATTAGGCTGTAGAATAAGGCGTTCAACAGTGGTTAATTTCTCTTTACCTGCCTCTAAAATATCAGCGATAAGTCTTCCGCCCATGCCGCAGATAGTAATGACCTTAATCTGATCACTTGGCTCAAAGGCTGCTAAACCATTAGCTAACCTAACTTCAATTTTTTGTGCTAAACCATATTCTGACACATTTTTTAATGCCGATTCAAATGGTCCTTTAACAACCTCTCCAGCAATAGCTGAGGAAATCTTGCCATTTTCTAAAAGGAAGATTGGCAAATAAGCATGGTCACTGCCGACATCAAGTAACTTACTGCCATTTGGCACAAAATGTGCAACATTTCGTAAGCGTTGCGATAGATTTATTTCCATTAATCATTCTTTCTATATCTAAACTTATAAAAATACTTATATCAATTATACCAAATTTAGCCTCATAAAAAAAGAAAGCCTGATTAAGCTTTCTTAGGTAAACTAGTTTCTTTGTAATAAAGACAATAAGATTGCAAGGGGCAAATGTCACATTTAGGATTTTTAGCCAAACAATGGTAACGTCCAAAGAAAATCAGACGATGATGTGTGATAACCCAATCTTTTTTAGGAATCTTTTTCATTAAATCTGCTTCAATTTCAGAAACATCAGCATCTTGGGCAGAAATAGCCAAGCGTTTTGAAACGCGAGCCACATGGGTGTCTACAGCAATTCCTGGGATACCATAAACTTCACCTAAGACAACATTTGCTGTCTTGCGGCCAACTCCAGGTAAACTTTCAAGTTCTTTATGGGTTTTAGGAAGTTCTCCATGAAATTGTTGCAAAATCAAATTAGCCGTTTTAATAATGTTCTTAGCCTTATTTTTATATAAACCAATCGTCCGTAAACAATTTTCAACATCGCTTAAATTGGCCGCTGCTAAATCTTCAATCTCTGGGTATTTTGCCCACAGTAATGGGGTTACCTTATTAACAGCCTTATCTGTTGTTTGAGCAGATAAAATGACCGCAATTAATAATTGAAAAGGTGTTTGCCAAACCAATTCTCCTTTTGCTTCTGGAAACATCTCACCAATGATGGTAAGCACTTTCTTAAGCCGCTCTTTTCCAATTCTCATTGGTCACTCCAAAGGTTCATTGCTGTTAAAAAATCATCTGATAAAGCATGTTCTGATGCTTTATCATCTTCTCTTGCTCTGCGTCTTTCTTCAATTTGGTAAAGATTGTTTATACCTTCTTTACGCCAATTTCTTAAAATAGCTTGGATATATTTCCAGTTAGCTTTACCATTAAAAACAGCTTCTTTCAAGGCTTCTCTAACCAATTCAATGTCCGTTTTATCGTCTTTGATGGTTTTTTCTAAGTCTTCTAACTCAAAGGGACTCAAGAATCGTCCTAATTCCCGCTCAAATTCACCAACAATTTTCTGAAATTGGTTAACAGAGTCTTCTGAGACTGTCTCTGTTTGCTTTTTAGATGCCCTTAAACTATCCAATTTAGCCAAAGCAGGACTAGCATCAAAAATAGTTTCAATTTCACCGGATAGTTCAATGGTTTTCATGTCTAACAAGTCTTGACTGGTCAAATTTGCAATAGATTTGTTAACTTCGGCAACTGTCTTCCCCAAAGCATTGGCAATTTGGCTAGGCATAACATCATCTATTTTGGTTGTGTTTTGCAGATAATAAAATTGCCAGACTAAAAAATCATCTGTGTTTGTAAAAATATCTTTAAAATGAAAAAGCAAGGCACTGGGAAATACCAGATTGCCTGACTTATATTCTTCAAAAAAACTCATAGACCCTCTATTAAGATTTCTCGCTTGGACAAATCTCTTCTATTACTTGATTGTCTTGGGATTAGCCTGGGAAATTCATTAATACTTTATAGTCAATATCCCCAAGTGCATCACGACCATTTAGGCCATCTAATTCAACAAGAAAGGCACAGCCTGCTACTACACCACCTAATTTTTGAATCATTTCGATAGTTGCTTTAACAGTACCACCTGTTGCAAGTAAATCATCAACAATCATCACACGTTGTCCTGGTTTAATAGCATCAGCATGCATTGTTAAGGTATCAAAACCGTATTCTTTTTCGTAGTCAGCAGAAACCACTTCACGTGGTAATTTGCCTGGTTTACGCACTGGTGCAAAACCAATTCCCAATTCTACGGCAACTGGACAACCAATAATGAAGCCGCGTGCCTCTGGTCCAACAATCATGTCAATCTCTTTATCACAAGCATATTGTGCGATTTCACGGATTGCATAACTATATGCTTTACCATCAGCCATTAAAGGAGAGATATCACGGAAAGTGATTCCTTCTTTAGGGTAGTCTTCAATTGATGCGATATACTTTGTTAAATCCATAATTCTTTTTTCTTTCTAGTGGCTTTTTGCCAAAATTAAATACTCTTCATTATATCACGAAAAGCGCTTTGCGTAAATTATGACTTCATATTATCTTTAAATCAAAAAGGAAATCTTATTGCTCCTTAAGATAGGCAAAGATTTCTTCTGGTGTTGCTAGTGCCATGATTTCTTGCATTTTAACCAACTCTTTTAAATCTTGATAAATTTGACTACTGTCAATTGCTTTTTTCTCAGCATTTTTGATGACCGTCATAACCCCATCTTCAATTGAAACAAAGCCTAATTCTTCAAAAATTTGAATCATTTTAATCACTAAAAGCTTATCAATTTTTAAGTATTGGCTGAGTTCATTTAGTTTGAAACGGATGTCAAATTCTGGAAATTGATAGATGGTTTTATACAATCTTGCAAACTGCTCTTTTGTGCCAAAACCTGATAAATAGTAGGGTTTTTCAATTCTATTTTTAAAATAAACAGCGTCAAAGTCATTGGTTTGAATCAATTCTTTTAGGTCATCCAAGTTATCTGGAATATGATCAATTAATACCTGCCTACTATCACTCTTGTCAAAAATATTAGGAACATGTTGAGGAACTGTCGCATTTTTTGCCCTAACATCAAAAAGTTGCAAACCATGAACACGTGCATCCACTAACATTAATTGAAGGCTAGTATTTCCATTCCAAGTATTGACTGATAAGGTAACAACTAACTCAAGACCTTTAACTTGTTGAAACTCTTGGCTAAGATGACCTTGATTAAAGGCTAAGACATCTGTCTCCACAGATGCTTTTTGAATGCGCAATTTCAAATGTTTATTATCAGCACCTAAAGTTCTAGCTTGAACTAATGTAAAGTCTTTTACTAAAAAAAGTGGCTTTGTGTTGTCCATACCAAATGGTGCCAATTGATTGAGAGATTTCAAGGTCTCAAGACTGAGCTGACTCAAATCTAATTCCTGATCAATATGTAAACTATTTTTTTGTTGGCAATCGATGTTATTTTCAGCAATATAAGCAGATAAAGATTCCGACAAAGCTTCAAGATTTTTGGCAGGTAATGTCATGCCAGCAGCGCCAGGATGCCCACCAAATGCCGTTAAAAGACCTTTATCTCTGTTAAGTGCTTCAACCATATTAATAGCTTCGATACTTCTGGCAGAGCCTTTAGCGATTCCATTGTCAATAGCTAAAACAATAACGGTTTGACTGATTTCTTCCATGATACGTCCAGCTACAATCCCTAGAACTCCTGGATGCCAACCTTCTTTAGCCAAAACCTGAATAGGTCTATCAAGATTGATCATTTCTTTAGCTTGATCAAAGATAGCTTGAACCAATTCTTTACGTTCTTCGTTTTTTTCATTGATCATGACTGCTATTTGCTGAGCTTCTTCTTCATCAAAACCTGTCAAGAGTTCTAAAGCTGGGTTTGGATCATCAAGCCTCCCTAATGCATTTAATTGCGGGGCTAATTTGAAACCGATAACATCCTCATTAAACTGATCAAAATCAACATTAGAAAGTGCCATTAATTCTTGGAGACCAACACGCTCGCTAGCTTTTAGAACCTGTAGACCATTTTTGACCAAAACACGGTTTTCATCACGTAAACTCACCATATCTGCGATAGTCCCAATAGCAACCAAATCTAAAAATTCTGTTGGAATACTTTCTAATAAAGCAGTCGCCAACTTAAAAGCAACACCACAACCTGCAAGTTTTTGAAAAGGATACTGTCCTTCTGGATGCTCTGGATGAATAATGGCATAGGCATTTGGCAAATCATCAGGCAAATGATGATGGTCTGTTACAATAACATCCACACCATTTTCTTGGGCATAGTCAATAGCTTCGTGACCAGCAACACCATTATCTACAGTAATAATAAGACTAACTGCCTCTTGATCCATAAAATATTTATAGACACTTTTGTTGGGGCCGTAACCATCAGTAAAACGATTTGGCAGATACACTAACGGTTCTGACCCCATCATCTCAAGGGTTTCTTTCATGATAGAAGCTGCCGTCATGCCGTCTGCATCATAATCACCATAAACCAAAATAGTTTCAGCATTTTCAATAGCTTGACGAATTCGGCCAACAGCCTTATCCATTTGGTAAAGCAAATAAGGATTATGTAATGAGGACAAATCGGCCTTTAAAAATTGAGACAGACTGTTCTCATCTTTTATGCCTCTTTCAAAGACAATTTCAGCGGCTTCTTTCGTTAAACCTTGTGCTTTGGCAAGCTTAAAGAAGCCAGCATCTGGCTCCTCTTCTTGTATTTTCCATTTGTATTTACTTCTTATCATTTGAAATTAAAAACCTTTCTGGCAAGATAATCAGACGTTTTTGGAAAAAGAGTATAACATTTGTGTGCCACGGCTAAAAGCCAAGGGAGATTGAGTTCACGTTTATTTTTCCCTAAAATTGAGACAATTTTTTTGGCAACTGCTTCTGGTTGCAAGGTTAGTTTACCAACACTCTTTAAGTAATCTCCTGACGGGTCAGCCAGATCAAAAAAATGAGTCGCAATTGGGCCTGGATTAACAGTTGTCACAAAAACACCCTTATCAGCTAATTCAAGCCTTAAGGCATTAGAGAACCCAATCATGGCAAACTTAGTAGCGGAATAAATCGTTGAACGTGCTGAAGCAATTAATCCTGCCATAGAAACAATATTAAGAATATGCCCATGTCCTTGTTCTGCCATATGTTGCGCCACAAGTCTAGAAAAATGAATGCTGGCCAAGGTATTAACCTCAAACATTTCTTCAATTTCGTCACTGGTAAAATCGTTATAATCTTTAAAAAGTCCAAAACCAGCATTATTGATAAATACATCAATGCTACCATGTTCTGAAAAAAGTGTTTGTAAAACTGACTCTATAGCCTTACTGTCTTTGATATCCATTCCAATAGCAGAAATATGTGAGGCTTTAGCATAACGTTTCTCAAGTTTCTCTTTACTTCTACCAATTAAAATAATTTTATCTTCTTTAGGAAGCTGTCCAATGATTTCTTGAGCCAAACCACCTGAAGCACCCGTAATAACAATTGTTCTTGGTGACATTAAATGCTCACTTCCTCTAAATCTCTAACCATCTTAACATTCTCAAAAATACTTGCTGCATCTTTTTCCATCTGACGGCAATCACGCCCTAGAAAACGTGCTGAAACATGGTTTAAAAGCAACAATTTAACAGATGCTTCCTTAGCAATTTGAGCAGCCTGCATGTTGGTTGCATGCCCATGATTTTTAGCTAGACGTTCATCACCTTTACCATATGTTGACTCATGAACTAAAACATCTGCGTTTTCAGCTAGTCGTTGACTGGCAAGTGACTTCCTTGTATCACCTAAAATAGTAATAATTTTACCCTTTTTAGGTTGAGAGATATAGTCTGCTGCCTTGATAACAGTCCCATCGTCTAAAGTAACATCTTGTCCGTTTTTCACTTTACCAAATAAAGGACCAAAGGGAACACCTGCTGCTTTTAAGGCTTCGGCATCCAAGGTACCTTCTAAATCTTTTTGAACAATACGATAGCCAATACAAAAAATGGTATGGGCTAGTTTTTCAGCATAAACTTCAAACTTATCTGTTTCTAAAATTTTCCCTAAGGCATCTTCTCTTAATTCATTAAAATGAACTTTGTAAGGCAAACGTGACCCTGATACTTGAAGACTTGTTTCCACAAACCGTTTCACACCAACAGGCCCATAAATGTCAATATCAGTCTGCTCTTCACTTGCTTGAAAGGAGCGGCTTGCTAGAAAACCTGGTAAGCCAAAAATATGATCCCCATGCAAATGGGTAATGAAAATCTTCTTAATTTTGCGAGGTTTGATTGTCGTTTCTAAAATTTGACGTTGAGTCCCCTCACCACAATCAAACATCCAAACTTCATTAATTTCATCCAGGAGTTTTAAAACTAAACTAGATACATTCCGTTGCTTGGCGGGCTGACCAGCACCCGTCCCTAAAAATTGTAATTCCATACACTCTATTCTTTCTGTTAGGTTCTATTCTTTAATATATAATGTAAATTCTCTTTGCTCAAATCCATAGAAAAATTGCCCCTTAAATTGCTGGCTCACTTCTTTTAACTCTTCAAGGTTAAAGCTTTTTAGCAATATTAGATGCTCATCAATACGGAATCCTTCTGTTAATAAATTATCAGGTAAGCTTAATTTGTTTTGTTTGGATGACTCAAAAGGATTAGCAGACATCTTAATGTGTTGATGATCAACAAAAACCAAGTAGTGTGGAAAAATTTGTGCTAACTCAAAACAAACATCAGGCTTAATAGCTTGTTCTTCTTCAGAAAACACAAGAGCAAGTTCTGCACCTTCTTGATAAGAAAAGCCATAAGATTTTCCTGACAGATTAAGTCTAACAAATGGTTTTTCTTCGGCAAAACTTGGTTGATTCTGATAAAGAGCAAGTTCTTGAGACAGCTTATAATAATAATCTGTAGCTGCTTGAGGGCCTTGTTTCTGGTAAATCTCTGCAAAATAGGCATTAATAACACTTGGTGGTGGTGTGATAAGGGCCAGCTTTTGCTCATGGTTTAAGGGTTGTTTTAAAAGATTTTCTAAATACTTAACATCTAAACTGGTAAAGCCTCCATAGGCTAAAGCTAACTCACAATAATCAGTCATATAATTCTTCTAATCTCCATTTGTTTTTGGCAGCAATATAACCCGAAATTTCTTCTATTTCGTCTTCAAATGAGTAATGATCAAGTAATGCAATCTTATGTAATTCATAGAGCTTATACAATTTTTCTTGACTTACTTTTACCGAAAAAGGCTCAAAAATATCTCTGATTTGATCAATCAATAAGCGCCTTAAAGTATCACGACTCTTGGGATCTTTAGCAGAAACTCTAACATTAGGAAAAGCCGTTGCTCTTAAGTAATCAACTTGATCCATCTTGTTATAAATAGCTAATCTTGGGATTTGTAACATGTCTAAATCCCTTAAAATAGTTGTTACAACTTTTTCGTGCTCAGCATGGTTGGGGTCACTAGCATCAATAACATGTAAGAGTAAATCAACATGTTTGCTTTCTTCTAGAGTTGATTTAAAAGCTGCTACAAGTTCTGTTGGTAAATCTTGGATAAAGCCTACAGTATCCGTTAAAGTCGCTTGAAATTGATTTTGTAAATAAATTTGTTTGGTCGTTGCATCAAGTGTCGCAAACAATTCATTTGCTTCATAATGTGAATTTTCAGTTAACACATTCATGATAGTTGATTTACCAGCATTTGTGTAACCAATCAAACCAATTTTAAAGGTGTCTGAAGCAAGTCTCTTATCACGAATAGTCTGTCTATTTTTCTCAACGATAGCCAGTTGGCGTTCAATGTCTGTAATCTGATGACGAATAGAGCGACGGTTTAACTCCAATTGACTCTCACCAGGACCTCTACTACCAATTCCGCCAGCTTGCCTACTCAACATAACCCCTTGCCCAACAAGACGTGGTAACATGTATTTTAGTTGTGCCAGATGAACTTGCAATTTGCCTTCATGGCTTTTAGCCCTCATGGCAAAAATATCCAAAATCAATTGCATCCTATCAATAACTTTTACACCCATTTCAGCTTCTAAATTAGAATTTTGACGTGGGGTCAAACGATTATTGACAATAACCGTGTCAATTTCTTCAGCATCAACAATCTCCTTTAACTCTGCTAATTTTCCAGAGCCAATAAAGGTCTTACTATCATATTTATCACGTTTTTGGCTGTAGCTACTAATCACTTCAGCTCCTGCAGTTTTAGCAAGACTAGCCAATTCTTCCATTGACATGGCAAAATTTTCAGTATTTTGCAGTTCAACTCCTAGAACAATCACACGTTCTTTTTCTCGTTTTGTTTCTGTCAATACCATTGCTTGTCCTCCAAATTCCGTAACTGCTATTATACCATAAATTCTAGTTGTATTTGGTAATCGACCCCTTAACTTTTAAGGAAATTATCTACCTTTTCTAAGATAAATTCAGGGTAGTCTTTATCCGTAATCTTGTAAAAAGGAGTTGCCATTCGATTTCGAAACCAAGTCAGCTGTCTCTTGGCAAAGCGTCTTGTATTTTGCTTTAGTTGCTGACTGGCTTCTTCTAAACTGATTTCTCCCTTAAAATAGGGGAAAAACTCCTTATAGCCGATAGCACGGCTAGCCTGAGCCTCTGGATAGTTCTCAAAGAGCATTTTAGCTTCATCTAAAATCCCACTTTCAAGCATCACATCAACGCGAGCATTAATGCGTTCATAAATCAGTTGACGCTCATCATTTAAACCAATTAATAAGGGGTTATAGGCAGTCTCTTTATTTTCCATAGAATGACCAAATTCAGCCAACTCTAAAGCTCTGATAGCTCTTCTACGATTGATTTGATCAATGACAATCCCCTTATCAGCCACTGCTTGATACAAATCAGCACTTTCTCGCTCTTCCAGACGTTTACGGTAATCCAATAAAGCTTCTTGATCCAGTTTTCCACCTAAATGATAACCTTCTAGTAAACTCTGTAAATAGAGTCCTGTGCCCCCAACAATAATGGGAACTTTTCTTTTAGCAACTATCTGCTCAATTGCTTGAGTGGCATCATTAACAAAATCAAAGGCAGAGTAGTTGTCATCAATTTCCCTAATATCAATTAAGTGATGTTTGGCAGCTGCTTGCTCTTTAGGACTTGCTTTTGCGGTCCCAATATCAAGTCCTTTATAAACTTGTTGACTATCCCCAGAAATAATTTCTCCATTAAAAGCTTGTGCTAACGTTATCCCCAGACTTGTTTTTCCAACAGCTGTTGGCCCTACGACTACTATAATTTTTGTTTTCATTATGCTCTTTCTATTAAAAGGGTCTTACTGACATCTTTTTCTTGATATTTAACTCTTTTTTCGTTACCATATATTATAACACAAGAGGCAGAGTCATTAAAAATGTCCCGCCATAGAAACGGAGTAAGAGTATGACTAAGAAATATCAATTTGCTAAAGGTTTAGCTACAGGTGTTTTAGCCACTGCTGCCACTGTTGCAGGAGCTATCTTTGCAGTTCAAAAAACCATTATTGAACCAGAAGAAGAAAAAGAAGCTTTCATTGAAGAAAATCGTAAAAAAGCCGCACGTCGCCGTGTAGCTCGTTAGTCACATAAAAACAGTTGGTTTTGTTAAGAACCAACTGTTTTTTGTGATTGTAAAAACCTTATATAGAGAACTAGCACATAAGTCACTAGCACTAAAGCTATGGCTAATTCAGGATAGACTAACAAGCTCACAAGACCTTTTATGCCTAAGAAGCTCAGCGCCATTTTCAGGGAAGTTGCACTAATAACATAAGGAAATGTAAAGGCTGAAAAGCCTGGGGTAAAAGGTCGCTTCAAAAGTTTAGGCAGCTGCCATATGACAAAAACGTAAAGAGTTTGAGACGAAAATAGTAGGAAAACTACCATACTTGTTTTGGGATGGGGAAATGTTGACAGGTATCCTGCAAGTAATAAGGATAAAGGTGCACAAAAGGTCGAAATATTTGGCAAAAAGGCATCTGGTAATCCTATCTGATAGGTTTTTTTTAAAAGAATCGGGAAGATAATAATAGTCATCACAAGGCAAATCCAAAAGACAACTTGCCCCAATGTGAAAGCCTTGCTGGCAGGTGCTGTTAGTGATGACATGGCAACCCCTACAAAGAGCACTGTCCAAGAAGGGTAAACATTTTCCCATTTAAAAGCAAAGACAAAACGGTTAAGGTAATAGGCAATTAAAATGAGATTTGAAATCAGATTCATCCACCAAAAAACAGTTCCTACAAGTGCCCAACCACTTTGTATTAAAAATGAGGCAAAGAGCATTCCCACCATAAAGAAGGTTGGAAAAACAGAGGCAACAATCGGCAATTTTAATTGATTTAAAGCCTCTTTGGGATGACGAATAATTCCCATAATTAGTAAGCTATACATGATCAGAGCTAAAGGAATTGTCAGCCATTTTACAGCTGGTAAAAAGCCAGCAAGAAGATTTCCTAAAGCCATTGTTCCTAAGATTAATCCTGAAAAAACTAGCGGAGGATTTTGATAGTGTCGCATCATAACTGCCTCCCTTACTTAGACAAAGCGATGATTTTTAAAGCGCCTTTTAAAACTAAAGCAAAAATCAAGCTACCAATTATTAAATCCGGAATGGGAGATTGAAAGAAATACACTAGTAAGCTGCTAAGCATCACGCCAATATTTATCACAATATCATTTGACGTAAATAGCTTACTTGCCTTGATATGAACTTCAGTTTGATCTACTTTTAAGACCATGTAATAAGAGATTAGGTTAGCCAGTAAAGCCATTAGAGCAATCACAAACATCCCCAAGGGATTTGGAAGGTAATCGTGATTGAGACATCTGTAAATAACTTGTAGAAAACCTAATAAGGCTAAAATCAGTTGGAAATAGCCAGCTAGTGCTGATACTTTCTTTTTAAATAAGAGTGACTTTCCAACAGCAAATAAGGCCAAGCCATAAACAAAACTGTCAGCCAACATATCAAGACCATCTGCAGCTAGCCCTAAGGAATGCAAGTAGTAACCGGCCAGTTCCTCTAAAATAAAAAAGGCTATATTAATAATCAAAACTTGACCTAAAATGAACTTCTGCAGCATTTGCTTAGTGTCAGTTGCTTCAGCCTCTTCTACAGTAAAGTCTTCTACTAGTTGTGTTTGTAATTTCAAGTCATCAAGGGCTTCTAACAGTTTTTGGCTATCTTCTTGGTGGGTAACTGCTACTTGGTTTTTAGCAAGATTTACCTTAATAGTCTGGACCTTCTCGAAATTTCCTAGGACAATCCTTACTAGTTGCTCCTCACTTGGGCAATCCATACCTTTTAACTCAAAAATAGTTTTTCGTTGTGTCACTTTAATCACCTTATTCTTATCTTTTATCCATTAAAAACAAAGTCTATTATACCATAGAAAATCATAAAAAGACCTAGTCAAACTAGATCTTCATTACTTAAACAGCCGCCATTTCAGGTAAAACTTCTCCAAGTGCAGCAAGGCGATCCGCCCATTCTTGACGTGTTAGGCCATTTTCTGAAACGTATCGATTGCGCTCATGAGCACGGCATTCTGGTGAACAGCCACGAAGGTATTTAGCTTCATTTTCTTCTGAAGCAAAAATTTGATCGTTACAAAATGGGTTAGCACAATTCACATAACGCTCACATGGTTGCCCATCAAAGTAATCTTTACTGATGACTACAGGGTTAACATGGTTAATTGGCACAGCAATACGTTCATCAAAAACATACATAGCACCATCCCAAAGTTCACCTTGAACTTCTGGATCTTTACCATAAGTTGCAATACCACCATGTAATTGGCCAACATCCTTAAACCCTTCACGGACCATCCAGCCTGAGAATTTTTCACAGCGAACACCACCTGTACAGTAGACAACAACACGTTTTTCCATGAATTTATCTTTATTATCACGTACCCATTGTGGTAAATCACGGAAATTACGGATATCTGGACGAATGGCACCACGGAAGTGACCAAGGTCATATTCATAATCATTTCGCGTGTCCAAAACAACGGTATCTTCATCAAGCAAGGCTTCTTTGAATTGTTTAGGATTTAAATACTCACCCGTTACTTCAAGAGGATTGATATCATTATCAAAATCATTATCTTCAAGTCCTAAATGAACAATTTCTTTTTTGTAGCGAACAAACATTTTCTTGAAAGCTTGCTCGTCTTCTTCATCCATTTTAAACCAAAGGTCAGAAAAACGTTCATCACTGTGAACCCAGTCCATGTACTTTTGAGTTGTTTCATAATCACCAGAAACAGTTCCATTAATACCTTCATCAGCAATCAGAATTCTTCCTTTTAAACCAATAGATTTACAAAAAGCAAGGGTTTTTTCTGCATATTCTTGGGCATTTTCAATGGCAACATATTTATAATAGAGTAGGACTCTAATTTTTTCAGACATAGTATCTCCTATAATAAAATTCACTTTAATAGAACTATTATAGCCTCACTATTTCTCAGCTTGCAATAAATTTGCTTGCGCATAAAATCACAAGAACTAAGTTCAAGGCAAGTTTCAATTAATTGACTTGACTTATCTTTTGTGTCAGAATAACCTTACTATAAGAAATAAATAACTAATCTTAGAAAAGGCAAAATCAAATAGGAGAAAAAAATGACTTACGAATTGTGTTTAGAATACGGAACTTATCCCTTGACAATAGCTGATGCTCAATTTGGACAAGATACTGTTATTCCCGATTTCATTAAAGAAGATCACTTACTCCTAAGTAAATTAGAGAACATGAATAAGCTTTTTCATGAGTTATTTTTAACCATTGAGTGTCAGTTTCACTATGTTGGTTATGATAAGCCTGAAAAACGCCAAGAAATTAAAAAATTATACGCTGAAGTAAGCCAATACCTTCAGGAAAATTACCCTAACCACGATATTATTATTACAAAACTGTTAGTCGCTTAAAGAAAAAAACACTGGAAATCTTTAATTTCCGGTGTTTTTTTATGTATTAATTAAAGGGACTTCCAAATATCTTGGTTGTATTGTTCAATGGTACGATCAGATGAGAAGAAGCCTGCTTTTGCAATGTTCTTGATAACTTTTGTCATCCAAAGCTCTTGATCTTCATAATCTGCTAACATTTTCTCTTTAACAGTAATGTATTCAGCAAGGTCAATTAGGGTCATAAACCAGTCTTTACTGATTAATTCATGATGTAATCTTTCAAGTCTTTCCGCATTTCCTAATGCTAGCACTTCTTGACTGACAATGAAATCTACTGCAGCTTTAATGGCTGAGTCCCCTTGGTAATACTCTTTTGATACATAAGATGCATTGGCATACAAATCAATAATGGTATCTGAATCTTTACCAAATGTGTAGATGTTGTCCATGCCGGCTAGCTCTGCAATTTCAACATTGGCACCATCCATTGTTCCTAGTGTCAAAGCACCATTAAGCATGAATTTCATATTACCAGTCCCTGAAGCTTCTTTTGAAGCCAGTGAAATTTGTTCTGAAATATCTGTTGCAGGAATAAGATGTTCTGCTACAGTCACATTGTAATTTTCAACTAAATGCACATTCAAATAGGGACTCACTTCAGGGTCATTATTGATTAATTCTGATAAGCAAAGAATTAAATGAATGATGTCTTGTGCAATGATGTATGCTGGAGCAGCTTTTCCTCCAAATATCACGGTAATTTTACGTTTAGGAAGGTTCCCTTTTTTGATTTCTAAATATTTGTGAATCACATACAGGGCATTCATTTGTTGACGCTTGTACTCGTGGAAACGTTTGATTTGTGTATCAATAATAGAGTTCTCGTCTAATTCAATCCCTTTATTATCTTTCAAATAGCGTTTTAAACTTAATTTATTAGCATGTTTAATATCAGCAAGTTTGGTGTGAACTTCTTTATCATCAGCAAAAGCCATTAATTTTTCAAGTTTTGTAGCATCTGTTAAATAGTCATCACCAATTAGGTCTTTGATATAATCAGCAAGATCTTGGTTAGCAAATTCTAACCAGCGACGGAAAGTAATCCCATTTGTCTTGTTGTTAAATTTGTCAGGATACAATTCATAGAAGTCTTTTAACTCACTGTTTTTTAAGATTTCTGTATGAAGCGCAGCTACCCCGTTAACAGATGTCGCAAAGTGAATATCCATATGTGCCATATGAACACGACCTGTTTCATCAATAATTTGAAGACTAGCATCGGATACTTTTGCTCTGATCAGTTCATCTAATTTTTCAATGATTGTAACAAGATGAGGAACGACTTCATTTAAGAATTCTAATGGCCATTTTTCAAGAGCTTCTGCTAAGATGGTGTGATTAGTGTATCCAACCATGCTTGATACAATGGTAACAGCTTCTTCAAAGGCAATGTCATGTTTTTCTGTTAAGAGACGAATTAATTCTGGAATAACCATTGATGGGTGCGTATCATTAATTTGAACGTAAGCATAGTCAGCCAAATCATGAAGGTTTGAACCACGTTCTATAGCTTCATCAATTAATAATTGCGCAGCATTTGAAACCATGAAATATTGTTGGTAAATACGGAGCAATTCTCCATTTTTATCGGAATCATCTGGGTACAAAAAGAGTGTCAAGTTTTTAGCAATGTCCGTTTTATCAAATGAAATACCATCTTTAATCAGGCCATAGTCAACCCCTTCAATATCAAAAAGGTTCAAATAGTTTTTGCTTTCACGTTTATAGCCCAAAACATCAATGCGATCAAGACGTGATTTCAAGGTAAAGTTTTTGAAGGGCACATCATAAGTTACATCTGTTGGCACCAACCATGACTGGTCTTCAATCCAGAAGTTTGGCTCTGCTTCTTGTTCGTTATGATTGAAGACTTGCTTGAAAAGACCACAATGGTAGTTTAAGCCAACGCCTTCCCCGTTAATTCCAAGTGTTGAAATAGAGTCAATAAAGCATGATGCTAAACGGCCAAGCCCACCATTTCCAAGAGAAGGTTCTAATTCCACATCTTCTACTTCTGCAAGAGATTTGCCTGCTGCGGCAAGTTCTTCTTTGATGCCTTTATAAATCCCAAGATTAATGAGATTATTTGACAGTAATTTTCCAATTAAGAACTCCGCAGAAATGTAGTAAACCTTGCGTTTGGCAGTGTTTTTTGACATTTGGCGAGCTTCTTCTTTAACAAAATTTAGCAATGAAAGGTAAATTTCTTGATTTGAAGCTTGTGAAAGTGTTTTTCCAAGTTGCTTTTCAGTGTAAGTTGTAAACGTCGTCATAATATCCCCTTATTCTTTAATTCTTCAGACTTGTATTTGCTCGACCGTAGAGTTCTGTCAAGCCAATTAAATAATCTTTGTCAGCTTCTGTTAAATCATCCGCTAACATACGCCATTGCCAGTTTCCACCAACAGTATTAGGCATGTTCATACGGCTATCTGCATCCTTATCCAGTAAATCTTGCATGCATAGGATTGCAATATTCCCAACAGAGGCAAAAATAGTTCTTAACATCGCTTCTGTAATGCGTTCACCTTCAGCACGATGCAAATACTTATCAACAAAACGTGCCTGTTGAACAGTCAAGTTTTCATACCAACCATTAACAACTTCGTTATCATGTGTACCACAATAAACGATGCTATTTGTATCAAAGTTATGTGGCAAGTCAATGCTTTGACTAGTCACATCATATAGGCCGAATTCTAAAATTTTCATTCCAGGAAAGCCTGTGGCAGCCAGTAACTGCTCTGCTTTTTCATCAATATACCCGAGGTTCTCAGCAATAATTGGCAAATCACCTAATTTTTCACGAACTGTTTCAAAGAGTTCAAAGCCAGGTGCTGACGCCCAACGGCCATTTCTAGCTGTTTTATCACCGCCAGGAATTTCCCAAAAATCAGAGAAGCCTTTAAAATGATCGATACGGACTTTGTCATATATTTTGCAACTCTCTTGAATACGGAATACCCACCAGTCAAAATCAGATGCTTGATGATTTTCCCACTTGTAAATGGGATTGCCCCAAAGTTGACCATCCTCACTAAACCCATCTGCAGGAACACCCGCAATGTATTGAGGTTTCAATTCTTCATCAACTTTGAACAGTTCAGGCATTGTCCATACTTCAACACTATCAGCTGATACATAGATTGGCATGTCCCCAATAATAGAAATATTATTTTCATTAGCATAAGCTTTTAGAGCTAACCATTGTTGATAAAAGAAATATTGGCAAACTTTATGGTAAGAAATAACAGACTGCAATTTTTCTCGGTAAGCTACAAGGGAAGCTTGATCACGTTTGATAATTGCTTTATCATCCCATTCTTGCAAAGCTTTATTGTCAAAATACTCTTTGATAGCCATAAATTCTGCAAAATCAGAAACCCATGAAGCTTCTTTTTCAAAAGCAGCAAGCTTGTCTTTACCATCGCTACTCTTTAAAAAATTAGCAACAGCTTTTTCTAAAATAGGGCGTCTGGCATTAAAAATCAAAGCATAATCAACGGATTCTGGATTTGATCCAAAATCACAAGTTGCAAAATCACTCTCAACAAGGTAACCCTCTTTGACAAGTAAATCAAAATCAATAAAATGAGTATTCCCTGCAATAGCTGAAAATGATTGGTAGGGAGAATCACCAAAACTTGTTGTTGTTAGTGGTAAAATCTGCCAATAAGTCTGCTTACTTTCTTTTAAAAAATCAATGAAATTGTATGCTGCTTCTCCAAAAGTTCCAATACCAAATTTGCCCGGTAATGAACTGATGTGCATCAAAATACCACTTGCGCGTTTCGTCATAATTTTCTCCTTGCTTGATTTATCTATGATGAAATTATAGCGCAACCGTTTGCGTAAGTCAATAAAAAAATAACATTCTTTTCAAAATGCTATTTTATCAATGCTATTTGTGCATGTCTCGTACACTTTCACGGACCTTTAAGGTAAATGGAACTAGAATTTTTTGACTTAGGGAATGGTTATCATCCTTAATAATTTCCATTAATTGTTTAAAACTAGTTTTACCTAGATTATCCACATTAATATCAAAAGTTGTCAGGTAAGGATGCACCAATTTACAGTAGGTTGAGTTATTAAAAGTAATCACAGAAATATCATCCGGAACTGAAATCCCAACGTAAGAAAGCAACTGAATCAGGCGAACGGATAAGATGTCACCGATGACAATTAATGCTGATGGTTTTGATGTGAACATTGTTTTTGTTAAAGCATCAACGTTGAGAGGGTCACTGCGATCAAACAGTAACATCGGTGTTGTTTCTAGACCTATTTTCATACAGCCTTTAAAGTAGCCAATGTAACGTTCTGAAGCAACTTCAGACTCTAAATCATCCGTAATAAATAAGATTTTTTCATGTCCCTTACTATGTAAATAATCAACAGCTGTTTTAGCCATTAACTGATTATCGTTATCGATGTAAGTAATATTATTTTCATCACCTTCAGGAGCCCCTACAATAACAAAGGGAATATTATTAGCCATCAAATATTTACGAACGGGATCGTTTTGCTCAGAATACAAAATAATAAAACCGTCTACCCGTTTTTGAAGATGCATGAGTTTAACTTGTTCTTCCAAAGCTTCTACTGTCATGGCTGTCGCAATTGACACAGTGTAATGATTTACCTTTGCTTCATGCGTAATAGTAGAGAGAATTTGCATAAAGAAAGGTTCACTCAATCTATCTTTAAAGGTGATTGGTGGAAAAACCAAACCGATATTATTTGTCAAACCACTAGCAAGCATTTGCGCAGCAACATTAGGAACATAACCTAAATCACTCATGGCCTTGCGAACTTTATCTTTGGTTTTTTGAGAAATGGAGTGATTATCTTTTAAAACTCTACTAACTGTTGAGGGATTAACTCCTGCTTTTTGAGCAACATCTTTTATGGTTACCATATATGCCTTTCCTATAAGCTATACGCTTTGATACTCTAACTCTTCCATGTTTTTTTCCATTATACAATTATCTAATCAAAAAGCAAAGTTCTTTCTATTTCAATCATTATTTTTTTCAAAACTAAAAAAATCATGTTTTAAACAAAAATTTTTAAAAAAAGTATTGACATTCTCTGCAAACGGTTGCATAATAGAGGTATAAAATATTTCTTAGGAGGAAATAGCTATGAAGTCATGGCAAAAAATTATCGTTAGCGGAGCAAGTTTAACACTTGCTAGTACACTTTTAGTTGGATGTGCATCTGGTTCTAAAGAAAAAACAGAATCAGCATCAGGTACAGACGCTAAAACTATCAAACTTTGGGTTCCAACAGGAGCTAAAAAGTCTTATGCTGATGCTGTTGCTAAATTTGAAAAAGATTCTGGTTTCAAAGTAAAAGTTGTTGAATCAGAAGATCCAAAAGCACAAGAAAAAATCAAAAAAGATGCAAGCACAGCTGCTGACGTATTCTCTCTTCCTCATGACCAACTTGGTCAACTTGTAGAATCTGGTACCATTCAAGAAGTTCCAGAAGAATACACAAAAGACATCGCTGCTACAGCAACTGAACAAGCTGTTGTCGGTGCACAATATAAAGGAAAAACTTACGCATTCCCATTTGGAATTGAATCACAAGTTCTCTTCTACAATAAAGAAAAATTAAGTGCTGACGATATTACATCATACGAAGCAATCACAAGCAAAGCTACTTTTGGTGGTAAATTTAAACAAGCCAACTCATATGCAACTGGTCCTTTATTCATGTCAGTTGGAAACACACTTTTTGGTGAAAAAGGTGAAGATGTTAAAGGAACAAACTGGGGCAACGAAAAAGGTGCAGCAGTTCTTAAATGGGTTGCTGATCAAGCAAACAATAAAGGTTTTGTTAACTTAGATGACAACAATGTAATGTCTAAATTTGCTGAAGGTGCTGTTGCTGCATTTGAAACTGGCCCTTGGGACTATGCTGCTGCTCAAGAAGCAATTGGTAAAGACAAACTTGGCGTTGCTGCTTATCCTAAAGTAACCATCGGTGGTGAAACTGTTCAACAAAAAGCTTTCTTAGGTGTTAAATTATACGCTGTTAACCAAGCACCAGCTAAAGGTGATACAAAACGTATCGCAGCAAGCTACAAATTAGCATCATACCTTACAAATGCTGAAAGCCAAAAAAATCAGTTTAAAACACGTAACATCGTTCCAGCTAATAAAGATATCCAAGCTTCTGAAGAAGTTCAATCAAATGAACTTGCTAAAACAGTTATCACTATGGGATCTTCAAAAGATTACACTGTTGTTATGCCAAAACTTAGCCAAATGGCAACATTCTGGACTGAAAGTGCTGCTATCCTAAGTGACACATATAATGGTAAAATTAAAGAAGGCGACTACTTAGCTAAATTACAACAATTTGACAAAGACATCGCTGCTACAAAATAACTTGTTCTAGCACTATATTAAAAGGTCCAAAACAGACTTGAGTTTGATCTCACTAGCGTTATCTACTCATTATCTTAGGAGTGGAACCGAGCTCCACTAATTCTTGTGGTTCTTGGTCCACTCCTACTTGTTTTGTGACTTCTAGCATAGTGCTACTTAAATCTTTAACAGTTTTGAAGATTTAAGTAACACTTAGCTATAAAAAGGAGAAATTCAATGACTAACACTAACGTGACTGTGTCAGATGCCCTAAAAAATGGTGGCTTTGATATTAAATTATCTGCTATCATCATGGGCTTTGCAAACTTTGCTAACAAACAATTGATCAAAGGCTCACTCTTTTTGCTAAGCCAAATTGTTTTTCTAATAGCATTTTTCACACAAATTATTCCAGCTGTTCATGGGCTTATTACCTTAGGAACACAAACACAAGGAATGGTTACCAAAGAAATTGATGGCATTAAATTACAAGTTGCTGTTGACGGCGATAATTCAATGTTGATGTTGATTTTTGGACTTGCTGCTCTCATTTTTTGCTTGGTTTTCGCCTATATTTACTGGTGTAATTTAAAGAGTGCTGCTACTCTTTACCAACTCAAAAATGAAGGTAGTCACATCCCAAGTTTCAAAGAAGACGTTTTAACACTTACCAATGGCCGTTTCCATATGACTTTAATGGCTGTTCCCTTAATTGGTGTTCTTCTTTTTACCATTTTACCTTTGGTTTACATGATTTGTTTAGCTTTCACAAATTATGACCATAACCATCTGCCTCCAAAATCATTATTTGATTGGGTTGGATTAGCAAACTTTGGAAATATCTTTTCAGGTCGTATGGCTGGAACATTTTTCCCTGTTCTTTCTTGGACTCTTATTTGGGCAGTCTTTGCAACTGTAACCAACTTCTTCTTCGGAATAATCTTAGCTCTTTTGATTAATACCAAAGGATTGCAATTGAAAAAAATGTGGCGAACTATTTTCGTTATTACCATTGCTGTGCCGCAATTTATTTCCCTTCTAATTATGCGAAACTTGCTCAATGATGAAGGCCCAGTTAATGCTCTCTTACAAAAAATAGGAATCATTAGCCATTCATTACCATTCTTATCAGATCCTATTTGGGCTAAATTCTCAATTATTTTTGTTAACATGTGGATTGGTATTCCTTTTACAATGTTGATTGCAACTGGAATTATCATGAATTTACCCAGTGAACAAATTGAAGCTGCTGAAATTGACGGCGCAAGTAAGTTCCAAGTTTTCAAATCCATTACTTTCCCACAAATTCTTTTGATTATGACACCAAACCTAATTCAACAGTTTATTGGAAACATCAACAACTTTAACGTGATTTTCCTTCTAACTGGTGGTGGCCCTACAAACTCCCATTATTATCAAGCAGGATCAACCGATCTTTTGGTTACCTGGCTCTATAAATTAACAGTTACTGCAGCAGACTATAACCTAGCCTCAGTAATTGGTATCCTCATCTTCGTGGTATCAGCAGTCTTTAGTTTACTTGCCTATACCAGAACAGCATCTTACAAGGAAGGAACGGCTAAATAATGAAAAACAAACGCAGATTTCAATTAGGCTTAGTCTATGCCACTCTTATTCTTCTTTCAATTGTTTGGCTCTTTCCAATTGTTTGGGTAATCCTGACAAGTTTCCGTGGTGAAGGTACTGCCTATGTTAATTATTTCTTACCCAAAACACTTACTCTAGAGAATTACATCATGCTCTTTACAAATGAATCTTTTCCTTTTGGAAGATGGTTTGTTAACACTTTTATGGTAGCGACATTCACTTGTATCATTTCAACCTTTATAACAGTTGCAATGGCTTACTCCTTAAGTCGTATCAAATTTAAACACCGTAATGGTTTCTTAAAACTGGCACTTGTTCTAAACATGTTCCCTGGTTTTATGAGTATGATTGCTGTTTATTATATCTTAAAAGCTCTTGGCTTAACTCAAACCCTTACAGCACTTGTTCTTGTTTATTCTGCTGGTGCTGCTCTTGGATTTTACATTGCTAAAGGATTCTTTGATACCATTCCTTATTCACTTGATGAGTCAGCCATGATTGATGGTGCCAGTCGAATGGAGATTTTCTTCAAAATCACTTTACCACTATCAAAACCAATCATCGTTTACACAGCCCTATTAGCCTTTATGGGCCCTTGGATTGACTTCATCTTTGCCCAAGTTATCCTTGGTGATGCAACAAGCAAATACACTGTTGCTATTGGTCTTTTCTCAATGCTACAAGTTGATACCATCAATGAATGGTTTAGAGCTTTTGCAGCAGGATCTGTCCTAATTGCTATTCCAATCACTATTCTCTTTATCTTCATGCAAAAATATTATGTTGAAGGTATTACTGGAGGATCTGTAAAATAGAACTTCCCCTTAAAGGGCAACCATTCTTCTACTTTTTAGAAGGATGGTTTTTTGATTTCCTTACAAGAAATGGCTACAATTTTCTCTTTCTTTGTGAAAAGACTTGAAATGAATGGACTAGACTTGGGTTAAGCCTTGACTTTTATAGATATTTTGTATATAACAAAAGTATGAAATCTAAAGTTACAATCAAAGACATTGCCAGAGAAGCAGGTGTTTCAGTTGCTACTGTTTCTTATGTTTTAAACAATCGAAACGATCAAAAAATTAGCGATGAAACAAGAGATAAAGTACTTCATATTAGTAACTTACTCAACTATACTCCCAATCAGGCTGCACGTTCACTTGTGACACAACAATCCAATAGTATTGTTCTTTATTATAAAAACAGTTCTTCATTATTAGTTAGAGCCGAACAGATGTACACTATTGAAGTACTTTCTTCTTTTCTTCACAAACATGATTACCAATTGGTTTGTCTAACAGAAAATACCATTGAGAAATTTGATTGGGCCGATCTTATTTTAACTTTAGACTGCGATAAAGATACCTTTTACAAAATTGGTCAATTGAATTTTAAGCCTCTGATTGCCTTAAATAGTCTTATCAATGACCCATTGTTTTTCCAAATCACTACTGACTATTTGCAGTTAAAGCAAAAAGCAGACACCTTTTTCAAAGGAAAACCTTATACTTTTATCAGTCTTCCAATCAATGATGATAACCTCAGACATAGACTCTTAGAATTCTTTCCGTCAACTGTTTTTCTTGAAACAATTGACCATACACTTGCTGATTTAACTGAAAACATCCTAATCATTGATGACTCATTAGACAAAGTCTTTGAACATCACCAAAATAAACTGTTTCTTCCTAAATTAAGTAAAGAAAAATGTGCGTTCATTTTAAGAGCTATTGAATGGGCTAAAAAAAGGCAACCTGATAAAAATCATGATATTTTACTTTAATTTAGCCAATAAAACCCTAAAAAACCAACACAATGAAAAACAATTGCTTCCAATTTATTAGGAAGCAATTGTTTTTTCTAAAAATCCCATGAGGGAAACCTTAATAAGCCCTGATATCATCTCTAAAGTGTGTTTTATAAAATACCAAGGTTAACATTAATAAAGTCCCAAACACCTGTGTATGCATCACAAAAAGGGGATTTGAAGCAAATAAACTGATTCCGACTGAAACTAGGGTTGGTAAAGCAAAACAGTTAACCATTAGCCCAAAACATTCTGAATAACTTTTTATATCAAATAATCTTGATTTTCTGCTCAAGGATAAAAACAGTGTGCCTAAACCAATAACCAAAAACGTAGCAAAATAAATTAAAAGTGAAAAACTGAGTAAAAGATAAGCAAGAAGACTGGCTTTATTACTCTGATACCACTGATCATTAATAAACTGTTTAACAGCCTTTACGTCTTTAAATTGCTTCAAGGACATTTCCTTTCCACTGACTTGAGCTGTCATCATTTTACCCTCTGGCGTAACAAAGATCCACCTTTTTTCTGTAAGGATAATATGCCTTAATTTTTTTGCTTTTAATCTTTCTTTTTCTTGAGGGCTTGGTAGAACGGCTAACGCCACTTGTCCATCCCTAATGAGCTGTGAATTGCCTTGGTAACGATTAGCAGTAATCTCACCTTGACTGAATGCAAGAAAGGTTTTATCTGTAATAGGATCTAAAGCCCTATTCACAATTTTCTCTACTGAGTAAGTCTTAAGTTGCGCATAGTGGAGGGTAACAGGAATCATAATTAAGGCGTTCAAAAAAACAATTAGGAGGAAATTTTGCCACCATCTAAAGCTATCAAGATGTGAAAAGATAGCCTTAGGAGTCATGCTATAAGCAAAATAAGAAATTGGAAAGTGTTTCTTTGTTGTCATTAATAAGACTCCTTGTTTTATTATCCCTTAGTTCCACCACTTGTCAATCCAGATACAAAGTTCTTTTGTAAAAAGAAGAAGAGAATTGAAATAGGTATAGCAATTAAAATAGCACCCGCAGCAAACAAAGTAACCTTAGGATTTCTAGCATCATTTGTAATAAAAGATTGTAAACCAACAGCTACAGTATAATGTTCTTGTGACCTTAACAAAAATTTAGCTAACATAAAATCTCCAAATGGTCCCATAAAAGCCCATAGTGCCTGAACAGCAATCATTGGCCTCACTAAGGGCAAGACGATTTGATAGAAAGTTCTCAAATGTCCAGAACCATCTAACTTAGCGGATTCATCTAAATCATATGGTACGGTATCAAAATACCCTTTCATCAGCCATGCATTCATTGGAATGCCTCCGCCGACATAAATTAAGATTAAGAACCAATAGTGATTTAAAGCATTAAATAACCAAGCCATCACAAAATAGGCTGTCAATGCTGCCATAGTAGGTACCATTTGAACGACTAAGAAAAAGACCAAGCTTTTCTTACGGCCAACAAACTGATAACGACTATAAGCATATCCCGTTAAGGTAATCACTGTTACCTGAATCACCATTGTGAAAAAGGCAACCACTAAAGTATTCCAATACCAACGCAAGTAAAGCGTCTCATGAAACAATGTGTTAAAGTTTGCTAAGGTCCAAGGCCCCTTGATATTAAAATTAAAAGCTGTCGTGTTTCCAGGCCTAAAAGCCGAGCTGACCGTTACTAAAATCGGAAATAAGATAACAGTAGCTAACACTAAAAGATAGAAGTAGGTTAGTATTTGTGTCAGTAGGCGTTTTTTCTTCATCGACCCCTTACCAATTATTTTTCGCATTATCTGTCCTCCATTTCAAAAGCATTACATTTTTTAAAGGTTATAAGCGATACTGAAATAACAATCAACGAAATGATTAAGGTTACTGCGGATGCCATTGAAAATTGAGGAGAGGTTTGTGTTGTTAATTTGTAAATCCAAGAAATCAAAATATCACTTGTTCCTGCACCACCACCTACCGTTCCTGGTCCTCCATTATTAAAGAGGTAAATAATAGAAAAATTATTAAAATTAAAGGTGTACTGTGAAATTAAAGTTGGTGCTGCTACTGCCAAAATCATTGGTAAGGTAATAGTACGAAATTTCTGCAAAGCTGTTGCACCATCAACCGTTGCTGCCTCATACAAATCTTGTGGAATAGCTTGTAAAATCCCAGAAACAAGGATATAAATGTAGGGAAAGCCTAACCATCCTTGAACCATAATGACAGCTACTTTTGTCCAGAAAGGATCCGTTTTCCAAGGGACTATTCCAAATTCAACAAAAGGAATGATTTTTTCTAAGAAGGGTAGGACTTGAAGGTTCATTGCGCCAATGGAGTCATTAAAGAAATTCCCAAAACTCATAATAGAAATAAATGCAGGAACAGCCCAAGGAAGTAGAAAAATAACTCCAAAAATGCGTTTCCCTTTAATAAATGATTGGTTTGCAATCACAGCTGTAGCAAGACCAATAACAATTTGTAAGCTGGTTGCTAGGAATGTCCAGATGATTGTCCAAGATAAAACAGACGTAAAAGCTGCTTTAAAGGTGCTTAATTCTAAAATGTTTAAAAAGTTTTTTGCTCCCACCCAATCGAGTAGTCTGTAAGGCGGAACATGCCTAAAATCATAATTTGTAAATGCAATCAATAAGGTCACAAGAACTGGGAAAATAATTGCAAACCCCATCGCTAAATAAGCTGGAATAACCAGCAAATAAGGAAAGCCTTTTTCATAAATCGACTCTAGCATTTCCCTAACTGTCACTGGAATAACCTTACCTTTATTACTGTCTCTAGCAACACTTTTAGCATCTCTCATTGCTAACAGATGTATAAAGACAAATAAAACCATAATAAGTAACTGCATTGCCCCTTTGATTAGTAAAAACAAAGAGTGATCTTGCATTGGAATCTTACCAAGAGTGTACAAACCAATCAATGCAGGAATGCCTAAAAAATACAATTCAAGCACTTCTGCCAAAAAAACAATTAGTAGAATAAGACCTTTCACTCTTTGTTGATTATACAGTTGACCAAGGCCTGGAATAATAGAAAGCAACATTGCTTTGTTTGGATTTTTTTGATTTCTTTCAGTTCCCATTTACTGTCTCTCTTTCCATAGATTGCCTTTATCCTCCCTAATTGTACTTAATTTTATAACAGATGACCAGTTAATTTTTAACGGTAATCGTTTGTGCTTCAGAGTTTGTTCTTATAGTGTAGGTTTCTGGGCTTGTCCAAGAAATTTCTCCATTACTATTTTTCTTCACAAGTTTGATATGAATGTCTTTATTGATTGGCAAATTAACATCGTAAAACCAATTTGGGTATTTTGCAATGGACGCAGTATCATTAAAAATTGGTCCTATAGCATTTTTACTATCATTAGCACCCAGTTCAAAGACATCTCCTAAAAGATAGAGTTGTTCACCAGGACTTGTCTCAAAATGATTAACCATCAAGCGTATTGGAACTTGTTTTCCTGTAAGAACCTCAAAAGCTTTATAAACATTACTTGTTTGACCATTCGCAGCCTTTACTGAAATATCATAATAGCCAGCTGCCATTTCTGGTATTTTAATTTTTATCATTGTATCAGACCATGAAAGCACTTCTGCTTGTATTGCTCCAAAATTAACTTGACCCTTGCTACTTCCAAACCCTTGCCCTACTAAAGTCAACTCATTTCCTGAAATTCCCATTGACGGATCAACATCTCCTAATTGAGGGTGCTCACTTGATTTCATTGAACTCCAAACCGCAACCTCTCCTGGCTGTAACTCGAAAGTTTCTACATCTCCACTTTGAGAAACTGTTAGAGAATTTCCCTTCATCAGTTTACCTAAGACATCTTCATGTTTACCTGCTGGAAGTGATGTTTTCATATTGTCAATTGTAAAAACGTTCGTTTGATTTCTGTTAATCGCTACTAAAGCAACATTATTTCCAAATTTTCTCTCAAAAACTAAAACATCATCGTTTATCCACCTTTGTTCAGTTGTCCCATAACTTAAGGCTGGGTTTGTTTTCCTTAGAGGGGCTAATTTGCTAATGATTTGGTATGCAACTGTTTTATCAAAAGAAGGCATATCCCCTCTATTATTAGGATCTTTATCACCTGTTGCATATTGCTCTGAGCCATAATAAATATTTGGAACTCCCCTAGAAGTCAGTAATAAGGCATAAGCTTGATTTATTGCTGTTTGATTATTATTTACTTTTGTCGCAAACCGTTCCATATCATGATTATCGATAAAGGTCACTTGATCGTTTACCTCATTGGTAACCGAATCTCTATTTTCAAGCACTTTATAAAAATCAGTCATCGTAAAGGCTGAAAATCCTGTATAAAGGCTTCTAACAGCATTAGCAAATCTAAAGTCTAGTAGACCCATTCCACTGTTGTTGGCAAATGTAGTCATATCAAAGTCATCATTTGTATGCCCTGAAAACCATTCTCCAAAAGTAAAAACATTATGTTTTTCATAAATATGACTTAACCAATTTTTTTGCCAACCTTGTGACATATGTTTTACAGCATCTACTCGGATACCGTCTATTCCCATATCTAACCACTTATCAATTGCTTCTTTCATGTAAGTATCAACTGTTGGATTGCTATTGTTTAAATCAGCTAGTCCATACATGGAATGATAAATAGAATTTTCAGATGTTTGAAAATTTGTCCACCCTTCATGATTGAAAAGCTTGTTCTTATCGTCTTTAAAGCCCCCTAATTTATTACCATTCTTATAAAGAGCACCATCTTCTGGAAATACCGTATCTCCACTTTCTGCTGTAGAAGTATGATTAGGAGCAAAATCAATAACAACTTTAATGTTTTTAGCATGAGCAACTTCAATGAGTTGCTTAAAATCATCCTCTGTGCCGAAATGTTTATTTGTTTTAAAGAAATCTTTGGCCCAATAACCATGATAAGCAGCACTGCCATTGGACGGATCAATACTGTCAATATTCTCTACAGGAGATGAAATCCAAATAGCAGTAATCCCCATGTCTGTCAAATAGTTATCATTAATCTTTTCTATAATTCCTTGCCAATCCCCACCATGATACTTTTTAAGATCATTTTTATCAAAAACGTCTGAACTTCCATTATTAGACGGATTACCATCCTTAAATCGATCTGTGATAATCTGATAAATTGTATCCGTTGAAAAATCTGCTTTTGTTGTCACAGATGCATTTTCTGTTGCTGAAACGGTTAATGGTGCTGAAGCTAAACCTAGTAATATAAGAGAGGTCGCTAACCATTTTTGAGATTTTCGATTTGTTTTCTTCATATTATTATCCTTCTAACTAACTTATCCTAATACAACAAAGCCTCCAGGAAGTAATTCTTGTGTTTGAACATTTAGTCTATTAGCAGTTATGATCTGGTTACAATTAACAATATCATAAGCAGTTTGACCATTATTAATCATAAGTGTGATACTTTTCTTATTTAAACTTCTAGTCATCTTAAAGCAGTCATCGACACTTCCAATACTAATGCTTCCTTCTTGAATCACATCAAGCTTTCTTAAGGCTATAATTTCTTTGACCTTATCTAATAATGCCTTATCCCAGTTTTCTTCATTCCAATCAAAACCACGGCGAGAATCCGGATCATAGGAGCCCTCCATAGCCAATTCTGTTCCATAATAAATACATGGAATTCCCATAAATGTGACTAATAAAGCTAGAGCAGCCAGAAGTTTATCTTTTGACCCATTAACCTGTGTAAAAAAGCGATGAGTATCATGAGAATCTAATAAATTCAAATTCATCTGATTTACTTGCCAGGTGTTTCGCATTAAAATATGACTTAACTTTTCAGCTAGGACTTGTGAATTAATGGTCTCAAATGCAAAATAATCTAAACAAGCCTTTGTAAAGGCATAATTCATAATGCCATCATATTGATCTCCTGACAAATAGGGATAGGCATCATGCCAATTTTCACCAATCAAAATTGCATCAGAATTTTCAGCTTTAATCGCCTTACGAAAACGCCGCCAAAAATCATGCGAGACCTCATCTGAAACATCAAGCCGCCAACCATCAATCTGAAATTCTTTAAGCCAATAAAGCCCAACAGCAATCAAATAATCTTGAACCTCTTTATTAGAAGTGTTCCATTTAGGCATATAATTGCAACCAGCAAAGGTTTCATAATTAACCAGTGCCATTGAAACAACATCCTCATGGGGCATAAACCAATTAAAAAACTGCGATGATTTCCCATTTTTTAGGACATCTTGAAATGCATCACACTCACTACTGGCATGATTAAAAACAGCATCCAATATGACTTTTATTCCCATCTTATGTGCTTCAGAAATTAATTCTCTTAAATCATACTTAGTGCCAAATTGTTTATCAACGGCATAGTAATCACTAATATCATACTTATGATTACTAACAGAGTTAAAAATAGGCGTTAAATAAATCACATTAATTCCAAGCTGATTTAGATAGGCAAGTTTATTAGTAATCCCTTTGATATCCCCCCCTGCAAAACTCTGAGGGGTTGGTTTTCCAAGCCATTCCATATTAATATAATCATCTTTTTTGTTAAAATCACCACGGTTAAAACGATCAACAAAAATTTGATAAAACACTGCTTTTTTTGTCCATGAAATGACCTTATGAACATCAATAGCATTAATATATGGCATTTGGAAAAAATTATAAAAACCATTGCTAAAATCATAATTAGCCGTAAGACCATCTTCACTAAAATAGTATGTCTTTCCCATTTTTTCAATTGTAAAAATATAGGCTAATCTAACATCATCTAACAGTAATCTTGTTTCAAAATAAACATGTGTTTGATCTCTAAAAGCAACAACCATCTCTTCTTCTTTTTGAAATTCATGATAACTATACTTTGGACCATAAACCAATTTTACTCTGATATCAGCGTCCTCTTTAGCTACCCTTAAACGAATAACAAGTTCATTTTTTGATAGAGCAAAACAATACCTTGAATCAGGAACATGCAATATTCCAGCACTATTCATTCATTCCTCCTTTAATTATTTCAAAAAAAGAAAGGAAGATACGAAACACTCGTGTTTCGCCCTCCTTTAATTTTTATTCCGCATATTTTTGCTCAATAGCTTCCTTAATTGTTTTTTCGGCTTCTTTTGCTGCACTAGAAGCATCTTTTTTACCTGAAGCGACATTAAAGAACATGTTTGCACCTGGTTCCCAAACTTCAGCCATTTGAGGAATATTTGGCATTGGTTGAGCATTCGCAAATTGGCTAACAACAGCTTTTGTTAATTCATTGCCTTGTTCAGATGCGTAAGTACGAGCACTCAAATTTGCAGGAATCTCTTGAGTTTTGTCATAAAAAAGTTTTTGATTTTTAGCATTTGTGACATAATCTAAGAATTTTTGAGCATTTGTTTTTCCTTTAGAATAATTTGAAATAACCCATGCTTTTCCTCCAGCGAAGGCTTGATATTTCTTACCATTGGTTAATGTCGGAATTTCTGCCACTCCAAAATTAACCCCGGCATCTTTGAAAGATTTCGCAGCCCATGGACCATCAATGATGACACCAGCTTTTTTACTTGTAAATTGTTCAGTAATAAAATCACCAGCTTTTTTAGCATCTTGCATACCTTGTGGCCACGAAGCATACCATTGTTTAGCATAATTTAGTCCAGCAATGGAACCTTCATTTCCAATACCAATATCCTTAGCTTTTGTTCCATTTTCACCAAAAACATATGCTCCATGTCCTGCAATTAAACCATAACCATAATAAAAATCTGTCCATTTGGCAAGAAATCCAACAGATTTTCCAGATTCAGATGAAAATGCAAATTTCGGGTCTTTATGCAATTCTTCTAACTCTGCAAATGTTTTTGGCGCATTTGCCACTAAATCTTTGTTGTAATACGTAACTAGTGTTTCAACAACATCAGGAGCTCCAAAAACTTTACCATTAATAGAAACAAGATTTTTAACAGTCTCATCAAAGTCTTTAGCGTTTCCTAAGGATACTTCCGCAATTTGACCTTCTGAGCCTAATCCGCCTACACGGTCATAGGGTGCCAAAAATACATCTGGTGCTGAACCTGTTGGACCATCTGTTGAAAGCTTATCTAGGGTGTCAATCATTCCTTCTTTTTTAACCTTAACAGTAACCTTATTTTCTTTTTCAAAGTCTCCTTTTATGCTATTAATATAATCAGCATAACCTTCATCAACTGACACAACAATTGTTTTACCATCTGGTTTTTGCGCTTCTTTTGAAGCAGAGCCACAAGCTGTTAAACTCATTAGAGAGGTTAGAGATACTAGACCCAAAACAGACAGCTTTTTCCAATTTAGCGACATAATAATTCCTCCAAAAAATGGATGTCTCACATCTCTTTCAAGTGTGAAAACATCGTGATAGTTTTTAAAATAAAACATATCAAGTCGACTTCATCAAAACCCCAAAGTCGACTTAAACGTTTAAGTTGACTTTATTTTAACGTAATCGCTTACAATTGTCAATCACTTTTCTGAAAAAAGAGATAAAAAAAGACAGAAAGTGATGTTTTCTGTCCTTATAACGCATTTATTTTTTCTTGAGATGAAATGATGTTGTTGCCCACTCATCAGATAAGAAATAGTCACTTATTTCATAATGGGGTGCTTTATAATCTTCTGTTAAAAATGGGTAAACAGCTTTATCAAAGGCAAGCCAACCATTCCAGCCTATATGAATAGTATCCTCCATAAAATAGGGATCTCCACCATTTTTTGAGAAATCAGCAATATTATTGAAACCTTGAAGTTCCAATTGGTACTTCATTTTATCAACAGCTTCTTGATATTTTTTCTGATTCAAACCAGTGTATTGGGCCCAAGCTTTATTAACTGGTGTGATAACAAAAAGAACTTCTGTTTTTTGCTTTGCAAATTCTGACAAAACTAATTGAAAATCGTTATATTCTGGTGACTCAATATAGGTATTATTACTCTGAAAATTTTTGTAAAGGTGAAATTGAGGAGCAATTCGTGCAGAATAAAAGCTATTTTTTATCCTAAACTTATTGTTTGAGGTTGCAATTTCTCCTCTTTTGGTTGCCAACTCATGTAGCCTATCATATGAAAATTGCTTGGGTAAACCAAGAACTCTTGGCATAATACGGTTTTCAAAGTTGTCCGACTTCCCTAAAAAACTGAATAAGGATTCTTCACGCAAAGAAATATTCTCTTCCAATTTAAGCAGACCTCTATCAAGCTTACTTAAAGCAATGCCATTACTGATTTTCTTCAGTAAATTTGCTTTGGCTACTCCAGGATTAATGGCAAGCATGCGTTTAGCTGCAATTTTTGATTCTTCATTATTTTTAGACTGTAAGAGAAAAGCAATCACTTGACTATTTGATAAATAACTTTGAACAGCTCCAGGATTGGTTCCCTCCGGCGTAAACCATTGTGGCGAAATCACAAATACTGCTTTCTTTTGATGAAGTTGTTTTGAAATTTGCTGCATCCCGTAATATTGTGATAAAGAAGCTGATCCTCTTTTTCCAATCAAATAAGGACGGTAAGAACGGTTGTATTTTTCAGCCAAAACAGAAGGATGCATGCTATCCATACGATTCCATTCACTAGAACCAAAAAATGGAACAAAACGGTGTTTTGGATCTGATAAGGCTTGTCGCTTGATTAAACCATTTTTAAAAGATGTGTCTGAAATGGCAACAGCATTTGCTTTTTCCTCTTTTAAAGAATGTTTAAGCTCCAAAGGGAAGGAAAAAACTGTTAAACTAACCAAACAAATGGCAATCACTACTGGGCCTAAAATCACCCAAAGGCGTTTACGCATTCTGTAACTCCTTAATTCCTTCCACTATTTTTGTTACAGTATTCCAATCATCACGACCAAACTCAGAAATTGGAACTTTAATGTTAAATAATGATTCAAGTTCAACAATTAATTCTACTGTGCCTAAACTGTCAAGAACACCTGCGTCAAATAAATCCTCATCTTTGATGTCTGAGACATCTTCCATAAATAAACGATCAAATAGGTCAATTACTGTTTCTTCAATATTAGTATTCATTTTATACTTCCTTCTAGTTAAGTGTATTGTTAAACCAGAGTTTATTTAGGAAACCTGAGAATAACAAGAGAGAGAACATAACAATATGAAAGGTTATCACAATTGATATGACATGGAAAAATTTACTTTGAAACAAGGGAGATAAGCCCTTCTTCTTACGGTTTCGGTTAATTTCTTTTTTCTTTCTGAGCCAAGCATCGTTAATAATTAAACCAATACCGTGGAAAAGCCCATAGGCAATATAATACCATGTTAAACCGTGCCAGAAACCCATCAAAAGCATATTCACTAAATAAGCAAAACTTGATGTTGTATTTCTATTTTTAAAGACCTTATGCTTGATTAAAAAATGAACCAGACGCATAAAGACAAAATCTCTAAACCAGAAAGACAAACTCATATGCCATCTGTTCCAGAATTCTTTCAAATTAGGAGATAAAAAGGGTTTCTTGAAATTTTCCGGTGTTTTTATTCCCATCATGTAAGAAATAGCAATGGCAAACATTGAGTAGCCAGCGAAATCAAAGAATAAGTTCAATCCATATACATACATTACATAGATAGTTGGCTTGTTAAATAACCCACCAGCAAGGGTTGCCTTACTCTCCAAAATCGGCAACAATAAACTGCCTAAACAATAAGAAATAATATGCTTATATAAGAAACCAAGCATGATATACATGACAGCTTTATTTAGCATATCCATATAATCTTTTTTGTTAGGAAGATGTAAATAATCTGATTGAAAACGTCTAAAACGATCAATTGGACCACTTGAGAAGGTTGGTAGAAAAATCATAAACCGAACAAAGTCTTTTAAAGAAAACTCCGTTAATGTCCCATCTCGCATCTCAATAATCATAGCCACACTTTTAAAGGTGAGATAGGAAATCCCTAAAAAACTAAACAAAGACTGATTAGGGTTTTCAGAAGTAAAAGGTGCTATTTTGACTAAAATAAGAGGCAGCAAGGTTACCAAAATACTGCTGTAAAATATAGCTGTTTGATTCTTGTGTTTTCGGTAATTTTGATAAGCAAAAACAATAGCAATTTGCCAGATTAAATAGCTTGTAAAGGCAATTAATTGATGGTAATTATCACCACCAAACATAAAGAGAATAAACAAGAAACTAACCAGCGTTTCATAAAGTGCAAATCTCTTTTGCTTAAAAATACCAATAACAATAGGAAGTAAAGCTAATAATAAATAAACGAAATAAATGGGATTACCGTAAGATTCCATGTAAGGAATATGCTCAAAGATAAGCCTCATCTATCATTTACCTCACTGATTAATTGTTTAATATCGATTTTTCCATTTGGCGTTAATGGCAATTGGTCACGATAAATAAATTTAGATGGCATCATATAAGACATCATATTATCTTTAACGGACTCTTTGATAGCTTTTGTAATGTCAAGTTCTCTATTAAATTGTTCCTTAACACCTTCTTTTAAAATAACAAAGGCTAATAAATTCTGAACCTTGTGTTCCTTATTGTAACGAGGAACAGCAACTGAAGATTCTACAAAATGGGATTGATTCAACTGTTGAGAAACATCTTCTAACTCGATACGATAACCAGCATATTTGATCTGAAAATCTAAGCGTCCACCATACAGAAGAACATTATCACTTGTTAGTGAACCAACGTCACCAGTATGATAAGCCGGAAGTCTATTAAAGGTGAAGAATGCTTCGGCTGTTTTTTCTGGATTATTAATATACCCTTTTGAAACTGCTGGACCAGTCACAATGATTTCGCCTTGTTGACCCGATTCCAATTGATTTCCATCACTGTCAATAACAAAAGTTGGTGAATCTGGTTTAGGATATCCAATTGGTAAACGGGTTAAAGTAGTGATCATATCATCTGTAATTGCAATAGCTGATAAAGCAACTGTGGCCTCTGTTGGGCCGTATGCATTAACAATTCTAGCATCTGGGAACCGCTCTTTTAATTTTCTTGCAGTTGATACGGTTAATTCTTCCCCATCAAAATAAAAATGGGTCAAAGATGGCATTTTTTCTTGACAAAAATCATCACTAAGCATTGCCATATCAGCAAATGATGGCGTCGAAGTCCAAATACCAATTGGCAGTTGGGCAATCGTTGTAAATAAAATTTTAAAATCTGAAATGATATCTTTAGGTAGAGCAAATAAAGTACCACCCAAAGCTAAGGTTGGTGCCCAATACATTACGGATAAATCAAAAGAATAAGGTGGCTGAGCCAACATTTGTGGTTGATTTGGAATAGCAAATTCTGGATCTTCAATCATCCAATTTGTAAAACTAAGGAGATTATCATGTGAAATCTGAACCCCTTTTGGTTTTCCTGTTGTTCCTGACGTGAAAATAATGTAGTAATTATCATCACCTAGAACAGGGCTTGTCATTTGAAATGCTTTTTTCGCTTTTTTTGCATTTTCAATAGCATTAAATGAGACTTGTTTAACAGATGCTACTTCTAGAGGCAATTCCTCAATAGCAATGATTAAACTAGGTTGTCCCACTTCAATAATTGACATAATGCGATCTGTTGCAGAATGAACATCCACAGGGATATAAGCATGCCCTGTTTTAGTCAATGCAACAAAAGTAGCTAACATATCATACGTTTGTCCTCCAAAGACAAGGACAGGCGATTTTTCAGCTAGATTGAGACTTTCAATATAAGCAGCAATGCTATCTGAATCTTCTTTTAATTGACCGTAGGTTTTTTGTTGACCAAGGCAATCATAAACCGGAAAGTCAGATTGAGTACTTGCAAAATACTCTATTGTTTCGATCATATTATTTATCATTATTTAAACCTCTAGAATTCATTGTAAATAAAGTTACTTTGACCATGACCTAGGTAACCAAAAAAATAAACGAGTAGCATTAAAATGACATAAAATAAGACTACTTTACCAATAAAAATGGAAATGGCTTTTCCATTCAACTTGTTTTTAAACATTTCTACCTCTTGTACTATTTCAATAATGCACTAGGAAAATTTTACCTTATTTTAATCTTTAGAGCAAGCTAATTTTGGGATATTAAAGAAATGAAATATTTCAATAACATTAAATTGTCCTTCTATTATTTCCGTGTCCCATTTTTACCCTTTTTTCTTAAAGTTAACTTAAGGAAATGAAAAAGTTGGCCATCAACGACAAACTTTTTTTAGTTCATCGTTTTTAATTCCAAAATCATATCTCGAATCTCAGCCGCCAACTCAAAATCAAGCATTTCAGCTGCTTCATGCATTTGTTTCTGAAGTTTCTTAACAGCTTCTTTTCGTTCACTTGCATTCATTGCTGAGAAGTCAGCTGCTTCTTCTAGACTATCCGTATCCTTAGCTTTTGTAATCGTGATAAGATCTCTAATCTCTTTTTTAATGGTTTGTGGAACAATACCATGGGCTTCATTATAGGCCATTTGCGTTTGACGACGGCGAGCCGTTTCATCAATAGCTGCCTTCATTGAATCTGTCATCTTGTCGGCATACATGATAACTCGTCCCTCAGCATTTCTAGCTGCGCGACCAATTGTCTGAATTAAACCTCTGGTATTTCTTAAGAAACCTTCCTTATCTGCATCAAGAATTGCCACCAAGCTAACCTCAGGGACGTCTATCCCTTCACGTAAAAGATTAATTCCAATCAGCACATCAAAAACGCCAAGACGAAGATCTCTAATGATTTCTGTCCGTTCTAAGGTTTTGATGTCACTATGCATGTATTTCACTTTTACGCCCATTTCTTTTAAGTAATCTGTTAAATCTTCTGCCATTTTTTTAGTCAGAGTGGTGATAAAGACCCGCTCTCCTTTTTCAGAGCGTAGATTGATTTCCCCAAGAAGATCATCCATTTGCCCCATAGTTGGACGCACTTCCACAATGGGATCTAAAAGTCCTGTTGGGCGAATAATTTGTTCAATGATTGTATCTGTTTGCTCCATCTCATAGTCACCAGGAGTTGCTGAAACATAAACAATTTGATGAACATGGCTTTCAAATTCTTCACGTCGTAACGGTCTATTATCCAATGCAGACGGCAACCTAAACCCATAATCAACCAACATCTTTTTACGGGCTTGGTCACCATTATACATGCCTTTAATTTGTCCCATTGTCATATGACTTTCATCAATCATTATCAAAAAATCTTCTGGGAAAAAGTCTAAGAGTGTATAGGGTGGTTCTCCTTCAGAACGACCATCCATATGACGGGAATAGTTTTCAACACCATTGGTATAACCCATTTCACGAAGCATTTCAATATCATATTCTGTTCGTTGTTTTAATCGCTGCGCTTCTAAGAGTTTACCTTCTGATTCAAATAATTGAAGTTGCTCATCAAGTTCTGCTTGGATTTTTGCAATTGAAGCTTCCATATGCTCATCATTAGTGACAAAGTGAGTAGCAGGAAACAGAACCAAATGGTCAACTTGCCCTAAAACCTTCCCTGTGAGACTTTCAATTTCTCTGATACGATCGATTTCATCCCCAAAGAATTCAACCCTAAAAGCATGCTCGTCTCTTGAGGCTGGAAAAACTTCTACAACATCGCCTCGCACACGAAAACGGCCACGCTGAAAATCAATATCATTACGTTCGAATTGAATGTCAACCAATTGGTTCAATAAGGTGTCACGCGATATCTCTTGACCAGGTCTTAAACTAACTGCAGAATCTGCGTATTCCTTTGGAGAGCCCAAACCATAAATACAAGAAACAGAAGCAACGACAATGACATCATTACGCTCTAAAAGTGACGATGTTGCGGAATGTCGCAATTTATCAATTTCATCATTCACTGAACTGTCTTTTTCAATATAGGTGTCGCTAGATGGCACATAAGCTTCGGGTTGGTAATAATCATAGTAAGAAACAAAGTATTCAACAGCATTATCTGGGAAAAATTCTTTAAATTCTCCATAGAGTTGTCCCGCTAAGGTTTTATTATGGGCAATAACCAGAGTTGGCTTGTTAACCTTACTAATAACTTGACTCATGGTATATGTTTTCCCTGTACCAGTTGCCCCTAATAAAATTTGTGACTTCTCTCCACCTTCAATGTTATCAACTAATTCTGCAATCGCTTGGGGTTGATCTCCTGACGGTTGGTATTTTGAAACGAGTTTAAATGCTCTGTTCTCTTGTTTATCAATCATCTTTTTTCCTCAATAGTTTCTCATTTCCTTTACACTATTGTATCATAGGACAGGAAAAAATTGGCGAATAACCTCACTTGTTCATGTTAGGTTTTCTAACATGAACAGAATGTTTTTCTTGCTATCTCTAGGCAATTCTGATATAATTAAGAATATTTTTTTAAGGAGATAAGTATGAAGAAAAAATTAAGAGGATTATTGCTTGCAGTTCTCTCAGTTACTTTTATGGTTACTGGTATTGCAAGTGCAGATACAATATCTATCGTATCTGATACAGCCTATGCTCCATTTGAGTATAAAGATTCCGATCAAGTCTATAAAGGAATTGATGTTGATATTATTAACGAAGTTGCAAAACGTCAAAATTGGGACTATAAAATGGCTTTCCCAGGTTTCGATGCAGCTGTAAACGCTGTTCAATCTGGACAAGCTAACGCATTAATGGCAGGAACTACTATCACAGAAGATCGTAAAAAAGTCTTTCATTTTTCCGATCCTTACTATGATACAAAAATTGTCGTAGCCACTAAAAAAGCACATCCCATTAAAAAATACAGCCAATTAAATGGTAAAACAATTGGTGTCAAAAATGGTACAGCTGCCCAAGGCTTTCTTGATAACTATAAAGACAAATACAAGTACAAAGTCAAAACTTTTGATACTGGCGATCTTATGTATAATAGCCTTGCTGCCGGCTCCATCAATGCCGTTATGGATGATGAGCCTGTTATTCAGTTTGCTATCCAACAAAACCAAGACCTTGCCATTAATATGCCAGGTGAAGCCATTGGTAGTTTTGGATTCGCAGTTAAAAAAGACAGTGGCTATGACCATCTTATTGAAGAGTTCAATAGTGCTTTAGGTGATATGAAAGCTGATGGCACTTACCAAGAAATCATGACAAAATGGTTGGGGAATGCTTCAGCAACATCAAAACTCTCATCATCTGGTGATGCAAATGCTAAAGCTACTCCTGTTAAAGCCAAGTATAAAATCGCATCTGATTCATCATTTGCACCTTTTGAATTCCAAAATGATAAAGGGAACTATGTCGGCATTGATATGGAATTAATCAAGGCCATTGCTAAAAATCAAGGTTTTATAATTGAAGTTGTTAACCCTGGATTTGATGCTGCTTTAAATGCCGTTCAATCAGGACAAGCTGATGCTGTTATTGCCGGTATGTCCGTAACAGATGCTCGTAAAGAAATTTTCGACTTTTCAGATTCATACTATACCTCTAACATTCTACTTGGTGTTAAATCTGGTAGCTCAATCTCATCTTACGAAGACCTTAAAGGGAAAACCGTAGGGGCAAAAAAAGGAACAGCATCCTACGACTTTTTAGACAAACATAAAGAAAAATACGATTTTAAATTAAAAGCATTCGACGAAGCCTCATCAATGTATGACAGCTTAAATTCTGGCTCAATTGTTGCTTTAATGGATGATGAAGCTATTTTAAAATACTCTATCCAACAAGGACGCAAATTTGAAACACCAATCAAAGGTGAACCTTCTGGTGAATATGGTTTTGCAGTTAAAAAAGGGAGCAATCCTGAACTGATTCAAATGTTTAATAATGGTTTAGCTTCCCTTAAAAAATCTGGAAAATACGAGCAAATTCTCAATAACTATTTAAAATCTGAAGATGCAAGTAAAGCTAAAAAGGCTGATGAATCAACCATTGGTGGTTTGCTTTCAAACAACTACAAGCAATTATGGCAAGGACTTGGAACAACATTAAGCCTAACTCTTATTTCTTTTGCTATTGCAATGGTTATTGGTATCCTATTTGGAATGATGGCTGTTTCACCAAGTAAAACACTTCGTATCATATCTTCTATCTTCGTTGATGTTGTCCGTGGTATTCCATTAATGATTGTTGCAGCATTCATTTTCTGGGGAGTTCCTAACCTGATTGAAAGCATGTCCGGTCACCAGTCTCCTATTAATGATTTCTTAGCTGCTACTATTGCTTTATCACTAAACGGTGGCGCATATATTGCTGAGATTGTTCGTGGAGGAATTGAGGCTGTTCCAGCAGGACAAATGGAAGCTAGCCGAAGCTTGGGGGTTCCTTACCCAACAACAATGCGAAAAGTTATTTTGCCACAAGCAATCAAAGTGATGTTACCAAACTTTATCAATCAGTTTGTTATCTCACTAAAAGATACAACCATTGTATCAGCTATTGGTTTAGTTGAATTGTTCCAAACAGGTAAAATCATTATTGCAAGAAACTACCAATCATTCCGTATGTATGCTATTTTAGCAATTATATACCTTATCATGATTACACTCTTGACAAAGCTTGCTAAACGTTTAGAAAAGAGGATGAATTAAGATGGCTGAATTAAAAATTGATGTCCAAGATTTACATAAATATTATGGTCAAAACGAAGTATTAAAAGGAATTGATGCTAAATTCTATGAGGGTGATGTTGTTTGTATCATTGGACCATCTGGTTCTGGTAAATCAACTTTCCTTCGCACCCTTAACTTACTTGAAACTGTTACAAGTGGTAAAGTAGTTGTTGACGGTTATGAATTATCAAACCCCAAAACAAACATTGACAAGGCTCGTGAAAACATCGGAATGGTTTTCCAACATTTCAATCTTTTCCCACACATGACTGTATTAGAAAACATTATGTTTAGTCCTGTGGAATTAGGCAAAGCCTCAAAAGAATCTGCTAAAAAACATGGCATGGAACTGTTAGAGAAAGTTGGATTGTCAGATAAAGCAGACGCTTATCCAGGTAGTTTATCTGGTGGACAAAAACAAAGGGTAGCCATTGCTAGAAGTTTGGCAATGAATCCTGATATTATGCTCTTTGATGAACCTACTTCTGCCCTTGACCCTGAAATGGTTGGCGATGTTCTTAATGTTATGCGTGACCTTGCTAAACAAGGGATGACAATGCTTATTGTTACCCACGAAATGGGATTTGCTCGTCAAGTAGCAAACCGTGTTATCTTTACTGATGGTGGTCAATTCTTAGAAGATGGAACACCTGAAGACATTTTTGACAATCCCAAACACCCACGTTTGATTGAATTTCTAGACAAAGTCTTAAATGTCTAAGCCCAAAGCAGATAGTAACTTATCTGCTTTTTTTTGACAAAACAAATGGCTTTTGCTAAACTGTAGCTATCATATATCGGAGGTATAGGAGCCATGAAAAACTAAAAAACTAAAAAGTGATATTCCCTATCAAGTTTAGTTTTTTAGTGCGCTCTTATAACACTCGCAGGTGGTCATTCCATTTGTGTCTATTTGTGCTAATCTAAAACTTTCTACTTGTAGGGTGGAAAGTTTTTTTCTGTCACTTTTTAACTGTTAATACTGATTTATATAGCACAGCAAAAAGGAGGCAATATGTTACAAGTAAAAAACCTAAAGATTACACACAAAAACGATTTAAAAAGCTTGATTAATAACCTTTCTATTAGCTTAAATGATGCTGGAAAATTGGCAATAATTGGTGAAGAAGGAACTGGTAAATCAACACTCTTAAAATACCTTGCAGATCCATCTCTTATTGAGGACTATTGCAGTTTTCATGGAGAGTTGATTTCAGATTTTAGAGGCATTGCCTATATTCCTCAGTCTATGGATCATTTGCAATTAGAACAACACTTAAGTGACTACATTTATCATGATGCTAATATCGCATATTTTGATTACAATTATTTTTTCCAAGTCGCCAATCAGCTAAATTTTGACTGTGATTTATTGGAAAAAGAGCACCTTCACCTCAAAAACCTCTCTGGTGGAGAACGCTTAAAAATTCAACTAATGAAAGCCTTGGCATATCATCCTCAACTGCTTTTATTAGATGAGCCTACTGCTGATTTAGATTCCCTATCACTTGACTGGCTTGAGAGTTTTATTAAATCAAGCCCTCAAACCATTATCTTTATTTCACACGACCAACATTTTATTCAAAAAGTAGCAACTTCAATTTTACATTTAGAGTTAGTCAGAAAAAGACAGTTGCCTCAAGCTCGATTTTATTTTGGTTCTTATGAAGACTATCTGGCAAAACGACAACAAAAAGACCAACATCAAAGAATGTTGGCAAAGAAGGAACATGAAGAATTGCAAAAAAGAGAGGCCAAATTCAAGAAAATCCATGATAGTGTTCAATCCCAATTACGTCAAACAAAAGATTCAACAGCTGGTCGTCTCTTAGCCAAAAAAATGAAGGCAGTTAAATCATACGAAAAAAGACTCGAAAAGGACTTACAGTTAATAACCCAAAAACCAGATACTATGGATAATATGGCTATTTTTTTCTCAGACATCTCTCCATTGGCTAAACAAAAAATCATTTTAGATTGGGAAAATCAAAAATTAGATACAGGGCAAACCATCTCTCTACAAATCAAAGGACAAGACAAAATCCTCATTATCGGGAAAAATGGCTTGTGCAAAAGCAGGTTGATGCAAAAAATACACACTGAACTAAAGGCAAAAACTGGCCTAACCGTGTCCTATATGCCACAGCATTATGAAGACCAACTGGATTTAAATTTAACACCACTTGATTTTTTAGGCAATCATGACACTCAAAAAGTTAAGACTTACCTCGCTAGTTTGGATTTCACAGCAGATGAAATCAATCATTCCTGCCATCAATTATCTGGTGGTCAAAAAGCCAAGCTCTTTCTGGCAAAGATGGTTTTAGATAAAAGTAATGTTCTACTTTTAGACGAGCCTAGTCGTCATTTTTCACCAACAAGTCAACCTATCGTTAGGAGACTATTAAGTCAGTTTAAAGGGGCAATTATTTGTATTTCACATGATCGTCTCTTAATTGAATCCGACATTTTTGAGCTTTACCAATTAAAACAGGATCACTTAATAAAAGTTTCTATTGACAGATAATTAAACCTATGTTTGAATTATATCATGAGTTTATTACGGTATTTTACAAAAACAGAGTGGGTTATTTGGCTGAGTTCATTGATGACTATTTTTGCAAGCCACCTGATTTTTGGTAGTCAGGATCCACTTGCACTGACAGCTTCATTAATCGGAGCCACATCCTTAATTTTTTCGGCTAAGGGCAATCCTATTGGACAGGGTTTAATTATTATTTTTTCTGTCATTTATAGTTACCTTTCTTACCAAAGTCATTATTACGGGGAACTTTTTACGTACTTATTAATGACACTTCCCATGGCAATTTTTTCACTTTTTTCTTGGTTAACCCATCCTTTTGAAGGACGAAAGTCTCAAGTCCTGATTAGTCGTTTAAAAATGAGAGATATTTGTTTATTAGTGATTTCAATGCTTTTAATGACCTTTATCTTCTACTTTATTCTAGGCATTTTTCACACACCCTATTTAACTATTTCGACTCTGTCTATTGCAACCTCATTTGCTGGAACCTTTCTAACTTACAAACGAAGCCCATTTTTCGCACTTGGTTTTTGTTTAAATGATATTGTACTGATTATCTTATGGCTTTTTGAAGCACAAGAAAATGCAAACCATTATGCTATTGTTATTTGTTTTGCTATTTTCCTGATTAATGATATTTACACCTTCTTCAACTGGTTACGCCTTCAATCCCTTCAAGAAAAAGCCTTGAAAAATCGACTTGGAAACCTGCTTTACTAACTTACATCATAAGCCAAAAAACCATGGAAAAATGTCCATGGTTTTCTTTATTTTTGATTTAATTTTTCACGTTCTAGACGAAGCCGTCTATTGGGATTTAAGAGATTGAAAAGCTCTTCTAGTTTCTCAGCGTTCCAAACATCTGCTGCTGAAACAAAATTTCCATTTTCATCTCTAAAAGATATTGGTTTATCTCCCATAAGCAACCTCCACTAATGATTTTTTGCACTTAATCAACAAACTCAAATTCATAGTTACCGATTCTAACGATATCACCATCTTTAGCACCACGTGCTCGAAGGGCTTCATCTACACCCATGCCTCGCAATTGACGAGCAAACTTCATAATAGATTCATCACGTTCCATATTAGTCATAACAAAGAGACGCTCTAATTTATCTCCTGAAAGTACCCAAGCAGCAGCATCATCACGGCTAATATCAAAGGCTTTTTCTTCACCTGCAAAACCGTAATATGCCTCTTCGTCATCCATAAAGTCACTGTCTTCATAAAGAAGGAACTCATCTGTATTTTTCAACAATTCAGCAGTTGCTTCCATGAGATTCTCTAGACCTTGATGGGCCAATGTAGAAATTGGGAAAACCATTGGTAGTTCATCAAATTCATCATATTCTTTAGCTAATTTTGCTTTGAAAGCTTTCAAGTTTTCTTCTGACTCAGGCATATCCATTTTGTTTGCGACAATGATTTGTGGACGTTCCATCAGACGAAGGTTATAGGTCTCCAATTCATGATTTATTGACTTGTAATCATCAAATGGATCACGACCTTCAGACGCTGACATGTCAATGACATGCAAAATAACTCGTGTTCTTTCGATGTGACGTAGAAACTGAGTTCCAAGTCCAACACCTTGACTAGCACCTTCAATCAGACCTGGAAGATCTGCCATAGCAAAACTATCACCTGATTTTGTTCTAACCATTCCAAGATTTGGAACAATTGTTGTAAAGTGGTAGGCACCAATTTTAGGTTTTGCAGCTGAAACGACACTTAATAATGTTGATTTCCCAACAGATGGGAAACCTACTAAGCCGACGTCAGCAAGAATTTTTAATTCTAATAGCAATTCGCGCTCTTCACCAGGCTCACCATTTTCAGCAATTTCAGGAGCTGGATTGCGAGGTGTCGCAAAACGAATATTCCCACGACCTCCACGACCTCCTTGTGCCACCACAAATTCTTGGCCATTTTCAACAAGGTCTGTAAGAACTTTACCCGTTTCTGCATCTTTAACTGTTGTTCCTTGAGGAATTAAAACAATGAGGTCATCTGAACCACGTCCATGCATCCCTTTTGTCATTCCCTTTTCACCAGCTTTGGCTCTAAATTTACGGTTATAGCGGAAATCCATCAATGTTCTAAGACCTTCGTCTACTTTAAAAACAACTGAACCACCTTTACCACCATCGCCGCCCCAAGGACCGCCATTTGGTACATACTTTTCACGCCTAAAGGCTACCATACCATCACCACCACGACCAGCTTGTACACTGATTTTGGCAGTATCTAAAAACATACTCATTCTTTTTTCTCAAACTTTCACTTATTTCAAAAAAACGCCTTTCAGCGTCTTTTTACATCAATACTGATAGGGCACCCGCAATTAAGCCACCAACAGTTACAAGAACCATTAAGATGACAACAAACATTGTGATTTTCTCAAATGCTGTTTTCTTACGTGGTCCATTTTCTCCAAACGCCACTCTTAATACCTCGACTTTAGATTTTTTCTTTCTATATATTACCATGAAACAAGGTAATTAGCAAATCAGAAAATCATTGTTCGCAAGGTGGAAGAACTTCTTTGTAACCTATAACCTTGTGATTTCTATCTATTTATGCTACATTAGTTTTAAAATAATAATAGGATATAAGGAGCTTGTGATGGTTTTACCAAATTTTGACCAACATTTAGAAAAATATGCAAACCTTTTAATTCAAAAAGGTGTTAATGTTCAAAAAGGGCATACTTTGATTATTGCTATCTCTGTTGAACACCACCAATTTGCTCGTTTATTAACGAAAAAAGCCTACGAAGCAGGAGCTTGTGAGGTGCTTGTTGATTACATTGATGATCACATTACTCGTGAGAAATTACTCCATGCTGATGAAGAACGTTTAATCAATGTTCCTAGCTATGTTGTTGAAAAATCACATTATCTCTTAGGTAAAAAAGCAAGTCGCCTTTTTGTTCGTTCTTCAGACCCTAATGCTTTTGCAGGAGTTGATTCCAATCGTCTTTCTGCTTCCACAAAAGCAACTGCTATTGCCCTTGAAGAACAGCGTGCTGCCACACAAGCTAATAAAGTCAGCTGGAACCTTGTTTCAGCATCAAGTCCTGAATGGGCAGCAATGGTTTTCCCTGATCTAGCTACTGAAGAAGAACAAGTGGATGCCCTTTGGGATGCCATCTTTAAAATGAACCGCATCTATGAAGAAGATCCAATAAAGGCTTGGGATGACCATCAAGAACGTTTGGTCACAAAAGCTAACTTATTAAATGAATACCAATTTGACGCCCTTCACTATATGGCCCCAGGGACTGACTTAACACTTGGAATGCCTAAAAATCACCTTTGGGAAGCTGCTGGTAGCCTTAACGCCCAAGGGGAAGCATTCATTGCAAACATGCCAACTGAAGAAGTCTTTACTGCACCAGATTACCGTCGTGCAGACGGCTATGTCACTTCTACAAAACCATTATCTTATGCAGGTGTTGTTATTGAAGGCATGCGATTTACCTTTAAAGATGGTCAAATTACAGAAGTCACTGCTGAAAAAGGGGAAGAAACCATTAAACGTTTGGTTGAAGAAAATGATGGAGCACGCGCTCTTGGTGAAGTGGCACTTGTTCCTCACAAAACACCCATTTCACTTTCAGGGTTAACTTTCTTTAATACCTTATTTGACGAAAATGCTTCTAATCATTTAGCTATTGGTGCTGCATATGCATTCAGTATTAAAGGTGGCACAGAAATGACTAATGACGAATTAAAAGCTGCCGGTCTAAACCGTTCAACGGCTCATGTAGACTTTATGATTGGTTCAGAACATATGGATATCGACGGTATTACTACAGATGGTAAAGTTGTTCCAATTTTCCGTGGTGGAGAATGGGCTTTGTAAATCATCAAAGAGATGTAAAAGATTTGAACTCGAAATGAGCATCAAATCTTTTTTCTTTTCCTAACTTGCTATTAAAACCTTCATAAATATGGACTTTCACTACTTCTTAGTTTTACCAAATTCTTGAAAGACACATCCTTTTTTGCTAAAATGAAGTAGCAAATTCAGTTATTACTTTCAAGATCGTTAAATCCTAACTACCAGTGCAAACAAGTAATCAATAGTAGCCGTCTGCTTCCAGCTGCACGGTTATTTTTTATAAAAGTCATCTCATCATTTCTCTTTAACCATTCCAATAGAAAGTGCTTATGAAACCTTTAACCTCTTATTTCAAACCCTATCTAAAAGAAACCATTCTAGGCCCTACTTTTAAACTCTTGGAGGCTATTTTTGAACTTTTAGTGCCTATGATTATTGCTATGATTGTCGATCAGATTTTACCTAGAGGAGCTAAAACGCAATTGTATGCTATGATTGCTTTACTTTTTGTTTTTGCCATTTTAGGAGTTGTGGTTGCTATTTCAGCGCAATTTTTTTCATCTAAAGCTGCAATTGGTTATACCAAGGATTTAACGGAGGCACTTTTTGCTAAAGTTTTATCACTCCCAAAAGAAACTAGAGACCGCCTAACAACCTCTAGTTTAATCACAAGGCTTTCTTCTGATTGTTTCCAAATACAAAATGGTATCAATCTCTTTTTGCGCCTCTTTTTACGGGCTCCAATTATTGTTTTGGGTGCTATTATCATGGCATACCGGATAAGCCCCCCAATTACTTTGATTTTTTTGGGATTAGTACTATCCTTATTTCTATTTGTTGCAGTACTCACTTATTTTCTAAATCCTCTTTATCTACATGTAAAACGTCAAATGGATCGACTGGTTGCTCTAACAAGGGAAAATATTCTTGGGATAAGAGTTATTCGCGCCTTTGGCCAATCTCTGGCTGAGCAAAATCACTTTAAAGAGGAAAATCAATTCTATTATAAACGTCAACAAGAAGCGGGCTATTTATCCAGTTTAGTGCCACCGGTGACTTATTTTCTTGTTAATGCTAGCTTAGTTCTCGTTATTTGGCATGGCCACTTACAGATTCAAGAGGGCTTTCTTAGTCAGGGACTTCTTATTGCACTCATTAATTACCTATTGCAAATTTTGGGAGAATTACTGAAGGTGACACTTTTAGTCAGCAACCTCAACCAAGCTATTATTGCAGCACGCCGTGTCCAAACCATTTTTGATGAACGTTCTGAAGATATCGATGCCCCTTTAGAGCCACATCACCCAATCACATCTGATTTGGTTCTCAATGTCAATCATCTTTATTTTACATATCCTAATTCTTCTGAGCCTGCGCTATGTGATTTAACTTTTTCAATCAAAAAAGGAGAAAGTCTTGGCATTATTGGTGGCACCGGCTCTGGAAAATCAACCCTTCTTCAATTAATTCAAGGACTATACACAAGACCTAAAGAAGAACTTGCCATTTATCAAGAAGCTACTTCTCCAAAGTCTATTAGGCAATGGCGGTCTTGGATAGCTGTTGTTCCTCAAAAAGCTGAACTGTTCAAAGGGACTGTCCGTAGTAATCTGACTTTAGGACAAAACAAGGACCTAACTGATGAAACTCTTTGGAATGCTATTGGCATGGCACGTGCAAAAGACTTTATCAAAGAAGATAACTTAGGTTTACATCAAGAAGTGCAAGCCTTTGGCCGCAATTTTTCAGGAGGGCAAAGCCAACGGCTAACAATTGCAAGGGCATTGGTGACAAAGAAAGCATTTTTACTATTAGATGATGCAACATCAGCACTTGACTATCTAACAGAAAGTAAGCTTTTAAATGAAATTAAAAATTTAAGAGACACCAATCTTATTCTTGTTTCTCAAAGAACACGTAGTTTAGAAAATTTAGATTATATTTTAGTTCTAGACCAAGGAAAACAAGTTGGTTTTGGTAAACACAAAGACTTACTCGTAAAGTGTCCCACCTATAAAGAAATCTACTTGTCTCAGAAAGGAGGACTTGATGAAACTTAAAGATAATCACAGTCATAAGCAGATGATTAAGGATTTATTGGCATTTCCTCACTTATTATTAGCATCTAGTCTCTTGACTCTAGCACAAGTTATCCTGACTGTTTATCTCCCTATTTTAATTGGAAGAGCTATCAATCTCCTTTTGGAATCCGGCATTGATAAGAGTCTCATTCGACTTCTTTGGACCATGTTCATTATCATAAGTATCAATAGTTTGATTCAATGGATTAATCCCATACTTTATAATCGATTGGTATACAGATATATCGCTGATTTACGGCTTCGTGTTTTTCAAAAAATTCATCACTTGTCCATATCCGATTTAAATTGCATTTCAATTGGAGATTTGGTTAGTCGTGTTACAACAGATTGTGAGCAACTGGCAAATGGTTTACTTTTAAGTTTTAACCAGTTTCTACTTGGCCTCTTGACCATTTTTTTGACATTGCTAAGTATGGCTAGGATTAATTTAGTCATGATGGGGCTAGTATTGATTCTAACACCACTATCACTTGTGCTTGCTGGTGCAATTTCTAGCCGCTCTTATACCTATTTTGGCCAACAAACAAGGACCCGTGGGCAACAGACACAATTGATTGAAGAGTACATTGCTCAAGAGAGTCTCATTCAAGCTTTTAATGCCCAAGAGCAAGCTCTTCATCACTTTAAAACTTCTAACCAATCCTATGCTAATGCGTCACAAGCAGCAACTTTCTACAGTTCAACTGTTAACCCGTCAACGCGTTTTGTTAACGCCCTCATTTATGCCCTCCTAACTGGAGTTGGAGCTTGGCGTATTATGTCAGGACAGCTCAGCATTGGTACCTTAGTTACCTTCCTTAACTATATCACTCAATATACTAAACCTTTTAATGACATTTCTTCTGTTTTAGCAGAATTACAAAGTGCCTTAGCTTGTGGGGATCGACTTTATGATATTTTAGAAAAGTCTGATTTAAGTGAGACAGGACAAAATGACGTTGATTGGACAGACTTAAAAGGTGATATGGCTTTTAAAGCCCTAAGTTTTTCTTACCAGGCTGATCAGCCATTAATGACTGATGTTAACATTTCTGTTCCTGCAGGCTCTAAAGTGGCCATTGTTGGACCAACTGGTGCTGGTAAGTCCACACTTATAAACCTCTTACTAGGTTTTTATGACCCTCAATCCGGAAGTATATTACTTGATGGTCACCCAATTACAAGTTATAGACGCGCAAGTTTAAGAGAGGGTATAGGGATGGTTCTTCAGGAAACTTGGTTAAAAGAAGCAAGCATTCATGATAATATTGCTTACGGAAAACCAAAAGCCACTAGACAAGAAGTTATCAAAGCGGCTAAAGCGGCTAAAGCAGACTTCTTTATCAAGCAGTTGCCCGATGGCTATGATACTGTTCTTACTGATGGTGGCAGCAATCTTTCACAAGGACAGCGACAATTATTAACCATTGCAAGAGTATTCCTAAAAGATCCTTCAATCCTTATCTTAGACGAAGCCACTTCATCCATTGATACCCGGACTGAACTTCTTATTCAGAAGGCTTTTAACAAACTAATGGCAGATAAAACAAGTTTTATCATCGCCCATCGCCTCTCAACTATTAAAACAGCCGATTTAATTTTAGTCATGGTTAATGGCGGCATTGTTGAACAAGGAAATCATGATCAATTGATGGCTTTAAAAGGTGTTTACTTTAACATGCAAAATGCTCAAACCTAAATATGCTTTCTCCTCATCAATTTCTTCACTTGTTTCATTTTTTTGAAGTATTACTTCAATCATTGACTATTTATTACACTTTCTGACTATTTTATATTATAATGAGCCTATGTATTATCAACTATCCGAAAAATTAACACCAACTACTTTTGACCATTGCCTAAAAAATAAAGAGCCTTTTGTTGCGGTCTTAAATCCTGAAGAATGGTTAGCCTTACAGCATGATTTTGGAATGGGCATTGATATCGATTTTAATGTTCATCATGCCAGTTCAACAAAGGCCGAAGTGAATTTGGATTCTCTCACCGGGACTTTTAAAATTCCTAAGAAAGACGATCTCTTAGGCGAAGCCAGTGATTTTTCATTTGTTTTAGATCAAAGAGGCATCATTTTCATTGATCAGCATAATGACGCCGGGCATATTGTTAAAGCTATCCAAAAAACCAAAAAGTGGAAACATCCTAGTCTAGAACGTTTTTTATATGATTTTTTAGAGTATTTAATAAAAGGTGATTTAGAATTGTTAGAATCCTACGATAAAGTTTTGGATCAACTTGAGGAGGATATTTTAAATGGTAAGGCTTTTCAAAGTGACCCTTCTTTAAACCAACTGCGTCGGAAATTAACTAAGCTCAACCTACACTATGGGCAGTTGATTGATCTTTCTCAAGAATTTTATGAGAATGATAATAATTTTTTTCAAGAGGATCAATTGCGTTTTTTCCACTTGTTTTCCCAGAGAGTTTCTCGTTTAGAGTCAACTGTTTTAACCTTGAGAGAAACCATTATTCAAATCAGAGAGTTGTCCAAATCTCAACTGGAAATGAAACAAAATAAGATTATGGCAACTTTAACCATCGTAACCACTTCTTGCATGCCCTTAACCATCTTAGTTGGCTGGTATGGTATGAATTTTAAGTATATGCCTGAACTTAATAGTGTTTGGGGTTATCCTTTTGTAATTGGCTTTGCCATAACCCTCTTTATTTCTTCCATTTTATTTGTCAAATTAAAAAAATGGCTCTAAAAAACTGAGAATTTAAGTTCTCAGTTTTTTGCTTGATTTTGGCATAAGGCTGCGACTTCATCTTCTGTTAATCGTCTAAAATGCCCTAAAGCAAGTTTAGGGTCCAAGGTCACTGGTCCCATGCTAAGCCGCTGTAAGTCTGTGACTTCTTTTCCACAGGCTTTTACCATTCGTTTGATTTGGTGAAATTTCCCTTCTTTGATAGTAATTTTCACCTCAGAAACGTGTTGATCACTGTTAGAACTTAATATCTCTAACTTTGCTGGAAGACAATGATGGTCTGATAACTCTATACCATTAGCGAATGCTTCTTGGTCTTTTGATGTCATTATCCCAGAAACTTTAGCTATATAAACCTTATCCACATGTTTTTTAGGAGATAAAAGCTCATGAGCAAGACCACCATTATTTGTCAAAAGCAATAAACCATGGGTATCTTTATCAAGACGACCAACTGGAAAAACTTTCTTTTGGACTGCTCTTTGATCTAGTAGGTCTACTACTGTTTGATGCTCTTTATCTTCAGTAGCTGAGATGACTCCTGCTGGTTTATTGAGCATATAATAAAGAAAATCCTCATACATAATTGTTTGGTCTTTGTAGACCACATGATCTTCCTTTTCCTTAATTTGTTCTTTTGCAGAAGTGATAACTTTGCCATTAACAGTGATTTTCTTTTTCTTCAAAAGTTCTTTAACCTGACTACGACTACCTACTCCAGCATCCACTAAAAATTTATCTAAACGCATCCCTTACTCCTGATACTTATCTATTTCTCTTTAGTTTAGTATAGCATAAATCACGCTTCCTTCATGACTGGAATAATCTTATGTATTATAATAGTTGCAAAAGGAGATTTGATATGCAACAGTATTCACAACTATTTGATACAGAATCTAAACATTCTGCCAAGGAAATGGGGTCAGGAGAGTTACAGGTCCTTGCTTCACCAGCTCTGATATGTTTTATGGAAAATACAGCTTATCACTTTGCTCAAGAAACTATTAATGAGGATTGTGCAACAACTGTTGGTGTTGAGATGTCGCTTGAGCACTGCAAAGCTTCAAAAATTGGAGAAAAGGTAACAGTTATTATCACAGAATTCAAAGAGGAAGGTCGAAAATATGACTTCCTTTTAGAAGCCTATGTTAATCATGAACTTATAGGTAAAGCTAGTCATAGACGTGTCAAAGTCATAAAAGAAAGATTTATGAATAACCTTTAAAAGTCCTCAGTTTACACTAAGGACTTTTTGGTGATTTTGTTAGTGAGACAGTCCTGTTATTCTGTCATCAACTTTCTATTCCTTTCAAATAATAATTGACCTCAACACCATTTTTTAAGTCATTTCCATAATACTCAATTGCTGTTTTAATGTGTTTGTTGAAACCCCATTTTTTATATATGGCATTGTTTCGTTTTTCTCTTGGCTCAACACCAAGAGTGACTTCTTGATAACCTCGCTTTTTCAAATCAGATAAGATAAATTGAAAAAGTTGTGAAAAATAGCCCTTGCCTTCTTCTTCTGCCACTGTTCGAAAGGCCATTACATAAGCCCTATGATTTGAAATAAGTCCATCAGCATTTTGAATTCCTTTAGGGCTAAAAGCTGCAGTAGCTTCTGTTATAATCTTACCATTTAAAATACCGTAATAATAACAAGGCTCGCCATTAACTTGTGCCTCAATAAATTCTGCCTTCCAATTGATCCAATTAGGATTATTAGGATGGTTAGCAATTTCTGTATTCCATTTTTCTTCCATTTGACTAATACTAGCACGAACACATCTATCAGTCATTTGATTGTCCTTTTTTGCTTATTGTAATTTTTGATAATACTGTGATGACAAGCTTTTGATAGTTAGCATAGCTATAAAACTGATGAGGTAGAGTGAGGCAAGAAAAAGCATTACCATGGGAATTCCAGATATATCCAATATTTTGCCAATAATTACTGATGAAAAACCACCCACTGCTCGTCCGACATTTAAAATAAGATTATTTGCCGTTGCCCTAATATGGTGTGGATAAAGGCGTGTAATCATAGCTCCATAACCAGCAAACATACCATTTACAAAGAAGCCAACAATCGCTCCACCAATTAACATGCTAGGCATTGAATTGGCAAATTGAAAGAGGTAAACACAAACTGATGATGAAAGAAGGAAAACTGAGTAAACTAACCTTGGCCCAAATTTGTCTAAGATTTGACCAAAAGTTAACATTCCCAGACACATCCCTAAGATGGTGGATACCATCCACAGTGATGAATCTTTTACTGAAATGTTTAAACTGGTTTGAATAATTGTTGGCAACCAGTTCATCATACCGAAATAACCAGCAATTTGAACAGTTGTCATCACCATAAGGGCTAAAGTTTGTGCTGTCAGCGCTGGCGTTTTAAAGAGTTGACTTATTTTGACAGGCTGGCTTGTCTCATCACCATCTAAGACACCATGATCCCAAATCTTGCTATCATCAATAAAAAGACTCATCCAAATAACCAATAAGATTGGGGCTAATCCAAATAAGAAGAGCCCTTTCCAACCTAGGGTTGGAGCTAACCATCCTGCCAGTAAGGCTGAACTGATGGAGCCAATTTGTCCTGCTATGCCATTAAGAGAGGAAATGCGACCCATTTTTTCAGAAGGAACAATCCCAGCCATTATAGCAATAGCAACACCATATTCACCACCAACTCCTATTCCAGCAATAAAACGCATCAAATACAAATATTCCAAAGATTTGGTAAAGTAAATCAAGCCCGTTGCTAACGAGAATACTACAATTGTCCACTTAAAAACAGTGAACTTATGGTGCCTATCAGCCAAAAGACCAAAAACCAAGCCTCCAAGTAACATTCCTAAGTTTGTAATGGTTGCGATCCATCCACCTTGAGCTCCTGTTATGCCCAATTCAGTGATAATAGATGACATGGAAAATGCCAAGAACATAACATTCAAATCATCCGTTCCGGAAGCGACAATTGCACTGACAAGAGCACGACGGTTGTTCTTGTCTAAAGACATGTTTGACATAAGTCTCTCCTTTTAATAGTAGCTCTCTGACTACCTTAATTAATTGAACACCCTTTAAGGCCAAAAAAGACTCCGGCACATGGTCACGGAGTCAGTTCAGGTCTGCAAAAAATGAGAGTCTACCTAGGGTATCTCTTCTTTAAGGACTTTCATGACTCACGGGACATGTTTAAAGCAGTATTTAATTGTACCTAGTATAAAATACCTGCTTGAGATTGTCAAGAACAATTTGAACTAGAAATTCATCTTATTTTACTTAAAACCTTTCACAAGACTCTACATCTTTGGTATAATGCTTATCAGAGGTGAAAAAAGACATGACACAAAAAGCATTTGATTCTGAAAAATATTTAACATTACAACGTGACCATATTCTAGAGCGTATTAGTCAATTTGATGGCAAACTCTATATGGAATTTGGAGGCAAAATGTTGGAAGATTACCACGCTGCCCGTGTGCTTCCTGGTTATGAACCTGATAATAAAATCAAATTATTAAAAGAACTCAAAGATCAAGTTGAAATTGTCATTACCATTAACGCTAATAATATTGAACACTCTAAAGCACGTGGGGACCTTGGTATTTCCTACGATCAAGAAGTTTTTCGTTTAATTGATACTTTCAATGCTTTAGATATCTATGTTGGTTCAGTGGTTATCACACAATACAATAACCAAGCTGCAGCCGACCTTTTCCGCAAGCAATTAGATAAAAACGATATTGCTTCTTACCTCCACTACCCAATTAAGGGCTATCCAACTGATATCAATCATATCATTTCAGCAGAAGGTATGGGGAAAAATGATTACATCAAAACAAGTCGAAATTTAATTGTGGTAACTGCCCCTGGACCTGGTTCTGGTAAACTTGCGACTTGCATGTCACAAATTTACCATGACCAAATCAATGGTATCACATCTGGTTATGCTAAATTTGAAACCTTCCCCGTATGGAATCTACCACTGCACCACCCTGTTAACCTTGCCTATGAAGCTGCAACTGCTGACTTGGACGATGTTAACATGATTGACCCTTTCCACTTGGAAACTTATGGTAAAACTGCTGTTAACTACAACCGTGATATTGAAGTGTTCCCCGTTTTAAATCGTACTTTTGAACGCATCTTAAAACAATCACCATATGCCTCACCAACGGATATGGGGGTTAATATGGTGGGCTACTCTATTGTTGATGAAAAAGCAGCCATTGAAGCTTCAAAACAAGAAATTATTAGACGATACTACCAAACTTTGGTTGATTTTAAGGCTGAACGTGTCTCAGCTTCTGCTGTTAAGAAAATTGAACTTTTAATGAATGATATTGGTGTGAGTCCAGAAGACCGAAAAGTAACGGTTGTGGCTCGTGAAAAAGCTGAAAAAACAGGCGCACCTGCACTTGCCCTAGAATTACCAGATGGCCAAATCGTAACTGGAAAAACATCAGAATTGTTTGGTCCAACTGCTGCAGTGGTTATCAATGCCATTAAAAAATTAGCTCATATTGATAAACAAACTCACTTAATTGAACCAGAATATGTTAAACCTATCCAAGGTCTTAAGGTTGAGCATTTGGGCAGTCAAAACCCGCGTTTACACTCTAACGAGATTCTGATTGCGCTAGCTATTACTGCAATGAATAGTCCTGAAGCTGACTTAGCCATGAAAGAACTTGGAAAACTAAATGGCAGCGAAGCCCATTCAACAGTGACCCTTACAGACGAAGACAAAAATGTTCTGCGGAAATTAGGCGTGAATGTGACTTTCGATCCTGTTTATCAACAAAATAAACTTTATCATAAATAAAAGAAAACCGGGATTCCTATGAATTCCGATTTTTTTACTCTATTAGCTTCTTTTGACGACTAATTGCTTGCGCTGATTAAAGAAGCCCTTATAGGAAAGGTAAGTTGCTACAAATGATGCAATCGACGTTGTAGCTAAAAGCATAAAGGTGACCATCATTTGATATTTAACCGCTTGAATAGGAGAGGTCCCTGCTAGAATTAACCCCGTCATCATCCCTGGAAGAGAAACAATCCCTAAGGTTTTTGCTGAATCAATGGTTGGAATCATGCCTGTTTTAATAACGTCTCTAATAATATCAATGGAAGCTGGTAAAATATCTGCTCCTAATGCTAATTTTGTCTCTACTTCTTCTTGTTTCCCTTGAAAATCAGACAAGAGTTGCTTATAGCAAAGACCAATAGCAACCATTGAATTGCTAATTATCATGCCACCAACTGGAATCATTTGCCCCGGAACAAAGCTTAGGATACCCGAAGCAATTAAAATAGCAAGAGTTGTAAAAGCTCCTAAGGAAATGGCAATAAAGGAAATTTTAAAACCATTTTTAATCCCCTGACCTCTTTTAGAGGCATTTTGCGAGGCATTAACAATCATAAAAAGTAATAATAGAGCTGTAAAAATAGGATTGTTATAGCCAAAGATATAATCCAGAACAAAACCAACCACTAATAATTGAAGGACTGCTCTAATGGCACTAATCACAATTTCTTTTTCAAGTTTGAGCTTTTGCCAATAAGAAAAGAAAAGGGTGATGAGAACTAAGGACGATGCAATTAGCAAAGATGTAAGGGAAATATTATCTGCACCACTCATTTGATGACCTCCATTGATTCCAACTGCCCCGAAACAAGGGTCAGGATTTTATTAGCATATTTACGACTCTGTGCTTCATCATGCGTTATCCAAAGAATTGTAATCCCTTGGTCATGTAAGGTTTTAATAACTTCTTCAACTAAGACTTTATTTTGAGCATCTAAAGCTGATGTGACCTCATCTAGAAGTAATATTTGAGGCATAAATAAGAGTTGACGAATTAAGGCAATGCGTTGTTTTTCACCACCTGAAAGTTTTTTAACATCCTGTTCTAAGTAAGCTAAGTCCATTTGAAAGAGCTCAAAAAGTTCCTTGACGCGCTTATCATCATAAGCTTGATGTCTAATACTAAAGGGATAAGCAATATCATCTTTAACAACTTTTCCAAAAAGATAGGGTGTTTGAAAACAATAAGAAATAGCTTGACGTAATATGATAGGATCAACAGATGCACTGTCTTTCCCCTCAAATACTATTTTTCCTTGACTTGGACTCAAGAGATGACTAGCTAGTTTGAGTAGGGTACTCTTTCCTCCTCCTGATGGACCAACAATGGAAATAAAATCTCCTTTTTCAACAGCAAAAGTGACATCTTTAATAATATCTTTTCCATCTGATGTGAAACAGACATGATCAAATACTAATAACGACATGGTCGTCTCCTTTCATTCCCTCTAATACATGTTTCTTAATTATAATCATTCTTATTTACTAGTTTACCACTTCTTAGAGAAAATGTCAGATGAAAGGCTTAAAAAAACAGTTAGTTGGACTAACTGTTAGGCTTCTCTTTTTCCAAGGACAAACATGGTGAAGGTCGCTTTAATCACATCTTGGCCTTTTTGGTTTCGAATAATCACTTCATTAACCTTGGTTGATTTCCCATTATGAATGCATTTGCCATCAATGGTTAAGACTTCTCCTATAAGAGCAGGCTTAAGGTAATTAATATTGGCTTGTTGCGTTACTGCGTCATAGCCCGTTGACACACAGACAGCGCCAGAAATCTGATCTGCTAAGGTAAAGAGGTAACCTCCGTGTGCTGTTTGATGGTAGTTGAGGGAATCTTCAACCACTTCTGTTGTCACAATAACATGTCCTGTTTCTAAGGTTACAGCTTGATAGTTTTCAAAAACCTTAATTTCTTTCATTTTAAATTCTTTCATCTTCCTACCTTTTAACTGACTATTTTAGCTTTTGCTATGTTTTATTATACTACAAATGGCATCTCTTACTATCTTCCATGCTTGAAAGCTCTTAAATTTTGTGAATTCTTACTGTCTGATACCTTATTTGGTGTCTGTCAAATGGTAAAAGCCTTTAAGCATGGTTTCAAAAACATAATGTTCAGCTACGCTATATTTAGTTTTAATAGGACGACAAAGCATCGGTTTTACGGGTATGGGATCCTCAAAGCGTTTTTCGACAATACCTATGTAATTAAGGCGCTCGATGTAACGGTTAAAGCGAGCTGTTGGCAAGATTGCAATCACATCGTTGATAGCACTTGATTCTACCAGATAATCCCAACTCGATGAGGTCATTAACAGCTTGGCCTTTGAATGAACACTTTCCAATTTTTCAACAATTTGTGCATTTGAAGCAAAGTCCTCATTTAAAATGGTAATAAATTGATCATCTAAGTCCGACCAGCTTAGCTTATTTTTTTTAGCTAGTGGACTTTGTGGTCTCATAAATGCTGCAATCTCAGATAAGAGAACCAGGTGTTGTTCAAATTTTTTCTCATCTAATTTTGTTGGTTCTTCAATCATTGCAAAATGCAATTCATTGTCCAAAAGCATTTGCCTTAATTTTTTGGTATCTTCTTCAACTATTTCGATTTGAATGTCAGGATTTTGCATTAAAAAATTGGGGAAAAATCTGGTAAACAAGATTCGTAATAAGGTTGTTGGAATACCAATCCGAATCATGCCTTTACGTTTTTTTCCTTCATTAGTTATCATGTTATCAATGGCATCAAATTTTGTCACAATTGCTAAGACTTCTTTATACATGTGTTTCCCAATTGGCGTTAAGCTGGTTAGTCGACCATTTTTTCGGTTAAACAATTGGACATTTTCACTTTTTTCAAAGTTAGAAATAAACTGACTTAGCGTTGATTGGGTCACATAAATCTGTTTGGCTGCATCTGAAAGGTTAAAATCTGCATCAACGATGGCTATTAAATAATTCATCTGGGGAATATCTAGTTTCATTGTGTCCTCTTATTCTAAACTTTGGGTCTTTTCCCTAATTATAGTGGAAAGTAGAACAGCCTTCAAGGAAATAAATTCTTTTTTTCTGAACATTAAAAGCCTCTCTAAAAAACTAGAAAGGCTTTTAATAATAACTACCATAGGATTTTAATCTTAATTTAACGATCGCCAACATACTCATAGATACCAGCAGCACCCATACCTACACCAATACACATTGACACTAAACCATATCTTGTTTCTGGACGTTTGCTCATTTCAGAAAGTAGACGCGATGTTAAAATTGCTCCAGTTGCTCCTAATGGGTGTCCTAGTGCAATTGCGCCCCCATTTACGTTAGTAATGTCCATATTGATGCCAAGCTCACGCGCTGATGCTAAAGCTTGTGCAGCAAATGCTTCATTAAGTTCAATCAAATCAATATCTTTTAAGTCAAGATTAGCACTTTCTAAAACTTCTGGAATAGCATAGGCTGGTCCAATACCCATAACTTTAGGGTCAACACCTACTGCTTTAAAACCTACAAAACGTGCAATTGGTTTAATATGCAATTGCTCAATCATTTCTTTAGACATTAAAACCACAAAGGCTGCTCCATCAGAAATTTGTGATGAAGTTGCTGCTGTCACTGAGCCGTCTGCTTTAAAGACTGTTCTTAGTTTTCCTAAAGATTCAGGTGTAGACTCTGGACGAATACCTTGGTCAGTCTTAAATTCTTCTTTGTACACTTCTGGTCCCTTAGCAGTGTATTTAACTTGCTCGATTTCAACGGGGACAATTTCGTTTTCAAATTTGCCATTGATTTGAGCAAGATGGGCCTTTTGATGACTTTGTGCACCAAAATAATCTTGATCTTCACGGCTAATATGATATTTTTCAGCAACGTTTTCAGCTGTAAGTCCCATTGGATAGGACGCACCGACATCTTGTTTTTGGAGTGTTGGATTCACAGTTGGTTCACCTCCACCCATTGGAACAGCAGACATAAACTCAACTCCACCTGCTACCATACAATTAGCTTGTCCTGCCATAATAGCATTTGCTGCTGTTGCAATGGTTTGAAGTCCTGAGGAACAAAAACGGTTAACGGTTTGACCTGCTACACTATGTGGTAGGCCTGCTCTCAAGGCGATTGTTCTTGCAAAGTTAATTCCTTGCATAGCTTCTGGGAATGAACAACCAACGATAACATCTTCAATATATTTGGGATCAAAATCACCTTCAACACGGGCAATGACACCTTTTAAAACGTCCGCTGCAACATCATCTGGACGACTATGAGCATATGCTCCCTTAGCATTGCCCTTGCCAATTGCAGAACGGCCGTAGGCTACAATATAAGCTTCATGCATATTATTTTCTCCTTCTCAATTCCATTCTATACCACACTGTTTAATTACGAAGTGGGCGTTTTGTAGCAAGCATATGAGTAATACGTTCATATGTTTTTTGATTAGCACTTAATGTTAAAAAGTTTTTCTTTTCTAAACCAAGTAGGTAATCATGATTAATATAAGTATTACGCGGAAGATCACCACCTGCTACTATATCAGCCACAGCCATTCCAATTTCCATATCATAATCACTGATAAAGTGGCCTAGTCTCATGGCATCCAAGTTGGACTCTACTACTGCCTTGAAGTCTCGTCCTGGTGCAATGTAGGTATATTTTTTAGCTGCTTGATAACCATATTCTGAATAAAATTGAGCTAATTCAAGTGCTGCATACACCCGTAATTCTTCATTTTGAACAATAACATCTCGTTCACGAAGGAAGCCTTCAGCTTTTGCCTCATAGGCATTCATTGAGACATAGGCAGAAGAAATTTGTTGAACCAATTTGGCAAGTCGTGCAAAACGGTTTGCAGGTGTCTCAGTCACCTTAAGAATACGCTCAGTCAATTCTGCAACGCCACCACCAGATGGAATCAAGCCAACACCTACCTCAACAAGACCCATATAGGTTTCAGCAGCAGCTACAACAAATGGTGATGCTAAAAGAAGCTCTGCCCCTCCACCTAATGCACGACCTTGAGCAGCCGTTACAATGGGTTTTGATGAGTAACGCACACGTTTCACTGCATTTTGAAGGACATCTACTCCAGGTGCAATAAATTCAGTAACCTTATTTTCTTCAATGGCTTGTTTCATGCCCATTAAGTTTGCACCAACACAGAAGTTTGCACCATTTGAATAAAGAACCATGCTAGTGTAATTTTCGTTTTCAAGCCTATCAACAGCATCAGCCAAATCTTGTGAGAATCCCGGAGTAATAGAATTAGCAGGTGTCTGCATTCTAAGAAGCAACTGTTGCCCATTTATGACAGAAAGATTAGTATCTGGCTTATTCCAAATTTCTCTTTCAATCTTAGTTTCTATAGGGCTGATATGATTGATTGTTTCACCTCTTTGATAGAAGTTTTCTGTGCGTTTTTCAATCCATTGCGGCAATTGACCAAGTTCCCTTTGCATACGTTCTTTAACCTGTTCAAAGCCCATTAAATCCCAAAGTTGGAAAGGTCCTAATTTCCAGTTATAGCCCCAAACAATTGCTCGGTCAATGTTTTTATAATCATTGGCTGCTTTTGGGACATTAACTGCTGAATAATAAAAGACATTACGCAAGGTTTCCCAAAGGAAAATCCCCTCTTTGTCTTCAGCATCAAAGATAACTTTTAAATTCTCTTTCAACTTACGGCCCAATTTTTCTTGAATAGGAAGATGAATTTTTTCCAGAGGTTTATAGGTTAAGCTTTCAGGGTCAATGACAAAACGCTCCCGGCCTTCTTTTTTATAGAAACCTTGTTTGGTTTTATTTCCAAGCATTTTAGCAGCAACCATTTTTTCAAGTGTTTCGGGAACTTTGAAGAAATCTTGTTCCGATGGGTCTTGCAACATACCACGAATAACATTGTAAGCAATATCTAAGCCAACCATGTCACCAAGTTTAAAGGTTCCAAGTTTTGGTCGACCAATGTATTCTCCTGTTAAAGTGTCCACTTCTTGAATAGATAAACCAGATTTCTGAGCACGTAACATGACATCATTTGACGTGTAAGTTCCGATACGGTTAGCAATAAAACCTGGAACATCATTAGCAGGAACAATTCCTTTACCTAAGCAGTTGACTGTGAATTCTGTCAAACGATCAATCGTTTCTTGGGAAGTTTTTGTGTTTGGAATCAATTCAACCAATTTCATAAAACGTGGTGGGTTAAAGAAGTGCATGCCAATAAAGCGTTGACGAGTTGTGTCATCCAATACCTTGGCAATAAATTCAATTGGAATGCCAGAAGTATTGGTAGCAAGAATGGCATCTTTTTTAGCGATTTTTGCTACTTTTGACCAAAGGTCATGTTTGATATCGATTTTTTCTGCTACTGCCTCAATAAATAAGTCAGAATCACTTTCTTTTTCAAGAGCATCTGTAAAATTACTATAGCTTAAATTTGAAGCAAATGACGGATCATATAGGAGGCCTTTTTTAGGGTGTGTGATACGGTCGTATGCGCCTTTTGATAATTTATTTTTATCATTGTCATCAATAACAATATCGAGCAATTCAACTTGCAGCCCTGCATTAACTAACAAAGCAGCAATTTGGCTACCCATTACTCCAGCGCCTAAGACGCTTGCTTTAGAAATAGTCATTCTTTTTCCTCCTTTTAATTGTGAAATTTATCTTGGAATTGTCGTAAGATACCAGCTTTTGCTGCTTTATCCCTGAGCTCTGCACGAAAATCTGGATGAGCAACCTCAATCAAGGCCATAGCACGCTCTTCCATTGTTTTATTGTAAAGGTCTGCGATACCATATTCTGTAACAATGGTCATCACATCAGCTCTAGGAACAGAAATAGGTGTTCCTGGCTCAAATTCCGAGACAATATTTGAATAGACTTGGCCGGTTTCTTCATCGATTCTTGTTGAGGCAACACAAATGAAGCTTTGTCCACCATTTGAAGCACCAGCTCCACGGACAAAATCACTAGCCCCTCCAACTGAACTAACGATGCGATGACCTGAACCTTCTGAGACCACTTGACCTGTAAGGTCAACCATTAGACAAGCATTAATGGAAACAAAATCATCATACTTTCCTACTTCAAATGCCTGATTAACGTGAGATACTAAATCAACCTCAACTTGTGGGTTATCTCCTGTCCAATTGTAGAGCTCATTGGATCCAAAGGCGAAACCTCCCTTGATTTTACCAGTTATTGCTCCTACTTCTGCTAAGTATTTCATGGATTCTGTGATCATTTCCGTATGAACAGACAAGTTCTTCTTAGATTTAAGCCCATAGGATACTGCCCCTGACAGGCCACCGAAACCAATTTGGATGGTGGATCCATCTTTGATTTTAGGAACAATTAATTTTGCAATTTCTTGATCCACATCTTTAGGTTTTGGCTCTGGTAATGGCATCATTTCAAAATCTTTTTCAATGATATAATCAATTTCTGATAGATGAATGCGTGTGTTCTCACCATTGACACGTGGAACTTTCTGAGACACTTGAACAATGATTTTCTCACAAAACTCTGTACATTCCCGTCCAATTGAAGTTCCCATTGGTCCAAAATTAAAATAGCCATCATCATCCATTGGAGAAACTGTTGTCACGTAGACATTAGGTTTAATAACTTCTTTGATAGCCTTACCGATATTTGAAAAATTCACTGACATCATGGATTCAAAGCCTAAAGGATAAACCTTACGATCCACTGGCCCCATGAAAAATCCTGTGAAATGTATTTTTTCAGCAACTCTTGGATCCATTAAAAATGGTAAGGGAGCTAATGGGAAAGATGAGGACACCTTAACATTTTCGAGTTCTTCATATCTTTGAGCTAAAAGTGTTAGGAATTCAATTGGCATTTGAGCTGCAGGGCTGACCATAACACGGTCATTGGATGCAATCAGTTTAACAGCTTCTTGCATATCAAGTACTTTCTTTTTATATTCTTGCTTATCAGTCATTGATTACTCCTCTTTACTAGTTTTTACATATAAAAGTAAAGCTGGAATAAGATATCCCAAACTTTACTTGACTTATTTTGCTTAGATAAAGGCTTGTTTTCCAGTTAAGGCACGTCCAATTACCAAGGCATTGATTTCGTGAGTTCCTTCATAAGTGTAGATGGCTTCAGCATCACAGAAGAAACGAGCGATATCATAATCTACAGTAATTCCATTACCACCACAGACACCACGTCCTAGTGCAACTGTTTCACGAAGGCGAGTTGCATTAAACATTTTAGCCATTGATGTTGCAATTTCACTGTATTGTCCTGATTCTTGCATACGAGCTAATTGAGTCGCATAGCCAAGTCCTGACATGGTATTTGCCTGCATTACTGCCAGTTTTTCTTGTATTAGTTGGTATTGTGAAATTTCTTTGCCAAACTGTTTACGTTGGGTGACATATTTTAATGTTGCTTGTAAAGCACCACCCATACCGCCTGCTGCCATCGCAGCTACACCAGCACGTGTGGAATAAAGAATTTTAGCAACGTCTTTAAAGCCATTGATTTTTTGAAGACGTTTTGATTCTGGGACCTTAACATCTTTAAAATGAAGATTAGCATTTGGGACGATGCGAAGTGCAATTTTATTTTCAATCACATCTGCTGTGAAGCCTTCTTGACCTTTTTCAACAATGAAACATTTGACATCATTTGTATCAAGGTCACGTGCAAATACTGGAACAACATCTGCTACAGCACCGCCACCAATCCAACGTTTTTCACCATTGATAACCCAGTTTTCCCCGTCGAATTTTGCTGTGGTTGCAAGACCACCTGCAACGTCTGATCCATGTTCTGGCTCTGTTAATGCAAAACAAGTCATTAATTCATGTGATTGTAGTTTTGGAACATAATAGTTAACCTGTTCTTCACTCCCACCAAATAAGAAAGTGTTATGTCCAAGACCGATATGAACACCTATAAAAGTATTCATTGAAATGTCAAAACGTGATAATTCATAACACATAAAGGCGAAGTACATTTCACTGCGACGTTTGGCACCTGGACGTCCTTCAAATAAGAGTGGATCATTTAAATAATTCATTTTCCCCATATCTTGAAAGAAGCCTTCTGGAACTTCTGCATTCATCCAACAATCATTGACAAGTGGACGGTATTTTGTTTCCAAAAGTTCACGAATTTGAGCTAATTTTTTAACTTCTCCTTCAGTTAATTCTTGGGAATAGCCCATAACATCTTCAGGGTAAAGTTCTTTGAGCATTTCTTGTTTTGTAGACATGGCATGTCTCCTTTTCTTTTTTTAATGGCTGTGCTTAAAAATATTAGTTAAGCGCTTACAATGTCATTATAAGTTAGCCAGCTCTAAAATACAAATTAAGCTTGATAATAGTAAGTATTATGTAACTTAATAGTTTGCAAAAAACTTTTAAAACCCTTTATTGAAGGCGTTTATAGAAAAATAATCTTTGTGAAAATCTCAAAAAAAGTTGCTTTTTAAGCAACTTTTTTGAACTTAAATAATGTCTTGACCATGCCGTTTGACATAATCCGTTAACCATTTTTGTATTTGGCCTTTATCAATTTTGCCGATTGCATTTCTTGGAAAGTCTTCCAATACAAGATAAGCTTTTGGTGCCTTATAGCCAGCTAAATGTTCCAGACAATAACGATTGAGTTCTTTAGAGTAATCAGCAAAATCAGCCTCTAATTGAATAGCAGCTCCAACGGATTCACCAAATTCAGCATTATCAAAGCCCACAACAATAGAGTCTTTTATTAAAGGATGTCTATTAAGCACTGCTTCAACCTCTGATGGTAAGACATTTTCACCACCTGTAATAATCAACTCTTTTTTGCGGTTAACGATATAATAAAATCCTTCTTGATCTTGTCGAGCTAAATCACCCGTACAAAAATAGTTTCCGTGAAAGGCTTTTTGCGTTTCGGCAGAATTTTCCCAATACCCTAAACAAACATGCTCACCAGATAAAATAAGTTCTCCAATATCACCTCGTTTGACATCTTGAAATTCTTTATCTACAATACGAGCTCTCACAAACATGATTGGTTTGCCGATACTTTTGGGATGATCAGCAACCTCTTCTGGTAAAATTCTAAAATTATTTGGTCCAACTTCTGTTAAACCATAGGAATTGATAATGGTATGCCCCATTTTTTTAAAGGCTTTTTGCACAAAGTCAGAAGCAGGAGCTCCTCCTGAAATAAACACTTTGACAGATTCCAAAGCTTGGGGGTAAAAACTTTCATGGGTCAAAAGAGTATAATACATTGTTGGCACCATAAAGAGATGTGTAATCTTGTAATCACTAATGAGTTCGATGGCTTCTCTAGGATTGAAATAACGTTCAATAATCAATTGTGACCCGTTTAAAATAAATGGAATTGCAAAACCACACAAGGCTGCGATATGAAACATAGGTGCACTAACCAAGGTACGATCAGACATTTTAAAATTCCAATTGACAATACCATTCATGGCATTTTGAATCATGCCATTGTGACTAATCATAACCCCCTTTGGCATTCCAGTAGAGCCACTGGTATACATGATAAAAGCTGGACTGTATTTATCAACCTTAACAAAGGGAAGTTCTTTTTCTATTTTTGTTTCACAAATAAGATCATATTCCATATCATCGACATCAACCATTTGACTATCTGGAACTAATTTTTCCAATCGATCTTTATGATTGCTGGCAAAGAAAACAATCTTTGGGTGACAGTCTTCAAGTATTTTCTTTATCTCAATAGGTTTCAAACGCCAATTGATAGGAACTAATACTGCCCCAATTTTAGTACATGCAAATAATAGGTCAAAATAAGCAATGTCGTTAGGACAAAATAAGGCAACACGGTCACCTTTACTAATGCCATAGGCTAATAAATAATGAGCCAAATTAACAGCACGTTGGTTCAAGTCCTCGTAAGTCCATTCTTTACCTTTTAATGGGTCCCTTATAGCAACTTGCTGTGAACTAAATCTGGCTCGAGTTTTTAAGAAATCAACATCCATGGTTCATCTCCTTTTTTTATTTGTAAGCACTTACATTAAGTATAGCATCAATTTAATGTTTAAACTACGAAAGTGCTTGAGCATCTTTTAACAATAAAAAAACTGTAATGAACTGCACCCCAATCGTTAGATATTATGTCCAACTTATGGAGATCCGTACATAAACAGTCTTTTCCACTATAATAATCCCAAATAATACCGTGAGTTTTACAACAATATCTTGCAAACATCATCGTGCTTTAAATCTGAATCTTTTACATCTATGGTTGCCTAAATATTTAATATAAATCTGACAGGGATTGTTAACATGCCATAATTCTGGAAAAATTTCCAATGCCTCATAGCCCATAGCTCGGTAAAAATAATTGGACTGATTGTAAGTCTCGTATTTGCCAAGAGCAATTGTTTTGACTTGTGAGTAGCTATATCCTAGACCTCTTGCCAACTTTTCATAAGCTAGATGCAATTTTTTTCCTATCCCTTGTCTATGATATTCTTTAATAATTCCCATGACAAAAATCTCGGCACAAGCCGGACTTGTTGCTTTTAAGGCAATAAATCCTACAGGTTTATCATTGTCATAGGCCGCCAAAAATGGCATTTCACTTGCATCTGTCACATATTTCTCGGTAGCTTCTTGAATTCCAAACCAAGAGGGCAAATCAACTAGTACCTTCCTTGCAATAGACTCTTTCGTTACAGAATCATGAAGGGTTATAATCGAAACTGTCATTTTCTTTTCTATTCCTTTATTTAGGTTTTATGATATCACTTATTAAGTTTTATTATAGCAGATGCGAAAATGATTCTAACAAAATAGATTACAAAAATGCCTCTTTTTCAAGAAACACTTCAGTTTACTTTGACCTATTAAAACTGTATACTAGCTAAATCAAATGTTATAGTAGGAAAAATAATGAGAAATTTAGTTATATTTTTACACATGTCTCTAGACGGCATTGTTGAAGGACCAAATGGAGCAATGGATATTGGTTTTGTCGCATATGACCAAGAGCTTGAAAATTTTGCTCAAACGCACTTAGCAAGTGTTGACACTATTCTCTGGGGAAGAGCAACCTATCAGATGATGTATGCCTACTGGACAGAAATGCTGACAAATCCAGAAGCTACTGCTTATGAAAAAAATCACGCCAAATGGATTAGCAATGTGGACAAACGCATTGCTTCAAAAACACTAAAAACTGCTGACTGGAAGCATTCAACCCTTATTAAGGAAAACCTAGTAGAAACAGTAAAAGACCTCAAAAATACAGAGGGACAGGACATTCTTGTTCTTGGTAGTCCTCGCCTAGCGAAATACCTCCTTCAAGAACAACTAGTCGATAAGATTAAAATCACTGTTTCTCCGACACTTGTTGGTAATGGGCTAGGCCTTTTTGACGGTATCACTGCAGAACTTGACTTAATTAGCTCAGAACAATTTGACTCCGGTGCCCTAGGCTTGGTGTACAATGTTCTAAAATTGTAAAATCAAGGACCATCTAGCTCTGTAAAAAAAGCTGATGCTTAACTTGCTAGTTTAACTCCCATTTTCAATCTAAAAAATCTCAGCCTTTTCTTGTCGAAGGCTGAGATTGTTATAACTACTTGATGAGCTTTACTGCAAAATATCTTTATCTTTAAATGACTTGCGAAAATGAAAATAACTCTATTTTGCCTTTCTTTGTTTTAGAACAAAAAAGAGAACAACTAGCAGTTGCATCAACATTAAGACTGTTGTTGCGATTCCTATAAGAGGGTATTTTTGAGAAGCTCCACCTAATACCAGATAATCCCATAACCAATGTGAAACAACCAATAAAGTGATTGACTTGGTTTGATGATACATAAGAGCATAAAAAATTCCTGCAATAAAGGTCATAATTAGCTGGATCAGCATTTGACCAAATGGTAATCCACCCAACACATTGATACTATGCAAAAGACTGAAAATAATAGCTGAATCTATTACTGCACTTGCTAAATCAGACTGCTTAAGTAGAGAAACAAAGAGCACACGACGAAACATCATTTCCTCAGCAAATCCTACCAAAAAAGTAACCAAGAGGGGAATCAGAAATGACATTTCAAATGTGACATTCCTAACTATAAAAAATAGGGCCATTACTACTATAGGGACAAAGATGAGCATAAAAATGCGAGAATTCCCAGTTGGTTGCCAGTTCGTTTCTAACTGCTTGCCTTGACTATAAAAGCAAAGTGACGAATAAGCAGCTAAAATAACCATAAAAGGTAACATGGTTTTAACATAATCACTTTCACCATAAGTCACATGAAATACTTGTGCACTTAAAAAATTAGCAATTCCCATAAGTAAAATGTAAATCAAGGGCCATAAAATCACTTTTTTATCCTGAATCTTAAGCATCGCTAGCTACTCCTGCTCTCATAATTATTTAATAACATTATAACACAATAGCAAATAAAATTGGACATAGAGATCAAAAATTATTGAATTCTTTTTGATTATTTACTAGTATAAGCCGTTACTAAAAGACACTCTCTCCTTTTCTTCTTCTATCATATCTACTCCAAAAAGGCCTAAGCCTTAAAAAATCAAGTTTTCTTTCCTTAGTTTATTTTTTTAAAAATGAGAAAAAATTCTCTCATTGATTACAAATCAACTCTTTTTTGGTAAGATAAAAGGTGTAGATTATATTCTAACTAAAAAATGCATTTAGGAGATTAAGTAATGGGGCACTTTATTAAATCAACACTTCAACCCTTAAAAGAAATAAAATTGTTATGGGTATTAAAAGTAAGTATTTTGCAATTTCTTTTGGTTCATATTGCTAATGGAGTCTTATCTGAACTTTTTTATATAATCCTTGATCTTACAAATTTACCTCATATTAACCATACTAATTTTTGGGAAGTTCTAAAAAATCCCTTATGCCTTATCATTTTAGTGATTTACATGATCTCGGTGGCCTTATTTATTCATATAGAGTTTTATTTACTATTTGCTATTATTCAAAACAAGCCCATTTTAACTAAAACTAGCCTAAAACAATTGCCACAATACCTTAAAAAATTTTGGCAAACCATTGGGGGGCGACAACTCCCTGTCTTTTTAGCTTATATTTTAGTGACTATTCCTGTTTTACACGTAGGATTAGCATCAGCCCTAACACAAAAAATTGCGATTCCAGATTTTATTATTGGCGAGCTAATGAAAGAAACCAAGGGGCAACTACTTGTTTATAGCTTAGCTATTTTAATTGCTTATATAAATATTCGCTTAATGCTAGTCATCCCGCTCGTTAGTTTAAAACATCTAACGGCTTGGCAAAGCATTAAAGAAAGTTGGTCACTTACTCGAAAAAATTGGTCCCTTCTTCTTCGAATCTTATGCTTGTCACTCCTTATTCTTTTTTCTTTTAGTTTGATTGTAATGGCCTTGATAGTAATGCTTTCGACCTTAGATAGCTCGGGTAATCACTTCTGGATACAAAGCATCTTTTTAACACTTATTTGGGAAGTAACATTTCTTGTTACTGCCTTTGTCACAATAGGACTTGCACTTATCTTCAAGCATTTTCTACTTGGAAATCCTCAAATATCAAGAGTTAACTCCCAAAGTCACCGAAGGATTGCAGTCGAATTATTGCTTTTAGTTATCATAACAACAGCTATTGGATTCTTTTCAGTGAGTCGATTAGCCTTTTATCAAACGAATGTTGATAAAACCGTTATCGCCCATCGAGGGGTCGTTGCCCGTGGTGTTGAAAATTCCATAGAAGCCTTAGAAGGCGCAAAAACAGACAAGAGTGACTATGTTGAAATGGACCTGATGCTAACAAAAGATCGTCATTTTGTCGTTTCACATGATAATAATCTAAAAAGATTGGCAGGAATTGATCAAAATATTTCTGATATGACTCTGGAAGAGGTTAAAAAAGTAGGTATAGAACAGGGAGACTTCTCAAGTCATATTTCTTCTTTTAAAGATTATGCTAACCGTGCAAAAGCATTAAACCTGAAACTCTTAATTGAGTTAAAACCAAATCCCAAAGAACCCAGTGATTATGTTGATCTGTTTTTGAAAGAATACCAGGAATTAGGTTTATCTAAGGAACATAAAGTCATGTCTTTAAACTTGAAAGTTATGGAAGACATCAATAAAAAGCAGCCCACTATTGAAACAGGTCATGTGATTCCTATTCAATTTGGAATTTTCGGCAATGAAAAGGTTGATTTCTTTGTCATTGAAGACCTCTCCTACCGTCCATACCTTTCTTTACAAGCCTATTGGAGCAAAAAGAAAATCTATGTTTGGACAATCAATAAGAGCGAGAGAATCGAGCATTTCCTAGACAAACCAATTGACGGCATTATCACGGATGACCCACTCTTAGTAAGAAACATTGAATCCGAAATGAAAGAAGACAAAACAATTTTTGACCGCGTCCTAAGACTGCTTAAAGAATTCAATTAAGATAACATTTAACAATACAGAACTACATCATTTGTAGTGAACACTAATCTAAGCAATGGTATCACAGCCCTTGCTTTTTCTGTTTGAAAGACCATTTTTTCTCTCAAGATTATTTTAAAATAAATCAAATTTTACAACAACGAAAAGAGAGCTTGTCAATGGTCCAACTGTCGCACCCATTAAGCAAACTCTTCTTGACATCTATTAATATTATAAAAACCATTATAATATTAGATATTTCCACCCTATGGGAGTTGAATAAGGGTGACTACTCATCTTAGTTCTTCGTTCATCTCACTCTATCAGATTAAGACTTAAAAAAGTTTCATGGCATCTGATTTCTTCTCACTAATCTTTCTCGGATCTTACGTAATTGTAAATAGCAATTGCTAAAGACATGAAACTCAAGAGACAGATGAGGTGAATAAGCAATTTAACAGGCTGCCTGAGACTAGTCATTTGAGTTAATATTATAAAAGAAGTGTTTATAAAAATCATTAATTGTAACAAAATATTTGTTAGGTTAAACTTCATAGTCATTTACCTCTTTGCTATTTCTAAAATATGATCAACTTTATTGTAGACGTTGGGAGAGTGGGTAGCTATTATCACAATTTTATTCTCTTTAGCCAATTCCAATATCAATTCAATAATTTCCTCACTATTTTTTTGATCTACTGATGCTGTCGGCTCATCTGCCAAAATAATTGGGGAATCTTTTAAGATTGTTTTGGCAATAGCTACACGTTGTGCTTCTCCACCAGAAAGTGTGTATATTTTTCTGTTTAAATCAACATTTAGGTTGACCCTTTTTAGTGCTTCACTCATTCGTTTTTTCTTGTCAGAATTTCCAAGCTTTTTCCCAACAAAAGCTAGATCTAAGTTGTCTAGGATTGTTCTATTTTCAATTAAGCCAAAGTTTTGGAATAAATAACTAAGATAGTTTTTAAAATAATCTTTTTCTTTAATTTTATTTATTTCAATATTGTTGACCGATATATTTCCAGAGTCGGCATGCTCTAATTTTCCAATAATGTTTAATAATGTTGTCTTTCCTGCACCAGATGCACCTATTAATGCGTAGGAATTCCCCTCATAAAATTTATAACTAAAATCTTCTAAAACAATATGCTCGTCAAATGTTTTAGTTATCCCCCTTAGTTCAATCATGCTATCCTCCTTTTAAATATAATACATTGGCCCTTTTTTCACTGGCTAACTGTAGCATAAATACAAGAAGTAGCAAGAATAAGTAACCAACTGGCACGAGTGCTACTAAGTGTGATTGGACAGCAAAAAATGCGGTTACTGCTATTAAAATATAAGCCGTACAAAGCATCATAAGATAGGACTTATGAATAGCTAATGCTCCCTTGCCAGCCAAACGTTCTAAGAAATGTGTTCTTCTACCTTGATAAAAGTAAATGCTATTCATTAATATAAACAACAAAAATGATGAAAAAATACTTACGGCTGTTGAAACCATTAGAATGTATTTTCGTGTTTGCATCGTATTTATTTTTGTTTCAATAGATAATAAGCCATTGGTCAATGAACCAAATGCAGCTGTTAAGTGATGTTTTCGAATTAAATCCATCACTTTTTTAGGATTGTTTACCAATAAGGTTGATGTCGGTAATAAAGCATAGTTAGGTTTTTCTACTATGATAATTGGGTCATGAACTAAGGCTCTATTTGAATATTGCCGACCAATCTGAGAATAAACAGGATAGGTAAATACATCACCACCATCATATAAAAAAGCATTCATTTTCGAGTTAGGGTGAGGATTTTCAAACCTGGCATTTTTGGGTAAGAATCCTCTTTCCTCAAAATATAGCCATTTTTCTTTCAGTCTATCAAAATTTTCTTTTTGATTACTTGGAATCAAAATCATCTTATCATAGGTCTCCATTTCATGAAGAAAAGAATTTGCATTTTTAGATAATATTATATGATTTTCATTGATATAATTTTCATTAACATATATCACGTTTGATGTTAAATCCGGAGTCGGTTCGTACACTTTTTTTCCCTTATTGGAAGATAAGGCTATACTGTCTAACATATCATTTCTATAAATAATAGTACTACTATCACGAAGTTCTTTAAAAAATATTTCTTTTTGAGTTTGAGTAATAGATCCTCCATCTTCTAAAGAGGTCATCTCATAAAAGGTAACATTGTCTTGCCAAAAATTTCTTCCTGTTTTCAATAGGTCTACTTCTTTAGTCATTAAAATCATTCCGTGAAAACAATACATCACTGAAAATAAAGTAAATAGTTGAATAATCGTAGTCATAAGAAAAATAAGCCCTACCGGTGCTTTACCTTTAATTGATAGAATTATGGGCTGATGTTGCAAGATATAATAAAAAATGTGAGACAAACAAAAATTAATCAAAAAAATTAAAGATGCCCAAGATAGTAATGGTACTAAAACTATTGATAAGGCTAAGATAGAAAAAATGTTCAATAGGAATAAGACCCCACTAATACCTAAAACACAAATTATTGTTAGACATAAGATAAACATACTATCCCTTTTGGTTTCTTCTAAAGCTATAACATGTTTCCCTTTTCCAGAAATCCTTAAAATACCAACTTCTTTCATACTTGCAATATGTTTGGTAAATATTAAAGAAATGTAGGCAATCAAAAGTCCAAGAATTATTAGAAATGATTGTGGTGTTGTTATAAGCAAGCGAAAAAGTGCAATTTCATAGTTTGTTGGTAGAACTCTGACTTTTGCTTTAAGTTGTGACAAGCCTTTGGCAACTTCATTCGCATCCATTAAACCACTCACAATAACATAAACGGTATTATATGAACTATTTTCAATCAATTCATTATCTGTTTGTTGTTTTAGCCCCTTAGGTAGTGGTTGATTTCCAATAGGAACATATGTGTTTTGGAGTTGACCATTAGAATCATCTACAGAGTCAACTATTCTCCTTGCTAAGGTAATATCATTGCTAGCAACAAAATCTTCAACAGCCTTAGGAAAATCAATAGGAGACTTTTCCACCACTACAACATCTCTAAAGCCACCAAAAATCTCACTACTATTAGCATTAATAAATAGTATTCCTATCAAACTAATTAAAAGGAAGGAAAATATCAATAATAATTTTTTTAATTTATCATACATTCCTAAACCTCCTTAAAACTTTCTAAAAAAGGAGGATTTCTCCTCCTCTCTTTCATGATAACTTATATACTAGTGAGAAATTGCAATTAATACATGTAGTATTAGATAAATTAATATCAAAAAGACTCACAATATTGAATATAAATCAATCAAATTACATTTTAGTTAGAATAAAATCCAGTTGGATTATAATAAAAAGTTGCAGGATCCCAAACAGTTCCTATAGATGCTTTAGCCCAAACTCCTGGACCTGCATTTTTATAATCCTTTACCCCGTTATTTGAATTAACAACCTTTGCTCCATGATTGTTATAGTCATGCTTATAGTGTGAATAAGCTTGACCAACTCCATAACCATAATTCCATGTCCCACCGGCTACACTAATTGATTCAGCATAAGCTATTGAACCAAATGATAATGATGCGGCTACTAAACCAACTGCCCAAATTTTAGAAATTTTTTTCATTTTTTATTCCTCATTTCTTTTTAGTTAAGTGACTAACAAATCCTCCAACATCATTTTGTATATCTTGATAGTCACTACTTATCTGTGAAATATGTATCATATTCACTCATAAAAGTTAAAGAATTAACGAATTTTTTAGTAGATACATTCTCATATCCACCACCTCCTCTATAATCTATTTTTCATATGTACTACCCCAGGGTCTATTCCTAGAGATTTAAATGTAACAGATACTAAACTAGTAGAAATTATTGCTAATCCCAAGACAATTAACATACATTTTACTACCTTCTTCATTTTGGAACCCCTTTCATTTTCGACATTATTTTATCACTTTAGTAAAATAATGTCAATTTTTTATGCTTATTTTTATTTTATAAACAAATATGTATTTTTGTGATATTGCTTTAAATAACAAACAAGAGTGACAAGTATCATCAGAAACTAGTGTTATTTATCATTTTTAGTCTACTAACCAAATTAATGTCTTTATTAGCATTTAGCTTATAAAGGTAGTGTAAAATATCTTGTGTAAACACAAAAAAGGAATAAATCCTGTATAGTAGAGTTACGACACTTCACTAGAAAGAGATTTATTCCCATGACTCAGTTTACCACAGAATTACTTAACTTCCTAGCGCAAAAACAAGATATTGATGAATTCTTTCGATCCTCTTTAGAAATAGCTATGAATGACCTCTTGCAGGTTGAACTATCAGCTTTCCTTGGATATGAGCCATATAAAAAAGAAGGTTACAATACAGGTAATAGCCGTAATGGGACCTACTCTCGACAGTTTGAAACGAAGTATGGCTTAGTCAATTTAATCATTCCAAGAGATCGAAACGGCGAGTTTTCACCAGTTTTATTACCATCTTATGCTAGACGAGATGACCACTTGGAAGAGATGGTGATTAAACTCTATCAAACTGGCGTTACGACACGCGAAATCAGTGACATTATTGAGCGCATGTATGGTCACCACTACAGTCCAGCAACGGTTTCAAATATCACAAAAGTGACCCAAGAAAGTGTCACTGCCTTTCATGAGCGTTCCTTTCAAACTAACTACTCAGTCTTGTATCTAGACGGAACTTACTTACCCTTGCGACGAGGTACGGTCAGTAAAGAATGTATTCACATTGCACTTGGTATCACGCCTGAAGGGTATAAATCAGTTCTTGGCTATGAGATTGCCCCTAATGAAAATAATGTCTCTTGCTCAGATCTTCTTAAGAGGCTACAAAATCAAGGACTTAAGCAAGTTTCTCTAGTTGTTACAGACGGGCTTAACGGTGTGAATCAAATCATCCAACAAGCCTATCCAATGGCTAAACAGCAACGGTGTCTGGTTCACATTGGTCGCAATATCTCCAGTAAGGTCAAACGAGTAGATAGGGCACCTATTCTAAATCAGTTCAAGCAGATTTATCGTGCCACAAATTTACAGGAGGCTATTAAATTATTGGAACAATTTGTTTCTGAGTGGAAACCTCGTTACAAAAAGGTTATGACATCACTTGAAACAACTGAAAATCTCCTAACTTTCTATCAATTTCCACATCACATTTGGTCTAGTATTTACTCTACAAACTTGATTGAATCACTCAATAAAGAAATCAAGCGACAAAGTAAGAAGAGGGTGGTTTTTCCAAATGAAGAAGCCTTAGAACGATGCCTTGTAAGTATTTTCGAAGACTATAATATTAAGTTCGGAGCTCGTATTCATAAAGGATTCGGAGTATGTTTTGACACACTTGATAGCTTATTTGACTAATATTCAAAAACTCTACTCTTGTGTTTACACAAAATTATTGACAGTATCCTTATAAATTACCAATCTGGAATTTTTTTGTATATAACACAATACAAATATATAAAATCATATATCGGAAACATATTATTTTAATGCATTTACAACATTGTATCCGCCAATAAACCAATCCATATTATATTGCTGACTTCTATAAAAAAATCGTAAAGAACTTTATTTAAGCTATTTACGATTGCCTCTGTACAGAAATTCATTAGAATAGTGTAACAGCTCAAAACACATAACAAACTTTCCGACTATTCCTCAAGTCTTGAGAGTCATCTATACTTGATTATTTTAATATCTTATGAAAAATGCTAGATAAGATTTCCTATTCACATTGAAATTTCAAAAAACTTAAACAAATCATTAAAATATAAACTTAATACTCGATAAGAAAATTTTTTTAAATTATAAAAACATATCATTCTTGACGAAGATTAAAAAACCGTTTTTAATAACATAACAATTAGGTTATATGAAATAAAAATATAAAAAATTATAAATTAAATTTTTTTATATAACTTTCTAATGTGAGACTCATCTTATCGTTTCCAACTAGAGTATATAAAAATTGAGATAAATAAAAATATTTTTTTACCTCCTCCTTCTCAGCAAAACCTTCACTTACATTTCCCATTAAACAATACAAATCAGGTAATAAATAGTAATGATTATGATTCTTACAAATATCAATTGTTTCTAGAATTTCAGAGATTGCATCCTCTATCTTTTCCTCTATCCAAAGATGTCGACAATAATTATATCGTGCTTTAATAAGTATTTCCAAATCTTCGATAAATGTTATTTTAGCATTACTCAATGGCGAAATAATTTTTAAATACATTTCTCCACTTATCTCCTTATTTTCTGTCAGAGAATAAAAATTTAATAGACTATTGAAAAAAATAAAGTAATCACGCTCTTTGTCAGACATTTGATTTATTGTAACTTCTAATTTTTTTATTGCTTCTGCTTTTTTATCATCACAATGAAATAGAATAATCGCTTCAATCCATGTTAGATATAACTGATCAGAAAGAGTGAGCTTTTGCTTCTTTCTAACTTCTAACTCATATAGATACTTTAAAGATATATATTCTCTCTCAGTCAATAACTTTTTAGATAAGACTTTAAAATTATTAAGTGTACTAGTCTCTTTTGAAATATCTTCATCAAAAAAATAATTCATTGAAACATTAAGTCTCTGTGACAATTTATAGAGTAAATCGGAGCCGGGATTATATTTTCCTTTTTCAATTCGACTGATTTGTCCCTGTTCACAAATTCCCTCAGCAAGTTCTGCTTGAGATAAATTTAATTCCAATCTTCTACTTCTAAAACGAGTTGCCAACAACGTCATTTCTCCACCCCTTAAATTATTCTTTTGCAGAAGCATTCTATCATTATTTTAAATATTGTCAAGAAAAACTCAATTTAAAGATAATACAATAATTACATATTATATCACTAAATCACTAGTTTGTAATTCATATGAATTTATGATTTGAATAGGTTACACTAAACTAGACAGAAATTATAAAGTGTTCTACACTTAAGAAAAACGGGAGAAAAACCATGTCTAGAAAAGTACGTCGTCACTTCACCGATGATTTTAAGCAACAAATTGTGGACCTTTACAATGCTGGTAGAAAGCGTAGCAGCCTCATCAAGGAATACGAGCTAACCCCTTCCACCTTCGATAAGTGGGTTAGACAAGCCAAAACAACTGGTTCATTCAAGTCTGTTGATAATCTGACAGATGAACAGCGGGAGCTAATTGAACTCAGGAAACACAATAAAGAACTCGAAATGCAATTAGATATCCTAAAGCAAGCGGCAGTGATTATGGCACAAAAAGGGAAATAATCACTGCTAATAAGGCTAAATACAGCATTTCAAAGATGTGTCGCTGGCTGAATATGCCACGCTCAAGTTATTACTATCAAGCCGTGGAGTCAGTATCTGAAACGGAGTTTGAAGAAACTATTAAAAGAATTTTCCTCGAGAGCGAGTCCAGATACGGATCCAGAAAAATCAAAATATGCTTGAATAACGAAGGTATCACACTTTCACGGCGTCGGATTCGACGCATTATGAAGCGACTCAATTTGGTTTCTGTTTATCAGAAAGCCACCTTCAAACCACATTCTAGAGGCAAGAATGAAGCCCCTATTCCCAACCACTTAGACAGGCAGTTTAAGCAAGAAAGACCACTACAAGCCTTAGTCACTGACTTAACCTATGTTCGTGTAGGCAATCGTTGGGCTTATGTTTGCCTCATCATTGACCTATACAACCGTGAAATCATCGGCCTGTCTCTTGGTTGGCACAAGACCGCTGAACTCGTTAAGCAAGCCATACAAAGCATCCCTTACGCCCTGACCAAAGTCAAGATGTTCCATTCAGATCGTGGCAAAGAGTTTGATAATCAGTTAATTGATGAAATATTGGAAGCCTTTGGAATCACACGTTCGCTTAGTCAGGCTGGTTGTCCTTATGACAATGCCGTAGCTGAAAGTACGTATCGTGCTTTCAAAATTGAATTTGTTTATCAAGAAACCTTTCAATCGCTGGAAGAACTAGTTCTTAAGACTAAAGACTATGTTCATTGGTGGAATTACCACCGCATTCATGGTAGTCTCAACTACCAAACACCAATGACTAAAAGATTAATTGCCTAGAAAAACACTTTATAAATGTTGTACAGAAAAGTGTTGCCTTTTCACCTTTGGTTACAGGAATTTTGATAACTTTAAGAAACGCATCTATCTCGCTTTAAACATAGCAAAAACGAGTACCAAAATGGTACTCGCTAGAGCTTAGCTATAAGTCACCCACTACAGTTGACAAACTGGCAAGACACCTGTTTTAGGAAGAATTTTATCAAAGTATGTGGGACGCAAGACGTCGAGTATTGAAAATGAAATCACTAAAACAAGGAATCATTCAAGACAAAGAGGTAATTATAATGCGGACAGTTTTCGGAATTGATGTGAGTAAAGCAAGCTCAGAAGTGGCTATTCTTGTGAATGGTGAAAAGGTTCATGGCTATACTATGCCCAATGATGCCATTGGGTTTAATCGCCTACTGGGGGACCTAGCGACTGTGAATAGCCCCAAAATCATCTTCGAGGCTACCGGTGTCTATTCTCGCCGTCTCCAGGCCTTTCTGGAAATCAATGGCTATGCCTATACACGCCTAAATCCTCTAGAAGCTAAGAAGCAACTAGACAGTTTGCGGGTTAGAAAAACCGATCAGATTGACGCTGAAAAGCTAGCTTCATCACAATTCATTCTTAACCGCAAGCCAACTTATGTTCAAGAGGAAGTCTATCAAAACTTGCGTGACCTCAGTCGATTCTACCAAAATCTAACAGAAGATATCGTCAGGAATAAAAATAGACTTCACAAGGTGCTTCAAGTGGCCTTTCCAGAAATTGAGAACCTACTCTCTTCTCCTACAGGTGAGCAGTATTGGAGCCTTGTGACCATCTTCCCAACTAAACATTGGGTATTGGAATTATCAGAAGTTGAATTGAAAGAGACTATTCGCCAGTCAACTTCTAAACGGATTTCTGAGAACAGAGTTGAACGATTGGCTGAAAAGTTAGTCGAACTGGCTAAGCAGTCCTATCCTGCCCTTTCAAAAACCTCTCCCATGATAGAAGAGGTTAAGTATCATGCACAGGAACTTCTGAGACTGACAAACCGTAGGGACCAGGTCCTAGCACAGATGATCGAACTAGCTGAACCACTACCTGAATACGAGATTCTTCTCTCTATTCCTGGTATCGCAGAAACAACAGCTACAAGCATTATTGGCGAATGAGGAGACATCCGTCGCTTTCAGTCTGCAAACCAAATCAATGCCTTTATCGGTATCGATCTTAGACACTATGAATCTGGCAATTTCCTAGCTCAAGAACATATCACCAAGCGTGGAAATCCCTATGCTAGAAAAATTCTCTACAAGTGTATTCACAATATTGCTTCAGCTAGCCACACCAATCCCTGCCATATTGCAGACTTCTAGGAGAAACGAAAAAGGCAATCGCAAACGACTTCAACTAAGCCACATACAATTGCCTCTATACATCGTCTCATTCGGACAATGTATTACCTCTTAACGCATAACAAACTTTACGACTACGCTTCAACCCAAAGTCGGTAAAGTCGCCTATGCCCTATAATTCTAACACCTTGTTTTGAAAAATGCTAGATAAGGTGTCATTTTTCTGTACCTAAATTCTTAAAAAATGGCACGAACTCCTCCTAAAATGACTCTATTGATACACTTTCAGAAATAATTTTGAGTCAGAACCCGCATTATTCTTGACAAATAGTAGAAAAGAGCCATTTTACAACAATGAAAAGAGAGCTTGTCAATGGTCCAACTGTCGCACCCATTAAGCAAACTCTTCTTGACATCTATTAATATTATAAAAAAAATTATATATATTACTTTTAATCCCTATTATTTCGTCTTATTGAGTTAGGTAACATAACATCAATTTCTTCCTCAGAAAATGTTTGCTCCTCCTCTGTCTTCAATGCTTTTTGAGCATCAGAGTAGCTTTTCATGTCAGTTTTAGGGGAATTACAATAGACTTGAAAAGTTCTCTCTTGAAGATTATCTCTCTTAATCATTATTTCTTCTAAAGTAAGTATTTCAAAATCAGTTAGTAAAGAGACGTATTCTTCACGTATTTTCCATAAAGAATCTGCTGCAGCTATATGTTCTTGAGCTGTTTCAGCGAGATTGAAATTTTTCATATATGAATTCAAAACTAGTAGAGCAAGTGACACTATAGCGCCAATGATACTCGCAGTCGTATCATTTAAGATAACGGTTACAACAAATCCACTAGTAGTAATAGCTGACAATACGATTTGCGAAATTTTAATTCTATTATCTAACTTAATAAGTCTATTTGCTTTTTTATTTTGTGTAGTCTGCGTATATGTCACCCGTCCGTAAGCTTCCCTAATCTGAGATTCTAATTTATAACCTTGACTATTCTGGGAATTTCGTTCCATAAATATCTCTCCATTTGTTTCTTGCAGTTTTTGGCATACCTCTGCATTCATAATCTATGGCACTCAATGCGTTTTTGTAGGCTGTTTTTGCTTTTGATTGAAAATTTCCTGTTTTATAAACATATCTATTGCTTCCTGGTGCTAACCAGAAAGTAATAGACTTATCAATATCTTTAAGATACTCAAAGAAATCTCGACTCATAATATCATAATACAAATATGATTTATCTTTATGTCCCCAACTGTTAATGAATTTATACGCCAGTGTATCAATTAAAATTCCGCTAATAGGAACATCACATTTATACTTCCAAGCTCTAGCCATCCTACACAATCTCTTCAAGTTTTTATTTGTTTCCGCGTTTCTTTTATTTATCGCTTCTATCTCTTTTTTGGGATCAGTTTTTTTCCAGATTCCCCCACCATTACTATCTGCATAAGTATAACTCCCGCCTTTATTTATGAATGCTGGCAAAATTTCAAAATTTATATTGTCTGTAAAGTTAATACCTATTACTTGCCCATCTCCTTTTACATATGACGATGAATAAGTTTTTTGTAAAACTGACCTAACTTCCTGTAAAAGTGCTGACTGACCATTGCCTGAATACGCATTAAATTTTGCATATGTTTCAAATGGGAGATGAACTAAAATATCTATATCGCTTGTCCATATTTCTGTTCCTCTTCCATACGAACCTACAAAGTAACTATAAGAAGTTTCTGACGTATTTCCTCTATAATCAGTGTTAATTCGTTTGGTAATTTGTCGGTAACGATTTCTTATTTTATCAACAGTATTGCCGCTCATCCTTAAATTATTACAGAAATTTGTAAAATTGCTAGTTACTGACATCTGCTCTACCCTCTCTTTTTAATTTTTCATAATTATATTGTACAATAATTTGTAACTAAAATCTTTACTGTTAATGCTATTCAAAAAAGAACACAATTACAAATTTCGTATACTTCGATAGTTTAAATATTAATTAACGCTTCTTGTATCTCCCCACTCCATATCAATCACTACAGAAACATTGATGTAGTCTTTAATCTCTTTATTTCTGTAGTGATTCCCCTTCACCAGTAAAGATGATTTGTAAAACTACTTAAAATAAAGGATTTTTACCCTTTTCTTCGTTGTAGCAACACTACACACTCCACGTGATGGGTTTGTGGAAATAGATCTACTGGTTGTACTTTGGTTAGTTTGTACCCTAGTTCTTGGTACTGTTTGATGTCACGCGCCATGGTTGCTGGGTTGCATGATACGTACGTAATTTTTTCAGGTGCCATTGCGACACTTGCTTTGATGAAGCTTTCTGTGAGGCCTTTGCGTGGTGGGTCTACTAAAATAACAGTTGGTTTAAGGCCTTCTTTGCTCCATTTTTCCATGGCAGCTTCAGCTGAATCAGTAACAAAGGAAACGTTTTTGATGCCATTTTTACTAGCATTTTTTTCGGCGTCTTTGACAGCACTTTCGATAACTTCAACTCCATAAACTTTTTTGACTTGTTTGGCAAAAGACAAGCCAATTGTTCCAATGCCTGAGTAGGCATCAATCACAATATCGTCTTTTGTAAGGTCTGAAAAGTCGATTGCTGTTTGGTACAGTTTTTCAGCCATTAGTGTATTGACTTGATAAAAAGATTGGGCAGAAATGTCAAAACTATTCCCTAGCATTGTATCTGTGATGCTGTCTTTGCCATAAAGAAGTCTAAATTCCTTACCAAAAATAGCATTCCCATTTTGGTCATTGATATTTTGAATAATTGAAACAACTGCTGGAAAGGTCTCTGTGATTTTTTCAATCATGTGGTCAACCCGAAAGACTTTTGGACGTGACGTGACAAAAATCAACATCATTTCACCACTATAATGTCCACGTCTTACCACGATATTGCGAATTAATCCTGTTTTTTCCTTTTCATCATATGGGCTCACTTCAAAACGGCGAAGGAGATCACGGGTAAAATTAACCAAACGGTCAATTTCTTTATCTTGAATCAAATAATCTGAAATTGGTAATAGATCGTGAGAATTTTTTCGGAAAAATCCTGTTTCTAATTGACCATTAACACGACGAACTGGGATTTGTGCTTTATTTCTGTAGGCATAAGGTGTGTCCATGCCAAGTGTATCTGCAACTTGGACATCTGTGATTCCTGCAGTTTTATAAAGGTTATCTTTAACTTGTTTTGTCTTGAATTTTAATTGCTCAGCGTAAGCCAAGTGTCCGAAATCTGCGATTCCTGTACGTAAGTAAGCAGCATCTATAGCATCATTACGGTGAGGCGATTTAACCAAAAGCTCTTCAACCTTGCCAAAGCCAATCTTTTTGTTTAGCTTTAGGATTCGCATTAAGAGACGTTCCCCAGGTAGGGCATTTTCAACGAAGAAAACCATTCCTTCATGCTTAGCTACACCTGCGCCATCATGGCTTAAATCAACAATCTCAACGTCTACAATATCATTTTTTTTCATTCGTTTTCCTTTTTTCTGTAAATCTCTTCATTCTCCATTAAAAAAGAAGAGTAACTTTAGTACTCTTCATTATAGCATACTTTAGCGCAATCCTATTTTAGTTAGGCGTTTTTGGTATTTATCAAAATCAATAGCTAATCCTTGGCCACTGTACATGTCATAATCATCAACCCAATCCCCATTTTCTGGAATGGTCACATGTTCCACGCCTTTTCCTGATGTCATAACTGATAAGCCTTTTTGTAAGACAAAAGGGAAGGAAACATTGGTTGAGGTTAGGGCATAAATTTTACCAATTGCAGCAGATCCTGTAAAGAGTTTTGTTGGGTCTTTTATCTGCGACATAATAGCTTCCATGACTTGTTGCTGTCTAACAGTACGTCCATAATCCCCCTCGTCATCTTTACGGAAACGAGCATAGTTCAGTAAGGTTCTTCCATCCATCATCTGCTCACCAACTTTAATGGTTTGATCTGGCACGACGCCATCTTTCATGCGAAGATCATCAGGAACTTCAACTGAAGACACCGCTGCGCCATCAATAGTAGCAAAGCGAGCATCCATTTTAACCCCATTTGGAAAGAGGGTGTCTATTGCTTCAGCGAAGGTTTCAAAATCAACCATGACATAATATTTAATGTCGATATCGAAATTATGTTTCAAGGTTTTACGAACCATGTCGGCTCCTTGATTATGATTTTGCTCCCCTAAATTAAATGACGTGTTTAATTTTAAGTCATAGGTATAGTCGTTGTAACTATATCCAGGAATATTAACCAGGGTATCACGCATAAAGCTGACCATTTTTATTTTCTTTTCTTTGTTACCGACATTGACAACCATAATAGTGTCTGTTCGAGCTTCTGATGATCCTTGGGTAACCCTTTGATCGGAACCTAAAACTAAAATATTTGTGCCATCAACTGCGTCAACCCCATGGAAAGTTTCTGTAACAGCAGGTTTGTAATCCTTTTTGTTATTTGAAACGTCAAACATGCCTTTAAAGAACATCACAATCAAGCCCAAAACGATGACTACCAAGATAATTCCAATGAGTTTAAAGGTTTTCTTCAAAGATTTTTTCTTCTTGGCTTTAACTTTTGGCTCTTCAAAGTAGTCCTCTTGGTAATAAGCTTCCTGATTATCTTCGTAATACTCGGCATCATCAAAGTAAACAGGTTCTTGCATTTGTGTATCTTTTGTGTACCGTTTACTGCGTCTTGACAAGCGTTCCTCTTGTGGGTAAAGAGGTAAACCTCCTGGTGCAAAGCTTTCATTTTGAGGATAATCTTCTCTTGGGTAATAAGTGTCTTCAGGATAATAAGTTTGCTCTGAGGTTTGACCATAATTTGGCTTACTTGGCGTGTGATAACCTGCTGGTTTACCTGCTTCCATTTTAGACTTCAGATAGCGAAATTCTCTATTTTCAGACTCACTTAAATAACTTAAATTCCTTAATAAATAAAAATATCTTAATTCTTCGTGATGGCTTAGGCCACCTCTTTTATCTCTTGTCATATCATTTTCCAACTCTTAGTAGTCTCATACTGTCTGATTTATCATACGTTCAATAATTCCATTATAACCTATAATGGCCTGATTGTCTCAAAAAACTTTAATTTACACTACACATTAATGTTAAACACTAGAGAAGACCAGGGCTTTCATTACATGAAATAGCCTTGATAAGTGCAACAACTTCCTCAGGTGTTTTATGGTCCACGTCAATCACATGATCTGCAAGTCCTTGATAAAGAGACATACGCTTTTGATACAGTTCCAGAAATTCTACTTTACTCTTACTTAAAAATAATGGTCTTTGAGTGTTTGCATCTCTTTTAATTCTATCGTAGAGTACTTCAAATGACGCCCTTAACAAAATATTATCGTGTTTGTTTTTTTGCAAAAGACTGCGGTTAACTGCACTTGTCACAATACCACCACCTGTTGAAATGAGGTAATGGCCTTGACGTGACATTAATTCCTGTAGTAATTCAGATTCTTTTTGGCGAAAGGCTTCTTCACCTTCTGTGGCAAAATAGTCAGCAATTGTCATTCCAATGCGATTTTGAATCATCGTGTCCATATCCAAAAAGTCATCGTCCCAAAATGACCCAATTGTGGTTTTCCCTACTCCCATAAATCCTAGTAATACTTTAGTCATGTAATAACCTTTCTAAATCTGTAAAGAATTTTGGATAACTGCTACTAATCGCTTCATGGCCTTCTAACTCCACATCTCCCTCTTTTACCAGTAAGGCTGCAATAGCTACCATCATAGCAATGCGGTGATCTAAATGAGCATGAGCCGAATGTGCATGAAGATGACAAGGGCCATTAATAATCATGCCATCGTCTGTTGCAACAATAGGCACCCCAAAGGACGAAAGCGTCTCAACAACCACTTTAATGCGGTCTGTTTCTTTGTGCTTTAATTCTTGCGCGTCGCAAATACGGGTTTGTCCCTCTGCTTGACTTGCCAGCAAAGCAATGATTGGTAATTCATCTATCAACCGTGGAATAATGTCGCCAGAGATCTTAACTGCCTTCAAACTGCTGTATTGAACCCGTAAATCCGCAGACTTTGTTGCCTTATTTTCATTCAGAATCTCAATGTTAGCTCCCATTTGTTTGACAATATCTAAGATTCCCGTTCGTGTTTCATTGATGCCGACATTTTTGAGTAATAGGTCTGAACCTTTAATGATTAGTCCCGCAACAATAAAGAAAGCTGCGCTTGAGATATCTCCTGGAACTTGAATATTTTGCCCCACTAATTCTTGTGGACCAGTCAAAGAAATGTGTTTGCCATCAACAGTTATTTTCCCACCGAAAGCTCTAATCATGTCTTCAGTGTGATTGCGACTAATGGCTTTTTCATAGATAACAGTTTGTCCTTGAGCTTGTAGACCTGCAAGTAAAATGGCTGATTTCACCTGGGCTGAGGCCACTGGCATCTGATAAGTGATGCCTTGTAAGTGAGAACTACCTTCAATGCCTAATGGCGGTTGAACCTTATCACCATGGCCTGTAATTTTTGCTCCCATTTGATTTAATGGGACTGCTATTCTGTCCATTGGTCGTCGTGATAAACTAGCATCTCCAATCATTTGGCTCTTAAAAGGGCAGCCTGCTAAAACGCCTGCTATTAAGCGTGTGGAGGTTCCAGAATTTCCCATATCCAAATCATGACAAGGTTTTTTCAGGGCCTTAATTCCTTTTCCATAAACCTTGATGCTATGTTCTTCTTCTATAATAGCAACACCCATTGCTTGAAAGGCAGCCATAGTTGCCAAAACATCATCACTTTTAAGTAAGCCTTCAATTTCTGTGAGGCCATTTGCAATGGCACCAAAAATCAGAGCCCTGTGACTGATGGACTTATCTCCTGGTATCTCAAGTCTTCCTTTTAAAGCTGATGCATTGGTTCTGAGTTTCATCTTATCTCCTTTTCAACTATTGTCTATTTTACCATAAGCCATTTTTTACTTCTAGCATCAAAAAACCTCATCATTTGTGATGAGATTCTTTGTCTTTTTCAGTTGAATTATTGCCTAAGGTTTTTTTGATAATAGAGGCAACATCACCTCTTCTACCTTCGAGTTTACCTAAATCTAACTCTTGGTAGGTTGCATTAAAAATAGCTCCTAAAATTAATATTCTAGCCATAAAAATGAACCATAACATGATAATGAAAATCATAATTGATCCGAAAGCTTTGATATCGACCATACGTTCTACATTATGCACCACATAATTGGCAATCATATTACTCATAAAGGTCATCATAAAAGCTGTAAATGCCGTTCCAGGCAAAATGTATCTGATTTTATGGATTTTGACATTTGGCAGTAAAAAGTAAAGCATCATCAAACCAATTGAGATAATCACAATTGTTGTAGGTTGAATCAAAAGTAAGAATAAGGACACGATATTATCACTTAAATGGTAGTGCTTATCTAAAACTTGAATTGTAGCTTTTGAAAAGGTTGAGAAAATCAATACAAAAGTCAGCAGAAACAAAATAATAATACTAATTAAGAGTCCAACCAAGTGACTAACAACAAAATCACGGTGTTCAGAAGCTCCGTAAGCTTTATTAATAGCCTTTTGTAGTGAGGTTAAACTTCGCGACATTGTCCAAAACCCCGCTACTGTCGCCACTCCCAAAATCCCACCAGCGGGTTTTGAAAAAATGTTCGTAACCACAGCTGAAGCTGGTCGATAAATATCTTTTGGCAGATTTTCCTTCATCAAAAGTAATAAATCTGAGATATCAATATTTAAATAAGGAAAGATATTAGCAGCAATAATAATCAGAGGGAAAACCGTCAAAATGAGGTAGTAGGCAACAGCAATAGAGGATAAATCCATTTCTGAGCTGTTAAAATGCCTCATAAAAGCTTGAACAGGTTCATATTGCCACTTGTCAATAATCCTGTTAATAAAACTTTTCTTTTCCATACTAGTAAGTTCTTTCTTCTCCTTGGCTGGTTAGGATAACCGGACCATCTTTTGTAATGACAAATTGATGCTCATATTGGCAAGATAGGCCACCATCTAGGGTTTTGTGTGCCCAACCTGTTTTCATGTCTGTATCAATTTCCCATGTTCCAGTATTAATCATCGGTTCAATGGTTAGGACCATTCCTTCTTTAAGTCGAAGGCCGCGACCAGCTGTTCCATAATTTGGTACCATTGGTTCTTCATGCATTGTTGGACCAACACCATGGCCTACTAAATCACGAACAACACCATATCCACGGCTTTCTGCATAGTCTTGGATAGCAGCGCCAATATCACCAATTCTATTGCCAACTTTAGCTTGCTCAATACCTAAATACATGGCTTCTTTAGTTACAGCCATCAAATTTTCCACCTCATCAGAAACCTGACCAACAGCATATGCCCAACAAGAATCTGCCAAACCACCGCTATAACTTTCTGTGTGTTTCTTCATTTGTGCAACATTATTAAAATCAAGTTTTGACACATCAAGAACAGCCTTATCAAGTGGCTCGCTTAAGACCATATCAACTTTAAGCAAGTCACCATCTTTTAACATGTAATGTCTTGGAAAAGCATGAGCAACCTCATCATTTAGGCCACAACAAGTAGCATAAGGATAGTCCATAACATGGCCATCAACACCAATTTGCAAGGGAAGAACATTTTCTTCCTTACAGCGTTTACGAACATACTCTTCAACTTCCCACATGTCAACACCTGGTTTAATGATCTGACGCAAACCAATATGAATGGAGGCTAAAAAGTCGCCAGCCTTATCCATAGCTTCAATTTCACGTTCAGATTTTAATGTTATCATTTCGATTGTCTCCTCTATCTCTTTATCTAATTAATTTTTGTTGTAACAACTGCTTTAGCAATGATTTGATTTTCAACGTAAATTTCAAAATCTACTGTTGCACCACGTCTTGTTTCTGTAATGACTTTTGGAAAAATCCGTAATTGGTCATCAATTTGAGCGGCATGTAAAAAGTATATCATCATTTGTTCAATAATGATATTTTTTTGAGATGACCTTGTTAAGGTGCTATAGGTAACCTCTTTAATAAGTTCTGAAATAACGCCATAACCAAGGTTACCACTGCTATCAATCATTCGGGGCTCAACAATAATTTGAAAATGATTATTAGCTTCTTCTAATTCAGACAAAATGTAATTACTGTAAGTGTTCTTACTTTCATTCTGACTGGCTTGCATGTTTTCCATGGCAAGGCGTCTTGTAATAACACCGATAAGTTTATGATCCTCATCAACAACTGGAAGCATGTTTAAATCTTCAAAAATCATTTTTTGACTGATATTGGCAAGACTGGTGCTTTCTTTAGCTGTAATAGGACTCTTTGTCATTAATTGGCCTAAATTGGTGTTTTGGGTTTGATCAACCACATCACGCATGCTGACAACACCAACTACTTTTTGAGAATGATCAAGAACAGGGAACCTGACATTTTTAGTTGTTTTAATTAATTTGTTAAAATCATTAATCGAATTGTCAACATAAAGGTAACCATAATCTTCTACTGGTACAAGCACTTGGCCAACTGTTTTCAGGTCTGTTTTAATCCTAAAATTAGCCAAAGCATTATTGATTAAGGTAGCTACTGTAAAAGTATCATATTTTGTAACCATGACTGGGATGCCCAATTTATCTGCGGTTTCAATCACCCGTTTTGAAATAGGAAAACCTCCCGTTACTAAAACAGCATTGTGTTTTTTCAAGGTTAACAGCTGAATATTCTCACGGTCACCAACAATAAGCAAACCACCCATGGTTTTTGAAAGGTAATGATCGACATTTTTTTCAGTCATTGCACCAACAAAAAACTTACTAAATTGATGCCCCAGTCCCGCTTTACCCGCTACAACTTCAGAATCACTAATTCTAGCAATTTCAGTATAGGTTAATTTATCAATGCGAACACGGTTCTTTTTCTCAATACGAACCGTACCACTGCGTGGTTTTGTTTCAACAATACCACGATTCTCAGCTTCTTTAATGGCACGATAAGCTGTTCCATCACTAACATGAAGATGATTCGAGATGCTTCGCACACTCACTCTTTTTCCAATGGCTAATTTTTCCAAATAATCTAAAATTTCTTGATGTTTACTCATGATCATCACCTGACTGTAATTGATATTTTAAATAATGTCGCATTTTATGACTATAACGGTCACTTCCCTTATAGGCATGAAGCATTTTAAAGCCAACTTTTTGGGCTAATTTCTGACTGATTGTGTTTTCAAGATGTGTGATAATAAAAAGCTTCTTAAAAGAAAATTCTTGAAAGCAAAGAAAAACAAGGGTCTTTAGAGCTTCTGTCATATAGCCTTGCCCCCGATAATCTTTATGAAGAAAATAGGATATTTCTGCACTTAGATGTCTTTGGTTAAGGTTCTCAAGGCGAATGACTCCAATCATTTGATTCTTATTCTTACTGCAAATAGCCCATATTCCTAGGGGATTTTTCAAAAAAGTATGCGTCAGCAAGTAGTCGCTTTCCTTTTTGGAAAAATGAGCTGGAAAGATAAAATCCAGTTGGTCCGGGTTTCCCGATATGTCAAAAAAATCAGCTGCATCAAGATAAGTCAAAGGTCTTAAAAAAAGTCTTTGGGTTTCAACAAAGGAGTATGCTGCAAGCCTTGTCCAAATATCCATTGCTATCCTTTCAAAATGCCTAAGTTGATACAATTATAACAAATATTATCATATTTTACTATAACAGATAGCATTTTACTCTGAACTGTTACATTGAAAGGTGACAGTAAAGAAAAAACCAACCCGAAGGTTGGCACTTAGACATAAAGATATTAACAAGAACGCCAAATATGTGTGTCAATCAATCCACAATAAGCATCTACTGGTGAGATACCTGTAAATTTAGAGCGACCTGCTAGTTTTTCAACTAAGGCTGCAACAGTATTTGACATGCCATCATAGGCATTAATGTAGGTTCCTACTTGTGGCATATCTGCCAGAGCAAATGGGTGCTGTACAGAGACAACAATTGTAGGTACCTCATGGACATAGAAGGGTTGATCAGGTGTTCCTTTTGCTGCTGGCCAAATAATACGCTGTGCTGTTCCACCAGAATTGACATCAACCAAATTAATAATTAAATCGTAGTTATCTGTGATTTGGGCAATTGGTCGCTTGGAAGCATAAACATTTTGAATAGCTGCTGGTCGGTCCTCTTCTGGTAAGTTTTTTATCCGTTCTTCTGTATTTTCCCAAATGGAAACATCATGACCTTCTGCTTCAAGTAGTTCTTTCAAAGTGTCTGAAGCACGTTTTTTGCCTGAATTAATCAGTGCTCCAAATCCTCCTTTATAACCATCAACTTCAACAATTAAAATACGCTTATACCGTTCAGGTGTTACTGGAAAAATGGATTTTTGCTTATTCTTAACCAAAGTAATGGCCTTATCAGCAACTTGGTCCGAGACAGTCTTAGCCTCATCTGTATTAATCAGAGCCATTGCTTCTTCTTTAGCTAGCATGATTTGTTCCCGACGACCTTCAAATTGATGTAACCCTAAGAGAGCTTTTAATCCCAAGGTACGTCGTAAGGCGTCATGCAGTCGCTCATCAGAGAGGATTCCTTTCTCATACCCTTCTTTCATCCATTGCAAATCTTCATCCGGATCATTAAAGAACAAGAAAAGGTCACAACCTGCTTCAATAGCTGTTGGTAAAAGTTCTCGACGAGGCATTGATGCTGTCATAGCAACCATATGTGAAGCATCTGTAACAATGGCACCGTTGTATTCAAGTTCGCCACGTAACAATTCATCAAGTAGTGTTTTGTTCAAAGAAGCAGGAAGCATGTCATCAAAATCACGCTCTGGATGCATTTCTTTTTCAACATTTGGTAAATGGATATGACCTGCCATAATGCCTGGAAGACCTTCTTTTGCCATTTCCCCATAAATACGGCCAAATGTCTCCAGCCATTGCGTTTTTGTCATTGGGTTCGAAGCATAAGAAAGGTGATGATCTCGCTCATCAATACCATCTCCTGGAAAATGTTTAGCAAATGGAATAATCCCCTGTTCCATGATCCCATGCATATATTCTTTTGAAAGGTTAAGCGCTTGCTCCACATCTGCTCCCCAGGTGCGATTTGCAATAATTGGATTACGCCAATTACGGCTTAAATCCATAATCGGTGCAAATGAAGCATTACAACCAACAGCAGAAGCTTCAATACCAGCAATTCTTCCCAACTCATAAGCATATTTTGGATCAGCGGTTGCAGCAATTTTAACTTCATCACCAATCTTTGTTCCATCTGTAACGGCACCATTTCCACCAGATTCAGTATTTGCTGCAATAAGCATTGGAATTTTTGACTTGGTTTGTAAAATATAGTTTTGTTCCCAAATCTCTGCAGCCGGCCCAGGTGCATAGCGAACAGCTGCAAATTTATAATCAGCCATAACCTGTGTTAGATAGTCTTCAGATCGACTGCTTCCCATATTAACAAATAGTTGCCCAATCTTCTCTTCTAGAGTCATAGAAGCTATCGTAGTTTCAACCCAGTCAATAGCGTCTTGTTCAAGATTGTAGGGTTTCTTACTTAAATCCACTAGATGTGTCATCTTGTCATCCTTTCTGCTTTCCAATTACACTTACTTATCTAAATTTTGCCAAAATGCGTCTTTAAGACTTTTGGCATCCAAATCTGAAAAATGACCTGCTACAAATTCATCAGCTAAACCATCTTTTAAATCCAACCATGAATTTTCTTCTTTTCCAACTAATATCGGGTAAAACTGAACTTGATTAAGTTCTGCTGCTACTAAATCACCTGGAGAATCACCAACCATCATGATTTTTTCCTTGTCGTACCCTTTAGCAATGAGTTCTGCAATCACATCTTCTTTTTTGCCACGCTCTTGACAATACAAGTCTTTGACATAAGGCATTAAAGCTTGATTTTGCCATTCTTCGACTACTGCTTCTTTATTTGCAGAGCTAACAACATAAACATCACCAAGTGCTTGCAATTTTGCCAATGCTTCACGTGCTCCCAGAAAAGCTAAAACCTCCCCTTGATACGCTCTTATTTGATGGTTAACTTCCTTAGACCATTGCAAAGCCTTTTTTAAATCTTCACTATCCTTAGCAGCAATAGCTTCTTCTAGAGCTTGGTTAGATAATGATGCTGTTGTTTCTACCCACTTTTTAAGATTTTCAATCTCTGTAACACCTGCATAATCAAGTCCCATAACCAAACCGACAAATCGATTAACTCCACGAGTTCTAGAATAAAGGTTTACACGATTCCATTCTTTCAAAAAATCTTTTTTTTCTTTAATACCAAAGGTGTCAGCCGCAATCGGTCCAAAAAAAAGCTGATGTTTGTAGGTCATTGTATCCATTGCACAGCCATCTGAATCAACACAGAAGACAAATTTATTTCTTTTTTCTGCCATTTAAGCCTCCTAAATCGCTTTGAATCATCTGATGATTTAATTGTATCACACATGTTAATCGCTGTCAATTGTAAAAATACTCTTAAAAAGGCTAAAAGTCATATGACCTTTGGCCTTTGATTTTTATAAAATAAGAAAAGCACAAGATGTTTTTGGAATACTTAATTGACCAGCAGGAACTGTCTGAGGTAACAATTCTGGTAACTGATTATCTTCACTTAATTGAAGAAGTTGGCCATTTAATGTCATTCTTCTGGCCCGTTTATCTTTAGCTTCACCTTCAAGGAGATAGAGTTCTGCTTCTTTTGGGAGATTAACAAGTGTCTCAGAACTTTCCGAATTATTAATGATTAGATAAGCCTTTCCTTCTTGGCCATCTTTACGAGAATGTGCAAAGATATGAGCCCCTTCTTGAATTGCAATAGTGCTATCAAAAACATCATTCCCCATTAGGCGCTTCCACAACAAGACTGCAAAGTAGTTGGGGCGTGGATCAAAAACATCACGCGCTAAATAGCCATAGTCTGAAGCTGCTAGTGTATTATGAAAGACTATTCCATTAGTTAAGCGAGCAAATGTTCCTAGTTCGTTTAACGTCCTTGGAACATCAAGAAAAGTTGATGCCCAAGTATTTCCCCCGCCACCAGCATCTCCGGATTCTGTTACCCACATCTCTGCTTCAGGAACATAACGATCTCGCAGTGGCAGATAAGTTTTACAAAAATCTGAAGCTACTGCAAGGTAATCCTCGCTCAAGGCCTCCTCAGCAGACCAATGTGCACTTGGCATAATTGAAGCAAGTCTTTCAGAAACACCATTATAGTAATGGTATGAAAAAACATCAAGTGGGACTTGAGTTCCCTCCATTAAATCTGAACAGTTAAGAAGGTGACGAGCCACCTGTTCAATACCACCTGTCCCTTGTTGATTTGCTTTTCCAAAAACAACATTATCACCGCCAGTTGTACTCGGTCCAACCTTTAGGCATTCCGGGTAATGAAGATCTAACCAAGTAAAAAATAAATCTTGATCACGTCTATAATCTGCTGCCGTGTAACCTTCTGGAAAACCCGTATCTTCAAGCATATTAGGCTCATTGGCAAACTCAACTGCTTCAATAGGAACCCCATAGGCTTTACTCATTGAAAAAATTTTCTCAGCTTCCTTTGGATGCCAAGGTTCTTTTGCACTATGTAAACCTGGACAATTTGCCATTGAAATTTTCAGCTTTCCATCAATGGCTTTTACAAAGTCTAAAACCCCTAACCATTGCTCTTTTGTTAAAAGATTCAAATACCCCTCTGGAACTTGTCCATTACAGGAACCATCAAAATCATAATAGGTTTTAGTAGACCACGTTCCTGAAACACGTACCCAAGCTTGCCCTAATGCTTTGGCTAAATAGCGGAGCTTGTCATCGTAAAGGTTAATTGGCTTATAGACCTGCATCAAATCCTTGTACATTGCCTCAATACCTTCTTCTGACGGCTCAACGTCAAAAGCTTCTTCACCAGTTATCTGACTGTTAGAATAAGCTTTCCAAAAAGTGCCTCCTGTGACTTCTGCAAATTCAACATTGTAGGATACCAATAGGGGGTTAATAGTCCTAAGTTTCTCAAGTTGGTCACTTTTTAATGAAAAGATTTTAGCCATTATTAATTCCTTTCTATAGAAATCACCTAACTAGTATTGATTGTTAAGTGATGATTATATGAATACTTAAACACCCGAATAGGCAGAAAAACCACCATCAATTGGTAAAACAACCCCGTTAACAAAACTTGCTGATTTGTCATCAGCTAAGAAGAAGAGGCCACCAATTAATTCTTCTGCTTCTCCAAAACGTCCCATTGGAGTATTGGTGAGGATTTTTTCTGCACGAGCTGTTGGTTGTCCATCCTCAGAAAAGAGTAACGCACGATTCTGGTTTGTCACTAAAAATCCAGGAGCAATTGCATTACAACGGATCCCAACTTTTGAGAAATGAACTGCAAGCCACTGTGTAAAATTACTTATAGCTGCTTTGGCACCTGAATAAGCCGGAATTTTTGTCAGTGGTGTGAAAGCATTCATTGATGAAATATTAATAATATTAGCACCTGGCCTACCAACCATGTCTTGAGCAAAGACTTGAGTTGGCAATAAGGTTCCTAAATAATTAAGATTGAACACAAAACTAATTCCAGCTTCATCTAAATCAAAAAATGTTTTGGTTTCATCTGGTAAATTAAGGGTATGGTATTCATTATCTGTTGTTGCTTTAGGGGAGTTCCCTCCAGCACCATTGACAAGAATATCAGCTGCCCCTAAATCATTGACAACAGCTTTTCGGACTTCTTCTAAATTTTCTTTCGATAAGACATTTGCTTTGTAAGCTCTTGCTATCCCCCCTTCAGCTTCAATCTCACTAGCATATTTTTGGGCTGATTCCTGATTAAGGTCTAAAAGTGCAACTTTTGCGCCAGCTTTGGCAAATTCTTTTGCCATAAAACCACAAAGCACACCACCTGCCCCTGTAACCACGACAACTTTATCTTTAAAATCAATTACTCTACTCATTGTAGTCTCCTCTAAATACCTTTCACCTGTGCTTATCAAATCATAAGAACTTATAAAGCAGATTTTTGAACAGCTTCGTACAATCCGGAGAGGTAGGTTGCTCCTAGAGCGCGGTCATATAACCCATACCCTGGACGACCACTTTCTCCCCAAATCATGCGTCCATGATCTGGACGAATAGCACCTTCAAAGTTAAATTCATGACATAATTTGACCACTTCATACATATCAATAGAACCATATTCCGATGGATGAGCGGATTCCTTAAAGGATTTTCCTTCTCCAAGTTTGATGTTACGTGCATGAACAAAGTTGACACGGTCAAGCTCAAAGGCACGGCGAGAAATCGCTAAAACATCATTTTGAGGATCCGATGCATAAGAACCAACACAAAGAGTAATACCATTACTCTTACTATCATAAAGTTTCACAAAACGCTCCACCGCATCAAGTCCTGTGATAATCCTTGGTAAACCAAAGATAGAATAAGGTGGATCATCCGGGTGAATGGCCATTTTAACTCCGACAGCTTCAGCTTCAGGAATAATCCGTTTGATAAAGTAATCTAGATGTTCCCAAAGTTTTTCTTCATCCACTTTAGCATAGGCATCCATAATTTCACGCATTTCATCTTTAGTATAACTGCTATCCCAACCCGGCAATGATAATTCACCATTAACCGGATCCATTTTCTTAGACACTTCCTCATCAAAAATCAGTGCATTAGACCCATCTGGATAAGGGTAAGCCAAATCCGTACGTGTCCAGTCAAAAACCGGCATAAAATTGTAACAGATGGTATCAATGCCTTCTGCAGCAAGGTTTTTAATGGTTTGAATATAATTGTCAATTAAAGCATCACGTGTTGGGCGTCCTAATTTAATGTCTTCATGAACTGGCACTGACTCAATGACGGAAATCTTAAGTCCCGATGCTTCAACAGTTTCTTTTAATTGTTTAATCCGTTCACCAGGCCAAACATCCCCAACAGGGACATCGTAAATAGCTGTTACAATCCCTTTCATCGTTGGAATTTGGCGGATATTTTCTAAGCTAACAGGATCATCTTCCCCGTACCATCTAAATGACATTTCCATAGTATTACCTCTAAACTTCTTATTAATTGTTGAAATAAACTTGCGCATTGTTATATGCAATATCTTGAGCAATCTTGCCAAGTGCCTCATAGTCTTCTGGAACTTCACCTTCGGTTATCCACTCGCCAATATAATTGGCTAAAATCCGTCTGAAATAATCATGACGTTGATAAGAAAGGAAGCTACGAGAATCCGTTAACATGCCAATAAAATTAGCTAAAATCCCTTGTTCTGCTAAAGCATTCATTTGACTAATCATCCCTAACTTGGTATCTGCAAACCACCAGCCCGCACCAAATTGTAGATAGGATTTGACACCTTCTTCATTAGCTTGAAAGTTAGCTAAAGTGTTTGCGACGGTGATGTTATATGTTGGGTTTAAGTTATACCAAATCATTTTCGGTAAGCTATCAGTAACAACTAAGTGATCCAATAATCGATTCATGTTTATTGCCAAAGCCGTTTGATCACCTAAAGAATCCACACCCACATCTGCACCTAATTTAGTGTAAATACCAGAATGATTATTACGAAGAGCCCCAAAATGAACTTGTGTCACAAAACCATACTTTTTATACAATCGACAAAGTTCTGCAAAAACAGCTGTTTGCCATTGGTTAATTTCAAATTGATTAGGATAATAACCTCCAATAACCTTAGTCAACAAAACATCTAACTCAGACCTTGTAGCGTTTTCAAAAACAATCTCTGTAAAACTAATATCACTTGCTTTACAGCCATGTTTAGCAAAGTAGGCAACTCTGCTTTCCAAGGCCTCAACAAATGTCCTAAAATCTGAAATGGTCCTCTCAACACTTTGGCCCAAAGCTTCAATAAATGTTCTAAATTGTGCATGTTCAATAAAAGCCTGATCTGGCCTGAAAGTTGGTGCAACAACGGTTGAAAAACTGTCGTCCTCAGCTAACTTTTGATGCCAACTTAAATCATCCAATGGATGATCTGTTGTTCCAATAAAGGTGACCTTGCTATCTGCAATCAATTTTCGTGGACTAATCTGATTCTCCAGTAGGTAAGTGTTCAACTGATGGTAAATAGAGTCTGCATTTTCTGATGTTAAGTTTTCTTCAATCCCAAATACGTTTTTCAGTTCCATAACAGACCAATGATAGACAGGATTTCCATAAGCTCTTTCTAAGGTTCTCGCAAAAGCCTTAAACTTATCTTGTTTTGAAGCAGAGCCAGTAATCTCTTCTTCTGACACACCGTTAGCTCGCATAAGTCGCCATTTATAATGGTCGCCGCCCAGCCATAAGTCAACAATATTATCATAAACCTCATCTTGATAAATCTCTTTTGGATCAAGATGGCAATGATAGTCAAAAATCGGTTGATTTTTGATTTTTTGGTAAAGCTTCTTTGCAGCTTCATTTTTTAACATAAAATTATCATCATTAAAAGCCATTCTTAACTCCTTATTTAATTGCTGAAACAAAGGCTTTTGCAATCTCTGTAACACTATCATAACCTTGACTTGCAACCTTGCTTGACAGTGCAGATCCTACACCGACTGCAATTGCACCAGCTTTTTTCCACTCTGCCACATTATCAATAGAGACACCACCAGATGGCATTAAGTCAACCTCTGGAATAGGTCCATGAATATCTTTGATAAATCCAGGACCAACGATTCCTCCAGGGAAAAGTTTAATGATGGGACAAGATGCTCTCATAGCTGTGACCACTTCTGTAGCAGTAGCACATCCCGGAAAATAGAAAACACCGTTTTCATTGGCCAATTGTGCAATAGCTAAATCAAAGTGAGGACTAACAAGAAAGTTTGCCCCTGCATCAATAGCTTCTTGTGCTAAATCAGTCGTCATAACAGTTCCTGCTCCAACAATAACTGACTGGTCTTCTTTAAAGTCATCTGATAACTTTTTAATCACTTGACAGGCATTTGGAGTTGAAAAAGTGATTTCAATATTACAAATACCACCTAAAATAGCATGTTTTGAAATTTCAATAGCATCTTCTGCTGTTTTACCACGCACAACAGCAAAGAAAAAATTTTCTTTCAATCGGTTAAGCATAGGAACCTCCTTTTATGAAACCGTTATCTTAATCTCATTATACAAGTCATCTGATGACTTGTCAAGATTTAGACCTAAAAAAAGATAGTTTTTTAGAACTATCTCCTTATTTCATTTTTTTGAAACCTGTTTCAATGCTGAATTTCTAACCGTCATAATGTGCAAAAGCATGGCATCATGCGCCGAAACTGGATTTCTTTCTTTAATCGCTTTTAAAATATCTCTATGAGCATGCAAACTTTCCGACTTCATTTGGATATTGGTATATTTAGCATTTATCAGATGAATTGATTGATTGATAACAGGTAACAGACTATCCATGGCAATATTCCCACTATAATTAGCAAGCAGAGAATGAAATTGCACATCTAAAAGCAAATGATTCTCATCCCCGGCTTCTACAGCCTCTTCAATAGCAATTACAATTTTCTCCAGCTCCAAATAGTGTTCTTCAGTGACTCTTTGTGCCACAAGCTCTGCAATTCTAGGCTCAAGTAAAAGTCTTAATTCAAATAAATCAGATGCCAATTGATCTGTATCTTTTACCAATGAAAATCCAAGAGGATCCTCTGATACCCCTTTTTTAGAACTAATATAGGTCCCCGAGCCCTGTCTTACTTCTAAGATATTTCGAGTCGCTAAACTTCTAACTGCCTCACGAATGGTACTTCTACCAACATCTAAATCTTGTGCCAATTCGTACTCATTTGGTAATTTCGCACCAATCTCATACTCACGTTCAAGAATTAATTGTAATAAACGTTCCGCAGTTTGTTCAACTAATGGTCTAGCCATCTTTTCACCTCTTCTAATCTAGCTATTCCTATTGTACACTATTTTTTTTGTAATGGTAATTAGAAATCCGTTAATAAATTCTTTTTGTTGGAAACTCTTACATTTTTTAGCGTTTAACGTCAAAAGAAGTCGCATTCATAAACCTTACTATATCTTCTTTTGAAATTAAATTAACATCTCCTTCGATAGTGTGTTTAAAGGTGAAACAAGCCATTGCAATATCCAGTGCCTTTTGGGCAGACTCCCCTTCTAAGAAAGCATGAATTAAACCAGCAGTAAAAGCATCACCTGTTCCAACTCGATCAAGCACTTGTATAGGTGACTCCGTCGTCTCATACAACTTTCCCTGATAGTATAAATATGCTTTTAAAATATAGTCATTATGGTATCCCATTTCTCTTTGCGTAAAGGCAATAGTTTTCAATTGATAAGATTGGCAGATTTCCTCTAGCACCTCTAAAAGGATTATTTTATCCTTGTAAGGTGCCTTCAAGCCCAATTCATCTTTCAAATCATTTACTTCACTCGGTAAATGAATAGGTTCAAGACCAATGCATACATCCGCTAAAGCTACTAAAGGCGACAATAAATCCCGCGCCTCTTGAAAAGATGACCAAAGACTCTCTCTAAAATTTAAATCAAAAGAAATGGTTACACCCAATTCCTTAGCCTTTTTCATTAAGACTTCTGTTAAATGGTATAACTCATTCGTCAGAGCAGGTGTTATCCCTGAAACATGAAACCAATCTGCTTCTTCAAACAAGGACTCTACATCGTAATCCGCTAACCGACTTTCCCAAAAAGCAGAGTATTTACGATCATACGTCACACGGCTTGCTCTTCTTGAAAATCCCTTTTGATAGTAATAAAGGCCCAGCCGTTGTCCTTTTCGAATAACTGCTTTTTGACCTATTTGTTTGGAAAATAAAAATTGTTGTGTCATGGTTCCCAAATCATTATCTGGAATAGCTGAAACCATCGCCACTTGATGCCCTAATTGAGCCAAAGTAGCTAATACATTTAATTCTGATCCACCAAATTGACACTCTAAGGAATTTGCTTGGCTTAAGGTTTGGTATTGAGGTGGCGTCAATCGTAATAAA